>NZ_JBVIWP010000001.1:301585-1012793 GCF_055594445.1 Streptomyces sp. NPDC040589 | reverse complement strand
GTCGTCGCCCTGGCGGGTCGGGTGGCGCGTCAGGTCCGGCCGGTGGCGGGCGGCGTTGATCCGGACGGTGCCGCCCGTGAGCGGTGCCAGCGCCCCCTGGCGATGGCTGAGCAAGGGGGCGCTGGCTCCCGGGTGTCAGCTGTCGTCGCTCGGGCGGGTCCGGCGGCGTACCAGGTCCGGCAGGGGCCAGCGGCGGTTGACCAGGAAGGCGCCGGCCGCGAGGAGTACCAGCACGCCGCCGGTGATGCCGAGCGCGGTTCCGATGCCGCTGGAGCCGTCCGCGGCGGAGGCGCTGGCCACCGGCTTCGAGCCGGTTCCGGCCCCGCCGCCGTCGCCTGAGCCACCGGCCTCGCCCGAGGGGTTCGCGCCGGGCCGGTCATTGCCCTGCGCGGCGCTCTTCGGCGGCACCAGCTCACCGACCGGCTGCACCTTCCCGGCCGCCTTGAATCCCCAGTCGAACAGCCGGGCGGTCTCCTTGTAGACCTCGTTGTGCTCGGGCTTCTCCGGGTTCATCACCGTCACCAGCAGCACCTTGCCGTTCCGCTCGGCGACCCCGGTGAAGGTGGCACCCGCGTTGGTGGTGTTGCCGTTCTTCACGCCCGCGATGCCCTGGTAGACGGGCACGTCCGAGTCACCGCTCAGCAGCCGGTTGGTGTTGCGGATCTCGAAGGACTTGCGGACGGACTTCCCCTTCTTGTCCTTCTTCGTCTCGCCGGGGAACTTCGCGCTGACCGTCGAGCTGTACTCCCGGAAGTCCTTCTTCTGCAGCCCCGAGCGGGCGATCAGCGTCAGGTCGTACGCCGACGAGACCTGTCCCTCGGCGTCGTAGCCGTCCGGGCTGACGACATGCGTGTCGAGGGCCTGGAGCTCCTCGGCGTGCGCGTTCATCTCCTTGACGGTGTTCTCGACGCCCTTGTTCATCGCGGACAGCACATGCACCGCGTCGTTGCCGGACTGCAGGAAGACACCGAGCCACAGATCGTGGACGGTGTACGTCTCCTCCTCCTTTATCCCGACCATGCTGGACCCCGCGCCGATACCCGCCAGGTCGGAGGGGATGACCTTGTGCTCGGTCGTACTCGGGAACTTAGGCAGCAGCGTGTCCGCGAACAGCATCTTCAGCGTGCTCGCCGGGGCCAGCCGCCAGTGCGCGTTGTGCGCGGCGAGGACGTCACCGGTCTCGGCGTCCGAGACGATCCAGGAGCGGGCGCTCAGGTCCTTCGGCAGCACCGGCACACCGCTCGCCAGGTTCACCTGCGTCCCCGGCTGCCCGAGCCGGGCGCCGCCCACGGTCGACATCGAGGCCGGGGGAGTGGCCGAGGGGCTCGCCGACGGACTGCCCGAGGGCTTCGGGGCCGCGACGGCGACGGGCGCGGCCAGGGCGAGGGAGGACAGGACGGCGGCGGTGACCAGCAGGGATCGCCTGGCGGTCTTCTTCGGTGCGGGCACGGTCGGAAACGTACATGCCGTACGCAGGGAAGTCCCGCTTCCACCCCCACCCCGGGAACGGAACAGGACACGCTCTGGCGATACTGGACTCATGAAGCTCAGCCGCCCCGTCTCCTGGTTCCTGCTCGCCTTCGGGGTGTGGAGCTGGGTCATCTGGATCACTTTCGTCAAAAACCTTGTCAAGGACGGCAGCGGGCTCGCCTTCGACGACGGTCATCCCACGGCGTACTTCTGGGTGCACCTGTTGCTCGCCGTCGTGTCCTTCGTATTGGGGACGGTCGTCGGGGCCATCGGGTTGCGTGGTCTGCGCGCACTGCGCCGGACGTCATAACGGCAATCGGGAGACACAACACCGTGGCCATCGTCTTCGTACTCGTCGCCCTGCTGGTCCTGGCCGTCATCGTGACGGCCAACTGGTACGTGTGGCGCCGCCTGTTCCGCGACACGACCCGCGGCCCGGGCCTCACCCGCCGCGCGGGCGCGGTCCTGATCGCCGGCGGCTGGATCCTGGCGATCGCGGCCCTGGTCGCCGAACGCTCCGGCGCCCCCTTCTGGCTCCAGCAGACCCTCGCCTGGCCGGGCTTCCTGTGGCTGGCCCTGTCGATATACCTGCTGCTGGCGGTCGTGGCGGGCGAGGTCGTACGCCCCCTGCTGCGGCGGTACCTGGAACGCCGGGACAGGGCGAGGACCGAGCCCGCAACGGGACCGGCGGCGTCGACCGCGGACCAGGCACACACCACGGCGCCCCTGGACACCGGCGAGGGCCCGTACGCCCCTGCCACACCGGGCGCAGCGACTGATGGCGGGACGGCGGCCGACCCGAAGGCGGGTGTCGGCGCCGCAGCGCCGGGTGTGGCGGCGGCAGCCGCAGCGCAGGCCGGCCTCTGCGGCGGAGCGGCTGACGCCGGGACGGCAGTCGACCCGCAGGCCGGCGTCGGCGCCTCCGCGCCGGGTGCGGCACCGGCTTCCCCTGCGGCAGCCGCCGCACAGGCCCGCCCCCGCGCCGGAGCTACCGGCTCCGCCACTCAGCCCCACCCTCTGACGGCCCCCACCCCCGACGACGCCCCAGAAGCCACCCCGCAGCCGCTCACCCTCACCACCGACACCACACCCCCTGCCCCCACCCCCACCGGCCCCTCCCGCCGCCTCTTCGTCTCGCGAGTCGTCGCCGGGGCCGCCGCGGCCGCTGCCGTCGGGACAGTCGGGTACGGCACGTACGGCGTGCTGCGGGGGCCGAAGGTCAAGCGGGTCACCGTTCCCCTGGCCAAGCTGCCGCGCGCGGCGCACGGCTTCCGGATCGCGGTGGTCAGTGACGTCCACCTCGGCCCGGTCCTGGGCCGCGGCTTCGCGCAGACGGTCGTCGACACGATCAACGCGACCCAGCCCGACCTGATCGCGGTCGTCGGCGACCTGGTCGACGGCAGCGTCAAGGACCTCGGCCCCGCGGCCGCCCCGCTGGCCCAGCTGAGGGCCCGTCACGGGTCCTACTTCGTCACCGGCAACCACGAGTACTTCTCCGGCGCCGAACAGTGGGTCGAGGAAGTCCGGCGCCTGGGCCTCAACCCCCTGGAGAACGCCCGCAGGGAGCTCCCGTACTTCGACCTGGCCGGAGTCAACGACATCGCGGGCGAGGAGGAGGGCCAGGGCCCCGACTTCGCCCGGGCACTCGGCGACCGGGACACCGCACGCGCCTGCGTACTGCTCGCCCACCAGCCCGTCCAGATCCACGACGCCGTCGAGCACGGCGTCGACCTCCAGCTCTCCGGCCACACCCACGGCGGCCAGCTCTGGCCCGGCAACCTCATCGCCTCCGCCGCCAACCCGACCCTCGCGGGCCTGGAGCGCTACGGCGACACCCAGCTCTACGTCTCGCGCGGCGCGGGCGCCTGGGGCCCGCCCACCCGGGTCGGCGCACCGTCGGACATCACGCTGATCGAGCTGGCGTCGAAGCAGGCCTGACCGAGCAGCCCCTGTGCGTCCCCCTGCGCATCACCCTGTGAGACCGCTGTGAAACCGGACCGATCCACCCATCGGTAAGTTCTTTCCCAACTCGGCAGATCTCCCTTCCCCGAGGTCAAAAACCTGTGATTGGGTGAGGCCGCCACGAAGGGGTGTGGCACCGGCACAAGGGCCCAAAGGGCCTGGGGAGGGCAAGGCCGATGCGATCGGTTCGCATGCGGATACTCGCGGGGCTGCTCGTGCTGGCCGCCGTGGGCGTGGGCGCCTGGCAGTTCCTGCCGTCGAAGAGCGACGGCCAGACCATCACGGTGGGCACGACGGACGCCGTCACCTCACTCGACCCGGCCGGTGCCTACGACGCCGGCTCCTGGGCGCTGTTCAGCAACGTCTTCCAGTCACTGCTCACCTTCACGCCGGGCGGCACCGCACCCGTACCGGACGCGGCGAAGAGCTGCGCGTTCACCGGCGGCGACCTGACGACGTACCGCTGCGACCTGCGCTCCGGCCTCACCTTCCCGAGCGGCCGGACGATGACCGCCGAGGACGTGAAGTACTCCTTCGACCGGATCCTGAGGATCAAGTCGCCCGTCGGCCCGGCGCCCCTGCTCGACACCCTCGCTTCCGTGAGCGCCGACCGGCTGACCGTCACCTTCCACCTGTCCTCGCCCGACGCGACCTTCCCGTTCAAGGTGGCCACCGGCGCCGGCTCCATCGTCGACCACACCGCGTACCCGGCCGCCGGCCTGCGCACCGACAACGGTGTCGACGGCACCGGCCCGTACACCCTCACCTCCTACACGAAGAACGACAAGGCGGTCCTCACGCCCGACACCGGCTACCGGGGCGCCGTCAAGGGCGGCGCGGACCGCCCCGTCGCGCTGCGCTACTACGACAGCCCCGACGCCCTCGACACCGCCTGGAAGGACAGGCAGGTCGAGGTCGCGACCCGCCAGCTGCCTCCCCAGGTCCTCGCCGACCTGAACCCGAGCGACCCCGCGCAGCGCGTCTTCGAGGCGGACGGCTCCGAGACCCGCAACCTGTACTTCAACACCCGCGCGGGCAAGCCCCTGCACAACCCCAAGGTCCGCCAGGCCATGGCGTGGCTGATCGACCGCGAACGGCTGGCCGCCACCGTCTACGACGGCACCGTCGACCCCCTGTACTCCCTGATCCCGGCGGGCATCACCGGCCACACCGCCTCGTTCTTCGACGACTACCCCGAGCAGGACGCGAAGAAGGCACGGCAGTTGCTCACCAAGGCCGGTGTCACCCTGCCGGTCCGCATCACCTACGGCTACGCCAAGGGCCGCGGCGCCGGGGCACAGGAGGGCGCCGAGATCAAACGGGAGCTGGAGGCGAGCGGACTCTTCAAGGTCACTCTCCAGGGCTACGAGTGGACCGCCTTCCAGAAGCGGTGGGCGGACGGCAAGCTCGACGCGTACGCCGTCGGCTGGGTCGCCGACTTCCCCGACCCGGACACCTTCGGCGCCGCGCTCGTCGGCACCGGCAGCGCCATGAACACCGGCTACAGCAGCAAGACCGTGGACCGGCTCATCAAGGACAGCCAGCGCTACGCCGACCGCGGCGAGGCCGACCGGGACTTCCGCGAGGTGCAGCAGACCGTCGCGCAGGACGTGCCGGTGCTCCCGCTGTGGCAGGCGAAGGAGTACGTCGTCACCACCGAGGACATCGGCGGCGGCCAGTACCTCTCGGACGGCACGGGCGTCTTCCGTCTCTGGAGCCTCACAGGGCTGTGAGGTGCCCTGCGCGGCTCTACGACTCGGTGCGGCGCGCCGCCGGGTCCGGGATCGCCCGCGTCATCCCCGGCAGGAAGTCCGTGAACAGCTCGTGCACCTCCCGCACCAGGGGCCGCAGCACCCGGAAGCGGGCCAGGGCGACGCCGCGCGCGGTGAGCCGGGCACCGCGCTCGGCGAGCCGGTAGCTGCGCTCCCGCCCCTCCGTACGGTCGAAGATCCAGTACAGGACGAGCCCCATCTGGGACAGCCACATCAACTCGGGCAGGATGTCCCGCAGCTCCTCGGGCACCTTCGTCTTCTTCGCCCCGGCCAGCACCTCCCGGTGGACGTTGATGGCCTCCACGCGCGCGTGCTCCGACTCGGGGGAGAAGGGGCTGAGCGGGCTGTCCGGGTCGGCGGCGTTCTTGAAGAACTGCACCGCGAACTCGTGGTAGGGCGCGGCGATGTCCAGCCAGGTCCGCAGGACACCCGCGAGCCGTGCCTCCAGGTCGGCCTCCCGGTCCAGGATCTCCCGGACCGCCACCTGGTGCTCGGCGGCGATCCGGTCGTAGAAGCCCTGGATCAGGTGCTCCTTGCCCGCGAAGTAGTAGTACGCGTTGCCGACGGAGACCCCGGCCTCCTTGGCGATGGCCCGCATCGTCGTCTTGTCGTAGCCGCGCTCCTGGAACAGCCGCATGGCCGTCTCCAGGATCAGGGCGCGGGTCTGCTCGGACTTCGTGGGGGTGGCGCCGTCGTCGGGGCCGTCGTTCTTCGCGGACACGGGAAGAGAGCCTAACGTCAGCACCGGTGCGGCTACCGAGGGGCGCAGGTGCCGTCGGCGCAGCCCGGCGCGCTGTAGGTCCAGCCGGTGTCCGGCGCGTACGCCCACCCGTCCGCGCGCCGGTACACCCGGCCGCCCCACTGCGCCCCGCCCCGCGGCCCCTGGTGCCACTGCGCCCCGCGCCACTTGGCGGCGGCGAGCACCGCACCCTTGGCCAGCCGGGCACCCGACGGGGTGCTCAGCCGGTGGGCGAGCGGCCGTTGCTCGCGCAGCGCCCACAGGGTGACGATCCAGGCGGCGGGCCCCCGGTAGACCTGCCCGGCGTCGCCGACGACGGTGATCTCGTCGAGGGTGGCGCCGTGATCGAGTCCGGGAAAGCGCCGCCGGGCCTCCTCGGAGGCGGCCGGGACCAGCTCCAGCGGCACCAGCTGGGGCTGCCGCAGGAGCCAGTCGCGCACGAACGCGCACAGGGAGCACTCGGCGTCGTACAGGACGGTGAGCCGGCGGACCGGCGCGGTGGCGTTCACCCGGGCCTCCGCTCAGGCCCGGGCCGACGGGGCCGCCCAGCCCTGCGGCGGCACGGGCGGCACCTGCTCCCGCTCCATCACACCCCGCCGCCGGATCCGGTTCAGCACATAGACGTTGGCCAGGTGCATCACACCGAGCACCAGCAGCACCACACCGAGCTTGGTCGACAGCGCCTCGAAGACGCCGCGCGTGTCGGTGATGGTCTCGTCGCCGCTCAGATACAGCGCGACGAACCCGAGGTTGACGAGATAGAAGCCGACCACCAGAAGGTGGTTGACGGCATCGGCGAGCTTCTCGTTGCCGTGCAGCACGTCGGCGAGGAAGACCTTCCCGTTCCGGCTGAGCGTCCGGGCCACCCAGATGGTCAACGCGACGCTGACCAGCAGGTAGATGACGTAGGCGATGACCGTGCGGTCCATTGCCCCACCCTTCTTGAACACGTTCAAAACGTTGTCGAGGGAGACTGTAGACCTATTTTTGAACGTGTTCAACACGTGGTCGCTGTGAATGTCCGTAGTCGCGTGCACGGATGAGCTGGGGATTCGCCGCCGAGTGCAGGGAAGTGTGAATTCCCAGACAGCCCGAAGTCGTCTGCACTACGGTCGACTTGGCCGAGCGCCCCGGCCTGGCCGACCAGCTCGCCTACGCCCGCCCCGGGGACACCATCGTGGTGCACACCCTGGACCGGCTCGGCCGCAACCTGCGCGAAGTCCTCAACCTCGTCCACGATTTGAACGAGAAGCAGATCGGGGTGCGTTCACTGGCCGTCCCGCTGCCGATCAACACCGGCAACGAGGGCATGGGCCGTATCGCCTTCCTGCTACTGGCCCTGTTCGCCGAGATGGAGCGGACCTTCACCGCGGAGCGGGCCGCCCACGCCCGCGCCGTGGCCGAAGCGGCAGGCCGCCGCATCGGCCGGCCCGTGGCCCACCCAGCCGACAAGATCGAGTACGCGCGTCTGCTCCAAGGCCAAGGCGCCGGCTACGGGGAGATCAGCGTCAAGACCGGCATCCCCAAGACCTCCCTGCACCGCTACCTGAAGAGGTAGCAGTGCAGGGAGCCGGGGTGGCCGTCGCATAGCTGTTATCGGTCCGTTCCCAGAGTCGTTGGGTCCGAAGCCACCGCGCTCGCGGTCGGCTCGATTCGGCTACGCGTCGCGCCTGTGCAGCAGCAGGTTGCCGACCAGCAGCGCGGCCGCGGCCCACGTGGCGAGCACGCCCAGGCCGGCCCATGGGCCGATGGGCAGCTCGTGCAGATGGACGGTGGCTTGGATCGCGAGCCCGGCGGTCATGGGCGAGATCTGCTGGAGGTGGCGTTGCCACTCCGGGTCGTTGACCACCCGGGTGACGACCGGGAAGAGGTAGAGCAGCCCGAGCACGATCCCGATGGCGCTCGCCGCCTCCCGTACCGCGGTCGCCACGCCGAGGCCGAGCAGGGCGATCAGGACGAGGTAGAGAACCGAGCCCACGGCCGCGCGCAGGGTCGGGCCGTCGGCCAGGGAGAGCGGGGCATAGCCGTGCGCCTCGGTGAATCCGTTGCCGGGCAGGATGTAGCGGCCGACGAGGAGGGAGACCAGGACGGCAGCCGTCCCGGAGGCCAGGACGACCGTGGTGAGGACCGTTGCCTTGGCGGTAAGGACGGTGATCCGGTTCGGCACTGCCATGAGCGTGGTGCGGATCATCCCGGTGCCGTACTCGCCGCTGACGGCCAGCACCGCGAAGACGGCGATGACCGCCTGCCCGACGGTGACGCCGGTCAGGGCGAGCTTGACGGCGTCCTGGCCGCACCCTGAGTCCGGGCACTTCACGGCCTTGGCGGTGCCGCAGCCGACGGCCACGGTCAGCGCGACGGCGAGCAGGAGCAACCTGCCCATTCCCCCTGCGGTGCGCAGCTTCGTCCACTCCGCGCGCAGGGCGCGGCCGAAGTCCCCTCGCCACGCGTCGTCCGCCGTGCTCGTGAGTCGTGCACCGCTCAGGAGACTCATACGTCCCTCCCGCGCAGCCGCACCACGGCCAGACCGAAGGCGAGCGCGGCGTATCCGCACAGCACGGCGAGGCCGGCCCATGGCGCCAGCGGGTAGTAGCCGGTCGACGGCTCGTACACGCTGAGCACCTGCGTGTACCGCGGCAGGGTCTGCTGGATGGCGAAGCCCGCAGCCGGGGTCACCCGCAGCAGCCACTCCGAGACGCCCGGGGGCAGTACGCCGGAGGTGGCAAGCAGGAAGGGCAGCACGATCGACGCGATGACCAGGGCGACAGCCGTGGCGCTGCGCCGCAGCAGGGCACCGACGCCGAGAGCGAGCACGGCGGCGGCCGCGCAGAGCAGGCCGGTGCCGACCATGACGCGCGCTTCGGTCGCCGACGTGACGGGGAAGACATGGAAGCCCCTGCCGCGCGCGCTGCGTTCCCCGACGGGAATGGTGATCGCGGCGGCGACCAGGCCGATGGCGAACGCGACGCCCCCGGCCACCAGCGCCTTGGCACCAAGCACCCGGCCCCGCAGGGGAGTTGCCGCCATGGTCGTACGCAGCAGACCGCGCCGACACTCGCCGGTGATGAACACCGTGCCCACGGCGATCACCACGATCAGTCCGGCGAAGGTGCCGACGAGGAAGTTCTCGACGGAGAAGCCGACGCCCATGACGGGCCCGCCGACGACCGGTGCGATGTCACCGGCCCCGGTCACGGTGAACCCGCCGCCGTCGGTCTGGGTGAAGCCGCCCTTGGTGGTGTTCGTGTAGCTGCCGGAGGTGCCCGCGTCGCCGCCCACCTGTGTGCCGCTCCACGCGCTCTGGGACCAGCCACCGGTGAGGCCGGGACGGCCGAAGGTGCCGGTGGCCACGGCGGGGCTGAAGCCCGTGCCCGCCGCGGTGTCCTGCTTCGCCTCCGGTGACGTGGCGAAGAGCCCGGCCTGCACGGTACGCGCAAGCCCAGGCAGCTTCGCATGGCCGACCTTGGTCCAGTGGGAGCCGTCGGTGGAGGTGTATCCGGTGAGACTGTCACCGGAGCGGACCAGGCGCAGCCAGCGCGGGGACTCCTGGGAGACCTTGCCGGAAGGGCCCGCCGTGTCGTGCGTGTAGTCGTACTGCATGCGCACGCCGTGGCCGCCGGTGGCCATGACCGCCGCGTACGGGGATCCCTGGGTGAGGCTTTCCTTCACGATGATCCCGGCCTTCGCCCAGGGCTGGGCGCCCTGGGCCGTCTTGCCGGTCCCGGTGTCGGCCACACCGGTCAGGGACCGCAGGGGAACGGTGAGGGCGCCGTCGCCGGTGAGCGTCCTGTGGACGAAGCAGAAGCTGTCATTGACGGCCTCGCCGCCGGGGCCCTTCGGATACGAGGCGGAGTCGGCGCCCCGACCGCCGGGGGCGGGGGCGGCCGTTCCGAGCAGGCCGACCACGATCGTCACCAGGAGCGCCCCCGCCATGGCCAGGACCCAGCCGCGTACCGTACGGAACTTCGTCCACTCGGCGTGCAGCGTCCTGAGGAACCCGCTCGGCTCAGCGCGCCTCGTGGCCGGGGGGCGAGGGGTGAGGGTGGCTGTCATCGCGTGGCCTCCCCTGCCGGGATGCCCCGGTACTCCACCGCGTCCCGGGTGAGCTCCATGTACGCCTCTTCGAGCGTCGCCCGGTGCGCGGACACCTGGGAGAACGGCACCCCGTTCCGGGCAAGCAGGGCCACGATCTCCTCGTCGGACAGGCCCGTGACGCCGAGGGTGTCGGGGCCGGTGGCTCGAACGGTGGCACCCGCGCCGTGCAGGACCTGGGCGGCGCGCGGAGGCGCGGAGGTACGCAGGGTGACCCGGCCGCCGGACGCCTCGGCGAGCAGCTCGGACACGCTGGTGTCCGCGACGACCCGGCCGCGGCCGATCACCACGAGATGGTCCGCGGTGTCTTCGAGTTCGCTCATCAGGTGACTGGAGACCAGGATGGCGCGGCCCTGCCGGGCCAGCTCCGCCAGGAAGCCGCGCATCCACACGATGCCGTCGGGGTCGAGGCCGTTGAACGGCTCGTCCAGCATGACGACCGGCGGGTCACCGAGCAGCGCCGCCGCGATCCCCAGGCGCTGGCGCATGCCCAGCGAGAAGCCGCCGGCCTTTCGCCGGGCCGCCGTACCCAGGCCAACCTGATCGATGACCTCGTCCACCCGCCGGGCCGGCACGCCCTGTGAGTGGGCCAGCCACAGCAGGTGGTTACGAGCGGTCCGGCTCGGCTGCAGCGCGGAGGCGTCGAGCAGTGCCCCCAGATGCCGAAGCGGGCGACGCAGGGTGCGGTACGGCACCCCGTCAACCAGGGCCTTTCCCTCCTCAGCCGCGTCAAGGCCCAGGATCACGCGCATGGTGGTGGACTTGCCCGCGCCGTTCGGGCCGACGAAGCCGGTCACCCGTCCGGGCCGCACGGTGAACGTCATCCCGTCCAGAGCCAACTGTGGCCCGAAGCGTTTACGCAGACCGATGACCTCGATCGTCGCCTTCGTATTCTCCTCGCTCATGGGCACCACCCTGTGACGGAGCGAGTTACAGGGGCCGAACGGCCACTGTCATCTCGCTGTTAGGCGCCTCGGCTTAGCCTGGCCTGGTACATGTCCTGGTGCGGTGGCGAGAGGGGAGCATGCGGATGAAATGGGGTCCGCCCCGACGGCTCGCGGGCCTGACCGCCCGGCTCGGCCTGCGCCGTGGCACTGCCCGCACCCGCTTCACCGCCTTGTACGTGACTCTGTTCCTGCTGTCGGGAACGGCGCTGCTCGCCATCGCGGCCGTGGTGGCATCCGGAGGATCGAGGGACAGCCAGACCGCCCCCGACGGCGGCACCGATCAGCCCGCCACGGCGGCACAGGCCCAGGGCCGCATCGACGAGCTGGAGCAACAACTGGCCCAGGCGCACGACACCCAGTCCCGGCAGATCCTGATCGGATCCGCCATCGCCCTCGGCGTCATGGCGGTGATCTCGGTCGGCCTCGGCTGGTTCGTCGCCGGCCGGGTGCTGCGCCCGCTGCGCGTGATGACAGCGGCCACCCGCCGGATCACCGCCGACAGCCTGCACGAACGCCTGGCCATCGGCGGCCCCGGCGACGAGGTGAAGGACCTCGCCGACACCATCGACGACCTCCTCGGCCGCTTGGAGGGCTCCTTCGACGCCCAGCGCTTCTTCGTCGCCAACGCCTCCCACGAGCTGCGCACCCCACTCACCACGATGCGGGCCTCCCTGGATGTGGCCCTCGCCAAGCCGGGCCCGGTACCCGAGACCACGGCCACGCTGGCCGCCCGGATGCGCGCCGAACTCGACCAGGTGGACCGGCTGCTGGAGAGTTTCCTCGTCCTGGCTCGCACCCAGCACGGCGAGTTCACCGACTCGGCGCGCCTCGCCCTCGGCCAACTCGCGCTGACCGCCCTCACCGGACGGACAAAGGACATCGCGGCCAAGGGCCTGACCGTGCGTGAAAACCGGATCGACGACTCCGCGTGGGTGTGGGGCAGCCAGACGCTGCTGCGCCGCGTAGCCGACAACGTGGTCGACAACGCGATCACGCACAACGACCCCGGGGGCTGGATCACTGTCGCGGTACGGGCTGAAGGAGACGACGCAGGCGCAGTGTCCCTCGTCGTCGAGTCCAGCGGACCGGTCCTCGACCAGCGGCGGGTGGCGGACCTCGCGCAGCCCTTCCGCCGCCTTGGCGCCGACCGGACCGGCACCGGCCAGGGCAGCGGCCTCGGCCTCTCCATCGTCGCGGCCATCACTCAGGCCCACCACGGCACCCTGGACCTGCGCGCCCGCCCCGACGGCGGCCTGCGCGTCACCATCACCCTCCCCCGTACGGACGGCAGGGCGACGGCGAAGGCTCCCAGCACAGAGACCGGCGTGGCGCGTTGAGAGTCCTGGTGGTCGAGGACGCCCGCCCCCTCGCCGAAGTGATCGCCGAGGGACTGCGCGACCAGGGCATGGCCGTGGACGTGGCCCACGACGGGCTCGACGCCGCGGCCAAACTGGACGTCAACGCGTACGACGTCGTCGTGCTCGACCGCGACCTGCCAGGCATCCACGGCGACACCCTCTGCCAAATGATCACCGAGCGGGACGGCCGCGTGATGGTCCTGATGCTGACCGCCGCCGGCTCACCCGGCGACCGGGTCAGCGGCCTGACCCTGGGCGCCGACGACTACCTCGCCAAGCCCTTCCACTTTCCCGAACTCGTCCTGCGCATCCGCGCCCTGGCCCGCCGCCGCCCCGCCGCCCGGCCCCGCACCCTGAGCACGGCGGGCATCGAACTCGACCCGATGCGCCGCACCGCCGGCCGCGACGGCCACCAACTCGACCTCTCTGTCAAGGAATTCGCGGTACTCGAAGCCCTCCTGAACGCGAGCCCCGCCTTCCTCAGCACGGAGGACCTCCTCGAACAGGTCTGGGACGAACACGCCGACCCGTTCACCAACACCGTCACGGTGACCATCAGCCGCCTGCGCCGCAAACTCGGCGAGCCCCCGGTCATCGCCACCACACCCGGCGTGGGGTATCGGATCATCGACCCAGCCGTACCACCCGACTGAGCAGCCGGCAGGGGCCGGCGCCCCGCGAGCGGAGGCCGTGCTCAGTGCACCCGACTCCAGTCATCTGTGCAGCCGACTTCGGAGACTGACACCGATCGGGTGTGAGGTCCATCCTGGAAGTCCCTCAGAAGTGCCTCGCACAACATGCGGGTTTCGAGAGGCCTTTTGCGAACGGCGACCTGCGGAAACGTGATCACTGCGGGGCTCTCGCAGAACTCTCACAGATGAGCCGTTTGCGAGAGGCGTATCCGTCCGGGGCCTGCCGCTGCCGTCGCCGGATCGCTTTCTAGGCCCGCACACCCCCGGCTGGGCGTCCCGGCGGGATGCATGAGCCGGCAGACGTGTCGATCCCCCGAGGGTGGGACAGCTCTTCGAGCCGAAACGCTGTCGGCCGAGCTGTTCCCGTCCCCGAGCCTGCAAGGCGATTAGCCGTGAAACATCGGTTTACAGGCCGATTCAGTATTAAGACAAGCATTCACTAGCTCTGTCAGCTCGTCTTTGCACCCAGGATGGCCGGGTCAGCAACGGCTTGGAGAAGGGTGTTTCGGCATGGCGGATTGGGTGAAGGTCGCAGGGGCTCTCACGGCCATCTCGGCGGGGTCCAGGACGACGGTGTGGGGTGTGAACGCAGCCAGCGCGATCTACCGGTACACCAACTACGACGCCAACCCGTGGATCAACATCCCGGGAGGACTCAGCGACATCGGGGCGGCCTCCGACGGTACGACCTGGGGTGTCAACGGCGGCAACCAGATCTACCGGTACACCGGGGACACCGACGGCGCCAACCCCTGGAAGGGCATCTCCGGCAGCCTGGTCCGCATCGACGCGGGCTCGCGGACGAACGTGTGGGGCGTGGACTCCGCAGGCGGCATCTTCCGCTACACGAACCACGACGCCAACCCGTGGATCAAGATCCCCGGGGCCCTGAGTGACATCGGCGCGGGCGCCGACGGCACCGTGTGGGGCGTCAACGGCGGCAACCAGGTCTTCCGCTACACCGGGGACCAGGACAGTGCGAACCCCTGGACGAGCGTCAACGGCAGCCTCAAGCGCATCGCAGTCGGCTCCCGGACGAACGTGTGGGGCGTCGACCCCGCCGGCAGCATCTACCGGTACACCAACAACGACGCCAGCGGCGGCAACCCGTGGATCAAGATCCCCGGCACGGCCATCGACATCGCCGCTGGCACTGATGGCACCGTGTGGCACATCAACAGCGGCGCCGAGATCTACCGGTACACCGGCGACCAGCCGAGCTGATTGCTGCCCCGGCCCGGCACCCCACCCTGACAACGGTCCGGGCCCGGCGGGAGACGCCAAGGGGGCCTTTGCTCCTTGTCGTCCTCGTCGAGCCCGAGCCCGGCCGCGTCTGGGTCGCGCAGCGGGCGCAAGGCGCCGGCGGCCGGGGTGGAGGCGGTGAAGCTGTAGCGGCCGAGCAGTACGCGTCCCGGTCCACCGACCCCTGCGGCAGGTCGGCATTCGCGTACACCGCCTTGCGCCAGGCGGCCGGCACCAGCTTGTCGTCCACCTCGCGCGGCACCAGCGGCTTGTCCTTCACCCGCCGCCGCGCCAGCGCGGGCAGCCGCTTGACCCCGGCCAGCACCCGCGTGCCGCCGGTCGACGCCGCCAGCCCCTTCGACTCGCCCAGCAGCGCCAGAAACGGGCGCACCGTGTTGTAGCGGGTGGCCAGCGCCGCCCGCATCGCGACGTCGGCCGAGTCCTCGTCCTCGGGCACCAGCGACACCACCAGCGAGGCCGCGCCCATCACCGCCTGGCGGGGCGCGACCTCCTCGACCGCCGCCCACAGCGCCGCCGCGTCCAGGTCGGCGCCGTGCGTCTCCACCAGCTCCAGCTCCCCGAACAGCACCTTCGCCGCCCGCGCGAGCATCCGGAACGCCTTCTCCAGCTGCGGCAGCGTCGACAGGCGCTCCTTCTCCGTCGCCCGTTTCGCCGTGCTGATCAGCCGGGTCGCCATCAGGACCTGGAACAGGTCCAGGGCCTCGTCGATGGCCTTCGCCTCCACGTGGCGCATCACCGCGGTGAGCATCGCGGTGCGCTTGGGCTCCTCCGCCCGATCCAGGCTCGCCGCCTTCGAACCCAGCCCGTACCGGGCCAACGCGACCATACTGTTCGGCGGGACCTGCGACAGGCGCACCCGGCCCAGACCGAACGCGCCGATCTCATCGACCCGCTCCAGCGACCGCGCGAACGCCGTGCCCGTTGTCCGCGTCGGTGGCCGGCGCAGCCGCTCCAGCTCCGAGAACCGGGCGCCCTCCGGCGTCACCAGCATGGCCACCAGGTCCCCGGGCAGCGCCGCGTCCGCCCGGTGAGCGGCCCTGGCGACCGTGGCGTGCAGCCGCTTCTCCGCGACGCACGGACCTCCGACACCTTCCGGGCCAGCACCGACACCCCCGGCAGCAATACCCGGTGACGGCGCAGCCAGCCCACCGCCTGGTTGAACAGCGCCACCGGCCCCCCGGCATGCGTCCATGCCCGCCCGTGCAGGAACGTACGAAACTTTCGCCCCCACTCCGCATCGTCGTACTCGTGGTACTCGTACGCGTCCCGGATCCCCCACGCGTGCTCGTACGCCGTCGGCTTGCGGTCGGTGTACTGCTTCACGCACGAGACGTCCTCGATGCCGAGCTGTTCCCCGAGGTACTCCACCACCGCCCACGGAACGTCCAGCGGGTCGTCCGGGAGGAAGCGGCCGATGTAGCGCACGGTGCACATCTGGAGGGCGAACCCGAGCCGGCTGTGATCACCGCGCCGCTTCGCGATCAGCTTGCGGTCCTCGTCGTCGAGGAAGAGGAACCGCTCCAGCTCCGGCCGGGTTGGCTCCTCGTTGAACTTCCCGTACGAAACCGCCTGCTCGTCGGTCAAGAACTCCACTGGCATGGACCCGAAGCTATCGACGCCCGCAGCCACTCAACGATCTTCCACCGAACCCGGCGTCAGGCCGATCGGCTGTGCTAGAAGCTCATGATCACCGGTTTAGCGTTAACCGCTGTACCGGTGTGCCCCAAGGCCGGCCTCCTCCACCCGATGGTGTGGCATATGCCCGAGGGCCCCGTTCCCAGCGGAAACGGGGCCCTCGAAGGACTGCGGAACGCGATCTCAGAAGCGGCGCGTGATCAGCGCTCGCTTCACCTCCGCGATCGCCTTGGTGACCTCGATGCCGCGCGGGCAGGCGTCCGTGCAGTTGAAGGTCGTGCGGCAGCGCCAGACGCCGTCGCGGTCGTTGAGGACCTCCAGGCGCTGCTCTCCGGCCTCGTCGCGCGAGTCGAAGATGAAGCGGTGCGCGTTGACGATGGCCGCCGGGCCGAAGTACTGGCCGTCGTTCCAGAAGACCGGGCACGACGTGGTGCAGGCCGCGCAGAGGATGCACTTCGTGGTGTCGTCGAAGCGCTCTCGGTCCTCGGCCGACTGGAGGCGCTCACGCGTCGGCTCGTTCGTGTCCTTCGTGATGAGGAAGGGCATGACGTCGCGGTACGCCTGGAAGAACGGCTCCATGTCGACCACGAGGTCCTTCAGGACCGTGAGGCCCTTGATGGGCTCGACCGTGATCGGCTTCTCGGGGTTGATGTCCTTGATCAGCGTCTTGCACGCGAGGCGGTTCTTGCCGTTGATCCGCATGGCGTCGGAGCCGCAGATGCCGTGCGCGCAGGAGCGGCGGAACGTCAGCGTGCCGTCGACGTCCCACTTGATCTTGTGGAGGCCGTCGAGCACGCGCTCCTTGGGGTCGATCTCCAGCTGGAAGTCTTCCCAGGTCGCCTCGGCCGAGACCTCCGGGTTGAAGCGGCGGACCCGGAAGGTGACGGTGATGTAGGGGGAGTCGGCGAAGCCGGGCTCGGGCTGGCCGGCCGCTTCCGCCTTGTCCACAACAGGGGTAGCCATCAGTACTTACGCTCCATCGGCTGGTAGCGGGTCTGGACGACCGGCTTGTAGTCGAGACGGACGGTTTCGGAACCGTCGGCGCCGACCTCGCGGTACGCCATGGTGTGCCGCATGAAGTTGACGTCGTCGCGGTTCGGGTAGTCCTCGCGGTAGTGACCGCCGCGGGACTCCTTGCGGGCGAGCGCGGAGACCGCCATGACCTCGGCGAGGTCGAGCAGGTTGCCCAGCTCGATGGCCTCCAGCAGGTCCGTGTTGAACCGCTTGCCCTTGTCCTGGATCGACACGTTCTTGAACCGCTCGCGCAGCTCCGCGATCTTCTCGACCGCCGTCTTGATCGTCTGCTCGGTGCGGAACACCATGACGTTGGCGTCCATGGTGTCCTGCAGTTCGCGGCGGATCGCCGTCACACGCTCGGTGCCGGTGGAGTCGCGCAGGCGCTCCACCTGCTCGATCACGAGCTCCGCCGGGTTCTCCGGCAGCTCGACGAACTCCGCCGTCTGCGCGTACTCCGCGGCGGCGATGCCCGCGCGCTTGCCGAACACGTTGATGTCCAGCAGCGAGTTGGTGCCGAGGCGGTTGGCGCCGTGCACGGACACACAGGCGACCTCGCCGGCCGCGTACAGGCCCGGGACGACGGTGGTGTTGTCCGCCAGGACCTCACCCTCGACGTTCGTCGGGATGCCGCCCATGACGTAGTGCGCCGTGGGCTGGATCGGGATCGGGTCCGTGTAGGGCTCGATGCCGAGGTAGGTGCGGGCGAACTCCGTGATGTCCGGGAGCTTCGCGTCCAGCTGCTCCGGCGGGAGGTGCGTCAGGTCCAGGTAGACGTGGTCGCCCTCGGGGCCGCAGCCGCGGCCTTCCCGGATCTCCGTGTAGATGGAGCGGGAGACGACGTCACGGGACGCGAGGTCCTTCATGACCGGCGCGTACTTCTCCATGAAGCGCTCGCCGTCCTTGTTGCGGAGGATGCCGCCCTCACCACGGGCGCCCTCCGTCAGCAGGATGCCCATGCGCCAGATGCCGGTCGGGTGGAACTGGAAGAACTCCATGTCCTCCAGCGGCAGACCCCGGCGGTAGACCGCGGCCTGGCCGTCGCCCGTCAGCGTGTGCGCGTTGGACGTCACCTTGAAGAACTTGCCGCAGCCGCCGGACGCGTAGACCACGGACTTCGCCTGGAAGACGTGGATCTCGCCGGTGGCGAGCTCGTACGCCACCACACCGGCCGACCTCTTGACGCCGTCGACCTCGGTGATCAGCTGGTCCAGGACGTAGAACTCGTTGTAGAACTCCACGCCCTCCTTGACGCAGTTCTGGTACAGCGTCTGGAGGATCATGTGGCCGGTGCGGTCGGCCGCGTAGCAGGAGCGGCGGACCGGGGCCTCGCCGTGGTTACGGCTGTGACCGCCGAAGCGGCGCTGGTCGATGGTGCCGTTCGGCGTGCGGTTGAACGGCAGGCCCATCTTCTCCAGGTCGAGGACGGAGTCGATGGCCTCCTTCGCCAGGATCTCGGCGGCGTCCTGGTCGACCAGGTAGTCACCGCCCTTGACCGTGTCGAAGGTGTGCCACTCCCAGTTGTCCTCCTCCACGTTGGCCAGCGCGGCGGCCATGCCGCCCTGCGCGGCGCCCGTGTGGGAGCGGGTGGGGTACAGCTTGGTCAGGACCGCGGTGCGGCTGCGCTTCGTCGACTCGATGGCGGCGCGCATGCCCGCGCCACCGGCGCCGACGATGACGGTGTCGTACTTGTGGATCTTCATGATTCTCGCAGCCCCGTGCCTAGCGGATGTTCGGGTCGAAGGTGAAGATCACCAGCGTGCCCAGCAGGATGGTGAACACCGTGGCGGTGTAGAGCAGGCCCTTGAGCCACAGCCGGGTGTTCGCGCGCTCCGCGTAGTCGTTGATGACCGTGCGCAGGCCGTTGGCGCCGTGCAGCATCGCGAGCCACAGCATCAGCAGGTCCCAGACCTGCCAGAAGGGGCTCGCCCAGCGGCCCGCCACGAAGGCGAAGCCGATCTTCGACACGCCGCCGTCCAGCACGAGCTGGATCAGCAGGTGGCCGAGGACCAGCACGACCAGCACCACGCCGGACAGGCGCATGAACAGCCAGGCGGCCAGCTCGAAGTTGCCCCGCGTGGACTTCGGGGTCTTCTTGGTGCGCTGGCGCGGGGCCTCGATGAAGGGGGCCGGGTTGTCGACGGTGTAGACGGCGCCGCCCTCGACGGGGCCGACGCCGGCGGCGGTCTTCTCAGACGTGGACATTGGCGTCAGCTCCCGAAGAGTTCACGAGCGGCGTGGCCGAGGACGGGGTAGATCGCCCCGAGCATCAGCACGACCCACAGGGCGACGACGGTCCAGAGCATCTGCTTCTGGTACCGGGCGCCCTTGGTCCAGAAATCGACGGCGATGACACGCAGGCCGTTGAGCGCGTGGAAGAGGATGGCGGCGACGAGGCCGTACTCCAGCAGCGCGACGATCGGCGTCTTGTACGTGGCCACGACGGTGTCGTAGGCCTCAGGGGACACGCGGACGAGAGCGGTGTCCAGCACGTGAACGAACAGGAAGAAGAAGATGAGGACGCCGGTGACTCGATGAGCCACCCAGGACCACATTCCTTCCCGGCCGCGGTACAGCGTTCCAGCCGGCACGGAAGTTTCCTCCGGGAGCGGGGATTGGGGCCGCGCCGGCTTGGTGTGTCGGTCGGGCCCGGCCGGGTACGGTCCACCGGCCCCCAGCATCGTAGCGATGCGCTGCCGCTGGGCTGCGCCGGGGTCCCGGGGTGTGATCAAACTGGCATGCAAAGAGGTACAGGTGGGCTAGCGCGGGCCAGGGCGGTGGGGGGTTACCTGGGGCTGCCGGGTGCGGGTCGTCAGTGGTTGCTCGCGCAGTTCCCCGCGCCCCTGAGGGTGCTGACCAACCGCTCCGTTGCCAGGCGCCGGAGTTCGTCGGCCACCACCGCCCGCTCCTCTTCGGGATCGTTGGTCAATCGTGACCGGATGGCCTCCAGGAGGTGGTCCAGGACCTCGTCCTGGGTCAGGCCGTCCAGGCAGATGACGAACGCATGGCCGAAGCGGGCCTCGTAGGCGGCGTAGGCCGCGCTGAGGGCCGTGTGGGCCGCGGCGTAGGTGTCCGGGGGGAGCGCGGGCAGGGGCTCGGCAGTCAGGGCTTCCGTGAGGTCGCCCCAGGCCAGGTCGTACGCCGCCTCGTCGGCGGCGGCGAGCAGGGAGGCCAGGTCCGGATAGGGGCGGTGTTCCGCGACACGCCGGGACCAGCGGTGGCTGCGCAAACAGGTGAGGAGCGTCTGCTCCAGCTCCTGCGCGGAGGCTGCGTTGAAGTGCTCCACCGGTATGGCGGCTCGGCCGGGGAGGTCTGGGAGACGGTGCGCGGGCAGCGTGGGTCCTTGTGGGCGTCACGTGTGTCGGCAGGGCAAGGTGTGAGAGATGTGACGTCACGCTATCGAGTGCGACCGAGACGTGTCCGACGGATGCCCGAATTTCACCCGGGGGAGAGAGTTTCGGAACGTGCGGTGGACGCGCGCCGTGCGCCATGGGGTTTTAGGTTGGCCGTGTGAGTCAGCACAGGCGCCGGGATACGGCGAAGCAGGTGAAACAGCGGCCAGTGTTGGTCGTGGCCATGGCCGTCGCACTGGTCATGGTCGCGGCCGGGGTGAGTCTGGGGCTCTGGGCGGCCTCGGACGGCGACGGCGGGTCCACAGGCGCGGAGGCCAGACCCTCCGAGGGCCGGACCGCTGCCGCCCCGCGGGGCACCTCGCCGGAGAGCAGCCCCAGTCCGAGCCGCTCGTACGCCCTGTCCAAGGCGCCGCGGACGATACCCGCCGTGCGCGACCACGAGGCGGCGCGCGGCCCGGGCTGGCAGCCCGAGAGCGGCAACCGCGTGGTCGTGGACGACGCGGCGCTGGCCGACGAGGGGCGGCTGGTCGCCGGCGAGCTGGGGCTGACGTACGCGGGCGAGAAGGACGACCGGCGCGCCGGGGACCTGCGGCTGGCGCTGGGCGGCGACAAGAAGGCGAACCCGGAGTCGTACGTCATGACCGTGCGCGACGGGCGCGCGGAGATAACCGGGCCCGCCGACGCGGGCGTCTTCTACGGCACTCGCACGCTCAAGCAGGAGACCCGCGACGGCGGGACGGCGCCCGAGGGCGTGGTGCGGGACGAGCCGGCCAAGCCGCAGCGCGGGTTCATGCTGGACATCGCGCGCAAGAACTTCACGGCCGGCTGGATCGAGGACCGGGTCCGGGAGCTGGGCGACCTGAAGTTCAACCAGCTGGGCCTGCACTTCTCCGACGACCAGGGGTTCCGGATCGAGTCCGACACGCAGCCGGAGATCGTGTCCCAGCCGCATCTGACCAAGGCGCAGGTGCGGAAGATCATCGACCTCGCGGAGAGCCGGCACATCACCGTCGTGCCCGAGATCGACTCGCCCGGGCACCTGGGCGCGGTCCTTCGCGCCCACCCCGACCTCCAGCTGCGCACCGCGCAGGGGTCGGCGGTGCAGGGCGCCATCGACATCTCCAAGCCCGAGAGCGCCGAGATCGTCGACGAGCTGCTGAACGAGTACGCGGAGCTCTTCCCCGGCAAGCCCTGGCACCTCGGGGCCGACGAGTACCAGGCGCTGGTCCGCTCCGACCCGGAGGCGGCGTTCCCGCAGCTGGCCGCCGCGGCGCGGGAGAAGTACGGCTCCGGCGCCACGGTCGCCGACCTCACCACGGGCTGGCTCAACGACCGGGCCGCCACCGTCCGCGAGCACGACCGCACCCCGCGCGCGTGGAACGACGGCTTCTTCCGCGGCACGTCCGTCGAGCCCGACAAGGACATCCAGGTCGCCTACTGGACCGGCAAGGAGATCGGCGCCCGGGAGCCCCTGGAGTACCTGGAGGCGGGCCGGCAGGTGATCAACTACAACGACGAGTACCTGTACTACGTGCTCGGCGAGCCGCAGACCTTCGTCTATCCGACGGGGCAGCGGATCTACGAGCAGTGGACGCCTCGGGTGCTGCGCGGCACCACGGCCGTGCCGGAGCGCTACGACGGGCAGATACTCGGCGGGAACCTCGCCGTCTGGTGCGACCTGGCCGACTCGCAGACGCAGGACCAGGTGGCGGCGGGGATCCGGATGCCGCTGCGGGCGACGGTCCAGAAGCTGTGGGACCCGGACAGGCCCGAGCTGTCCTGGGCGGAGTTCCGGGCGCTGGCGGACAGGCTCGGCTGACTCCCCACGTATTGGCCCATACGGCTGCGAACTCCCGTACGACTGTGGTGGTCTTCTGACGGGAGTCGGATCGAATATGCCGGGGGGAACCGGAACATGGGCTACTGGGGTTACTTCGTCGTGGGCAGAGCGGAGCAGCCGCTGGCGGAGCTGGCCGCGCTGCCGGGGGCCGAGGGCGGTATGACACCGCACAGCTCGGCGCCGGGCGGCTGGCAGTTGTGGGAGTACCCGAGCGGCGACGGCGACGTCGGGAGCATGAACGACCTGGCCCGGGAGACCGGGGCGCCCTCGCTGTTCGGGTACGTCATGAACAGCGAGTGCGTGGTGCTGGAGGCCGCGGCGCCGGAGAGCGGGGCGTGGACGACGTGCCTCGCGCCGACCGCGATGGCCGGCTACTTAGGCGCGGACCGGGAGGGCCTCACGCTGGAGGACTACTTCCTGGAACCCCGCGACGCCGCCGAGCGCGCGGTGCGCTGGGCCGCCGAGGCCGGACACGAAGTGAACGCCGACGCGCTGGTGGACGTACTGACTGCAGACCCCGATCCTCTGGCCGAAAACCTCTTCTTCCGCTTCCTCGACCGACTGGGCGTGGTGCCCCTGTGACACTCCGGGGCTGTTGCGCGCAGTAAGGGGAAGTGTGGGTTCCGTGAGGGGTGAGGGCTGGTAGCGGCCTGGTTGGGCCCCGGAGATGGCCCGCGGAGGGAGGCGTGGATGAGCCTGGTGGAGTTGATCGCACAGGCCGACGAACGCGGGCTGGCCGCGAGCGGGCTGGCTTGTTTGGATCGGTGTGTGCCCCTGCTGGGCGGCGACGACGAGATCCTGCGGCCGCTGTGGGCGAGCCTCACCGACGACGCCGGTGCCGGCGACTGGGGTGACGGTCTGGAGCAGGCGCGCGGGAAGCTGGACGCCGCGGGCGACGGGGACGAGGCGGTCGCGCTCGCCCACCGGATGCTCGAGGCCGCCCCCGCTCAGCGGTCCGCCGCCGAGGTGCGGGTGTGGGCCGACGCCTGTTCCGTCGCCTCCCTCCAGATCCACCGCCTCCTGGACACCGCCCAGGACGAGGCCTCCTCGGTCGACACCCGTCGCCAGGGCCGTACGGAGGGCATGTCGCCGCTCGTCGCCGCCGAACTGCGCCGCCAGGTCACCGTCCTCGAGGTCCTGGCCGGACACGGACCGGCCGGGCTGCGGCGGGCGCTGGAGGTGTCGACGGAGGGGCGCCGGGTGCTGCGCGCCGTGGTCTCCCGCCGGACCCGGCAACAGAGCTGAGGCCGTCCAGGCGCTCTGACGGGCCTAAACCCCGTTCCTGAAAGAGTCCTGTGACTGTCGTAAGGCCGAGGTGGGGCGGTCCTGCGCCACTTCCGGGAAGTCGCCGATTTCGCGTGACGAAACGCCGCCCCGCAGCGCATTGAAGGGGTGTGACGACTCAGCAGGAGACCAGGCCATCGGCGGCTGCGAAGCCGCTGCGGTGGGCGGCGGACACAGTGGCGACGATGCGCGAGGGAGCACGACTGCGCCTCGACTACTCGGCACAGAGTCTGTGGAGCATCGACCGCATGATCGAGGGGATACGGCGGGAAGGAGCGCCGTACGCGGCCGTGGAGGAGGTGTTGCGCGGGTTCGGGGCGTATGCCGGTGAGGTGATGGCACGCCAGGGCGGGGCCGAGTGGTGGGCCACCGGCGGTGACCACTGGATCCGCACCCCGGACGGGCGCCTCTGGGACCCGATCGACGAGGCCCGCCGCTGCTACGGCGGTCACGGATCGCTGCGGCTGCTGTGCCGGGACGCGGTGGGCACGGCGCCCCGGCGGTAGCGTCAGCGTGCGCGCACGCCCTCGATCCCCAGCTCGGCGAGGTCCGTTTCCCACTCCGGCTCGAGTGCGGGCTCCTGTGCCGACTCGGGTGCCGGTTCCGGTTCCGTCGCCGGTTCCGGTGCGACGAGCGTGCCGGCCTTCGAGGCGAGGGAGCGGATCTCGGGCAGGTCGTCGTAGAGGTTCTGTCCGGGGCACTCCGTCGGGGAGCCGTCGCGGTGCCCGGAGATGCGGTGGAGCGTGACCTTCTGGCCCGTCTGGTACTTGCCGTTGTCGGCACCGGAGGTCAGCACCACGGTCCCGGCCGGGTCGAGGCCGTACAGGCCGAGCTTCCACGCCGCCACGTTGGCGACCGACGCGCGCACCGCGGCGTTGGCGGTCGCCGTGGAGTAGTCGCCGAGCACCGACACGCTGCTCGTGGCGGTGTTGAAACCGTAGGTGTGCGCGCCGAGGACGGGCTTGTCGATGCCGCCCGCACGGCCCTCGAAGACGGTCCCGCACTTGTCGACGAGGAAGTGGTAGCCGATGTCGTTCCAGCCGTTGCTCTGCACGTGGTACAGGAACACGCCGCGCACGACCGACGCCGACTGGGAGCAGGTGTAGTCGTTGGTGCCCGCCGTGTGGTGGACGAACATCGCCTGGGTGCCGGTGGTGTAGGTGGGCGGGTCCTTCACCAGGGACTCGTCGGCGCCCCAGGCGGAGCGCGACGTCACGGTGGGGCGGCCGGCCAGAGGCGGCGCTCCGGGGGCCGGTTCGACGACCGAGGTCTGCACGGCGTCCGAACCGCCGTCGGGATCGACCAGTTCGACGCGCAGCCCCTGCGGCAGCCGCCCGCCAGAGACGCGCACCTGGACGCCGTCCGAGGGCCCGGTCCACAGCGGCTGGGTGCCGCCGCGCACCCCGGAGTGGTCGTGGTCGGGACCGCTCTCGGGCATGCGCACATCGGTGTCCAGCGCCTGCCACGCGCTCCACTCGCCGCTCTCGCGGGAGCGGGTGCGCACATACGCGGTGCCGTCCAGGGCGGCGTCCGGGTCCGCCCAGGTGACCCCGACCATGCTGAACGGCTCGGTGGTGCGCGGGGCGAGGGACCGCTTGTGCGGATCACCGTCCGGCACCCGGACGGTGTACACGCCGTCCGAGGACGAGGCCCGGGCGGGCTGGGCCAGACCGAGGGCACCGAGGGCCAGAGCGGTGGCGACGGCGGTGCGCAGGAGGGGAGATGGCATACGGCGCTCGCCTTTCGTGGGGCGGTTGCATCCCGTGCAGAGCTCCCCGGTACGTCACTTGGCCCAAACCTCCACGGGCCGGCGCTCCCGAGGACGGCGGGTCGGGTTGACCCGAACGGTGGTCGGCCCCCGGGTGCCTGACGCGCTGTGACACTTCCGCTCGCACCGGCGCTGATCACCGTGGGGGCGTGGTACGGGAGGGCGCGCCCTCGGTACGGACGGGGACGGTACGTGGGTCAGGGAGCTGCACCCCGGCGCATGCGGGCGTACGACGGGGAACTGGGCGCGGCCGTCGCGCGGGCCCAGCAGGGAGACGAGGCGGCCTTCGCGGTCGCCTACCGGCTCGTGCAGCCCGGCCTGCTCGGCTATCTGCGCGGCCTGGTCGGGGACGACGCGGAGGACGTGGCGTCCGACGCCTGGCTGGAGATAGCCCGGGACCTGGGGCGGTTCCAGGGCGACGGGTCCGGTTTCCGCGGCTGGACGGCGACCATCGCCCGGCACCGGGCGCTGGACCATCTGCGCCGACAGCGGGTACGGCCCCGGCCGGCCGCGCTGGAACAGGACGTCCTGGACCTGCCCGGGCCGCACAGCACGCACGACCAGGCGCTGGAGGCCCTGTCCACCGAGCACGCCCTGGAACTGGTCCGCGGGCTGCCCCGCGACCAGGCCGAGGCCGTGCTGCTGCGTGTCGTGGTCGGCCTCGACGGCCCGGCCGCCGCGCGCGTCTTGGGCAAGCGTCCGGGGGCGGTACGCACGGCCGCGTACCGGGGGCTGAGGCGCCTCGCCCGGCAGTTGGGCGCGGAGGGTGTGACGGATGAGGCTCCCCGGACGCTGGGGGAGTCGACGTGAACGAAGCTCAGCTTCTCCGGCGGGGACGGAGGGACCGCGCGGCCGCTCCGTCCTGAACAGGCCGGACGCGCGGGACGTACTGGTGGCCCGGCGGCCGTGCGGCCGTGCGGGCGAGCGGCCGTGCGGGCAAGCGGCCGTGCGGGCAAGCGGATCGAGCAGGACCGGGCAGGACCCGAGCAGGAACGGAATCGGACATGGGTGAACGGCAGAGCGGCGGCGGGCTTCCCGGCCGTCGTTCCCGCCCCGCCCTTCCCGACGCCGAAGTCGAGGCGCTGATCGTCGCCTCCCTCGTCCGGGACGGTGTCGACGCCGAGGCCGAGCAGCGGGCCGTGGCCGCGTTCCGGGCCGCCCGGGACGCCGGGGCCCACCGCGGCCGCGCCCGCCGCCGGGACGACTGGGGGCCCGGGGGGCGATGCCACCCGGGGCCGTCCCCGCGGACGACGCTCTCCGTGCTGTTCGCCGGTCTCATGCTGGTCGGTGTCGCCATGGGGGTGATCGGCGCGGCGGGATTCCCGGCGGACGACGGCCCCGAACGCCCGGCCCCCGCCCCGACCACCGAGGACGACTGCCGCGACTACCGGGAGGTCGGGGGAAACGGCCAGGGCGTGAACGAGACGGTCTGGCAGCGTCTCGTGGCGGCGGCGGGCGGTGAGCGGAACGTCACGGCGTACTGCACGGCACAACTGGCCGAGCCGCAGCCGGGCGGGAACGAGGGCGACCCCACGCCCTAGAAGTGTCCTGAGGATCTCTCCGGTCCTCCTTCAGTCGCACAGGCTCGCCACCACGAGGCTGTCGAAGGCCAGTCGGCCGGACTGCCACGCGGTGACCCGGAGCGCGGCGTCCTCGCTCGCGTCCTGCGCGGGGAGCCTGGTCGCGGAGATGCGGCAGGGGAGGTCGAGGGTCAGGGGGGAGTGGAAGGCGCTGCGCAGTTCCACGGGGAGTACGCGGTACGGGGCGCAGGCCGCCTGTGCGGCCTGGCGGGCGGCCTCCAGGAGCACCATGCCGGGGATCTCGTGGGTGGGGTGGTCGAAGAGCACCGGGTGGCCGGGGTCGATCCGCAGGTCCCAGTTCAGGCTCCGGCGGGCGGCGGCGGAGCGGGGGACGCCGAGGACGACGTCGCGTTCGTCGAGGCGGCCCACGATCGCGGGCGGCACGGGGTCGGGCAGGGGCGGGTACCCGCCGCCCTCCCCTGCGGCGGGGTCCCGGGGGGCGGACGTGCGCAGTGTCAGCCGTCCCGCGCCGGCGAAGTCGTCGCCGCGCAGCAGGTCGGCCTCCAGGGTGAGTGCGGTCGGGGGGCCGTGGCGGTGCGTGGCGCCCCGGACGGCCGTGGCGGCGGCCTCCAGGCGCATCTCGGCGGGGCGGGTGCCGAGCAGGATGACGCCCGGCACGATCTCGAACTCCAGTTCGGCGATGGTGAAGTGATGGTCCGCCGGGACGCCGTAGTACGTCTGGCCGACCAGGACGGAGGCCTGCCGTAGCGACTCCGCTGTGAGCAGGGGGTCGTACCAGGTACCCGCGATGGGCGCGTAGAAGTGGTGCCCGCGCGGCCACTGCGCGCCCAGCCGGAACGCGTCGGGGCCAAGCCGCCGCCAGTCGGTGATCAGCACCTCGGCCACGGCACTGCGGTCGACGAGATGACGCGGGGCGGTCCGGACGAAGCGGAGGTCGGCCTCCGGCCCGGCATCCGGCGGCAGGGGGAGGGTGAGCGCCTCGGGTATCGGATCGGTGTGGGACACGCGGGTTGCCTTTCTCATGGGCGTCGACGCGACGAACGCGTCCCGGGGCGGGTCCCGGGCGGGGCCAGGTCCGGGGCAGGGCGGGTGCGGAGTCGGGTCCCGGGGCGGGTCGGTGCCCCGGGCTGGGTCGGCGCCTCCACGCCGGCTTGGCCCCGGGTGGGCGGGCCCGTGCAAGAAGGCTTGGGCCCCCTGACGGGCGGGGCCAGGTCCCGGGTTGGGCGGGCCGTCCCGTCGGGCTGGACCCCCGCGCCGGGCCGAGGACGCCGGTGGCCTCGGATCGGCGGGTGGGGAGGGTGGGTGCGGGTGCGGGTGCGGGTGCGGGTGCGGGTGAGGGTGAGGGTGAGGGTGAGGGTGGTTGCTGGTGGCGGGCGGTGAGCGACGGGGTGCCGCGTCGTGCCTGGCGGCCTGGCCCGTACAACGGCCGGGCCCGGTGCCGGAACGGGACCCGTAGCCATGGCCAGGGCTGTGCCCGCGGCTGGGATCCGGTGCCTGTGCTGGGTTCGGTGCCCGTGCTGGGTTCTGTGCCTGTGCTGGGTTCGGTGCCCGTGCGGGATCCGGTGCCTGTGCTGGGCCCAGGGTCCCTGCGGACTCGGTGCCTGTGCTGGGCCCGGGGTCCCTGCGGACTCGGTGCCCATGCGGGACTCGGTGCCCGTGTCGGCCCGGTGCCCGTGCGGGATTTGGTGCCTGTGTCGGCCCGGTGCCCGTGCGGGATTTGGTGCCTGTGCTGGGCCCGGTGTCCGGCCGGGTCGGTGCCCGTGCGGGACTTAGTGCCTGTGCTGGGCTCGGTGCCTGTGCGGGATTTGGTGTCCCATGCGGGACTCGGTGCCCGTGTCGGCCCGGTGCCCGTGCGGGGCTCAGTGCCTGTGCTGGGCCCGGTGCCCGTGCGGTCTCGGTGCCCGGCTGGGGCGGCGCCCGTGCTGGGCTCGGTGCCTGTGCTGGGCCCAGTGCCCGGCCGGGCCGGCGCCCGTGCGGGACTCGGTGCCCGTGCCGGGCCGGCGCCGGAGGGAGTGGCGACGGGGTGCCGTCGGGTCGTATCCGGAGGGAGACGTCAGGCCGCTGCCAGGGCCGTGAAGCGGCCCGCGTGGAAGACCAGGGGGCCCGCCTGGGCCGTCAGGGCGCCCTCCAGGGCCTCGGCGATGACCAGTTCGTGGTCGCCCGCCGGATGGACCGTGGTGATACGGCAGTCCAGCCAGCCGAGACCGTCGGCGGGGATGGGGTGCCCGGCACGGGTCGTGGACCAGGCGCCCGCGGCGAAGCGGTCGGCGCCCTTGGTGCTGAACAGGCGGCACAGCTCCGCGTGCTGGTCGCCGAGGATCGTGACCGCGAAGGAGCCGGCCTCGCGGATCGCCGGCCAGGTCGAGGAGGTGTCCGCGGCACACAGGGCGACCAGCGGCGGGTCGAGGGAGACGGAGGTGAAGGAGTTGACCGCCATGCCCTTGGGGCCTTCGGCCGTGTCGGCGGTGACCAGTACCACTCCCGTGGTGAACCGGCCGAGTATGTCGCGGAACGAGCGTTGCTCCAGCATGAGTTCTTTCCGATCGGGTGGGACGCACGGCCGGGCCGACGGAACGGCCCGGCCTCGCGTGACGTGACGTGACATACGGCGGGCTCGGCGAGGACGCTTCCTCGCACCAGGTGCTACAGCGCGCTACTTCTTCCGGCTGGCGATCGCGAAGTCCACGGCTTCCTGCGGCCGGGCCGCCGAGCCGTTGATGCGGGGAGCGACATGGCGGGCCAGCAGCTCCATGCTGCGGTTGGTCTTCTCCCAGGACGTCCAGTCGGCGACGTAGACGAGCAGCGTGCCGAAGCCGCCGGTGATCTCGTGCAGCCGCTCGATGCCGGCGACCACGTCGTCCACCGAGCCGACGAGCGCGCCGCCCGCCTCGACCCGGGCCTCCAGCGCCTTCTCGCGCGGCACGTCGGGGCTGAGGACCTCACGGCCGGCCGCCTTGCCGAAGTACTCGAACAGCCAGCGGTCGTAGCCCTCGCGGACGTCCGCGAACGCCTCCTCGCGGGTCTCGGCCACATGCACCGGCAGCGCGATACGCCACTTGTCGCGGTCCAGGGTCTGCCCGTGCTCGGCGGCGGCCTCCTCCGCGTACTTCCACTGGTGGGCGAGGTTGATGTGCGCGGGGGCGCCCGGCGTGAGGAGGGCGAAGGGCAGGGCGAACGAGGTCATGCTCAGCCCGTACTGGCCGATCAGACGCGGGCTGGACTGCGAGGTGCCGGAGGTCGCGACCGCGACCTCGATGCCCTGCGGACTGAAGCGCGGCAGCTGGAGCTTGGCGTCGCGCAGGTCGAACCAGTCCGTCTGCTGGGTGATCCGCTCGTCGCCGTTGACCAGCTCCAGGACCGTCGGCAGGGCCTCCTCCAGGCGGCGGCGCTGCACCGGCTGCTCCAGGCCGAACATCTTCGCGTCGAAGGGCACGCCCGGGCCGACGCCCAGGATGTACCGGCCGCGGGTGAGGTGGTCGAGGTGGACCGCCCGGCTCGCCACGTGGAAGGGGTGGTGGCCGGAGAGCGGTACGACGCCGTGGGCCAGCTTGATCTGGGTGGTGCGCTGGGAGGCGGCGGCTATCAGCGTCTCGGGCGCACCGACCAGGCCCCAGCCCAGCGTGTGGTGCTCACCGAACCACGCCTCGTCGAAGTTGAGGTCGTCGACGTACTCGACGAGGTCCAGGTTGCGGCGGATCGCGAGGTGCGGGTCCTGGCCGGTCTCGTGGACGGGGGACAGGAAGAGACCGATACGGCTGTGCATGACAGACCTCCGGGAAGCAAGTCGTGGAAGAAGGAAGGGAAGAAGGCGGAGAAGAAGGCGGAGAGGAAGGCAGAGAGGAAGGCGAGAGGCAGGGAGGGGGTCAGGCGACCCGGTACACGGCGTCCTTGAGCGCGCGGACCTTCTCGTAGCCGGCCGTCAGGGCCATCTCGTCCGGCGCCGTGAGGAACACCCGCATCGAGCTGGTCAGCAGGTCGACCGTGGGCCTGATCCGGGCGCCGGGCGCGTACTTGACCGTCGCGAGGAAGACGCTCTCCAGGCCGCGGATCTCCGCCACGGCGCTCTCGTCGACGCTGTCGACGACACCGTCGAGTTCGGTCGGGGCGTTGTAGACGACGGCGGGCTGAAGCCTCGTGTACGTCCGGCCGGCGTACTCGGCGCGGAACTCGTCGGGCCGGGTGTACGCCTGCGCGGTGAGCGCCGCCTGGTTGTGGCCGAGGCACACGTCGTGGAAGGGGGCGTTGATGTTGCCGTTGAGGCGGGTGCCGATCTCGACCAGGACGGGGCCCTCGTCGGTGACGATGACCTCGGCGTGGGCCGGCCCCCAGGCGACGCCGAGGGCGGCGAGGACCTCGTCGACGTACGCGGTGAGTTCGGCGACCACCGGGTTGTCGTACGGGTCGGCGAGGAGGTCGCGGTTGTAGATGTTCTTGCCGGACGGCAGCAGCGTCTTCTCGTACTCCCAGACCCCGCAGACATACCGCTCGCCGCCGCGGCTGACGGTGTCGACGATGTACTCGGTGCCCTTGAGATAGGACTGTACGAGGAGCTCGGTGTTGGCGAGGCCGAACATGTTCGGGGCGTCGAGGACGGTCCGGGCGGCCGCGCGGACCGCGTCGGGGCCGTCGCAGACGAAGACGCCGTCGGAGGCCGCCGAGCTCAGCGGTTTGACGACCACCGGGTAACTGCCGTGCTCCTCGGCCCAGTCGACCGCCGTGTCCGGGTCGTCGGTCTTGAGCTGCCGCGCGCAGCGCACCCCGGCGCGGCGCAGCGTCTCGATCATCTCGTACTTGTCGCGGCGGGCCGGTGACAGCGCCGAGCCGTTGGAGGGGACGCCGACCGCCTCGCTCAGCCGGTCGGCGAGCGGCACGGACGACTCCTGGCCGGCGATCACGCACACGGGGGAGAGGTCGCGCAGCCGCTCGACGAGGGCCCTCTCGTCGCCGTGTCCGAGGATGTTCTCCCGGTAGGCGGTGAGGTCCGGCGGTGCCATCGCCGGGATCAGCTCCGGGGTGGACTGGACGTGGACGACGTCCGTGCCGTACGCGGCGAAGGCGGCGGGGTAGAAGTTGCCGGCGGAGTAGCCGTCGACGATCACCGCCACGGGGCGCGTGGGGCTGTTGCTCATGAGGTGGCCTCCGGTTCGGACGTGGACTCGGCCTCGATGAAGCGGGCCAGGCGGGCGATGCCCTCGCGGATCGCGGCGGGCGTGAGGTTGCTGAAGCCGAGGCGCAGGGCGCGTTCGCCGCTGCCGTCGAGGTGGAACATGCTCATCGGCGCCCAGCTGACCGCGTAGTCGCGGGCCGACCGCTCCATGGCGACGAGGTCGGCCTCGAAGGGCACCTCGACGACCAGGAAGAAACCGCCGCGCGGCCGGTTCCAGCGCACGCCGTGCTCGGCGTACCGCTCGGGCGGGAAGTGCTCGGCGAGGGCGTCGAGGGTGGCGGCGAGCCGCTCCTGGTAGACGGCGGCCAGGTCGCGGGTGGCGGAGCGCAGGTCGTAGCCGGCGTCGACGAGGATGCCGCCGATCGCGGCCTGGGAGAGCGAGGACGAGCCGACCGTGAACATCGCCTTGGCCTTGGAGAGTTCCTGGGCGAGGGTGCGCCGGGTGCCGTCCTCGCCGACGACCTCCCGGTCACCGACCAGATAGCCGAGGCGGGCGCCCGGGAACGCGGACTTGGCGAAGGAGCCGAGGTAGACGACGTCACCGCGGGTGTCCAGCGCCTTGAGCGTCGGCAGCCTCTCCTCGTCGCTCGCGAAGAGCCCGTACGGGTTGTCCTCCAGGATGGTGAACCCCTCCTCGGCGGCCAGCGCGAGCAGCCGCCGCCGGGCCTCCAGGGGTACGACCGTGCCGGACGGGTTGGAGAAGTCGGGGACCAGGTAGAGCGCGGCGGGCCGCTTGCCCTCGGCACGCACGGCGCGCACGGCGGCGGCCACGGCCTCCGGCTCGAGCCCGTTGGGCCCCTCGGTGATGCCCTTGACCGGAATGTCCAGCATGCGGGCGGCGCCGCGAATGCCGACGTACGCCGGGGACACGGACAGCAGTACGTCGTCGGGCGAGCGGAACAGTCCCCGCAGGGCGACGAGTGCCGCCTCCTGGAAGCCGTGCGTGATCATGATCGCCTCGGGCGCGACATCGATGTCCTCGTCCTTGGCGAGCATGCGGGCGACCTCTTCCCGGATGAACCCGTTGACGGGTCCGTACTGGAAGTGCAGCCGGGTGACGCGCTGCTCGGGCACCCCCTGCTCCCGCAGGTGCGCGATGTAACGGTCGACGTAGTACGAGAGCTTCGTGAGGTCGTGCGTACCGTCGTGGGGCGCCCCCGACGAGAACGACAGCGCCTCGGGGAACTTCATCGCCGTCTCGCTGAGCAGCCGCATCGAGTCCATGCCCGGATCGACGATCCCGGCGTGCAGGGCTTCCCGGCGCAGGGGGGTGGGGGTTTGCTGAACTGGCGTCACGAGCACGTCAGTCGGTCCTTTCGGGGAGGCTTGCTTCATTACGGGGAGGGGCGGCGGGGCGAAGCGCCTCGGGCTCAGGCCGCGGCCTTCTCCGACGCGGCGGCCCACGTGCCCTTGCCCGGCGCCCACTGCCGGATACGAACCCGGCTGACGATGCCGCCCTTGACGTAGGGCTCGGCGTCCAGAACCTCCTGGAGGCGGTCGCGGTCCTCGGCCTCGTAGACCAGCAGGCCGCCGTTGGTGTCCTGGAGCGGCCCGGCGAGCAGCAGGACGCCGCTGTCGGTGAGGGCCCGCAGATAGTCGGTGTGGGCGCGGTGCAGATGCTCCCGGCCCGCACGGTCGACGTTGTACTCGAACTCGACGACGAACTTCGCCATGGATACCTCCGGTGTCGCGATGGGGGCGAGGGGCGGGACTCACATGTAGAGGCCGCCGTTGATGTCGATGACGGACCCGGTCGAGTAGCCGGCGCTCTCGGAGCAGAGGTGCAGCACACTGCCGACGGCCTCGGCGACGGTGCCGTAGCGGCCCATCGGCAGCTTGGCCAGGACGGCCTGCTGCTGCGCCGGGTCACGCCGCTCGAACGCCCCGGCGACCCGCTCGGTGGCGATGGGCCCGTGGGCGACGACGTTGACGACGACCCCGGTCGGGGCCAGCTCGTACGCCATCTGCTTGGTCATGCCGATGACGGCGGCCTTCGCGCCGACGTACGCGGCGTTGTTGAAGTGGCTGTACGTACGGCCGCCCGCCGAGGCGAAGTTGACGATGCGGCCGTAGCCGTCGGCGGCCATGCGCGGGGCGCACACCTTGACCGCGATCCAGCTGCTGACCACGTTCTCCAGGAACGACTGGTCGAAGTGGTCGGTGGTGAGGTCGGCGTAGCCGATCACGCGGGTGTCGCCGCCGACGCCGTTGACGAGGATGGACGGGGCGAACCGGTCGACGATGTCGGTCAGTTGGCGTTCCGCCGCCGGGATGTCGGTGATGTCACCGACGACGGCCTCGACCTTGGTGATCCGTCCCAGCTCCTCGGCGAGCCGGCCGACCGCCTCGGCGTCCCGGTCGAACAGGACCAGCGTGTGGCCCTCCTCGGCGAGCTCGCGGGAGACCTCCTTGAGGATGCCGCCGGCGGCGCCGACGAGGAGTGCGGTGCGGGGGGTGGGTGCGGGCATGGTGGGTCACCTTGTCTCTCGGGTCGGGATTTACGGGGTGGTCGCTCGGGCGGTGGTGACGGACTCGGTGTCGGGGCCGGAGGTGGAGTCGGCGTCGGAGTGGGGCTTGGTCACGAACCCGGCCAGTCGGGGCAGCAGGGCGAAGCCGGCCGTCACCGCGAGCCCCAGGCCGAGGACGGACATCCACAGCGCCTCGTAGCCGTGGGAGTGGGCGAGGGCGAGTCCGGCGGGACTGCCGACGACGAACGCCGCGTTCCAGGCGAAGAAGTACGAGCCCTGGTAGGTGCCGCTGCGTCCCGCCGGGGCCCGGTCGGCGATGAAGGTGGCGGACATCGGGGCCCACAGCACCTCGCCGAGCGTCCATACGACGGTGGCGATCGTGAAGGAGACCATGCCGCCGGCGAGAGCGTTGCCGCCGAAGCCGAGGGCCATGAACACGGCCGCCAGGATCAGCGGGACGTGGGCGCGCAGCCCGCCGACCAGACGGGGCACGAGCGGGAGCAGCAGCACGGACAGGACGGCGTTGACGGCGAGGACGAAGCCGATGTCCCCGGTGCTCAGCCCGCTGGCCCGCATGTCGAGCGGCAACGCGGAGTTGACCTGGAGGTAGATGCAGGCCAGCAGGAAGGTCAGGAGGAGGAAGGCGACCAGGACGGGAGTCCGGAAGGGTTCGGCGATCCCGCGTGCGGCCGACTTGAGGGCCGCCGCGGCCCCGGCGGGCCGGTCGGAGCCCTGCGCGGGCGGCGGATCGGCGGGCACCGCGAAGACGAGGGCCGCGTAGACGAGGCTGGAGGCCGCCCAGACGACGAAGAGGGCACCGGGGCTGACTTCGAGCAGGAAACCGGAGAAGACGGGGCTCAGCGACATGCCGATGTTGAAGCCGACGAGGAAGAGGCTGTACGCCTTCGAGAACTGCTCCTGCGGAACGATCGCGGAGATCAGCCCGGCCCCGGCCGGCCGGTCGACGGACGACAGGAACCCGGTGATCAGCGACAGCGCGCACAGGGCGACGACGTTCTCGGCGAAGGCGAAGAGCAGAGCCATCGCGGCGGTGACCGGCTGGGCGGCGACGATGGTGCGACGCGGCCCGATCAGATCGGCGACCGCCCCTCCCACCAGCCCGGACAACACGACACCGGCACCGAAGAGCCCGACGATGAGCGGGGTCGTACCCGGGGCGACGAGCCCGTCCTGCTCCATGTAGAGCACGAGAAAGGCAGGGGCGAGCGTCCCGAGCCGGCTGACGGTCTGCCCGAACCACAACAACCAGAACGCTTTGGGAAGGGCCATCAGGATTCCGTTCGTATCGGGGTGGGGAGCGGCTGCGAGGGGGGTGCGGGGAGCCGGGGCGGGATGATGAGGGTGCGTGTGGGGGGCGCCGGAACTGCGGACGACCGCGCCGATGTCGCGAGGGGACGCGCCGCGGCGGTGGAGGTCCGCACCGACGCCTCAGCCGTCCGCGCCGGAGCCGCCGGCGCTCGCCCGGGTGCCGTGAGCGCCCGCACCGGAACCCCGGCACCGCGCCCCGGTGCCGTACCAGCCCGTCCCCCGGTCGTCGAAGTCCGTGCCCGGTGCGGCGGGCGGGCGGTGCGTGGCCGGGGTGACGGGTGCGCCGGGTCGCCGGGCCGCGCCGGGGCGGCGGAGCCGAGCGTGCTGTAGGCGAAGGCGGCGGAGACCAGGGTCTTGTGGTGGTGCCAGCCGGCGTACGAGCGCCCCTCGAAGGCGCGCAGACCGAAGTCGTCGGCCAGCCGCTCCACCGTGTCGACGGCATCCGTGTGCAGCCTGGCCAGCGCCAGCACCTCGCGCGGCGACCTGTCCACGAGATCCGTGAGCCAGATCCGTCCGCTCCCGGGCTCGCCGACCAACCGGAGGGCGACGGGGGCGCCGGGGAGGCGGACCACCCCCGTCGCCACTCGCGCCGGGTGGGCTGTGAGGAGGCTCCGCGCGGACACACCACCGACGCCGGCACCGGCACGGGAGCCGGGCCCGCCGAGAGCCGCACGGTCCGGGTGCACCACAAAGTCATCGGGTACGGCCACGACGAACCGCCGCCCCCGGCCGACGAGCCCGCCCACCAGCGCGGCGTTGTCCGCGAACCCGACCAGGTCGGCGACCACCGGCACCCCGCCCGAGCCGGTCACATCCCGAGTCCCCACCCCGTCGACCAGGTCCAACGCCAGGGCATCGGCCGAACCCGCGGCCGGACCCGAACCCGCGTCCTCGGCCCACCGCCCGGGCAACAGCAACCGCCAGTCGACCGGCGCCGTCCCCTGCTCCACCGCGAGGAACGCCCCCACACCGACCTGGCAGTTGACCGTACGACCGTCCCGCGGGACGAAGCGGCGGTGCACTCCGCAGGAGCGGTCACCCCGCTTGGGCAGCACCGCCGTGGCGATGACCAGGGCACGCGGCCGGGACCGCCGTACGATCCAGTCGGCCAGGCGGGCGCGGACCGGCTCCCAGTCCCAGGGGCTGGCGTTGACGAACTGGTGCAGGGCCTGGGCCGCCGTGGCGGAGTCCGAGGCGGAGGCCGCGAGCCGGCGTACCGTCTTGCGCCCCGGCGTCACCAGCAGGCCTCGCGTGTAGACATGGGCCCATCTGCGCTGGTCGGCACGGGGCAGCCGTTCGAAGATCTCCGCGATGAAGGCATCGAAAACGTCGGAGGAGGAGCGGCGTGCGGAGGATCCGCTCCGCCCGGGAGCCACGCTGGAAAACGCCCTCACCATGACGCGTTCCCTTCCTCTGGACTGGTCGCACTGGGCGGGCCCCGCCGGTTCGAACGAAGCCTGCCCTCAAAAAATAGAGAACGAACTCTTTGTTTTCAATCGAAGGGGCCATCTTCACCTACGACTTTGAGGAGTCCGCACTCCCGCAGGGCTCTCACCTGCGGTTGTGCAAGAGCATCGCGTTACTCAACTCCCGCTCGGCCACAGCCGCCCAAGGCCCGCCGACGGTCAGCCCGACCGTCAACGCCCCCTTGAACGACGACAGATGCAGCGTGCCGTCGAGCGCCCCGTCACCCCGAGCCGCCACGGTCCGGAACCCCGTGACCCTCCCCGCGTGCGGTCCGAGCGCGGTGTCCACCGAACCGGCGTCGGTCACCCGCAGCTCTGGCCCGCCGCCGTCCGTCTCCTGTTCCACGGCCCGGCGGATCGCGGTGTGCGCCCGCCGCTCCGGACGCCACTCCCGCCCGGCCGAGCACAGCACCTCCGCGTGGCCCCGGGCCCGGCCCACGAGGTCGCCCCCCGCACCCACGGCGTCCCGACCGGTGCCGCCCGCCCGCAGCCGCGCCCGCACCACGCCCAGCACACACCCGGGCTCGCTGATCAGCGCCCGCTCGGCGTACCGCCGGCGCAGGGACACCGCCCTGGCGACCGTGACCTCCCGGCGGCCGCTCTCCCGGGCGAACGCGTCGGCCAGCACGGTCGCGAGGAACCCGCTGACCGTCAACCGCCGCGCACCGCACCAGTCACGCAGCCGCCGGGTCTCGTACGGACCGATGGCGAGGGTCACACCCCCACCACTCTCACGCACCACCCCGGTCGACCGCCCGCGCCCATGTCCTGGCCCTGCTTCTTGGCCGTACGACGTCACAGCCCGCCGCGCCGGCCCCGGCACGCACACCCCGCACATCCCACCGCTCTCGTACGTCAGCTCGTCGGTGTCCGGCGGCAGCTCCTCCTCCCCGGCACAGGCCCCGGGAACGCCGAACAGGGCGTCCAGCAGCGGCCGTACGAGACGCCCGACGGAGTGGCCGTCGCAGATCGCAGGGTGAAGGCTGAGGGAGAAACGTGTCGCCCCCTCCGAAGTCCGCCCCACCCGCAGCGCCCACAGCCGCTCGCCCGCCGACGGCACGGGCGTCCCCTGCCGGAACCACAGTTCCCCGCCCCCGGTGTCCTCGATGCGTAGCGACAGCAGCGGCAGCCTCCTCAGCCACAGCTCCACGGCCGCCTCCACCCGCTCCGGCGAGAACGCGCCGTTCATCGTGAAGGAGGCGGTGAGCCCGCCCCTGCCACCCATCAGCGCATGGGTGTACGCGAACGTCGCCTCCGTGTCACTGAGCCTGCGCACCCGGTCGACCGGCGTACGCTCCCGCTCGCCGCCGCTCACGATCCCTCGTGCGCGGCGGCCGCGAGAGTCGGCGACGCACATCGCACGGTGTTCGACAGGGTGACCCCGTGGCTCGCGAAGTCCAGGGTGACGCGGTCGCGGTCGGCCATGCGGAAGCCGTCGTGGAAGCTGCTGCGGTCGGCGCCGATGTAGGCGTAGTGCACACGGCCGGGGGCCAGCAGGGCGTCGTAGGAGAACAGTTCGGACATGATGTCGTCGAGCCCGTAGTGCAGGGCCTTGGTGCCGGTGGTGAACTCGCCCCGCCAGCACGGCTCGCCGTCCCGCTCGATGGTGACGTGCCCGGTGACGTGGCGTGGCGGTTCGTCGAGGAAGAGCCAGGGCGCCACGGCCGCGTCGCACAGCTTGGCGTACGAGAGGTGTCCCCGGTGGCGGCGGAAGCGGCCGATGTCGGTGAGGTCGTTGCCGAAGGTGTAGCCGACGTACCGGGGGATGCCCTCCGCGTCGGTGACGTAGACCAGGACGACCTCCGCCTCCTCGGTCAGCGCGACGGACCCGGCCGGTGCGCGCAATGCCTCCCCCGAGGTCCTCAGCACATCGCCGAGGCCTTTGAGAAACCAGTTCGGCTGGGACGGGGTGTCCGCGTCCACCTTGACGTTGTGGGTCTGCATGAAGCCGCCGACGAGCGCGTCACCGAGGTGGTCGGGCAGCAGCGGCGGGCGGAAGGACACGGTGTCGCGTTCGCTCACGGGAACGGTCACCGTCTCGGAGGAGGCGAGGAGCACGGCGACGTCACCGCCCTCGGCGAGCAGCTTCCCCAGGTTCAGGTTCCTGAGCGGCGTGAGGCTCAACGGCTGGTCGGCCTTGGGCAGTCCGAAGCCGAAGTAACGGCCGCCCCGGTAGGTGCATTCGAACAGAATGGTCATGATGTTCCCGCCTTTCGGGCATGGGTGTGTGGTGGGGATGTGCGTCGGTGATGTGCGAGTGGGAAGGGCCGGCTCAGAGGTCCCGCACGGCCCAGCGCTCCGCGCTCGCGGCGAGGTCCATGCCCCAGCCGGTGCCGTCCGCCGGCGCCAGCGTGTTCGTGTGGCGGTCGACGGCCGGGGGCGGGGCGACGATCATCTCCGGGAAGAAGCGGTCGGACTGCCCGGCCTCGACGGTGAGCGCGTCCGGGTGGCCGAAGGCCAGGGCCCGGCCGGAGTTGATGAGCGGGCCCACCTCGGCGACCTGGACCCCGAACTGGTAGCGGACGCCGTTCTCCCGGGCGTAGGCGACGAGCCCGGCGGCCGGCAGCGGCCCCCCGTTCTTCGACACCCGGATGTTGAACGCGTCGCAGGCCCCGGACTCGACCGCCGTACGGGCGTCCCGGGCCGTGCACACCGACTCGTCCAGCATGATCCGCAGCCCGCCGTCGCGGCGCAGCGCGCGCAGCGCCTCCCACGAGCCTTTGGGCAGCGGTTCCTCCACATAGTCGACGCCGGCCTCGCGCAGCCGGTGGGCGTGGCCGACCGAGTTCTCGGGTGTCCAGCACATGTTGGCGTCGACCATGACCGGCACGTCGTCGCCGACCTTGTCGCGGATCGTCCGGACGGTACGGGCGTCGTGCTCGATGTCGTCCGACGCCTTGATCTTCACGAAGTGGAAGGGCCCCCGGGTGGCGAGGAACTCCTCGGCGTCCAGGCTGAGGTCGAGCACCTGCGAGACGGGCAGCGAACGGCGCCCCTCGTCGGCCTCGCCCGGCAACAGCTCCCGTCCGCCCACCCCCGTCCGGCGCCCCAGCCAGTCGAGGACCGCCGTCTCCAGCAGGCAGAGCAGGTTGTTGCCGCCGTCGATCCCGAAGGTCCGCGCGAAGCCGTCCCGGTGGAGCAGCCCCAGCAGTTCCCGCGGATCGCAGCCGGTCAGCAGCGCGAACAACGCGTCGAAGTCGACCTGTTCGAGCGCCGCGCGCACACTCGCGGTGGTCTCCCCGGTGACGTACGAGCGGGGCGCGCACTCGCCGATGCCGTCCACGCCGTCGGCCGAGAGCCTCAGGACCAGGCTGTCGGACGTACGCCGCCGGGCGGCCGGATGGTCGAACGGTGTCCGCATGGGCAGCTCGACGTGGTACAGCCGGGCCCGTCCGGACCTGCCCGCCTCAGGCGCCACGGTTCACCCCCTGGAGCAGGGTGTACGTCGACGTCCAGTCGACCAGGTCGGCGCTGACGTCGGTGTAGAAGAGGTAGTGCTTGTCGGTGGGGAACTTCATGATCGAGCCGCGTCCGGAGACCAGGTCCTGGAAGACGGAGTGCGCGGCGTCCAGGTCCACGATCGGGTCGGTCATCCCGGAGACGAAGGTCGCGGCGGGGACCGTCGGGCTGAGCCGTCCGCGCGTCAGATAGAGCCGCTCCAGTTCCAGCAGCACCGCCCGCGACCGCTGCGTCAACTGCCGTACCGCCAGGTCGTCGTGGTCGATGAAGTGCTGGTACTTGACCTCGTCGGTGAAGTCGCCGGCCTGCAGCCCCGCGTCCCACAACTCCTCGCTCCTGCTCGCCGCGACGGCCTCGCGTGCGTCCGGGTCGAGGGTCGCGTGCATCCGGCCGAGCCAGGACGAGCAGAACACGGCCGCGTCGTACGAGGTGGTGAACCCCTCGTACGCCATCAGGGCCGCCAGGAAGGAGCCGCCGAGGCAGTGCCCGAACAGGGACAGGGGGACGGCGTCGCCGATCATTCCCCGGACGAACGCGACGGCGTTCGCGTAGTCGCCGAGGACGGTGTCGACGTCCGGTATCTCGTGCCGCGGCCCGGGGCTGATGCCGCTGCCGCGCCGGTCGAGGACGAAGAACGCGATGTCGTTGTCGGCGAACTGCGGGCCCACTTCCCACAGCCATCCGGCGTGGCTCTGCAGTCCGTGGAAGTAGAAGACGGCTCCCTTGATCTGCTCCGGCCGCCACACGTGCAGGGCGAGCCGGGTGTCGCCGCAGGGCAGGTCGATGATCTCGCGGCGGGTGTTCTGCGGGGGCCTGAGGGTCTCCAGCATGGTCAACTCTCCTTGATCGGCATGGGGATTGAATGGGTGAGGGGCGGTTCAGTCGGCGAGGATCGCGTCGACGAAGTCGATGTCCTTCTGGAACGGCTTGTACTTGTACTGCGTGGCGTTGCCCCGCTGCCGCCGGGACTCGACGTACGCGGCGATCGCGCCCTGCGCCACGGTCCGCACCTGGAGAGCGGAGAGCCGCCCGCTGTCCCGCTTCGAGGCGTACTCGATGTTGATGACGGACAGTTCGCGGTCGATCGCGGCGGACAGCACCTGGTCGAGGTCCGCTCCGGGTTCCGGTACCTCGACGACGACGGTGTAGGACGGCGGCTCGTCCCAGCGCGGGCCGCACATGTACAGCCCGGTGTCGAGCCCGTTGCCTTCGAGCCCCTGCCGGATGGCCTGGGTGACCTGGCCCTCGGTGATCTTCTCGCCGGTGAAGGAGTGGAAGACGCCGTCGCGGTGGGTGAAGTGGACCCAGGGGGTGCCGTCCGCGATCCGGTCCACGCGGTAGATGTCACCGGTCCACAGCCGGTAGAGGCCGTTCCCCTGGGACATGATCAGGTGGTAGTCGTGGCCCGCCTCGACCTCGTCGTACAGCAGCGTCTCGACCTTCTCGCCGGCGTCGAGGAGCGCGCCGAGCGGTACGTCGGCGGGGACGAACTCGAAGTACGCCTGGCTGACGGCGAGCGGCTGGCTCTCCAGGGTGTCGTCCACGGGGATGGTGGTGACGCCCTCGGTCCCGCAGCTCATGAACGGCAGCTTGGCGACACCGGGCAGCACGGCGTCCAGGCGCGGCCGGTACAGCTCGGCGGAGGCCGACAGCCAGCAGCTGTACAGCGTCAGCGACGGCCAGAGGTCCACCAGGCTGAACTCGCCCTGGTCCAGAACCTGTTCGAGGTGCAGCGCGGCCTTCTCGTCGGGCTCGGTCCACGGCTTGCCCTGGAGGGTGCCCTCTCTCAGGTCGCGCACCAGTTCGGCGCCGTGCTCGGCGATCAGGTCACGCAGCGAGACGAGGGTGCTGGGGTTGATCGCCGAGATGTAGTGCAGGTCCTTGCCGACGAGGTGCCGTACGCGGTGGTACATCCGCCCGGCGTGGCTGGTGGGCGTGTCGGGGCCGAACCACGGCGACTCGTACCACGGCGGGTTCCAGTCCCGGCTGTTGATCTGCGGATGCCGGTTGCTGATCGCCTGGTGCTCGACGCCGTGCACGAAGTCGTACACGTCCTCGCGGACGGTCTGGGTGTCGAGGGTGGCGAAGGGGTGGGCGAGGATCTCGGGGTGGTGTTCCAGGTAGGTGCCCCACATCGCCTTCATCGCGGGGATGCGGTACTTGAGCAGCCAGTGCAGTGTGTACGGGACGCGCTTGGGGGTGCCCGTCGTCCCGCTGGTCTTGAGCCAGCGCAGTACGGGGCTGCACGAGAGGATCCCGCCCTTGGTGTGGGTCTCCCGGTCGATCTGCTCGACGAAGTCGTTGTAGCGCATGATCGGCAGCACCGCCCGGAAGGTGTCCGGGGCGGCGGCGACGGCGTCGTACCCCTTCTCCTTCCAGTGCAGCGAGGCGGCGCCGATGTCGATGAGGTCGTCGAGGACACGGGCCTGGGCGGCGCCGGGGTCCTTCAGATCGGCGAGCAGGTTCTCACGGGCCCGGAAGCACTCCTCGACGAAGGGGTCGCGCCGGTCCTGCCAGTGCTGCTGCCATTGCGATGTGCCGTGCGTCTCCATGGCTGTCTCTCCTCAAGAGCTGTGCGGCGGCCCGTTTTCGGGCATGCCGAAGGGCCGCGCGGCGATGGCCGAACGGTGGTGTGGGTGCTAGGTCGGGTCCGCGAAGTCCCGGCGTCCGCCCGGAGGGCGGGGCAGGCGGGACCTTGCGGACACGGCCTAGGGGACGGGGGAGGTCTTCGGTGCGGGGAGGGTCTCTACGGGGTAGAGGACTACGCGCCGTTCTCCCCGGCCGCGAGGGCGGCCAGCTCGTTCAGGTCGTACAGGGCCTGGCGTTTGGTCCCGTACCGGGTGATCTTGCCGCGGTTGGCCCACTGGCGGATCGTGCCCTCGCGGACGCCGAGGGCGAGGGCGGCGAGCGAGGTGGGGACGCGTTTGCCGCGCGGGGCGCGCAGGTCGTCGTTCATGCCGACTCCTTGGTCTCGAGCGTCGATTGACGATGGTTCAGGAGAAGCCACTGGCGTGGCGTGAGCACATGCCCCGCGCCGCACATCGGTCCGCGCAGCACCAGCTCGTCGCCGCCGCGCCCGGGGAGCGACACCTCGGCGTCGCAGTCCGGCTCCACACACCGGCCGAGCGGTACGAGGTCGGGCTTGGGCGGCGCGACCACGAGCCGTAGGGCGGTGGCGGTGCGGGCGATCTCGTCGGCCGCCGGGCCCGCGGCGGGGTGGGCGGCCAGGAAGTCGATGTGCCGGCCGAGGAAGACGGCCAGCTCGGGAACGGACCGCTCCGGCGGGGCTCCGGCGGCCGGGTCCTCGTCCAGGACGAGCCGGGCCCAGGACGCCAGTCGTACGACGGCGTCGTGCCGGGCTTCCAGCGCCGCTTCGCTCACGGGCGGCGTGTCCGGACGGTGGCCCGTGACCCGGGCGAGGCCCCCCTGCCGGGCGGGGAGTACGAGCCGCTGCTCGCTCTCGTGGTGGAGCGCGGGCAGGGCGGTCAGATCGGCCGCGAGTGCGCGTTTGCAGGGACCGCAGAGCCGGGCACCGGGTGCGGTGGGTCTGCGTCGCAGGCTGTCGGAGCGAGTTGCACGGCGGCAGCGGCTCGACGCGCACTGCTCCGGGCGGGGACGCGAGGGGGTCGGGTCGGCCATGGTCACTGGTCGCCTCACCTTCAGGAGACAAGGAGATGCGGGGAAACGGGGAGCCCCGGAAAACAAAAAAGCGCCGCTCGACGGCGACGCGATGGCAGTGCGAAGGCTCCTGGAAGTGGGCAGACTGCCTCGCGAAAGAGTGTTACACGTCTGCCTTGTGGGCCGCAAGAGGTCACCGGAAAATATCCAACCCGTTTGTCTCGCCCGGCAGTTGGCCGCGCACAGACGACAGGTGCCGTCCGCCCCGGCACTCGCGGGGCGGACGGCACCTGTCGCCGACGGCCGGTCAGCGGGGCGTCGGCACACCGAGAACACGGTCGCGAAGAGCGGGGAACTCGGCACGGGTCTTGGCGACGAGCGCCGGGTCGAGGTCGACGACGAGCGTCTCCTCTCCCGCCCCGGCCTCGGCGACGACCTCGCCCCATGGATCGACCACCACGCTGTGGCCCGCCTGTTCCACCCCGGCGTGCGTACCGGCCGTACCGCAGGCGAGGACGTACGCCTGGGACTCGACGGCCCGCGCGCGGGCCAGCAGCGACCAGTGGGCGCGACGGGCGGCGGGCCAGCCGGCCGGGACGAGGAACATCTCCGCGCCGGCGTCCACCAGCAACCGGAACTGCTCGGGGAAGCGCAGGTCGTAGCAGGTGGCGAGCCCCGCCGTCAGCTCCGCCGGGCCGCCGTCCGCCAGCGTGACGGTGACGGTCTCCTCACCCCGGCCCAGCAGGGCGGCCTCGCCCCGGTCGAAGCCGAAGCGGTGGATCTTCCGGTACGTCCGGCGCAGCCGGCCGTCGGGCGCGAAGACGAGGGAGGTGTTGTACAGCGTGCCGCCCGGGCCGTGTTCGATGATCGAGCCCGCGTGCAGCCAGACCCGGGCCCCGGCCGCGGCCGCGCCCATCGCCTGGGCCGTGGGCCCGTCCAGCGGCTCGGCGTGGGCGCGGAACTCGTCGAAGGCGAACGCGCCGACCGTCCAGAGTTCCGGCAGGACCACCAGGTCGGCGGTGTGCTGTTCACGAACGAGACCGGCCACGCGGGCACGCCGCTCGGCGACGGGTTCGTCCGGTCGTACGGCGATCTGCGACATCGCGGCGCGCACGGGATCTCCCTGAGGTGTCGGGCGGCCCGGGAGGGCCGGGGTGGGGTCAGCGCAGGTGCGAGGCGCCGTTGACGTCGATCACGGCACCGCTGCACCACTCGGCCCGCTCACCGCTGAGCCAGGCCACGGCGGCGGCGACGTCCGAGGGCGCGGCGATCCTGCCGAGCGGGCTCTGGCGGCGTACCTGCTCCTCGGCGTCCCCGACGAGCATGCTTTCCGCCAGGTCCGTACGGACGAAGCCCGGGGCCACGGCGGTCACCGCGACGCCGAGCGGGCCCAGGGACTGGGCGAGCGACTGGGTCAGCGAATGCAGGGCGGCCTTGGTCGCTCCGTAGGCGGGGGCGTCGGGTTCGCCCCGGTAGGCGCCGCGCGAGCCGACGTTGACGATCCGGGCGCCGCGCGGGCCCTGTGGCCGCTGCCGGAGATGGTCGACGAGGTGCCAGATCAGGTCGGCGGGTCCGAGCAGGTTGACGTCGACGATGCGCCGCCAGTCGGCCTGCCAGTCCTCGTACGAGGTGGTGGCGACGGGCTGCTCGGCGTAGATGCCGGCGTTGTTGACGAGGACGTCCACGGTGCCCAGTTGCGCCACGGCGGACTCGATGATCCCGCGGGCCCCGCCCGGTGTGCCGACATCGCCGGTGACCAGGGCGTGGCCGGTGCCGGGCAGGGCGTCCAGGACGGCCTTCGCGGCGGCGGAGTCGGCACGGCAGTGCACGGCCACGCGGTGTCCGTCGGCGGCGAGTTCGGTCGCGATGGCGGCCCCGATGCCCCGGGAACCACCGGTGACGAGCGCGCAGCGTCGAGTCATGGGATGAGCCTTTTCGTCGGAACGGTCAGAGAGGACAAGGGAATCAGTGAGGCCCGACCGGACGCTCGTTCGATAGGTGCACCAGGGCCCACAGACACTTCAGTTGGGCCTGTACCTCCGTGCCGCTGCTCCCCGCCCGCAGGGCCGCCTCGGCGCCCGCCGTCAGATAGACCGCCAGCAGTTCCAGTTCGTCGGGTGCGGGACGGTCACCGGCCAGTTCCCGGGCCGCTGCCACCAGGTCCCGCAGGGCCGCCCGCCAGAGGGTGTACCAGTGGGACGGGACGGCCCGTTCCCGGGTGAGCCGGGCCGCCGCCCGGACGGTGACCTCCTGCTCCAGCAGCCGGGCCACTTCGAGGGTGAACTCGGCGACCGGCGGGAGCGGTCCGGCCGGTACGAGCCGGGCGAGCGCCTCGCCGGTGAGGGCCTCGGCCTCACGGCAGACCGCGGTGGCCAGGTCCGCCTTGGCGGGGAAGTGGAAGGTGAGTGCTCCCATCGTCGCCCCGCAGGCCCGGTGCACGGCGGACAGCGAGGTCCCGGCGTACCCCTGCCGGTCGAACTCGACGGCCGCCGCCGCGATCAGCGCCTGACGGGTACGCTCCGCTCTCACCTGCTTCACCATGGGTTCGACCTCTGCATCCATCACGGGAAATGACTCCCACGGGCCCGCCGCGGACGGGGGCGAGCGGGCGTAGGGGGAGGACGGAAGGCCATGCCCCCAGTCCTGTGAACGTACCGCCGCTTTCCCCCGCGGACGCCTCCCGTGCCCAACCCCGCAACCACTTGGCCAAGTCGGGCCCGCCCGCCTCGACTTCAGCCGGCGCGCAGATGCTCCCGGTACCAAGCCGCCGCCCCGGCCAACCGCTCCAGCGGTCCCGGCCCGGGGGCGCAGCCCGTGAGGCGCCAGATCTGCTCGCTCTCGTACCAGTGGTCACGCGCCAGCAGGGCGAACTGTCGCTCGCTGATACGCCCCGGCGTCTCCCGCAGCCGCGCGAGGCACTTCTCCCAGGCCCAGTCGTCGGCGCCGGCCGACGGCAGTACGTCCAGCTCGGCGAGGATCGCCATGAGGTCGCCGTTGCGCACCGGCACCGGATGGCTGGCGTGGTGGACACCGGAGGCCACGGCGCCGGCCGGTGCCGTGACCAGGGCGGCGACGAGGCGGGCCAGGTCGTCGACGTCCACGGCGGAGACCTGTCCGTGCCCGCCGTCCCAGCGGCCCGGCACCCGTCGGAGCAGTTCGCCGAGCGCGGGCACGACCCAACGGTCCCCGGGACCGAGGACCAGCCCGGGGCGCAGGACGACGGCCCCCGCGTCGAGCGCGATCCGCTCGGCCGCCAACCGCGTACGGCTGGCCGCCGACACGGGCGCGGGCACGACCCCGTCGACGGGGATGCCCCGGTGCGGACCGGGCCCGTACACCGCCGCCGTGGACAGGTGGACGATCCGCCCCACCCCCGCACGCCGTGCCTCGTCGATGATCGCCCGGGTGCCGCCGACGTTCGTCCGCTCGCACTCCTCCACCCCGCCGGAGACCCGGCAGGCGAGGTGGACGAGGACGTCCGTACCGCTCGCCGCCCCCTGGAGGGACGCGGGATCCGACAGGTCCGCGCACACCCACTCCACGCCTGCCCGTTGCCCCGTGCCGGCGGGAACCGCGCGGGCGACGGCCCGCACCTCGACCCCACGCCCGTCGGCCCCGCGTGCGCGCAGCAGCCGACTGAGGACCGCCCGTCCGACGAACCCGGTCGAGCCGGTCAGCAACACCCGGACACGTCTCATGAAGCCGCACCCTCCCCAGGCTCCGCCTCCACCACCGATTCCCCCGCCGTCTCCCCGTTCCCCGGGAACTCCAGCGAGGCGACGATCTCCGCCGGCGCGATGGCCGGCAACAGACATCGCAGCATGTTCTCTATGCGTGCGGGCAGGTCGGACCGGTTGGTGGAGAGCCGGGACATGATCTGCGTACCGGTGTACGAGGCGACGATCACCTGGGCGAACGCGGCCTCGTCCACCCCCGGGTTCAGCTGGCCGAGCTCACGCGCCTCGGCCAGATGGGTGCGGAACTGCTCGGACCACCAGTCGTAGATCGAGTAGTCGAGCAGGTCCACCTCGCTCTGCTCGACGGCGAGCCGGACGCCGGCCCGGAACAGCACGTTGGAGCGCATCTCCACGGCCAGGTACTGGCACACGTCGATCAGCTGCTGCAACCCCTTCTTGCCCTGGGGCCACTGCAGTTCGGCGGCCTGGTCGACGATGACCGCGCGGGCCAGCTCTTCCTTCGACTTGAAGTGGAAGTACATGGCTCCGGTCGTGATGCCGGCTCTCCGCAGGATCGCGTTCAGGCCCGCGCCGTGGTACCCGGCCTGGTCGAACACCTCCGCAGCCGCGTGGATGAGCGCGGTCCGAGTCCGTTCCGCGCGTTCCTGCCGTTGTCGCGCCATCGGCAGACTCCCTCACACCCTGTAGACAAACAAAAAGAACGACCTCTATTTTATTCACGTCGGCGCCGTCCTGTCACCGCAAGCGCCTTCGCTTCATCTGCGCGTGCCCATAAGCGAGTCACCGCATCAGGGGGGAACACCATGTCCATCAGCCTTGCCCAGCACGGCGTCGAGAACCGTTTTGAGCCGATTTCTTCCGTCTTCACGCACAAGACGAACCAGGACGAAGTGCTGCTGCGCAGCTGGCGGCGGACCGCGCCCGACGCCTTCACGGTCACGGCCGCCTGGCCCGCCACTCACCCGTTCTACGTCAACCGTCTGGGGCTGCACGACCCGCTGATGCTCAGCGAGACCGTTCGCCAGACGCTGCCGCTGCTGTCCCACGGCGCCTACCACGTGCCGTTCGGCCACCAGCTGCTGTGGAAGGACTTCAGCTGGACGCTCGACCCGGCGGCCTCGTACGCCGACGGCGGCCCGGCCGAGCTGGAACTGCACATCACCTGCGACGAAGTGACCTACCGTCGCGAGCGGGCGTCCGCGATATCCCTGAGAGTCGACGTCGAGCGCGCCGGCCGCCCGCTGGCCTCGGTACGCTCGCGCTTCACCGTCCAGGACCGCACCGTCTACAACCGGCTGCGCGGCCCGTACGCCGACGCGGCCGCGGCCACCGCGCGCGCCGTGCCGCTGCCGCCTCCGGCGGGCCTCACCCCGTTCGGCCGCGACCGCTTCGAGGACGTGGTGCTCGCCGCCACCGACCGGCCCGACCGCTGGCAGCTGCGGGTGGACACGACCCACCCCATCCTCTTCGACCACCTCGTGGACCACGCCCCGGGCGTGCTGCTGCTGGAGGCCGCCCGCCAGGCGGCGCTGGCCACGGCCCACCCCGACACGGTGACGGTCACCGGAATGGACACCGACTTCGTCCGCTACGCCGAGATGGACATCCCCTGCTGGCTGGAGGCGGAGCAGCTGGCGGACCCGGACCAGGTCAGGATCAGCGCCCGGCAGCACGGCAAGGAGATCTTCGCCAGCGTGGTGACCCTGGCCGCCGCGCCCGCCGCCCACCGCGTCTGACATGTGCCTCTCCCGCCCTCGCCGCCGACCCGCGCCCCATGGGCAGCGGTCAGTCCGCCCCGGGTCCACCGGGCGGGTCGGCGGTGGCGGCCGCGTCCCGCAGTGCGTCCAGCAGGCCGCGCAGGGCGGGCTGTTCGAGGGCGGTCTCCCGTGCGGCCGCCGAGATGACCCGGACCGGTTCGGGGTTGCGGACCGGGCGTACGACGACGCCGGGGTGCCGGTTGCGCAGCCCCAGCCCCGGCATCAGGCCGACGCCGAGACCGGCCGCGACGAAGCCCTGCGCGGTGGCGTAGTCCTCGCTCTGGATGACGAAGTCGGGGCTGAAGCCGGCCGCCGCGCAGCAGTCGATGACGGGTTCGAGGCAGGGGCCGGGGGGCTCGCTGCCGACCCACTGCTCACCGGACAGCTCGTGGAGGTCGACGATCTCCTTGCCGGCGAGCGGATGACCGAGGGGCAGTACGGCGGCGTACGGGTCGTCGAGGAGGTGGACGAACCGGAAGCCGGCGCTCGCACGGTCACGGGTCTGGACGACCACGGCCAGGTCGGCCCGGCCCCGTACCACTTCCTGGAGCGGGTCCTCCGGGTCGGTGAGTTCGAGGTCGACACGGACGCCGGGGTGCTCGGTGCGCAGCCGGGCCAGGGCGGGCGCCACCAGGGTGGAGCCGGCCGTGGCGAAGTAACGGACCGACAGCCGGCCGGTGCGCCCGGCGCGGAGGTCCGCGAGGGCGGACTCCGCCTGGGCGACCGCCGAGCTGATCAGGGCCGCGTGCTCGGTGAGCAGCAGACCCGCGGCCGTGGGGCGCACCCCTCGGCCGACCCGCTCCAGCAGCGCCGTACCGGCCTGCTTCTCCAGTGCCGCCACCTGCTGGCTGACGGCGGACGGTGTGTAGCCGAGGTGAGCCGCGGCGGCGGTGACCGTGCCGCTGGTGACCACCGCGCGCAGGACCTGGAGCCGTCTCACATCGAGCATGTAGCTGAGCTTAACAGAATAGGTAGAACCATTTGCTTGTCCTCAAAGCTTGACTGAGGCACCTTCGTAGGACCGGGACGAGAACGCACCGGGCTTCATGGGACGGAGGAAACATCGTGAACAGCGGTACGCGGAGTCTGTGGGGCGGATTACGGGTGGCGGTGCTCGCCCTGCTGTGGGGATCGACCTTCCTCTGGATCGAGCTGGCGCTGCGCGGGCTCTCCCCGCTCCAGGTCACGTTCGTCCGGTGTGCCCTCGGCGCGCTGGTCCTCGTCGTCGCCTGTTACGCGACCGGGCATCGGATGCCCCGGGGCGTGACCGTCTGGCGGCACATCGCCGTCGCGGCCTTCTTCTGCAACGCGCTGCCGTTCGCGCTGTTCAGCCTGGGCCAGCAGACGGTCGAATCGGGTCTCGCCGGTGTCCTGAACGCCACGACCCCGCTCTGGTCGATCGCCCTCGGTCTGGCCCTCGGCTCGGAACGCGGACTGCGCCCCGTGCGGCTGGCGGGCCTTCTGCTCGGCTTCACCGGGACGATCGTGATCTTCGCCCCCTGGCAGACGACCGGGGCGACCGGCTGGGGCGCCCTCGCCATCCTCGGCGCGGCCGCCAGTTACGCCGTCGCGTTCACGTACATGGGCCGCACGCTGGTCCGCAGGGGCACCCCCACCATCTCGCTCTCCGCCGCCCAGCTCGTGGCGGCGAGCGGGCTGACCGCGGTCGCGATGCCGGTGGGCGGCCTGGAGTCGATCGACGTCGGCCCGGCCGTCGTGACCGCGGCCGTCGTCCTGAGCGTCTTCTGCACGGCGATCACCTTCCACCTCACCTACCGCATCATCAACGACGAGGGCGCCACCAACGCCGCCGTGGTCGGCTATCTGCTGCCGGTCGTCTCCGTCCTGCTGGGCGCGGTCGTCCTGGGCGAGAACCTCAGCCTGCGGGTGGTGCTGGGCATGGTCGTGGTCCTCGTGGGCGTCGGGCTGACGCGGCGGAAGGCGGCGGTGGCGTCGACTTCGGCTTCGGGGGACGGGGGGCGGGGGGAGCCCGGCACCGTACAGCCGAGTTCCGAAGCGCCTGCCGTCGAGAGGCCGGTTTCCGTGGGGCCGAGTTCCGAAGCGCCTGCCGCCGAGAAGTCGGCTTCCGTGAGGCCGAGTTCCGAAGCCCTTGCCGCCGAGAGGCCGGCTTCCGTGGGGCCGAGTTCCGAAGCCCTTGCCGCCGAGAGGCCGGCTTCCGTGGAGTCGGGCTCCGCAGGGCCCGCCGCCGAGAAGCCGGCCGCCCTGGAGCCGACCCGCGGTGACACTCCCCGGCGCCCCCTCCTGGAGGACGCCCGGTGACCCTCGGCGCATCCGAGCCCAGGCTGTGGTCGGCGTATCGCGCGCTGACCGAGAGGGCGGTCTTCACGGACCTCACCCACGCCTTCCGGCCTGGGCAGCCGCATTTCCCGGGCTTCGGGGACGAGCGGCGCGAGACGCCCTTCGACCTGGAGCGCGGCGACGGTTTCACCGTCCACCGCTACACGCTGGTCGGCCAGTGGGGCACGCACGTCGACCCGCCCTCCCACTTCGTGGCCGGGGCCCGCGCGCTGGACCGTATCCCGGTCGAGGAGATGATCCTGCCGCTGGTGGTGCTCGACATCGCCGCCCGGGTCGAGACCGACCCCGACGCCACGCCCACCCTGGACGACGTGAGGTCATGGGAGGAGCGCAACGGCCGTATCCCGTCCGGCTCGTTCGTCGCTCTGCGCACCGGGTGGAGCCGACGCTGGCCGGACCCGGTGGCGCTCGTCAACCGGGACGAGTCGGGCGTCAGCCATACGCCGGGCTGGTCGGCCGAGGTGCTGCGGTATCTGTTCGAGGACGCGGGGGTCACCGCCATCGGCCACGAACAGTCCGACACCGACCCGGGTCTCGCCGCCTCCGCGGGCGACTACAGCCTTGAGGCGTACGTCCTGCGACGCGACCGCTGGCAGATCGAACTGCTGGCCAATCTCGACCAGGTCCCCGAGGCAGGGGCTTTGATCGTCGCCACCTGGCCCAAGCCGCAGGGCGGTTCGGGTTTCCCGGCACGGGTGTTCGCCGTGCGTCCGGCGGAGTGAGCGCCCCCAGCCGGCTGCGGCACGTCCGGACGGCTGGGCGCATCGAGGTGGCGAGGATCACATGAGGCGGTGAACCGTGGCAACGGCCGGGGCCGCCACCCCCCACAGGAGAGGCCCCGGCCGTCGCGCGGTACGGACCGCGCGGCGGCCCGTACTTCCTACAGCGCCATGTCTGCGTTTTCTGTCACACCCTGACGGGTCACGGCTTAGTTGCATCCTGGACGGACATGGACGGGGAGTGGTTTCAGGTCGTAACGTGCCTTTCGCGCCAACGCGGAGGCGGCAAGACCACCGCAACCACCTGCGGTCTTAACTCCGCAACCATCAACTGAGGAACCACGACGGCGAGAACCCGGTCCGCGAGAGCGGCGCCGGCTCAGGCGCAGAAGGGCGCGCGGTGCTGGGGGACGACGCGGAGCTGACCGCCGCGGTGCGCGCGGCACAGGACGGAGATGAAACCGCGTTCCGGACTGTGTACCGCGCCGTGCACCCGCGGCTGCTCGGGTACGTACGGACGCTGGTCGGCGATCCCGACGCCGAGGACGTGACGTCCGAGGCCTGGTTGCAGATAGCCCGTGACCTGGAGCGGTTCACCGGCGACGCGGACCGTTTCCGCGGCTGGGCCGCCCGTATCGCCCGTAATCGCGCGCTGGACCACATACGCATGCGCGGGCGCCGGCCCGCGATCGGCGGTGACGAGACCGAACTGACGGGCAGGGCCGCCGAGTCCGACACGGCCGGCGAGGCCATGGAGGCGCTCGCCACCGACGGCACGTTCTCCCTGATCTCCCGGCTGCCGCAGGATCAGGCCGAGGCGGTCGTGCTGCGGGTGGTCGTGGGGCTCGACGCGAAGTCCGCCGCGCAGACGCTCGGCAAGCGCCCGGGCGCCGTCCGGACGGCGGCGCACCGGGGTCTGAAGCGGCTCGCCGAGCTGCTCGGCGAGGACCCGGAGGCCGATCCGGAATCGGCCGGGGTGCTCGACGCTCTGCCGCCCCAGCGAGAACCGCGTGGCGGTGCGGTGACGTCCGCAGGTGTGACGCGTAGCGTCCCGCGGACGCAGAAGGATGTGTGATGGCCGACGAGCAGTACAGGTGGCTGGACCGCGAAACGGCGGAGCGTTTGCTGAGCGGAGAGCCACTCGAGGCTGTCGACGGCGCCGACCGGGGCCAGGCCGAACGACTCGCCAGGACGCTCGGGGCACTGTCCGCGTCACCCCCGCTGACCAGCGAGGAACTCCCCGGTGAGGCCGCGGCGATGGCCGCTTTCCGCAAGGTGCGCGCGGAACGCGCCGACGCCGCCGCGGCCCTCGAAGCCCCAGGGGCCACGGGCGGACAGGCCGCTGCCGAGGTCGTGGACGCCGGACTGGTCCGGATCGGGACCTCGCACGGCGGTGGCTCCGGCGCTGTCCGGCGGCCTCGCTGGGCGCGTCCCGCACGCCTCGCCCTGGCCGCCGCGCTGGCCGTCGGCATGGTCGGCGGGATCGCGGTCGCGGCCGGAACCGGAGTCCTGACACCGTTCGGCGGCGACGAGCCCGACCCCGGTGCCTCGGTGTCCGCCGCCGTCTCCCCTCCCGGACGCCCGTTGAAGTCGCCCTCGCCGAGCGACTCCGTGCAGGGCGGGTCCACCCCGGACGACGTCCCGAGCGGCCCCGCGGCGGGCGGCGCCGGTGGCTCCGGACGGGGCGAGGCACGCGACGACGCGGCCCCGAAGCCCGGCTCCGGCGAGCGGGGCGACCGCCCCGGCGACAGCCGCAGGAAGATCGCCTCCGCCTGCCGTGACCTCCGCGACGGCAAGCGCCTGAACGCCGACCGCAGGCGCGCCCTGCGGGACGCGGCGGGCGGCACCCGGGTGTGGAAGTACTGCAAGGGCGTCCTGTCCACGGCCGGTACCCGCTCCACGGACCGCGACGACGAGGACGGCGGCAAGGGCAAGTACAAGGACACCGACCGGGACGGTGACCGGGACGGGGACCGCAAGCAGGGCAAGGCCGACCGTCAGGCCGAGAAGCGCGCCGAGAAGCAGGCCGAGCTGCGTTCCGAGAAGCCGAACGACGACGATGACGTCGCGGACCGCGGCCACGCCCGGCAGTCTCTCGCACCCCTGCGACCTGCGGTTTCGCACTCCGTGAAAATCTCCTGGCCGAGGGTGTGACGTTTTCGGCCGCCCAGGCGCAGTAATGAGTGAGCCGACTGGTCATCGGCCGTCGCACAGAGCCGGGGTTCCCCCCGTACCTACGGCTCGTGCACCTGAGCGCGGGCGGGACACGTTCCCCCGGTCCCGCCCGCGCCCCAACTTCCCTTCCGCGTCCTCACCAGGACACGACGACCTTGTCGCCGTCGCGGACCTGCGCGTACAGCTCCGCGATCGCCGCCTCGTCCCGTACGTTGACGCAGCCGTGCGAGGCCCCCGCGTATCCCCGGGCGGCGAAGTCCGTCGAGTAGTGCACGGCCTGGCCGCCGCTGAAGAACATCGCGTAGGGCATGGGTGAGTCGTAGAGCGTCGACACATGGTCGCGGGACTTCCAGTAGATGGAGAAGACACCCTCCCGGGTCGGCGTGCCCTGCGAGCCGAAGCGGACCGCCATCGTCGACACCGTCCTCCCGTCGATCATCCAGCGCAGCGTCCTGCTGGTCTTGTCGATGCACAGCACCCGGCCCGTCGTGCAGCGCGGGTCCGGCGGGTCGGCCGCCTGGCCGCCCATCAGGTACAGGTCCCACCTGCCCGGCTCGCGGGTCATCCGCAGCAGCCGCTGCCAGGTGACGGTGTCGGTCCGCCCGGTGCGCGGCAGCCCGCGCTTGCCCTGGAAGCCGCTGACCGCCCGCTCCGTCTGCTCGCCGTACGTCCCGGTCGGCCCCTCGAAGAGCCAGGCGACCTGCCGCAGCCGGGCCTGGAGCTCGCGGACGTCCCGGCCGGTGGCACCGCGCGACCACAGCACGCGGGGCGGGGCGGGTGCAGCGCTGGGCTTTTCGTCGTCGGGCGGGGCGGGGGCGGCGCTCGGGGTGCCCCCGCCGGTCGGAGTACCGCCGCCTGTCGGGGTGCGCGCCGGGGACGGGGTGCCGTCGGGTAACTCGATGTGCACCGGCGAGCGGCGCTTTCCGTCGCCGTCGGGCGGCTGCACCGTGCAGCCGGGCAGCGCGGCCAGTGCGGCCACCGCGGCGAGTGCCGCTGCGATCGGTCTCCCCATGCCCGTAGTACGCACGCGGCCCCCTGTCGTCTCACCGGTGTGCCCGGATGTCACCTCAGATGTTCCCCCGGCGGGCCCCGTCGCGAACCAGGGGGCATGGTGGGGAGCGAGGTCCCGACCACCCACTGCTCGGCGGGAGGCATCGCACCATGGCGCGTGAGTCGGAGTCCGGGCTGCCCATCGAGCCGGTCTACGGACCGGAGGTTCTCGAGGGCTGGGATCCGGCGGAGAAGCTGGGGGAGCCGGGGGCGTATCCCTTCACGCGGGGCGTGTACCCGTCGATGTACACGGGCCGGCCCTGGACGATGCGTCAGTACGCGGGCTTCGGTACGGCGACGGAGTCCAACGCCCGCTACCGGCAGCTGATCGCCCACGGCACGACGGGCCTGTCGGTCGCCTTCGACCTGCCCACCCAGATGGGCCACGACTCCGACGCCCCCCTCGCGCACGGCGAGGTCGGCAAGGTCGGCGTCGCCATCGACTCCCTCGACGACATGCGGGTGCTGTTCGGCGGCATCCCGCTGGACCAGGTCTCGACGTCGATGACGATCAACGCCCCCGCGGCCCTGCTGCTCCTGCTCTACCAGCTGGTCGCCGAGGAGCAGGGCGTCGGCGCGGACCGGCTGACCGGCACGATCCAGAACGATGTGCTGAAGGAGTACATCGCCCGCGGGACGTACATCTTCCCGCCGAAGCCGTCGCTGCGCCTGACCGCCGACATCTTCAAGTACTGCAAGGCCGAGATCCCCAGGTGGAACACGATCTCCATCTCCGGCTACCACATGGCCGAGGCGGGCGCCTCGCCCGCGCAGGAGATCGCGTTCACCCTGGCCGACGGCATCGAATACGTCCGTACGGCGGTCGCGGCCGGGATGGACGTCGACGACTTCGCGCCGCGGCTGTCGTTCTTCTTCGTCGCCCGGACGACGTTCCTGGAGGAGGTCGCCAAGTTCCGTGCCGCGCGCCGGATCTGGGCGCGGGTGATGAAGGAGGAGTTCGGCGCCAGGAACCCCAAGTCGCTGATGCTGCGCTTCCACACGCAGACGGCCGGAGTGCAGCTCACCGCCCAGCAGCCCGAGGTGAACCTGGTCCGGGTCGCCGTGCAGGGCCTGGGAGCGGTCCTCGGCGGCACCCAGTCCCTCCACACCAACTCCTTCGACGAGGCGATCGCCCTCCCGACCGACAAGAGCGCCCGCCTGGCCCTGCGCACCCAGCAGGTCCTCGCCTACGAAACAGACGTGACAGCGACCGTCGACCCCCTCGCGGGCTCCTACGTCGTCGAGAGGATGACGGACGACGTCGAGACCGCGGCCGTCGGGCTGATGACCAGGGTCGAGGAGCTCGGTGGCGCGGTCGGCGCCATCGAGCGCGGATTCCAGAAGAACGAGATCGAGCGCAGCGCCTACCGGATCGCCCGGGAGACGGACTCCGGCGAGCGGGTCGTGGTCGGCGTCAACCGCTTCCGGCTCGACGAGGAAGAGCCCTACGAGCCGCTGCGCGTCGACCCCGCCATCGAGGCCCGGCAGGCCGAACGCCTGGCCAAGCTGCGCGCGGAGCGCGACCAGCAGGCGGTGGACACCGCGCTCACGGCCCTGAAGCAGGCCGCGCGGGGCACGGACAACGTCCTGTACCCGATGCGGGAGGCCCTGCGGGCGCGGGCGACCGTGGGCGAGGTGTGCGACGCGCTGCGGGAGGTGTGGGGCGCGTACGTCCCCTCGGACGTCTTCTGACGGGGGCCGGGGGAGGGGCGGCCGGGGGAGGGGCGGTGTCAGACCCGCGTGCGACACTCCTTTGCATGCTCGGTGTCATCGATCTGCCCACCTACCTTGTGGGCCTCGTCCTGATCGTCCTGCTGCCCGGTCCCAACTCGCTGTACGTGATCTCCGTCGCCGCGCGACGCGGTGCGCGCACCGCGTATCGGGCCGCGGCCGGGGTGTGGTGCGGGGACGCGGTGCTGATGACGCTGTCGGCGGCCGGGGTCGCCTCGCTGCTCCAGGCGAACGCCGTGCTGTTCGGGATCGTGAAGTACGCCGGCGCCGGGTATCTGGCCTGGCTGGCGGTCGGGATGCTGCGCGCCGCCTGGGGGCTGTGGCGGACCCGCCGTGAGCGGGCCGCGGACGGCGGTGTGCCCGGGGCCTCGGCCGATGAGCGGCCCTTCCGCAGGGCGCTGGTCATCAGCCTTCTCAACCCCAAGGCGATCCTGTTCTTCGTCGCCTTCTTCGTGCAGTTCGTCGACCCGGGCTACGCCTACCCGGCCGTCTCCTTCGTCGTCCTCGGCGCCTTCGCCACGCTGGCCAGCGTCCTCTACCTCAGCGCGCTGATATTCGGCGGCACCCGGCTGGCCGCCGCCTTCCGCCGCCGCAAGCGTCTCGCCGCGGGCGCCACGTCGGCGGCGGGAGCCCTGTTCCTGGGCTTCGCGGTGAAGCTGTCCCTGGCGTCGAGCGCGTAGCGCGTCACCCCTACCGGCCTCACCCTTCCCGGCCTCAGCCGCGTCGCCCGAACCGGGCGAGATACTCCGCGAGTCCGGTCGGCGCGTCTCCCGCCCAGCCGACGTATCCGTCGGGCCGTACGAGGAACAGCCCGGCCCCGTAGGCCCCGTGCGCCGGGCCCTGGACGGTCCGCACCCGCTCGCCGAGGGCGGGAGGCCGTACCCCGCCCAGGGCCAGCAGCGTCCAGTGCGGTCCGCGGAACGCGTCGAAGAGGCGGGTCCCGTCCACGGTCCCGTCGGGCGCGCGGTCGCCGGCCCGTACCGCTCCGGGGTCGGTGCGGGTCTCCCGCGTGAGTGACGACGCGCGGTAGCCGAGGCCCAGCTGACGGGTCGCCTCGCCCCGCCGGGTCTCGCCGCGGTGGACGCTGGTGGACAGCCCGAGCATGTCGGCGGCGACGGGGCGCCGTTCCTCCTCGTAGGAGTCGAGCAGGGCCGCGTCCGTGCCGTCGCGCAGCACCGCGCCCAGCTTCCAGCCCAGGTTGTAGGCGTCCTGGACGCTGGTGTTGAGGCCTTGGCCGCCGGCGGGGGAGTGCACGTGGGCCGCGTCACCGGCGAGGAAGACCCGCCCGGAGCACAAGCGGTCCGCCAGGGCCGCCCGGGGGCGGAAGTCCGAGGCCCAGCGCAGCTCGGTCACGGATTCGGGGGCGAGGTGCGAGCGGGCGGCGACGACCTTCCGTATGCCCTCCAGCGAGAGGTCCGGGGACGTCCCGTCCGGGAACTGCGCCACCAGCTGGAAGTCCTCCGTGCCGGCCAGCGGGCAGAGCGCGAGGTAGCCGTTGCCGTCGCCGCCCGGCGGGAAGATGTGCCAGTTGTCCCGGTCGAGGCCGCTGATCCGGACGTCGGCCACCAGTGTCGGGTTCGGGTCGAGGGTCTCGCCCGCCATGCCGATGCCGAGCAGTCCGCGCACCGTCGAGCGGCCGCCGTCCGCCGCGACGGCGTACCGGGCGGTGACGGGCTCGCCCGAGGCGAATTCCGCGCGCACCCCGTCCGCGTCCTGCGTCAGACCGACGAGCTCCCGGCCGAAGGCCACCTCGCCTCCCAGCTCGGCCAGCCGCGCGTGCAGGATCTCCTGCGTGCGCCACTGCGGCACCATCCACGGCTCCGTGTACGGCGCGTCCTCGCTCGCCTCGGCCGAGTCGAACATCCGGTGCTCGCCGGCCCGCCTGCCGTCCTGCCAGATCATCCCCACCGGGTAGGGGCCGCCCGCCGCGCGGATCGCGTCCAGCACCCCCAGATCGTCGAAGACCTCCATCGTGCGCGGCTGGATGCCCTTGCCCCGCGAGCCCGGGAACAGCGCCTCCGCCCGCTCGACGACCAGCGCGGCCACGCCCCGCCGGGCGAGGTCGATACCGAGTGCCAGGCCCGTCGGGCCCGCGCCCACCACCAGCACGTCCGTGTCCATGATCCACCATCTCCTTAACGCTGTTAAGCAACCCTCCCTTCGAGGATTGCCTTAACGGTGTTAAGTTGTCAAGCGTGAGTACGGAACGACGTGAGCCCCTGGACCGGCGGCGGGTCGCGGACACCGCCCTGCGGCTGCTGAACGAGGTGGGCCTGGACGGCCTGACCCTGCGGGCCATCGCCCGGGAACTGGATGTGAAGGCGCCCGCCCTCTACTGGCACTTCAAGGACAAGCAGGCGCTGCTCGACGAGATGGCGACGGAGATGTACCGCCGGATGGTCGCCGGGGCCTCGCTCGACCCCGCCGACACCTGGCGCGAACGGCTGCTCAAGGCCAACCGGGGGCTGCGCGCGGCCCTGCTCGGCTACCGGGACGGCGCGAAGGTGTTCAGCGGCTCACGCTTCACCGGCATCGAGCACGCCGGTCAGATGGAGGAGAACCTGCGCCTGTTCACGGCCGCCGGTTTCACCCTCGCCCAGGCGGTCCGGGCGCTCACCACGGCGTACATGTACACGCTCGGCTTCGTCACCGAGGAGCAGGGTGTGCGGCCCTTGCCGGATGAGCGCCGCGAGGGCTACGACGTGAACGAACGCGCCCGCCTGATGGCCGACTTTCCCTTGTCGGCCCAGGCGGGCGCGGAGATCTTCGAGGACTACGAACAGCACTTCGAGGAGGGACTCGCCCTCGTGATCGACGGGATCGGGGCGCGCTTCGGGGTCTCATGACACCCGGCGTCAGGAACGCTTCGCGCGTGCCCGCCGTACGGCCCGGGTGACCAGGGGCGGCAGCAGGTCCTTGGCGAGCCGGCGCGCCCGGGACGGGGCAGGGCGGGCCGGTCGCGCCGCACGGGACTCGGCCACCTCGGCGGCGGGGGCCTTCGGTGCCACCGGCGCCACATAGTGCCGGGAGGCCGGGAACGGCGGCGGCTTCATGCCCCGGGACCGGGCGCGGACCAGCCGGTGCCCGGCCGCCGACTGCACGCTCAGCCCGACGTCCGAGCGCTGCCTCAGCATGTCGAGCAGTTCCTCCTGGAGCGGCTCGGGATCGCCCCAGGTGCCGTACAGCTTCTGCGTGCTGAGGCAGATCGGGCGCAGACCGCGGTTGAGGACGGCCTCCCAGGCGGCGACCGAGACACCCGGGGTGTGCTCGGAGCGGAAGTCGTCGAGGACGACGATGCCCTCGGGCACCAGGATGTCGTGGGCCGCGCCGATGTCGCCGTGCACGTGCTCGTACAGGTGCGAGGCGTCGACGTGGATGAAGCGGCAGGTGGCCGGGGCCACCTTCTCGGACACCACGGAACTGGGGGCCGCGATCACGGTGGGCAGGTCGTCGTGGAAGGAGAGGTAGTTCCGCTCGAAGATCTGCTGGGTCAGCGAGGCGTACGACTTCGCCGACTCCGCCTGGTTGGCCCCGTCCGGGGCGTCGCCCTCGAACAGGTCGCAGACCGTGAACTTCTCGCCGTCCTGGAGGTGATGGCCGAGCAGGATCGCGCTCTTGCCCATGTAGACGCCGAGTTCCAGCAGGTCACCCCTTATGCCCTGCTTCTGCTGCCGCTCCAGGAACCAGGTGAACAGCATCTGGTCCAGCGGCGGGAACCAGCCCGGAACATCCGTGAGTTCGCCGGGGTGCTTGTCGGTCGCTTGTGCGTTGGTCATGAGACGAGCCTTCTCTCTGAGCGTTGCCCGAACCGACGGACGGTTGAACGTCCCGTGAACAGCTCAGCGATCCTTCGCCAGTACTGCCCGCAACCGTGGCGTCAGGGGCTTCTCCACATACTGGTTCAGCAGCCACGCGAGCAGCAGCATTGAGGCCGCGGTCAGGGCGAATGTCGCCCCGGATGGCAGGCCCACGCCGCGGTGCAGGGCGTGGATCACCACCCAGCCGAGGTGTTCGTGGACGAGGTAGAACGGATAGGTCAGCGCCCCCGCCACCGTCAGCCAGCCCCAGTTGGCCCAGCGCAGCCAGCCCAGGGCGATCGCCGCGACCGCCAGGAAGCCGAAGGTCACGACGAGGACGATGCCGGTCGAGGAGCGGTAGGAGAAGCCGTCAGCGCCGGCGGCGTGCCACAGGCTCTGCACCGCGTAGTGCTGCCCGATCAGCCAGCTGACGGCGACGATGCCCCACGCGTAGGCGTCCCGCCGGTCGAGGTGGACGAGGTAGAGGCCGACACCGCCGATGAAGTACGGGGCGTACTCGGGCATCAGGACGATGTCGAGCAGCGGCATGTTCGCGTTGTCCGCGATCACCGCCGCCAGCATCCAGCCCGCGCAGAACATGATCACCCGGCGGCGGCTCGCCCCCGGGAGCACCACGCACAGCGCGAACAGGGCGTAGAAGCGGACCTCCGCCCACAGCGTCCAGCACACCCCGAGCACCCGGTCCACGCCGAGCGGCATCTGCAGCATGGTCAGGTTGACCAGGGCGTCGCTCGGTGACACCGCCTTGTAGGCCACCACCGGCAGGGCGAACACCACCGTCACTATCGCGACCGCCACCCAGTAGGCGGGCAGCAGCCGGGAGGCGCGGGAGGCGAAGAACGACTTCAGGGGACGGCCCCAGCCGCTCATGCAGATCACGAACCCGCTGATCACGAAGAACACCTGGACGCCGAGGCAGCCGTAGGCGAAGAACTCGTGCAGGGTGGGGAACTGGACCTTGGGCGAGCTGCCCCAGGCCTCGGAGACCTCACCGTCGCGACCGCCGTAGTGGTACGCCGCCACCATCAGCGCGGCCACCAGCCTCAGGCCGTCCAGAGCACGCAGCCGGCCGCCGGAGCCCTTCTTGCGCCGCGGGGCGGTCGTGGCTCCCGGTGGTTCGACCAGCACGCCGACTTCGGGCTGGGGCTTGCGGGTGCTGACGACCGTCTCGGTCACGCTGGAAACCTCTGTAGCTCGTATGTCCTTCACCTGAGCCGCCTGTGGGCGGGCAGGGCGCCGCCTGTCACCCTAGGACGGGAATTGACGCTTAAACGTTCGACGGAAACAGGCTTCGCCTTCCTGTTCCCATGGATTCATCTGGATGTCGGTCGCGGGTGGCTGAAACGTCGGTCGCGGACAGTCGAAAACGCGGAGGCGCCGGTCCGCCTCTACGGGGGACCGACGCCTTTGCGGTGCTCGGCATACGTTTTCAGCGGCGTACCGCCTTGCGCAGCGCCCTGGCCCGCCGGACCACCCGGCGTGCCGTGGAATTGCGCGGCAGGAATGCCAGCCGCTGCGGAATACCGCCGGGCAGGCCGAGCGAGGTGAGACGGCGCTTCTTGAAGTAGCGCCGGGTGCGCGGGCCGAGATACCGGGAGAGGAACCGCTCCGCCTGCGGGCGCAGTTCCGGGTAGATCTGCGGCTGCATGGTGAACCCGACGGCGGTGACCAGACCGGACAGCCGCTCGGCGGGCAGGACGTCGCCGTCCTGCCCGCCGTCCAGGTCGGGCAGCAGCGCGTCCGCCAGGGTGGTGGGGATCCGGTTGCTGTTCTGGTACGGCGTCAGCCGCTCCAGCAGCAGTTCGGTGCCGATGCGCGCGACCGGCAGGTCGTAGAGCGCCGAGGCCGTGAACAGCGCGGTCGAGAAGCAGCCGACGACCAGCGCGGGCCGGGCCCGGTCGAACAGCACCTCGGCGAGGACGGGCGTGTCCAGCACGGTGAGGTCCACGCCGAGCTTCTCGGCCTCGGTCTCCAGGGCGCGGCTGTAACGGGCCGGCGCGGTCGGGTGCGGCTTGAAGACGACCGTGCGGTGTCCGCGGGCGACCGCCCCCCGCATCATCCGCACATGCAGGTCCTCTTCCTCCTCGGGGGAGAGGATGTTCAGCGCCGACAGGTACTGGCCGAGCAGCAGTGCCGCGTCGCCGGGCACGTCGGGCAGCTCGGGGACGGTCTCGGTGACCTCGCCCAGCACCTTCAGGAACGCGGGCGAGGGCACCAGGTGCGCCGGCACCTCGAACTCGGTCAGCAGCATCGGCGTGAGCCCCGGCACCAGATCGAGGTGCAGCAGCCGCCGCACGCGCGTGCCGACCAGCGGGTCGAGTTTGTTGCGCGTGGGGCCGTAACTCATCAGCCCGTCGGCGTAGACGTCGATGGGGGCGTCGGTGAACAGCTGGGCCACGGTCAGCGCGGGCGCCACCTGGATGGACTCAAGGACCAGGCTCACGCGGTCGTCGCCGAGGCCCCACAGCATCCGCAGATAGCGCTCGAACAGGGGGATGTCGTCGGAGCGTGGCGTCCAGGCCCCGGGGTGGAAGGGCCGGATCGCCTCGTTCCAGGAGAGCACCTCGTCGAAGTGCTCGCGCAGCGGAGCGAAGCCCGGCATCTCGTCGAGGGCCGGGGTGGTCTCCGGGGTCGCGGAGTTGTTGAACACCAGCAGCACCCGGCGGTCCGGCTCGTCGAACAGGTCGGAGTCGATCGCGGCGGCCAGGGTGGCGACGCCGTACAGCGTCGAGGCGCAGAAGATCTGAGTGGTCCCGGGCATCAGGCGGCCGCCTCCGTGGTGGTGGCCCTGCGCCGCAGCCGCCGCAGCTTGGACGAGCGGTCCATGTCCATCGCCTCCAGTGCGTCACCGAGCGCGTCCTGCGGCATGCGCTTGATGGCCGCCGCGCTCATCGCCCGCAGCTGTCTGGCCACGGCCGGTTCGAACCTGTCTTCGTTGGAGAGGTGGTGGGCGATGATCGCGCAGTAGGTCCGCACCGCCTTGGGCAGCAGCCGGTCGGCCTCGCGGTCCGCGGCGGTCTCCTCGATCACCTGGTCGAAGGCCCGGATGAAGTCGAGCTGGCGGACATCGCCGATCTGGGTCAGCGACGAGGCCACCCCGCGCCGGTAGAACACGCCCAGCAGGCTCACCACGGCGAACGACTCCGCCTCACGGTGCAGCTTCCAGATCCACGGCCGGTCCTCGGCCGTGCGCAGACCATGGGTGAAGTGGAGCACGCCCTGGTCGAGGAGACGGCGGTGATAGGCGCCGGCCCAGGCGTAGGCGTAGTCCACCGACGTCGAGCGGTGGGCGGGGAGGATGGCGTCACGCGGGCTGAACACCTCCCAGCGGCGGCCGACGGGCACCCGGCTCACGGAACGGGCGCGCGCGGTGGCCTGCACATGGTCGGTGCGCACGAAGTCGCATCCCAACTCGTCCATGGCGGACACCAGTTCGGTGAAGTAGCCGGGGGCCAGCCAGTCGTCGCCGTCCAGGAACGTCAGGTACTCGCCCTGGGCCGCGTCCAGGCCGGTGTTCCGGGCGGTGGCGAGCCCGCCGTTCTCCTCGTGGCGGATGTAACGCACCTGGGCGACGTCCGAGAGGTCCTCGGCCGCTCGTTCGAGAATGGCCGGGGTTTCATCCTTCGAATGGTCGTCGACCAGGATGAACTCGAAATCACGGTCGGCGTTCAGCCGAAGGCTTCTGAGGGTGTCCGGGGCATATTGCTGCACGTTGTAGAACGGCACGATCACGGAAAGCTTAGGCACCTGCAAAACGTTAGGAGCCCGCCCGGCAGCGCAACTTTCCGATGAACGTACACCGGGTGAACTCAATGTGTCAGAACGGTGCACCCCGTGTACTTCCGGCCTTCCAGCGGGCCAGTTCGGCTCTCGGTGGGGTGTTGTTAACTTTTCGGCTAGTCGCGGTTCCGCCATACCTCGGATTCGCTTCCTAGCGTCATCGACGTGCCAGCAAGTACACCGAAGCGCCCGCGAATCGCCGTCCTCGCGGACTCAGACACCCGATGGAAATGGGGTGCGCTGACCGCGGACCGCATCGCCCCGGGCCCGTCCATGGAAGCCGGACCGCGCGAGGGCGCGCAAGTCCGCCCCGTCCTCGACGGCTACCTGCTGCGCGGCCGGGCGACGCCCACACCGCGCCAGCTGGAGGAAGTGGGCGTGCGTGCCGACTCGCTGCGGGAGGTCACCGCCGTCGAGTTCCTGCGCGCCATGGAAGAGGAGTCGTACGACCTCCTGGTCCTGGCCCTCGTCGGCGGCGGTGTACAGGCGATGCTGCACGGCCTGGCGCGCGTCTGGCAGGGCCGCGCCGAACGGCCCGTCGTCGTCACCGGCTACGTCGGTGTCGTCTACGAGAAGCTCGCCGACGGCCTGCTGCTGCGGCACGGTGCGGACCTCGTCCTCGCCAACTCCCGTCAGGACGCGGACCGCTTCCGGGCCGTCTACGACGGAGTGGGCGCCGACGCCTCGTCGGTGACCGAGGTGGCCCTGCCGTTCCTCGGCGGCGCCCCCTACACCGGCGAGCACGACCCCTACACGGTCGTCTTCGCCGCCCAGCCCTCCGTCCCGGACAGCCGCAAGGACCGTACGTACCTGCTGAACCGGCTGGTGCAGCACGCCCGCAGGCACCCCGAGCGCGAGGTGCTGCTGAAGCTGCGCTCCAAGCCGGGCGAACACACCACCCACATCGAGGAACTGCCGTACCAGAAGCTGGTGCAGCGCCTCGATCCGCCGGACAACTTCCGCCTGGTCTACGGAAACATGGGCGAGGTCCTCGACCGCACCGACCTGCTGGTGACGGTCAGCTCCACGGCCGCCCTGGAGTCGCTGCACCGCCGGGTCCCGACCGTCGTCCTGACCGACCTGGGCATCCGCGAGTCGCTCGGCAACCACCACTTCGTGGGCTCCGGCTGCCTCGCCTCCTGGGACCAGCTGGACGCCGGGCACCGGCCGGCGCCCGACGAGGAGTGGGTCGCCCGGCAGGGCGTCGCCGCCGACGGCTCCTACGACTCCGCCTTCGACGCGGCACGCGAACGCATCGCCAAGCTGCTCGGCCGGCCCGGCGGCCTGCCCCCGCTGGCCCCGTACTACACACCCGTCACCGCGCCCGGCTATCTGCCCGGGATCCTCGCCCGCCACCACCTCGGCCCGGACGGCACCCCGCTGCCCGGCGCGCCCGCCGCCGACAAGGAGCCCGGACCGGTCCGGCAGGTCGTGCGCCGGGCGGCGCGCGGCGCCTACCGGCACGGCGTGCAGCGCGTGGCGCCCGTCATCCGGCGGATGGGCGAGCTGTGAGCCGCCCCGAATCCCCTGCCCAAGGAGTAGTCCCCATGTCACAACCGGAAGCGGGCCGAGGCGCCTCGGTGCGCCGTGTACTCGCGGTGATCCCCGCGCGCGGCGGCTCCAAGGGCGTGCCCGCGAAGAACCTCCTCCCCGTCGGCGGCGTCCCGCTGGTGGCGCGTGCGGTGCGCGAGTGCCGCGCCGCCCGGCTCGTGACGGACGTCGTGGTCTCCACCGACGACCAGGCCATCGCGGCCGCCGCCCGCGAGGCGGGCGCCGAGGTCGTGCTGCGGCCCGCCGCCATCGCCGGCGACACGGCCACCTCCGAGGCCGCCGTCCTGCACGCCGTGGACGCCCACGAGGCCCTGCACGGCGCGGTCGTGGACGTGGTGCTGCTGGTGCAGTGCACCAGCCCGTTCATCACCCGGGAGGACGTCGACGGGGTCGCCGAGGCCATCGTCCAGAACGGCGCCGACACGGCGCTGACCGTGGCACCGTTCCACGGCTTCGTCTGGCGCGACGCCGACGACGAGGTCGCGGCCGGCACCGTCGCGGAGGCCGACGCGGCCACCGGCGGCGGCTACGGCGTCAACCACGACAAGTCCTTCCGCCCCCGCCGCCAGGACCGCCCCCAGGACCTGCTGGAGACCGGCGCCGCCTACGGCATGGAAGCGGTCGGCTTCCGCAAGCACCAGCACCGCTTCTTCGGCCGCACCGAACTGGTGCGCACCGACCCCGCGCGCGTGCTGGAGATCGACGACCCGCACGACCTCGCCCGCGCCCGGGCCCTGGCCCCGCTCTTCGACGCGGACCGGCCCGGCGCGCTCCCGACCGCCGACGACATCGACGCGGTCGTCCTCGACTTCGACGGCACCCAGACCGACGACCGGGTGCTCGTCGACTCCGACGGACGGGAGTTCGTCTCCGTGCACCGCGGGGACGGACTCGGCATCGCGGCCCTCCGCAGGAGCGGCCTGAAGATGCTGATCCTGTCCACGGAACAGAACCCTGTGGTCGCCGCCCGGGCCCGGAAGCTCAAGCTCCCGGTGCTGCACGGCATCGACCGCAAGGACCTCGCGCTGAAGCAGTGGTGCGAGGAGCAGGGCATCGCGCCGGAGCGCGTGCTCTACGTCGGCAACGACGTCAATGACCTCCCGTGCTTCGCCCTCGCGGGCTGGCCCGTGGCGGTCGCGAGCGCCCACGACGTCGTGCGCGGCGCCGCACGCGCGGTCACCACCGTCCCCGGTGGCGACGGCGCGATCCGAGAGATCGCCAGCTGGATCCTCGGCCCCTCTCTCGATTCCCTCACCAAGTAAGGACATCTGCGCCATGAGCAACAACTCCCGCATCCGCAAGTTCGGTACCCGCGAGGCCGGCCCGGGCCGCCCCGTCTACGTCACCGGCGAGATCGGCATCAACCACAACGGCGACATCGAGAACGCGTTCAAGCTGATCGACGCCGCCGCCGAGGCCGGCTGCGACGCGGTCAAGTTCCAGAAGCGCACGCCGGAGATCTGCACCCCGCGCGACCAGTGGGACATCGAGCGCGACACCCCCTGGGGCCGGATGACCTACATCGACTACCGCCACCGCGTCGAGTTCGGCGAGGACGAGTACGGCCAGATCGACGCCTACTGCAAGAAGCGCGGCATCGACTGGTTCGCCTCCCCGTGGGACACCGAGGCCGTCGCCTTCCTGGAGAAGTTCGACGTCCCGGCGCACAAGGTCGCCTCGGCCTCCCTCACGGACGACGAGCTGCTGCGCGCCCTGCGCGCCACCGGCCGTACGGTCATCCTCTCCACGGGCATGTCCACCCCGAAGCAGATCCGCCACGCGGTCGAGGTCCTGGGCAGCGAGAACATCCTCCTGTGCCACGCCACCTCGACCTACCCGGCGAAGGCCGAGGAGCTCAACCTCCGCGTCATCAACACCCTGCAGGGCGAGTACCCGAACGTCCCGATCGGCTACTCCGGCCACGAGACCGGTCTGCAGACCACCCTCGCCGCGGTCGCCCTGGGCGCCACCTTCGTCGAGCGTCACATCACCCTCGACCGCGCCATGTGGGGCTCGGACCAGGCCGCCTCCGTGGAGCCGCAGGGCCTCACGCGCCTCGTCCGCGACATCCGCACCATCGAGGCCTCCCTCGGTGACGGCGTGAAGAAGGTCTACGAGTCGGAGCTCGGCCCGATGAAGAAGCTGCGCCGCGTCAGCGGTGTGGTCGCCGAGGCGGAGATCGCCGACGCGGCGGGCGAGCCGGTCGGCGTCTGAGCGCACCACCCCCACAACCCCCCTTACGACGGGACGGTCGTACGTCGATGAGCCCCCGCGCCGGGAACGCCGGCCCCCACACTCTCGCGTTCGTCGAGAGTCCGGTACAGCTGCTGAACGTGCTGGAGTGGGCGCACGCGCATGCGCCCGGCGTGGGGCTCACCCTCGTGGTGCTGTCGCCCGTCGACCCGATGACGCGCGGCCAGCTGCGGCGGATGTCCGACCTGGCCCGTGACGAGGGGCACGAGGTCCGCTGGGAGGAAGCACGGGGCGGGCCCCTGGCGCCCTTCCAGACCATCGGCGGCCTCACGGGCCTGCTCCGCAGGGCGCGCCGGGTCGTGCTGGGGGACCCTTTCTCCCGCTACGTTCAGCTCCTCCTGACCATCACTCGCGCCCGTGACCTGGTCGTCGTCGACGACGGCACGGCGACGATGGAGTTCGTCGGTCAGCTGGCCCGGGGCGAGCGGCTGGTGCGCTGGCACCGCAAGGGCGGGCGCCCCGGCCCCCGTGACCTGATCTTCGCGCCGGTGTCCTCCTCGGCCCGCCGCCGCCTCACCCCCGGGGGCAGGCGCCGGGTGGAGATCTTCTCCTCCATGCCGATGGAGGAGACCCCCGAGGGCGTCAAGATCAGCGCCAACGACTTCGCCTGGACCCGGGCCCGGTTCGGCCCGCCCCGCATCACCAAGGGCGCCGACATGGTGGGCACGTCCCTGGTGGAGACGGGCGTCGTCGACGACGACCGCTACCTGGAGGCCGTCCGCGCCCTGGCCGCCGCCCACGGCGCCACCCGCTACTTCGCCCACCGCCGCGAGAGCCCGACCAAGCTCCGCCGCCTCGCGGTCGAGACGGGCCTGGAGATCGTCCGCCCCGAACTCCCCCTCGAACTGATCGCCCGCCGGGGCCCCATCGGCCGCACGATCCTCAGTTTCCCCTCCACGGTCGTCCACACCCTCCCCCTGGCCCTCTCCGGCACCGAGGTCCGCGTAGCGGTCTGCGACATCGACCCCGCCTGGCTGACCGAGAACGCCTCCCCCCGAGCCCAGGGCTTCCTGTCGGGCGTGACAGGAGCGGCCCGGGACGTGCACCGGCTGTCCACGGGGGGTTCCGGGGGCCCGGGGGCCGCGGAGAGCCCGACCGGTCCGGCGAGCCCGGGGAGTGTCACGGGTCCGGCGGGTTCGGAGAGCAGGACTGGCCCGGCGAGCCCGGGGAGTGTCACGGGTTCGGCGGGTTCGGCGGGCAGGACTGGCCCGGCGAGCCCGGGGAGTGTCACGGGTTCGGCGGGTTCGGCGGGCAGGACTGGCTCGGCTGGGCCGGGGAGTGTCACGGGTTCGGCGGGTTCGGCGGGTAGGACTGGCTCGGCTGGGCCGGGGAGTGTCACGGGTTCGGCGGGCAGGCCGAGCGTGTCCGGGCCGGCGGGGACGGTGGGCTCCGCAGGCAGGGCGGGCCCGGCGGACGCCGCAGGCGCGGTGGCCGCCGGCTGACGCCCCGCAGGGCCCCTCGGGAAACCGGGACCCGGCCCCGGCGGCTCAGGCGCCCTCGTGGTTCTGGCTGTCGACCGGACCTGCCGGATCTGGCTGGCTGGGCGGCGACGGTCTCAGGACCTACGGCGGGCTGGCGCGTCGATCGGGGCGGCCTCGTGCGTCGCTCTCGATGCTCTGGCTGTCGACCGGACCTGCCGGATCTGGCTGGCCGGGCGGCGACGGTCTCAGGCCTTACGGCGGGCTGGCGCCTCGACCGGGGCGGACCCCTGCTCCTACCCGGTGCGGACCCCTGCTCCGACCCGGTGCGGACCTACGCCGACCGGCGCCCACCGAAGCGGCTTCCGACGTCCGACCGGGGGCGCACTCACACGCCGACCGCGGCTGTTCACAGCGCGACCCGCACGGATCCATGCCCCGACCGGGGCGCAGCGACGGGTCGACCGGCGGACCCACGTACCCGCCGAGGCACAACCAGGCGTCTCAGGCCCGGCCCCCCGACCGCGACCGGCTCACGCCCCGGCAGGACCCGGCCGGTGGGCCAGCAGGAACGCGCGGGGATGCTTCTCCTCGCCCTCCGGCTCGCGCAGGACACGGGCGTGGAGACGCAGTCCGGCCTGGGTGAGGGCGGTCACGACGGTGTCCGGGGTGCGCCAGTAGTAGTCGAGCGAGATCGGGCTGCCGAAGCGCTCGGTGAGGCGGAGATGCCCGTCCTCGTCGCCGGACTGGAAGCCGAGCAGGAGCGGTGCGCCCGGCAGGAGTACGCGGTGGAACTCGGCGAAGACCGTCGGCAGATGATCGTCCGGCACATGGATGATCGAGTAGAGCGCGACGATGCCGCCGAGCGTCTCGTCCGGCAGGTCCAGGGCCGTCATCGAACCGACGTGGAACCTCAGCTCCGGGTGCGCCCGGCGGGCCAGGGCCACCATGCGGGGCGAGACGTCGACCCCGAACACCGGCAGCCCGAGTCCGTGCAGCCGGGCCGCGACGTACCCGGGGCCGCTGCCGATGTCCGCCACCGGGGGCCGCGCAGACGCCCCGGGCGCCCGGACCAGATCCACGAAGGCCGTGAGCAGCGCCCGCTCCAGCGGTCTTCCGGCCAGGCTGTCGGGAAACCCGGCGGCATAGGCCTCCGCGATGGCGTCGTACGAGGCCTGGGTGGCTGTGAGGAACTCGGGGCTGTCGGCGCGCACGGGCCGCACACTATCGGGGCCGTGCGTCAGTGAGATGAACAAGACAGTGTTCCCCGCGCGGGGCGTGGTATCCGTGGAGAGGATGGTTGGGTACCGGAGTCGTGACGGAGGTGTGGCCAATATCACACTCCGCGGGTGCGGTGACCGGCTCGGCCCAAAAGGCGGGCGAGCTTACCCATCTCACTTGATAGCTATACGTCCGGCGGTCATATTTTCTTCCCCTAACGGGTTGAAGTTTTGTTGATCGAGGGTCAGCCGACCGCCCTGGCGCCCTACCCTTCAGAGGGTGAAGCAATTGATGTCACTGGAGTCCGAGGTCGATCTTCCCGGCGAAGCCGTACTTCCCGGCGCGCTGCCCGACGCCCTGCGCGCAGAGCTCATCGCGTTCCGACGCGACATGCATATGCACCCGGAGCTGGGCAACCAGGAGTTCCGCACGACGGCCGCGATCAAGGAGCGGCTCGAGCGGGCCGGCCTCAAACCGCGCGTACTCACCGTAGGAACCGGACTCGTCTGTGACATCGGCGTAGAGGGCGAGCAGTGGGACGGAGGCCCCAGCATGCTCGCCCTGCGGGCCGACATCGACGGCCTGCCCATCCCGGACACCAAGGCCGAGTGCCCGTACCGCTCGACCGTGCCCGACCGCGCCCACGCCTGCGGCCACGACGTGCACACCACCGCCGTCCTCGGCGCCGGCCTGGTCCTCGCCGACCTGCACAAGCAGGGCAGGCTGCCCCGCCCCGTCCGGCTGATCTTCCAGCCCGCCGAGGAGGTGCTGCCCGGCGGCGCCGCCGACGTCATCAAGTGCGGGGCGCTGGAGGGGGTCGGCGCGATCATCGCCGTGCACTGCGACCCCCGGGTGGACGCGGGGAAGATCGGACTCCGCGAGGGTCCCATCACCTCCGCCTGCGACCGGCTGGAGATCTCCCTCGACGGCCCGGGCGGCCACACCGCGCGCCCCCACCTCACGACCGACCTGGTCACCGCGGCCGCCCGCGTCGTCACCGACGTACCCGCCCTGGTCGGCCGGCGCTTCGACAGCCGCAGCGGGCTCGCCATCACCTGGGGCCGCGTCGAGTCGGGGCACGCGCCGAACGTGATCCCGCAGCACGCCGAGCTTTCCGGCACGGTGCGGTGCCTCGACATCGAGGCGTGGCGGCAGGCCCCCGACGTCGTGGTCGCGGCGATCGACGAGATCGCCAACCTGTACCGCGCCAAGTCGGAGATCAACTACGTGCGCGGCGTGCCGCCCGTCGTCAACGAGCCCGGCGTGACCGAACTGCTGCGCGACGCCATGATCGCCCGTCGCGGGGTCGACTCCGTCCTGGGCACCGAGCAGAGCCTCGGCGGCGAGGACTTCTCCTGGTACCTGGAGCACGTCCCCGGCGCCATGGCCCGACTGGGCGTCCGTGTCCCCGGCGAGCGCCACGTACGCGACCTCCACCAGGGCGACTTCGACGTCGACGAGTCGGCGATCACGGTCGGCGTGGAACTCTTCACGGCGGCGGCCCTGGTCAACGGCCTCCGTTAGGACAGCCCTGGATCTCCGAAAAGGACTCCCGACGAGGGCAAAGGAACGGCGCGTGTCGAACAGGCTCGCGCCGTGCCCGCGGCGCACCTTTCGGCCCCGTTCGCTCCCGTGGTTCACAAGGACGTAACCGGCCATCGGCACGAATGGATAACGGCCCCACTGCGAACCGTTCCCAAGGGTGTCTACGCGCGTTAATGTGCGCCGCACTGAGCACCCACTGCGGGGCTTTGGAGAATGGGGAACTTCAAGATGCGTCGGATTTCCAGATTGACCCGCGTCGCGGTGGGGGTCGCGTCGCTCGGGCTCGTCGCCACGGCCTGCGGCAGCACCAGCAGTGAGAGCGGCAGCAGTGACGCGAAGGACGACAAGGGTCTCGCCATCGCCTACGACGTCGGCGGCAAGGGCGACCAGTCCTTCAACGACGCCGCCTACGCCGGCCTGACGAAGGCCAAGGCCGAGTACGGCTACAAGACGGCCGACATCGAGCCCACCGAGGGCGAGACCGACGCCGACAAGGAACAGCGGCTGGTCTCGCTGGCCAAGCAGGGCTACAACCCGGTCATCGGCGTCGGCTACGCCTACGGCCCGGCGATGAAGGCCGTGGCCGCCAAGTACCCGGACACCACCTTCGGCATCGTCGACTCCGTGGTCGAGGGCAAGAACGTCGCCTCCCTCGTCTTCGCCGAGGAGCAGGCCTCGTACCTCGCCGGTGTCGCCGCCGCCAAGGTCACCAAGTCGAACACCGTCGGTTTCGTCGGCGGTGTGGACATCCCGCTGATCCACAAGTTCGAGGCCGGCTACAAGCAGGGCGTGCAGGACACCAACCCGAAGGTGAAGGTCCTGTCGCAGTACCTGACGCAGACGGCCGAGGAGGGCGGCTTCGCCAGCCCCGACAAGGGCAAGGCCGCTGCCGAGGGCCAGATCGAGAAGAAGGCCGACGTCGTCTACCAGGCGGCCGGTCTCTCCGGCCAGGGCGTGATCGAGGCCGCCGCCAAGGCGAAGGTCTGGGCGATCGGCGTCGACTCCGACCAGTACAAGCAGGCCCCCCTCGCCGCGTACAAGCAGTACATCCTCACCTCCGCCCTCAAGGACGTCGGCGGCGCCGTCTACGCGCTGGCCAAGTCCGTCGACAGCGGCAAGCCGCTGACCGGCACCCAGACCTTCGACCTGAAGGTCAACGGCGTCGGAGTCTCCGAGGCGAACCCGGAGTACGGCAAGGTCGCGGGACTCAAGGACGCCGTGGACAAGGCCAAGAAGGGCATCATCGACGGCTCCATCAAGGTCAAAACCGAGTAGCGATACCGGTCTGCGACAGCCGCAGAGGGCGGGCACCCCGGGGTGCCCGCCCTCTCCGGCGTTCCCAGGGGACGGATCACCCAGCGCCACCCCTCGTTCGCGGTCGGCAACGCCCGGGCCAAGGCGCGGGCATGGCTTGGGCACGGGCGCATAACAAGGTGGACAGAAGGGGTTTTCAGGCAGGTCTACGCGCGTTAATCTGCGGCGAAACCAGCGCCGAAGCTGAACCGACCCCGGCGCGTTGTACGACAGGAGCCCCACACATGCGCCGGATTTCCCGGATCACGGTCGCAGGCGCAGCGACCGCTTCCCTGGCCCTCGCACTCTCCGCCTGCGGCAGCACCTCGACCTCTGCCGGATCGTCGGACTCGAAGGGGAACAAGGGCCTCGCCATCGCGTACGACGTCGGCGGCAAGGGCGACCAGTCCTTCAACGACGCCGCGTACGCGGGCCTGGAGAAGGCGCAGAAGGACTTCGGCTACGAGACGGCCGACGTGGAGCCCACCGAGGGCGAGACCGACGCCGACAAGGAGCAGCGGCTGGTCTCGCTGGCGAAGCAGGGCCACAACCCGGTCATCGGCGTCGGCTACGCGTACGCCTCGGCCGTCAAGGGCGCCGCGGAGAAGTTCCCGGACACCACCTTCGGCATCGTCGACGACGCCACGATCAACACCAAGAACGTCGCCGACCTGGTCTTCAACGAGGAGCAGGCCTCCTACCTCGCCGGTGTCGCCGCCGCCAAGAGCACCAAGTCGAAGGTCGTCGGCTTCGTCGGCGGTGTGGACATCCCGCTGATCCACAAGTTCCAGGCGGGCTTCGCGCAGGGCGTCAAGGACACCGACCCGAAGGTCAAGGTGCTCTCCCAGTACCTGACGCAGACGGCCGAGGAGGGCGGCTTCGCCAGCCCCGACAAGGGCAAGACGGCCGCCGAGGGCCAGATCGAGAAGAAGGCCGACGTGGTCTACGCGGCCGCCGGTCTGTCCGGTCAGGGCGTGATCGAGGCCGCCGCCGCCAAGAAGGTGTGGGCGATCGGCGTCGACTCCGACCAGTACGAGCAGGCCGCTCTCGCCAAGTACAAGGACTTCATCCTGACCTCGGCGATGAAGGACGTCGCCAAGGCGGTGTACAGCCTTGCGAAGTCGGTCGAGGACGGCAAGCCCGAGACCGGTATCGTTCGTGGCGATCTGAAGACCGGCGAGGTGAGCCTCTCGGACTCCAACCCGAAGTTCGCGGACGACGCCGAGCTTCAGGAAGCCATCAAGACGGCCAAGGAGAAGATCATCAGCGGCGAGATCAAGGTCAAGAGCAGCTGACGACTTACTGCCTCGAGCAGGCAGTGACCCCCGGGGGTCGCGTCCGCGGGGCGGGGTGCGGGGAGGCTGCTCCTCGTGCCCCGTTGTCGCGGGGCGCCGGCCCCTTTGTTTGCCGTAGGGGCGCTACGCGCGTAGACGACCCCCGTCCCCAGGAGAGTGCGTTATCAACGCGTCCAGCAGCCCTCCGGCCGGAGCGGCGGTCAACGAATCGGTGACCGCCGTCGAACTCGCCGGGATCACCAAGCGTTTCCCCGGCGTCGTGGCCAACCACGACATCCACCTCAGCGTCCGCAAGGGCACCGTCCACGCCCTCGTCGGCGAGAACGGCGCGGGCAAGTCGACGCTGATGAAGATCCTCTACGGCATGCAGAAGCCGGACGAGGGCACCATCGCCGTCGACGGCGAGCAGGTCAGCTTCTCGTCGCCGGCCGACGCCATCGTCCGCGGCATCGGCATGGTCCACCAGCACTTCATGCTCGCCGACAACCTCACGGTCCTCGAGAACGTGGTGCTCGGCAGCGAGAAGCTCCACGGCATCGGCGCCAAGGCCCGCCGCAAGATCAAGGAGCTCTCCGAGCGCTACGGCCTCGACGTCAAGCCCGACCTCCTCGTCGAGGAACTCGGCGTCGCCGCCCGCCAGCGCGTGGAGATCCTCAAGGTCCTCTACCGCGGTGCCACCACGCTGATCCTCGACGAGCCCACGGCCGTCCTGGTGCCGCAGGAGGTCGACGCCCTCTTCGCCAACCTGCGCGAACTCAAGTCCGAGGGCCTGTCGGTCATCTTCATCTCGCACAAGCTCGGCGAAGTGCTCTCCGTCGCCGACGAGATCACCGTCATCCGCCGCGGCACCACCGTCGGCACGGCCGTCCCCGCCGAGACCACCCCGCGCCAGCTCGCCGAGATGATGGTGGGCAGCGAACTGCCCACGCCCGAGACGGCCGAGTCCACGGTCACCGACCGTCCGGTCGTCACCGTCGACCGGCTGCGCCTGGCGGCCCCCGGCGGCAAGGCCCTGCTCGACGACATCACCTTCACCATCCACGCGGGCGAGGTCCTCGGCATCGCCGGTGTCGAGGGCAACGGCCAGACCGAGCTGGTCGACGCGATCATCGGCCTGAAGCACGCCGACTCCGGCACGATCACCCTCGTCGAAGAGGAGATCACCGCCTGGCCCACCCGCAGGCGCCGCGAGCAGGGCATCGGCTACATCCCCGAGGACCGCCACCGCCACGGCCTCCTCCTGGAGGCCCCCCTCTGGGAGAACCGCATCCTCGGTCACGTCACCGAGAAGCCCCTCGCCAAGGGCGTCTGGCTGGACCCGAAGGCCGCCCAGGAGGACACCCGCCGGATCGTGACGGCGTACGACGTCCGCACCCCCGGCATCGACGTCACCGCCGCCTCCCTCTCCGGCGGCAACCAGCAAAAGCTCATCGTCGGCAGGGAGATGAGCCACAAGCCCCGCTTCCTCATCGCCGCCCACCCCACCCGGGGCGTGGACGTCGGCGCCCAGGCCGCCATCTGGGACCACATCCGCGAGGCCCGCCGTGAGGGCCTGGCCGTGCTGCTGATCTCCGCCGACCTGGACGAGCTGATCGGCCTGTCCGACACCCTGCGCGTGATCTACAACGGCCGGCTGGTCGCGGACGCCGACCCGGCCACCATCACCCCCGAGGAGCTCGGCTCGGCCATGACCGGTGCCGCGACCGGACACCTCGAGCACGACGAGACCCCCGAGATCTCGAAGGCCGACGCCCCCGAGTCTCCGGAAGACGAGGCCCGCTGATGAAGAAGTTCGACAAGGAGCGCGTGCTCCTCGCGGTGGCCGGGCCGGTCATCGCGCTCGCCGTGGCCTTCGTCCTGATCGCGATCGTGCTGGTCGCGTCGGGCAAGAACCCCATCGAGCCGTTCGCCCTGATGTTTGAGCAGCTCGGCTTCTCGGACATCCAGGTGCTGATCATCAACCAGGCGTCGATGTACTACATCGCGGCGCTCGCGGTGGCCATCGGCTTCCGGATGAACCTGTTCAACATCGGCGTCGACGGCCAGTACCAGCTCGCCGCCATGATGGCCGCCGTCGTCGGCGCCCACGTGAGCATGCCGGCCGCGATCCAGGTGCCGCTGCTGCTCCTGACCGCCGTCCTCACCGGCGCCTTCTGGGCCGGCATCGCCGGTGTCCTCAAGGTCACCCGTGGCGTCAGCGAGGTCGTCGCCACGATCATGCTCAACGCGATCGCCACCTCGGTGATCGCCTACCTGTGGCTGCCGGACGTCTTCGGCGTGAAGGTCGGCAACAACAACACCACCGGCGAGATGCACGAGTCCGGCTGGATCCCCGGCATCGGCATGGGCGCGGCCGGCGAGATCTACGGCCTGGTCCTGCTCGCCGTCCTGCTCGGCATCGGCTACTGGGTCGTCCTCAACCGCACCCGCTTCGGCTTCGACCTGCGCGCCTCCGGCGCCTCGTCGACCGCGGCCGCGGCCAGCGGTGTCGACCCCAAGCGCATGGTGCTGACCGCCATGCTGCTCTCCGGCGGCCTCGCGGGGCTGGCCGGCCTGCCGATCCTGCTCGGCGACACCCACACCTACAGCCTGAACTTCCCCACCGGCATCGGCTTCCTCGGCATCGGCATCGCCCTGCTCGGCCGCAACAGCCCGGTCGGCATCGCCTTCGCCGCCCTGCTGTGGGCCTGGCTCGACAAGGCCTCGCCCGAACTGGACTTCCACGGCTACGACAAGGAGATCGCGGTCATCATGCAGGGCCTGATCGTGCTCTCGGTCGTCGTCTCCTACGAGGCCGTCCGCGAATGGGGCCTGCGCCGTCAGCAGCGCCGGGTCGGCGCCGAACTGGCCGCCGGTCACGTCCTCGGCACCCACAACACCACGAAGGAGGTGGCTGGCCGATGACCACCGTGACCGACCTCAACCAGCCCACGCTGCAGCCCGCGGCGCCCACCGGCCGCCGGCTGTCGTGGCCCGTCCTGCTGCTGGTCATCGCCGGCGGCCTGGCGCTGACCTCGATCGTCCGCATCATCACCGGCGCCGACGGCATCACCAACGTCAGCCAGATGTCCACCGCGCTCCAGCTCGCCGTGCCGATCGGCCTCGCCGGTCTCGGCGGCCTGTGGGCCGAGCGCGCGGGCGTGGTCAACATCGGCCTCGAGGGCATGATGATCCTCGGCACCTGGTTCGGCGCCTGGGCCGGATTCCAGTGGGGCCCGTGGACCGGTGTCCTGGTGGGCATCGCGGGCGGCGCGATCGGCGGCCTGCTGCACGCCTTCGTCACCGTCACCTTCAACGTCAACCACATCGTCTCCGGTGTGGCCATCAACATCCTCGCCCTCGGCGCCACCCGCTACCTCGCGCCCCTCGCCTTCGAGGGCCACACCGGCGGCTCCGCCAAGCAGTCCCCGGCGGTGGACTCCCTCGGCAACTTCACGGTGCCGGGCCTTTCCGACGCCCTGCGGGACCTCAACGCCCACGGCTGGTTCCTGATCTCGGACATCGCCGGCCTGCTCGGCGGCCTGGTCACCAACGTCTCCTGGCTGACCCTGATCGCCATCGCGCTGATCCCCGCCACCTGGTGGATCCTGTGGCGCACCGCCTTCGGCCTGCGGCTGCGCTCCTGCGGCGAGAACCCGGTCGCCGCCGAGTCCCTCGGCGTCAACGTCTACAAGTACAAGTACATCGCCGTGATCATCTCCGGCGGTCTGGCCGGCCTCGGCGGTGCCTTCCTGTCCATCGTGGCCAACCCCTTCTACCTGGAGGGCCAGGTCAGCGGCCGCGGGTACATCGGCCTCGCCGCGATGATCTTCGGCAACTGGATGCCCGGCGGCCTCGCCATCGGCGCGGGCCTGTTCGGCTACACCGACAGCCTCAACCTGCGCGGCGGCTCGGCCAACGTCCACGCCCTGCTGCTGCTCGGCGCGCTCCTGCTGCTCATCGGCGCCATCTGGCTGGTGGTCCGCAAGAAGTACGTCCAGGCCGTGATCACCCTGGTCGTCGGAGGCCTGGTGTTCGCCTGGTACGCGACCACCGACGAGGTCCCGAACCAGGTCGTCTCCGCCACGCCGTACGTCATCACCCTGGTGGTGCTCGCCCTGTCCGCGCAGCGTCTGCGGATGCCGAAGGCGAACGGCATGCCGTACCGGAAGGGACAGGGCAAGTGACCGGCGCCGGCCCGGCCGTCGACTGGGAGAAGCTGCGCGCGGTGGCCCGGGACGCCATGTCCCGGGCGTACGCCCCGTACTCCGGCTACCCGGTGGGCGTGGCCGCCCTGGTCGACGACGGCCGGATCATCTCCGGCTGCAACGTCGAGAACGCCTCGTACGGCCTCGGCCTGTGCGCCGAGTGCGGACTGGTGTCGGAGCTGCACAACACCGGCGGCGGCCGTCTGACGCACTTCACCTGCGTCGACCGCGACGGCGGCCCGCTCGTCCCGTGCGGCCGGTGCCGCCAGCTGCTGTACGAGTTCGGCGGCCCGGACCTGCTGCTGGAGACCCCGGAGGGCATCCTGCCGCTGTCGGCGATGCTGCCCCAGGCCTTCGGCCCCGGCCACCTCAGCAAGTAGTCATTCCCGTACGGCCCCTCCGAGTCGCTCAGGAGGGGCCGTACGGCTTCTGGAAATCCTCGGAAGGAAGCCCAAGCCATGGCCATGGACGCCATCTCCGTCATCCGCACCAAGCGGGACCGCGGCGAGCTCAGTGACGAGCAGATCGACTGGGTCATCGACGCGTACACCCGCGGGGAGGTGGCCGACGAGCAGATGTCCGCCCTCGCGATGGCCATCCTGCTCAACGGCATGAACCGCCGTGAGATCGCCCGCTGGACCGCCGCGATGATCGCTTCCGGCGAGCGCATGGACTTCTCGTCCCTGTCCCGTCCGACGGCCGACAAGCACTCCACGGGCGGCGTCGGCGACAAGATCACACTCCCGCTGGCCCCCCTGGTCGCCGCCTGCGGCGCCGCCGTACCCCAGCTCTCGGGCCGCGGTCTCGGCCACACCGGCGGCACGCTGGACAAGCTGGAGTCCATCCCCGGCTGGCGGGCCCTGCTCTCCAACGAGCAGATGCTGAACGTCCTCGACACCACCGGCGCGGTGATCTGCGCGGCGGGCGACGGTCTGGCCCCCGCGGACAAGAAGCTCTACGCACTCCGCGACGTCACCGGCACCGTCGAGGCGATCCCCCTGATCGCCTCCTCGATCATGTCGAAGAAGATCGCCGAGGGCACGGGCTCCCTGGTCCTGGACGTCAAGGTCGGCACGGGCGCCTTCATGAAGACCCTGGCCGACGCCCGCGAACTGGCCTCCACCATGGTCGGCCTGGGGGCGGACCACGGCGTGAAGACGGTCGCCCTCCTGACGGACATGTCGACCCCGCTCGGCCTCACCGCCGGCAACGCCCTGGAAGTCCGCGAGTCGGTGGAGGTCCTGGCGGGCGGCGGTCCCGCGGACGTCGTGGAACTGACTCTGGCCCTGGCCCGCGAAATGCTGGACGCGGCGGGCATCCGGGACGCCGACCCGGCGAAGGCCCTGGCCGACGGCTCCGCGATGGACGTCTGGCGCCGCATGATCGCGGCCCAGGGCGGCGACCCGGACGCGGAGCTGCCGGTGGCCCGTGAGCAGCACGTGATCAAGGCCCCGGCCTCGGGCGTCCTCACCCGCCTCGACGCCTACGACATCGGCGTCGCGGCCTGGCGCCTCGGCGCCGGCCGCGCCCGCAAGGAGGACCCGGTCCAGGCGGGCGCGGGCGTTGAGATGCACGCCAAGCCGGGCGACACGGTGACCGAGGGCCAGCCCCTCCTCACCCTCCACACGGACACGCCCGAGCGCTTCGACTACGCACTCCAGTCGGTCGAGGGCTCCTACGACATCGCCGCGCCGGGGACTGACTTCACGGCGTCTCCGGTGGTACTGGAGCGCATCGCCTGACCAGGGGAATTCCCTTTCGGGTGAACGGGATCGGTGGACCTCCGCCGGTCCCGTTCGGCATGCTGGGATCGGTGACGCACTGATTGGAGAACCGCCATGAGCGCACTCACCGTCGACCATTCGGCTGCCAACGGCCACGAGTGGGACGACCTCGTTCGGATCTGGCAGGAGACGGACGCACCCGAGGGCTGCAAGGTGGAGATCATCGAGGGGATCGTCACCGTGGCGCCACCGCCGTCCAATGCCCACAACGACATCGCTGACCTGGTTCAGCGAGTCCTGTACGAGGTCATCCCTAGGCACTGGGGCATCTACCAGACCCTGGGTACGGCGGTCCCGTCTCGTGACGGGCTCTACATCCCCGACCTCGCAGTCGCCCCCAGGCAGGTGCTGCGTGACGAGGGCGGTCACTTCATCCCAGCGGCTGCCGCAGAACTCATTGTCGAGATCACGAAGGGGAATGCGAGCCACGACCGGATCAAGAAAGCCGCCGGTTATGCCCAGGCCGGTGTTCCGCTGTACCTGCTCATCGACGGCTGGGCCCCCGGAGGTCCTGCCGTTACGCTCTACGGCGAACCGCGAGGGGAGGTCTACCGGGTTCTGGATGAGGGCAAATTCGGAGATCGCATCACGCTGCCCGACCCCTTCGGCCTCGAACTCGACACCCGCGAGTTCCCCGACAAGTGACTCACCCCAGCAACGCCGCCACCACCACAAGCACCGGCACCGCCAACACCGTCGACAACAGAATCGCCTCCCTCGCCAGCACCTCGCCCACCCGGTAACTGCTCGCGTACGTGAACAGGTTCTGCGCGGCCGGCAGGGCGGACGTCACCACCACGTCGAGCAGAGACGCTCCGTGGAGGCCGAAGACGCCCGCTGCCAGGGACCAGGCGATCAGGGGCTGGGCGATGGCCTTGAGGGCGACGGCGAGGAGGACGGGGGCTCGTTCCGCGCCGCGCAGCGGGAGCGTGCTGCCGCGCAGGGAGATGCCGAAGGCGAGGAGGACGGCCGGGACCGACATGTTGCCGATCAGGGTGAGGGGATCCATCAGGGGACCGGGGACGTGGAGGCCGGCCGCCGATGCCGCCACCCCGGCCAGGGAGCCCAGCGCTATCGGGTTGCGGAGCGGGGTGAGCAGGCTCTGCCACAGGGGGCGCTTGTCCTCGTCCGAGACGGTCGCCAGGTCCAGGACCGTCAGCGCCACCGGTGTGACGGCGACCAGCTGGAACAGCAGCACCGGCGCGACCAGCGACGCGTCGCCCAGGACGTACACGGCGATCGGGATGCCGAGGTTCCCCGAGTTGACGTAGCTGGAGCACAGGGCGCCGACCGTCGTCCGGCCCACGCCCCACCCGCGCACGGCACCCACCGCCACGAAGACCCCCGCCGCAGCCGCCGTACTCATCGCCGTGACCAGCAGCCGGTCGGAGAAGATCACCGACAGGTCGGCCCGCGCGAGCGTCGTGAAGAGCAGCGCCGGGGACGCCACATGGAAGGCCAGCTTGGTCAGGACCTCGCGGCCCCCGTCCCCCAGGTAGCCCCGGCGGCCGATCAGGTACCCCACCCCGATGACCACGGCGATGACCGCGAACCCGCTCAGCACCCCCTGCACGACGCCCCCTCACCGGCGAAGAGAGCATCAGGCAGCGCGGGAGGGGCAGGTGCATGGGGCATACAGCCAACCCTCCGGGGAAGGCCATGTCCCGGTCAATGTGATCTTTGCGGCGCGCCGACAGGAAGGACCGTCGCGATGAGTTACGGCCGCCCGCCCGGTCTACCGATCGTGGACGCCATGACACCCCCCGTGCTCGTGCTGCCCGGCCCCGTCACCCGGGACGAGGTGAGCGGGCTGAGCGACGACGTACGGGCGCTGCTGCACACCAGCGGTGCCCGGGTCGTGGTGTGCGATGTCGGGGGCCTGGGGCCACCGGGCCTCGCCGCCGTCGACCTGCTGGCGCGGCTCCAGCTCGCCGCCCGCCGGGCGGGAGGCCGGATCAGGCTCCGCGATCCCGACCCGGCCCTAGGCGCTCTGCTCGACCTGGTCGGTCTCCGCTTCGAGACGGAGGGGCAGGTCGAAGAGCGGGAACCAGCGCTTGGTGTCGAGGAAGCAGTGGAACCCGGTGATCCGGCCGTCTGAGATCTCCAGCACCTGGACCGCCCACGGCATGAAGCCGCCGCCCTCAGGGTCGGGCTTGTACTGGGCGAACCCCGGCAGCCCGTTGACCTCGACCGGCACCAGCCGGGAGCCCGCGCAGGGCGCGCCGAGCGTGGTCATGAAGCCGGTGATGTCGTCGACGCCGGTCAGCCACAGGTCGAACGGCGGCATCGTCATGACCGCGTCCTCGTGCAGCAGCGAGGTCAGCGCCGTCATGTCGTAGCCCTCGAAGGCCGCCACATAGCGGTCCAGCAGCTTCTGCTGGTCCTCGTCCAGCGGGTCGGACACGACCGCGTCGGCGCCCGGCTCCTGCCGCTCGGCCAGCGTGGCGCGGGCCCGCTGGAGGGCGCTGTTGACCGACGCCACCGAGGTGTCCAGCAGCTCGGCGACCTCGCTGGCCTTCCAGGCCAGGACCTCGCGCAGGATCAGCACCGCCCGCTGCTTGGCCGGCAGTTGCTGCAGGGCGGCCATGAAGGCGAGCCGCACCGACTCCTTGGCGACCGCCGCCTCCGCCGGATCCTCGGTCGTGGGCAGCACGCGGGCGTCCGGCATGGGCTCCAGCCAGGTGTTGTCCGGGCGGGGGGAGAGGGCCGCCCGGGCGAGCGGGGTGGAATCGGTGAGGTCCATGGGCCTGGCGCGCTTGTTGCCCGCGGTCAGCATGTCCAGGCACACGTTCGTCGCGATGCGGTAGAGCCAGGAGCGCAGGCTGGAGCGGCCCTCGAACTTGTCGTAGCTGCGCCAGGCGCGGACCATCGTGTCCTGCACCGCGTCCTCGGCCTCGAAGGAGGAGCCGAGCATCCGGTAGCAGTACCCGGTCAGCTCGGTGCGGTGTGCCTCCAGCCTGGTGTCCAGGTCCGTCGGTGTCGCCGTGCCGTTCGTCATCGTCCACCCACCCCTGCGGAATGTCTGTCACGCGCCCTTGCGCCCAGCACTTCGGAAGCTACCGCAGCCCACCGACAACGGCGCCCCGAGCGCACGAACGCGCAGGTGGAAGGGGCCCTCAGACCAGCTGCTTCACCGACATCAGCAGATGCCGGTGTGTCACCGCGGCTCCGTCGCCCGGCACGGCGTGCAGCAGCGCCCGCTGCCCCGCCCCCAGCAACTCCAGCCGCACGCGGGAGCTCTCGAACGACGTCAGCGCGTCCAGCAGATAGGCCGGGTTGAAGGCCACCGGCACCTCCTCGGCGCCGCTCAGCGTGGCCGGCAGCCGCTGGACCGCCACGTCGTCCCCGAAGCCCGCGCGCAGCACGACGGACCCCTCGGCCGAGAAGTCCAGCCGCACCGGACTGTTCGCCTCCGCCACCACCGCGACCCGCCGCACGGCCTCCGCGAGCCCCTCGCACTCCACCTCGGCGACCGCCGCCCCCGCCATGCCGAACAGCGACTTGTACGCCGGCAGCCGCCCGTCCAGGAGCCGCAGCGCCGTCCGCGTCGGTCCGCCCTCGAAGCCGATCAGCCCGCCCCCACCGGCCGGGTCCCACCCGATCACCACGTCCCCGCAGCGCCCCAGCGACCGCGCGACATCCAGCAGCCGCCGCGACGGCAGCAGAGCCTCCACCACCCCGTCGGCCGCCACCCCCGGCTTCCACCCGAGCCGCCGCACCGCATACCGGTAGCGATCCGAGGCGGACAGCGTCATCTCCCCGTCTTCGAGGCGCAGTTGGACGCCCGTCAGCAGCGGCAGCGTGTCGTCCCGTCCGGCGGCGACCGCGACCTGCGCGACAGCGGTCGCGAACGCGGCGGCGTCCACCGTGCCGTAGGGCGCGGGCGCCGCCGGCAGGGCCGGGTACTCGGCGAGCGGCAGCGTGGAGAGACCGAAGCGCGTACCGTCCGCCTCCACCGTGAACCGTGACGCCTCCAGCGCACAGCTCACCGGCCCGTCAGGCAGCACCCTGCACACATCCAGCAGCCGCCGCCCCAGGACGAGCACCCGCCCGGGCACCGCGACCTCCGCGTCGGCCTCCACCCGTACCGCCGCCTCGAAGTCGAACCCCGTCACGGCCAGCCGTCCCGCGTCCGCCTCCAGCAGCAGTCCGCCCAGCACCGGCACCGGCGTCCGCGCGGGCAGCGCGCGTACCGACCGGCCCACGGCCTCGGCGAACGCCGTACGGTCGATGCGGAACTCCATGAAAAATCCCCCTGCTCGGTCCGGTGGTCAGCGGACGCGGACGTTATCCGTGCCCACTGACAACCGGCCCCGACCAGGGGGAATGCTCCGGCGTACGACTCAGGCGGCCGTGGTCAGCCGCCGCTGCAGGCGAGCGGCCCGCGTCCCGAACACCGTGATCGTCACGACGCCGAGCACCGCCAGCAGTCCGACGCCGACCGTCCCGGCCCAGCCGCCCGCGTGGAAGGCGATCGCGCCGACCGTGCTGCCCGCGCTGGAGCCGATGTAGTACGCGGACTGGTACAGCGCCGAGGCCTGCGCGCGGCCGGTCGTGGCCGTCTTGCTGACCGCCGAGGAGGCCACCGCGTGGCCAGCGAAGAAGCCGCCGGTGATGAGGACCAGGCCCAGCAGGATCAGCGGCAGGGAGCCGGCGAGGGACAGCAGCAGGCCCGCGGCGGTCGTGCCGCCCGCCGCGTACAGCGCGCCCCGGCGGCCCATACGGCCCACCAGCCGGCCCGCGGTCGACGCCGACACCGTACCGACCAGGTACACCAGGAAGATCGAGCCGATGATGCCCTGGGGCAGCGAGAACGGGGCCTCGGTCAGGCGGTAGCCGATGACCGTGTACACGCCGCCGAACACCGTCATGAACAGCGCGCCGATCGCGTACAGCCGGCACAGCAGCGGGTTGGACAGGTGGTCACGGACCGTGCGGGCCAGCACACGCGGGCGCAGCGAGCCCGGCTTGAAGTGCTTGGGGGCGGGGATCAGTGCCCGGAAGGCCACCGCGCAGGCGACGGCGATCGCGCCGATGACACCGACGGCGACCCGCCAGCCCCACTCCTGCGCGACCCAGCCGGTGATGACCCGGCCGCTCATGCCGCCGACGCTGTTGCCCGCGACGAACAGCCCGATCGCGGTGATCAGCGCCTTGGGGCTGACCTCCTCCGCGAGGTACGCGGTCGCCGACGCGGGCAGTCCGGCCAGGGCCGCGCCCTGGAGCGCCCGCAGCACGACCAGCACGCCCAGCGACGGGGCGAAGGGCACCAGCAGACCGATCGTGACGGCCACGGCCAGCGACCCCGTCATGACCGCACGCCGTCCGTAACGCTCGGACAGGGCGCTCATCGGCAGCACGAACAGGGCCAGCCCGCCCGTCGCGGCGGCCACCGTCCAGCTCGCGTCGCTCGCCGCCACCCCGAACTCGCCGGAGATCAGCGGGAGCAGCGCCTGGGTGGAGTACAGCAGCGCGAAGGTCGCGACACCCGCGAGGAAGAGCGCGAGGCTCATCCGGCGGTAGCCGGGCCCGCCCGGCGACATACGGGAGTCGGAAGCAGGGACAGAGACATCGGCGCCCACGGTGGTGGACGCCCCGGTACTGGCGGGAGACATGCTTCGAAATTACGTACGCACCCACTGATCCGTCCAATGCATGGAACGGCGATAATCGTTCCCATGGTGCATCAATCCAGTTCAGCGGCTCGCCTGTCACCATCCGGTGACACAGAAGACATGGCAGAGATGTCGAAGGTGCTCGCCCCCCGCCTCGCCTACTTCGCCGGCGTCGCGCGCACCGAGCACGTCACCCGCGCCGCCCAGGAGATGAACGTCCCGCAGTCGACCCTCTCCCGGTCCATGGCCCGACTGGAGCAGGACCTTGGCGTCGACCTCTTCGCCCGCCACGGCCGTACGGTCTCCCTCACCCCGGCCGGGCGCACCTTCCTCACCTCCGTCGAGCGCGCCCTGGCCGAGGTCGAGCGCGCCGCCGAGGAGGTGCGGGCCGACGCCGACCCCTTCACCGGAAAGGTCGCCTTCGGCTTCCTGCACACCATGGGCGCCGAGACCGTCCCTGGCCTCCTCCAGGCCTTCCGCGCGGATCACCCCCGCGTCCGCTTCAGCCTGGTCCAGAACTACGGCGAGGCCATGCTCGAACGCCTCCGCGCCGGCGAACTCGACCTGTGCCTGACGTCCCCCGTCCCCGACGCCCCCGGCCTGGTGGCCCGCCGCCTCGACGAACAGAAACTCCGCCTGGTCGTCCCCGCCGACCACTCCCTCGCCACCCGCCGCCGCATCCGCCTCGCGGAAGCGGCCGACGAAACCTTCGTCACCCTCGAACCCGGCTACGGCCTGCGCCGCATCACCGACGACCTCTGCCAGGAGGCGGGCTTCAAGCCCCGCATCGCCTTCGAGGGAGAGGAGGCGGAAACCCTGCGAGGCCTGGTGGCGGCGGGCCTGGGAGTAGCCCTCCTGCCCCCACCGGCCGTCCCCCGCCCCGGGGTCGTGGAACTGACGGTCACGGCCCCCCGAGCAGTCCGCGAAATCGGCGTGGCCTGGCTGGAGGGCCACCCGGACACACCCCCGGTGGCAGCCTTCAAAAGGTTCCTGCTCTCAAGAAGAGGCAGCCTGCTGCCCTAGTCAGGGGCGCGGGGAACTGCGCGAGAACCACCCACAACCCGCACTCCGAAACTCACAGGCACCTCAAACGGCGCTACCGCCGCAACGAAGAACCAAATCCCGCGGCCAACGGCATCCTCAACCCCAACGGCGGCGGCGCGGCGAACGCATCCCGCACAGGCCGGGACACCGCCCGCCCGAACACCGCACCCATCACGAAGTCCTCGGCCAGCGCCAGCACTTCATCCCGGTACTGATGCAACCCGTGTCCATCCGCGTGCACTTCGAACCGGCACACATCCCGATTCGCCTTCTTCACCCGCGCCGCCAGCCGGAACGACAACTCGGGATCCGTCCGCTCGTCGTTCGTGCCGTGCACGATCAGCACCTGCCGCCCCACCAGCTGCTTCACCGGTTCGGGTGGCGCCGCCGCATCCTCCTCCGGCAGCCAGGGGGCCAGCGCCAGCACGGAGTTGACGGCCTCGTGCCCACCCGCCCGCAGCCCGGCCCGGCCGCCCATGCCGGTCCCCGCGAGGCAGACGGGCACGTCCCCGTAACGCCGTACGACCTCGTCGGCCGCCCAGGCGGCATCCGCCGCGAGATTGGCCTCGCCGCCGTTCCAGCCGCGGTAGCGGTAGTGCACCACGTGCGCGGCCAGACCCTCGTCCCGGCCCGCGCGGGCCAGCCGTCGCCCCAGGGCGCGTACGGAGGCGGTCGCCAGCATGGGCGACGGTCTGCGGCCGGAGATCTCGTCCCCACCCGGCAGCAGCAGCACCACGCCGCTCACCGCCGTCGGCTCCGGACCGAGTGTCCTGCCCAGCCGGGCCCTGCGAACCGGCGTCGCTTGGTGTGCCATGACAGAACAGTGTCAGAAGCGCGGGTGTATTCAACCCGTCCCCGGGGTCACCGTTACGTATCGACGAAAACGTAAAGGGGCCGAAGAGGCGCCATCTACGCGCGTAGGAGTTAGAGTGCGGAAATGACGAGCCAGACCATCGCGAACACCCCGACACCGGACCAGATCCGCCGGGCGCCCAAGGTTCTGCTGCACGACCACCTCGACGGCGGCCTGCGCCCCGCCACGATCGTCGAACTCGCCCGCGAGAACGCCTACACCCAGCTCCCCGAGACCGACCCGGAGAAGCTCGGCATCTGGTTCCGCGAGGCCGCCGACTCCGGTTCCCTGGAGCGGTACTTGGAGACCTTCTCCCACACCGTCGGCGTCATGCAGACCCGCGACGCCCTGGTCCGGGTCGCCGCCGAGTGCGCCGAGGACCTCGCCGAGGACGGCGTCGTCTACGCCGAGGTGCGCTACGCCCCCGAGCAGCACCTCGAGGGCGGGCTGAGTCTCGAAGAGGTGGTCGAGGCCGTCAACGAGGGCTTCCGGGAAGGGGAGCGGCGCGCCGGGGAGAACGGCCACCGCATCCGCGTCGGCGCCCTGCTCACCGCCATGCGGCACGCGGCCCGCGCCCTGGAGATCGCCGAACTCGCCAACCGCCACCGGGACCTGGGAGTGGTGGGGTTCGACATCGCCGGTGCCGAGGCCGGCTACCCGCCCACCCGGCACCTGGACGCCTTCGAGTACCTGAAGCGCGAGAACAACCACTTCACCATCCACGCCGGCGAGGCCTTCGGGCTGCCGTCCATCTGGCAGGCCCTCCAGTGGTGCGGCGCCGACCGGCTCGGGCACGGCGTGCGGATCATCGACGACATCCAGGTCCACGAGGACGGCCGGGTCGAACTCGGGCGGCTCGCCTCGTACGTCCGGGACAAGCGCATCCCGCTGGAGCTGTGCCCCAGCTCCAACCTCCAGACCGGGGCGGCGTCCTCTTATGCCGAACACCCCATCGGGCTGCTGCGCCGGCTGCATTTCCGCGCCACCGTAAATACGGACAATCGCCTCATGTCCCACACCAGTATGAGCCGGGAATTCGAGCACCTTGTCGAGGTGTTCGGTTACACGCTCGACGACATGCAGTGGTTCTCAGTCAATGCGATGAAATCAGCGTTCATTCCTTTCGATGAACGACTGGCCATGATCAATGACGTGATCAAGCCGGGATACGCCGAGCTGAAATCCGAATGGCTGTTCCGGCAGACCGCCTCCACCAGCGGCTCTGTGGATTCGGAGGGCTGATCCGGCGGGAAATGGCGCACAGGGAATGCGGACGGTGTTCACAAGCCGTCCGCATTTCGATGTTTGCGGCGGGCGGTGCCGCGTGATTACGGTCGCCGCACCGCTCACACACCCCGTCATCCCATTGCGAGGACGCGTTTTCATGAAGCAGTCTGCTGCCAAGTCCCTCGGTGTCGCCGCTCTCGGTGCCGCCTTCGCCGCCACCGGTGCGGGCGCCGCCAACGCCGCCCCGGCCGTCCCGGACGCCACCCAGGCGCTGGGGGGCGTCACCCAGGCGCTCCCGGCGGAGCAGCTCTCCCAGACGCTGCCGGCGGGCACGGGCGAGGCGGTGGGCCAGGGGCAGAGCCTGGCCGGCACCGGTCTGGCCGCCGCCCAGCCGGTCGCCGGGCAGCTGCTCGCCCAGGGCCCGAACGGCCCGGCCCCCAAGCTGCTCGGCGGGCTCCCGGTGAACGGCATTCCGCTCGCCTGACCCTCCCGCCCGTGCGGACGCACACGCCGATGGGGCGCACCCCTGGACACAGGGTGCGCCCCATCGGCGTTTCAGCGGCGGGCGGTCACCAGGCCGTCTGTGCCTTGTTCCGCACCTTGTCCTCCGAGGGCAGCAGGATCCACAGCGCGATGTACAGCAGGAACTGCGGGCCGGGCAGCAGGCAGGAGACCAGGAAGATCACCCGCATCGTCGTGGTGGAGGTGCCGAAGCGCCGTGCCAGCGCGGCGCACACTCCGCCGATCATGCGGCCGTGGGTGGGGCGGGCGAGGCGGGACATGTGCGGCTCCTTCAGCGTCGGTGTGCGAGGTCTCTCGTCCGAGTACCCCATCTGCACCCCACGCTACGGAGACGAAGGGGGCAAAGCGTCGCTCCACGGGGCGATCCCGACCCTGGGAATCGTCGGGGTCCGACCCTGAGCCTGCTCCTCCGGGGGGAGGGACGCCCGGGCCAGGGGCGCGGTGGAGCGGCGGCGCAGCCAGGAGCGGCCCGCGGGGACCAGCGCGAGGTGCGCGAGGGCCACGCCCGCGGTGTTCAGGAACAGCGAGTCGACATCCACGACCTGACCGGGCACGCCGGTCTGCAACAGCTCGATGCCCATCGACAGCAGCGCACCGGCCGCGACGGCGCGCAGCAGGGACGCCAGCGGCGAGACGACCAGCCTGCCGCTCACCATCGGCAGCAGCACGCCCAGCGGGGCGAGCAGGGCCAGCTTCTCGCCGATGTGCCGGGCGGCCTCGGGCCAGCCCAGGGCGAGATCGGCCCGGATCCCGGCGAACGGCCGCAGATTGGCGGGCATCACCCAGGGCACCTCCAAGGGCCGCAACGTGAACCAGGCGGCGAACGCGAGGTGTGCGACGAGGAGGACACCTCCTGTCACACGGATGCGGAACTCGGCGCTGCCGCCGATGGAGCCTTGACGCTGCACGCCCCCCTAGACGCGGCCTCCGGCAGGATCGGTTCCGGGATGCCCCCCGGGAGGCCTGTGAGGCGTGCGCCACAGCCCGGCGGAGACCGCCCGCAGCCTCACTCGCCGGCCACGTCCTTGGACGGCGGTTCCGTGCTGCCCGGGCGGGCCCGCACCTCGTCGGTGCACTCGTAGCGGCGCGGGGACTCGGGGCCGGGACCGCCGAGGACCACGGAGCCGTCGCCCTCGGCGGCGGCCGAGTCGGAGAAGGTGCAGACGATCTGGGCCAGGGCGTACGAGGTGAGGCTGTCCGGCGCGGTGCTCAGCCGCAGCGCGTCCTCCGGGTCGCCCTTCAAGGGCCCGCCCACGGTGATGCCGCCGCGTACGTCCGTGCTGTAGCCGGCCTCCTTCTCGGCGGGCGACGGGGTCTCGGCGAGCTGGTCCAGCAGGCCCTGTGCCACCAGCATGCGCCGCTCGGAGTCGGCCGCGCCGTCCGGGACCCGTACGGTCCGGTCGACGGTCACCAGCGAGGACCCGCACAGCAGGAACACCTGCACCGGCAGCCCCCGCGCGGCCTGCGTCGACACATCCGGCTCAGCCAGCGAACACTGCACCCGCGAGGGCGCGGGCCCGAAGTTCGTCGGCACCTCCGTGGCCCGGATCCCGCAACCGGCCAGCAGGACGGCGAGCACGGGCAGGCCGGCCAGCAGGGCCAGGGCTCGTGGACGTCGGCTGGTCATCAGGCATCCCCCTTCGAGTCCTCGGCCTGGCTCCGGTCGGCGTCCGGCCCGGGCTCCTCTTCGTCCTCGGCGGGCTGGTCCGCCGAGGCGGAGGTGCCGCGCGGGAGCCGCAGGGTGAACACCGCGCCCGAGTCGGCCGAGTTGGCCGCGGTGATCTCGCCACCGTGGATGTGGGCGTTCTCCAGGGCGATGGACAGGCCCAGGCCGCTGCCCTCGGAGCGCGGCCGGGACGCGCTGGCCTTGTAGAACCGGTCGAAGACATGCGGCAGCACGTCCTCGGGGATGCCGGGCCCGTGGTCCCGCACCTCGATGACGAGCGAGTCGTCGTCCGCGCGGACGACGACCCGCACCGGGGAGCCGCCGTGCTTGAGGGCGTTGCCGATGAGGTTGGCCAGGATGACGTCGAGGCGGCGCGGATCCAGGCGGGCGTGGATGCCGCGCTCGGCGTCCAGCTCGACCGCGTCCAGCCAGGCCCGGGCGTCGATGCACGCGGTGATCTGGTCGGCGATGTCGACGTCGTCCAGGACGAGCCGGGCGGTGCCCGCGTCGAAGCGGGTGACCTCCATCAGGTTCTCGACCAGGTCGTTCAGCCGCCGCGTCTCGCTGACCACCAGCCGCACGGCGGGCTCGATCATCGGGTCCATGCTCCCGGTCTCCGCCTCCAGCTCCTCCTCCAGCACCTCCGTCACGGCGGTGATGGCGGTCAGCGGCGTACGCAGCTCATGGCTCATGTCCGCGACGAACCGCCGGGACGCCTCGTCCCGCGCGGCCATGTCGGCGACCCGTTTCTCCAGCGCCTCGGCCGCGTTGTTGAACGTCCGGGACAGATCGGCGAGTTCGTCGGTGCCCGACACCCTGAGCCGGGTGTCCAGCTTGCCCTCGCCGAGCCGCCGCGCGGCCGTCCCGAGCCGCTGCACGGGCTTCAGCACCGTCGTCGCGGCGGCCTGCGCGAGCAGCGCCGAGCCGATCAGCGCGAGTCCCGTGGCGATACCCAGCGACCAGGCGAGCGAGTTCAGATCCTTCGCCTCCGGTTCCAGCGACTTGAGCATGTAGCCGGTCGGGCCGCCGCCGATCACCCGCGTCCCGGCCACGAGATACGGCGTGTCGTGGTCTATGACCCGCTGCCAGTACAGGTGGTACGGGTGCTTGTTGGCCCCGTCGACCTTCTGCGTCTTGTTCACCGCCGTGCGCAGCGAGGCCGGCACGTCCCGCAGCGAGAAGCCGCTCAGCCCGCCGGAGCTGCCGTAGACGGTCCTGCCGTCGGCGTCGCGGGCGACCAGCAGCACGCTGAAGCGCTGGTCGCTGCCCGCCATCTGGCCCGCGGTGTGCTGCAACTCGTCCTGCGTCGGCCGCCCGGGCAGCGCGCCCGCCCGGTTCTGCATCTCCTGCTCGAAGTCGCGCAGCACGGCGTCCTGGGTGCGGGTGAGGACGGCCTCGCGGTTGAGCCAGTACGCGATGCCGGACGCGGACACGGCGGCCGTCAGGGCCACCAGGCCGAAGACGACGACCAGCCTCAGCCGCAGGCTGGTGAAGCGCAGCCGCGACAGAACTCCCTTGCGCGCCCCGGTCCAGCCGCGGGCCCCCCCTTGGTGCGCCTGTGTCACTGAGGCGCGTCCAGCCGGTAGCCGACACCCCGCACGGTACGGATCAGCGTCGGGGACGACGGCACGTCCTCGACCTTGGCGCGCAGCCGCTGGACACAGGCGTCCACCAGCCGCGAGTCACCCAGGTAGTCGTGCTCCCACACCAGTCGCAGCAGCTGCTGCCGGGACAGCGCCTGCCCCGGCCGCCGGCTCAGCTCCAGCAGCAGCCGCAGCTCGGTCGGCGTGAGCTGGAGGTCCTCGCCGTTCTTGGTCACGGTCATCGCCGAGCGGTCGATGACGAGGCTGCCGAACGACGCCGCGTCGTTGGACTCCCGCTCGCCACGCCGCAGCACGGCCCGGATCCGGGCGTCGAGCACACGCCCCTGCACCGGTTTGACGACATAGTCGTCGGCGCCGGACTCCAGCCCGACGACCACGTCGATGTCGTCATTGCGCGCGGTCAGCAGGATGATCGGCAACTGGTCCGTGCGCCGGATGCGCCGGCACACCTCGAACCCGTCGATGCCGGGCAGCATCACATCCAGCACGATCAGATCCGGCCGCTGCTCGCGCAGCAGCTTCAGACCGTCCTCACCACTGGCAGCGGTCGCCACGCGGTGACCCTGGCGCGTCAGTGAGAGCTCCAGGGCCGTCCGGATGGCGTCGTCGTCCTCGATCAGCAACAGGGAAGGCACGGGCTCATTCTGGCCCATGAGGGGGGCGTGGTTCGACCTGTGGGCCGAGATCAGCGCCGCGCCTACCGCCGACACCTGTGTACGAGCCGTGCTCGTCCGGTGGCCGACCCCTGTGACAGGCCTGTGACAGTCGGCGGACACGGCGATGAAAGTGCCGAGGCAAGCTTCTCGGCACAGGCAAGGAAGCCCGCCCCACCGGCGGGCCGCACACCGGAAGTCCACGACGGGGGGCGCGAGATGAACACGCTGCACGGCATCAGCACCAGCGCAGTGATCACGCGTCTGCACGACGTGCACCGGGGTTCCGAGAAGTCCGGTGCCGTGAGCGGGCGGGGGTGCGCTCGCGGCACCGGGCGTCAGCACACCGGTTACATGACGGTGGTCGACGCACACACGGGGGATGGCAACAAGGCTCACGGGGGAGCCGCGTACAGGGAGGACTCGGGGGAGCGCCGCTCGCTGTCGGAGGCGGAGTTCACCGCCTACGTCCAGGAGCGCCGCGCCTCCCTGTACGCCACCGCCTACCACCTCACCGGGGACCGCTTCGAGGCCGAGGACCTGCTGCAGAGCGCGCTGTTCTCGACCTACCGGGCGTGGGACCGGATCAGTGACAAGGCGGCGGTCGGCGGATACCTCCGCCGCACCATGACCAACCTGCACATCAGCGCGTGGCGCCGCCGCAAGCTGAACGAATACCCGACCGAGGAACTGCCGGAGACCGCCGGTGACACGGACGCGATGCGCGGCACCGAGCTGCGCGCCGTCCTGTGGCAGGCGCTGGCCCGGCTGCCCGAACTCCAGCGGACGATGCTGGTCCTTCGTTACTACGAGGGCCGCACGGACCCGGAGATCGCGGAGATCCTCGACATCAGTGTCGGCACGGTGAAGTCCAGCATCTGGCGGTCGCTCCGCCGGCTGCGCGAGGACGAGGTCCTCAGCTTCGGCCGTGACGAGGAAGACGCCTTCGGCGAGCTCGTGGCCTGAAGGTTCGGGGGGGAGCACCACAAGGGGGCCCACGGGGGACTGCGGAGGCGCTGGGGGGCGTCTCCTCAGGAGAGTGGGGACACGGGGGGAACGAGGGGGAGGAAACGGGGGAGCACCCAGGGGGGAGCACCACGGGGGAACACAAGAGCGGGACTGGAGGGCCGGGGGGTCCGTCCAGTCCCGCTTTTTCCGTTCTTGCGTCCCGTGTTGTCCGTCTGACGTCGTCGCCGCTCAGGCCGCCGTACGGAGACTGGCGCACCGGCCCGCCGCGGCGGCCGCCAGCCGGCCCATCGCCTCGTCGCGGTCGCAGGCGTACGCGCCCAGCGCGGTCTGGCGGGCGACGATCGAGCGCTCCTGCCGCATCAGGCGCCAGCCGCGGCGCAGCAGGAACGGCACCGACTTGCGGCCCTCCTTCAGATCCCGCAGGAAACGGCGGCGGAACGTCTTCACCGGGCCGCGGCTCAGGCACAGCGCGTCGGCCAGGACGCCGAGTTCCCGGCAGCGCGTGACGATCTCCGCGGCGAAGATGCCCTCCGCGAGGAACAGCGGGGTCCGTCCGATCTCGACCGTCTCCTCTCCGGTGCGGGCGCTGAGCGAGAGGTCGTAGACGGGGACGGCCGTGCGGCCCGTGCGGCACAGCTGGGTGATCGCGGTGACGGCCGTGTCGGCGTCCCAGGAGTCCGGATGGTCCCAGTCGATGTCCGAACTCCCCTCCACCGAAGGCAGGGTCGGGTCGTCGCCCTCCTTGTAGAAGTCGTCGAGCCGCAGCACCGGAAGGCCGGAGCGGGCCGCGAGGAGGGACTTGCCGGAGCCGGAAGGGCCGCAGAGCAGCACGACTCGCGTCGGTATGGGCAGAGGGGAACTCACGGGACACCAGTGTGAGGCATCCATCGGGGGCCGTACGACCCCGCGGGTCGCCTTTGATGCGCGCGTCACATCTCAACTACCCTTCGTGTCGTTCCGATTACCCAAAGCGTCAAGAGGTGGCAGTGATGGCCCGACACGACTCATCCAAGAAGCCGACCGTCCAGCGTGCCCTGGCCGTCCTCGCGACCGCGGGAGTGGCGCTGGGGGCGGGGGCGGCGACGGCCGCGGCGGGCACCGGCTCGGTCCTGGACGTGGTCCACACCTCCCTGGGAAAGACCGACCCCCGGGCCGGCCTCCAGGCCGCGAGCGACACCCTCGCCTACGCCACCGGCACGGTCACGGGCCTCAAGCCCAATCCCCTCGCCGGTACGGGAGTCGACCCGCTCGACAACAGCGTCGGCACCGAGGTCGCCGACTTCAAGCCGATGGCTTCCCGGGAGGTGACGGGGCCGGTGGCTCAGGCGCCGTCGGTCGGGGGGATTCCGGTGGTGGAGCAGGTGACCGCGCCGCTCTCGCGGTAACTCAGCGGCCCCGCAGCGGGACCTCCCGGACCAGCCAGGACACCGCGAACGCCACGGCGCACAGGAGGGCCGTGCCGAGCGCGACACCGTGCAGTCCGTCCACCACGCCCGCCCGGAAGGCGTCACGGACCGGCTCCGGCAGGTCCCGCAGCGCCTCGGGGGTCAGCTCACCGCCCGTCAGCCGGGCGCCCTCGGTGCCGAGCCGGTCCGTGACCTCGGCCGTGAGCCGGCCGGTGTAGACGGAGCCGAGGACCGCGACGCCGAGCGAGCCGCCGATGGTGCGCAGCAATGTCTGGGTGCCGCTGGCCGCGCCCATGTCGCGTGGTTCCGCGCTGTTCATCGTGATGAGCATCGTCGGCTGCATCAGACAGCCGATGCCCACGCCCAGCACCAGCGTCAGGCCGGAGGCGACCGGCGCCGTCGTGGTCGTGCCGAGCGTCAGCAGGGCCAGCGCCCCCGCCGCGGCCAGCGCGCCGCCCGCGATGGGGTAGCCCCGGTAACGCCCGCCGTCGCCGACCCGCCGGCCGATGACGAGCTGGGCGGCGATCATGCCCAGCATCAGCGGAAGCAGCAGCAGTCCGCTCTCGGTGGACGACATGTCCCGGACGAACTGCAGGTACTGGGGCAGATAGCTCGCCGCCGCCAGCATGGCCGCGCCCGTGACGAAGCTGAGCACCTGCGCCACCGAGAAGTTGCGGTCGCGGAACAGCCGGGGCGGGATCACCGGTTCCGGGGCACGCCGCTCGACCCGTACGAAGGCGGCCAGCGCGACCGCGGAGACCAGGGCGAGCCCGAGGATCTGCGGCGAGGACCAGGCGTACGTCGTCCCGGCCCAGCTCGCGAGGAGGGTCAGGGCGAGGATCGCGCCGGCCAGCAGCCCGGCTCCGGCCAGGTCGATCCGGGCCTTGACCCGGGGGGCCCGCAGCCGCACCCCGAAGCCGATCAGGGCGAGCGCCACCGCGCCGACCGGGACGTTGACGTAGAACACCCAGCGCCAGTCGAGCTGGTCGGTGAGGAAGCCGCCGACCAGTGGTCCGCCGATCATCGCGGCGGGCAGCAGCACCCCGATCAGCGACTGGGCCCGCCCGGCCTCCGCCGGGGTGAGCAGGGTGCCGATGAGGGCGAGCGCGCCTACGAAGAGGCCGCCCGCGCCGATGCCCTGAAAGGCCCGGAAGGCGATCAACTGCCCCATGTCCTGGGCGAGTCCGCAGAGCACGGAACCGGCGAGGAACACGGTGATGGAGGTGAGGTAGCTGCCCTTGTGGCCGTAGAGGTCGCCGAGCTTCCCCCAGATCGGGGTGGAGACGGCGGTGGTGAGCAGATAGGCCGTGATCACCCAGGACAGGTGGTCGAGGCCGCCCAGGTCGCCGACGATGGTGGGCAGTGCGGTGCCCACGACGGTTCCGTCGAGCGTGGCGAGCACGATGCCGAGCAGCAGGCCGAGGACGACGAGCCGGGAGGGCGGGGCGTCCGGCCGGGCCGGATGTGCCGTGCTCGCGGGCGAGGCCGTGGTCTCCCCGGTCATGCGACGTAGTCGCGGACGGACTTGGCGTCCCGCAGGGCGTGGCCCCACCAGGCGAGCTGGTCGAGCAGGGCCTTCGCGGCCGTGTCGGCGGCGGGTTCCGTGCAGGTGCCGTCCTCGTCGAAGCGGCTCCAGGCGTTGTGGAAGCTGACGGTGTTGCGGATGGTCGTGGCGTTCACCTCGGCCATGACGACCCGCAGCTGCTCCACCGCGCGCAGGCCGCCGGACAGGCCGCCGTAGGAGACGAAGCCGACCGGCTTGCCGTGCCATTCCTCGCCGTGCCAGTCGATCGCGTTCTTCAGGGACGCCGGGAAGCTGTGGTTGTACTCGGGTGTGACGAGGACGAAGGCGTCGGCCGCCCCGAGCCGGGGTGACACGAGGGCCAGCTGCTCCTCGGCGCCGGGCGGCGGCTGTCGGCCGAAGGCGGGGAACACCGTCGGCAGTGGCGTCTGAGCGAGGTCCACGACATCGGCGCGCAGGTCGTCGCGCTGGTCGAGGTGGCCGGTCAGCCACTTCGTCACGACCGGCGCGAAGCGTCCCTCCCGGGTCGAGCCGACGAGGACGGCGACGCGGAGCGGTTCGGCGGTGGCGGGCATGGGTCTCCCCCTGGGTTCGTGCGGCGTTGTGTACGGCGTATCTTTCGTGCGTACAACGTACACAGTGATGTGTACGTCGTCTACTGGAGATACGCTGTACACGACTTTCGACCGGGAGGAGCGGACCATGGCGGTCGCGAAGAAGAAGGAGGGCGAGGAGAGCGGGGCGGAGGCGCCCTCCCTCTGGGAGCGCGTGGAGCGGCCCGCCCCGGCTCCTCGCACCTCACTGACCCTGGAGCGGATCGCCGCCGCCGCGGTCGAGATCGCCGACGAGGAGGGCGGCGCGGCCGTCACCATGCGCCGTCTCGCCACGAAGCTCGGCGTCGCGCCCATGGCCGCCTACCGGCACGTCAACGGCAAGGACGACCTCTGGGCGCTCATGATCGACCGGGTGTCCCGGGAGCTGACCGTGCCGGACGGGGCGACGGACTGGCGGGACGTGCTGCGCTCCTACGCCCTCCAGACACGGGAGCTGATGCTCGCCCACCCGTGGATGGCCGTCATGCCCACGCCGGTGATCACGCTGACGCCGTCGCGCATGGGCGTGGCGGAGCGGCAGTTGGCCGCGCTCGCCGTCTGCGGCCTGGACGCCGACTCGGTGATGGCCGCCTTCCGGGCCGTCTCCTCCTTCGTGCACGGGGCCGCCCAGTCCGAGATCGCCGTGCGGGAGTACCAGGAACGCCACGGCTGGACCAGCGGCGACGAGACCCGCCAGGCGCTCGCCCCGCAGATGGTCTACCTGATGAGCACGGGCCGCTATCCGACGTACGAGCAGTACGCCCTCAGCGCGGCCCGCAAGGACGACCGGGCCTGGGAGTTCGAGTTCGGGCTCGACTGCGTGCTGGACGGCATCGCGCGGCGCCTCGGGATCTGAGCGAGGCCGCCTACGGAGAAGCCCCGGCCCTCCTGGACGGAGGAGGGCCGGGGCTTCCGTACCGGAAGAGTGCGTCTAGTACGAGGAACCCGACGCGCCCAGTGACCCCGTGGGGTGCCAGACCGTTTTCGTCTCCAGGAACGCCGTCATGCGGTCGGTGCCCGGGGTCTCCGTGTAATCCACAGGCTGTGGACGCAGGACGCGCTTGAGGTTGTCGGCCGCCGCGATCTCCAGTTCCTTCGCGAGGACCTCGTCGGCGCCCGCGAGGTCGATCGCGTTGACGTCCTGGTGGGAGGCGAGCGGGGTCGCGATCTCCGCCGTGCGGCCCGAGAGGACGTTGACCACGCCGCCGGGGACGTCCGAGGTGGCCAGCACCTCGGCCAGGGACAGGGCGGGGAGAGGGGACTTCTCGCTCGCCACCACGATCGCCGTGTTGCCGGTCGCGATCACCGGGGCGAGGACCGACACCAGGCCCAGGAAGGACGACTCCTGGGGCGCCAGGACCGCGACCACGCCCGTCGGCTCGGGGGAGGACAGGTTGAAGTACGGGCCCGCCACCGGGTTGCCGCCGCCGATCACCTGGGCGATCTTGTCGGTCCAGCCCGCGTACCAGACCCAGCGGTCGATCGTCGCGTCCACGACCGCCGCCGCCTTGGACTTCGACAGGCCCTCCGCGTCGGCCACCTCACGGGTGAACTGGTCGCGGCGGCCCTCCAGCATCTCGGCGACGCGGTACAGGACCTGGCCGCGGTTGTACGCCGTCGCGCCGGACCAGGCGCGGAACGCCTTGCGGGCCGCGACGACGGCGTCACGGGCGTCCTTGCGCGAGGACAGGGGCGCGTTCGCCAGCCACTTGCCCTTCGAGTCGCTCACCTCGTACACCCGGCCGCTCTCGGAACGCGGGAACTTCCCGCCGACGTACAGCTTGTAGGTCTTCAGGACGTTGAGCCGATCAGACATCGAGGTACGCCTCCAGGCCGTGGCGGCCGCCCTCGCGGCCGAAGCCCGACTCCTTGTATCCGCCGAAGGGCGAGGTGGGGTCGAACTTGTTGAACGTGTTGGACCAGACGACACCCGCGCGGAGCTTGTTCGCGACCGCCAGGATGCGCGAGCCCTTCTCCGTCCAGATGCCGGCGGAGAGGCCGTACTGCGTGTTGTTGGCCTTGGCGACCGCCTCGTCCGGCGTACGGAAGGTCAGGACCGACAGCACCGGGCCGAAGATCTCGTCGCGGGCGATCCGGTGCGCCTGGGTGACGTTCGTGAAGAGCGTCGGGGCGAACCAGTAGCCGCTCTCCGGAAGTTCGCAGGCCGGCGACCAGCGCTCGGCGCCCTCCGCCTCGCCCTGCTCTACGAGGGAGGTGATGCGGGTCAGCTGCTCCTCGGAGTTGATCGCTCCGATGTCGGTGTTCTTGTCGAGCGGGTCGCCGAGGCGGAGCGTCGACAGGCGGCGCTTGAGGGAATCGAGCAGCTCGTCCTGGATCGACTCCTGGACCAGGAGGCGGCTGCCGGCGCAGCAGACCTGGCCCTGGTTGAAGAAGATGCCGTTCACGATGCCCTCGACGGCCTGGTCGATCGGGGCGTCGTCGAAGACGATGTTGGCGCCCTTGCCGCCCAGTTCCAGCGTGAGCTTCTTGCGGGTGCCGGCGACCGTGCGCGCGATCTCCTTGCCGACGGCCGTGGAGCCGGTGAAGGCCACCTTGTTCACGTCGGGGTGGGCCACCAGCGCGGCGCCCGTGTCGCCGTAGCCGGGGAGGATGTTGACGACACCCTTGGGGAGACCGGCCTGGCGGCAGATGTCCGCGAAGAAGAGCGCCGAGAGGGGGGTCGTCTCGGCGGGCTTGAGGACGACCGTGTTGCCCGTCGCGAGTGCCGGGGCGATCTTCCACGCCAGCATCAGGAGCGGGAAGTTCCAGGGGATGACCTGGCCCGCCACTCCGAGCGGCTTCGGGTTCGCGCCGTAGCCGGCGTGGTCGAGCTTGTCGGCCCAGCCCGCGTAGTAGAAGAAGTGCGCGGCGACCAGGGGGAGGTCGGCGTCGCGCGTCTCCTTGATCGGCTTGCCGTTGTCGAGGGTCTCGAGGACGGCCAGCTCGCGGGAGCGCTCCTGGATGATGCGGGCGATGCGGAAGAGGTACTTCGCGCGCTCCGCGCCCGGGAGGGCCGACCACTTCTCGAAGGCCTTGCGGGCGGCCTGGACGGCGCGGTCCACGTCCGCCTCGCCCGCCTGGGCGATCTCGGAGAGGACCTCTTCGGAGGAGGGGCTGACCGTCTTGAAGACCTTGCCGTCGGCCGCGTCGGTGAACTCACCGTCGATGAACAGGCCGTACGAGGGCGCGATGTCGACGACCGCGCGGGACTCGGGGGCCGGGGCGTATGCGAATGCCACGTTTTCCATGCTCATGGGGTCTCAGTCCACCGTCACGTAGTCGGGGCCGGAGTAGCGGCCGGTGGCCAGCTTCTGGCGCTGCATCAGGAGGTCGTTCAGCAGCGAGGAGGCGCCGAAGCGGAACCAGTGGTTGTCCAGCCAGTCGTCGCCCGCGGTCTCGTTGACCAGGACGAGGAACTTGATGGCGTCCTTGGTGGTGCGGATGCCGCCGGCCGGCTTCACGCCGACCTGGATACCGGTCTGGGCGCGGAAGTCGCGGACGGCCTCCAGCATGAGGAGGGTGTTGGCCGGGGTGGCGTTCACCGCGACCTTGCCGGTGGAGGTCTTGATGAAGTCCGCGCCCGCCAGCATCCCGAGCCAGCTCGCGCGGCGGATGTTGTCGTACGTCGACAGCTCGCCCGTCTCGAAGATGACCTTCAGGCGCGCTGACGTGCCGCAGGCCTCGCGGACGGCGGTGATCTCGTCGTACACCTTCAGATACCGGCCCGCGAGGAACGCGCCGCGGTCGATGACCATGTCGATCTCGTCGGCGCCCGCGGCGACGGCCTCGCGGACGTCGGCCAGCTTGATGGTGAGCGGGGCGCGGCCCGCCGGGAACGACGTGGCGACGGAGGCGACCTTCACGTCGGAGCCGGCGACGGCCTCCTTGGCCACGGCCACCATGTCGGGGTAGACGCAGACCGCTGCCGTGCTGGGCGTCGAACGGTCCGTCGGGTCGGGCTTGACCGCCTTGGCGCCGAGCGCCCGGACCTTGCCCGGGGTGTCCGCGCCTTCCAGCGTCGTCAGGTCGACCATCGAGATGGCGAGGTCGATGGCGTACGCCTTCGCTGTCGTCTTGATCGAGCGCGTACCGAGGGAGGCCGCACGTCCCTCGAGCCCGACCGCGTCGACGCCGGGGAGCCCGTGGAGGAAGTGGCGCAGCGCGCTGTCGGACGCGGTGACGTCCTTGAGGGGGTGAGCTGCGGTGAGTGCAGAACTGGGCATGGTCACCAGACGAGCATATCTACGCGCGTAGCGGCTGTACAGCCCCGGGGTTGTCTTGGGCGGGGGTGGGGGGTGGGGGCGAGGGCGGGGAGGAGTGGGGGGTGGGGTGGGGCGAGTAGCGGTGGTTTGGGCTTTGAGCGGGGGCCGAGGCATGAGCTGGGGTGCCGGGGGTGGGGGTGTCGGCGTCCGGCAGAATCGAGGCATGACGAGTCCCGAGTCCCAGTCGCCCGCGCCGCAGCCGGAGCCCGAGTCCAAGGACCGGGTCTACCGGTCGGCCCCGGCCATCGCCGGCGGTGTGCTGCTGCTCGCCATCGCCGGGTGGCTCGGCATCGACGCGCTCGTGTCGGGGGAGGGACGTACGCAGTGGCTGGCGCTCGCGCTGCTGCTGTTCGGCGTGCCGCTCGTCGTCGCCTTCACCCTGCGGCCCGCCGTGTACGCGGGCGACGACCGGCTGCGGATCCGCAACCCCTTCCGCGTCATCGTGCTGCCCTGGGGGCAGGTCGCCACGCTGAAGTCCGCCTACTCGAACGAGATCCTCACCGAGTCCGGCGCCAAGTACCAGCTGTGGGCCGTCCCCGTGTCGCTGCGCGCCCGCAAGAAGGCGGCGCGGCATGAGATGCGGGCGACCGCGCAGGCGCGGCGGGCCATGGGGCGGGACGAGGGGCGTGGCAGCGCTCTCGGGATGCGTGCGGGGCAGGGCCTCGGTGGTGGCCGTGGTCCGGAGTCCGAGGGGTCCGCGCGTGCGGAGACCGACCGGATCATGGATGAGCTGCGGGGGCTGCATGAGGCGCGGCACCGGGCGGAGACGGCGCAGGGTGAGGTGACCGTGCGGTGGGCCTATGAGGTGGTGGGGCCGGCGGTTGCCGGGGCGGTGCTCGTCGCGATTCTGCTGGCCGTGGCGTAGGGAACAGGGGTTGTGCCGGGGTGCCCCTGGGAGGGGCACCCCTCTTCTTGTGTGGTCAGATGCCGGTTCTACGTAGTCAGATGCCGGCTGCTTTCGACAGGTCGCGCTTGATCGACTCCAGTAGCGTCGTCGCCTTCGCGCGGGCCGTGGGGAGGTCGCTGTGTGAGGCGACCGGGATCACGACCTCCAGGTAGCACTTCAGCTTCGGCTCCGTGCCGCTGGGGCGGACGATCACCCGGGCGCCGTCCAGCGTGTAGCGCAGGCCGTCGGTGGGCGGGAGGGTTTCCGTGCCCTGGGTGAGATCGTCGGTGCGGGTGATGGGGAGGCCGGCGAGTTCGGTCGGGGGCTGTTCGCGCAGGCGGTTCATCGCGGCGGCGATGAGGGAGAGGTCCTCGACGCGGACCGACAGCTGGTCCGTGGCGTGCAGGCCGTGTTCCACGGCCAGGTCGTCGAGGAGGTCGAGGAGGGTGCGGCCTTCCGACTTGAGCCGCGACGCCAGTTCCGTGATCAGGAGCGCGGCGGTGATGCCGTCCTTGTCGCGTACGCCGTCGGGGTCTACGCAGTAGCCCAGGGCCTCCTCGTAGCCGTAGCGCAGGCCCTCGGCGCGGGCGATCCACTTGAAGCCGGTGAGGGTTTCGACGTGGGGGAGGCCCGCCTTCTCGGCGATACGGCCGAGGAGGGAGGACGAGACGATCGACTCCGCGAACGTGCCGGTTGCTCCGCGGTGGACCAGGTGGGCGGCCAGGAGGGCGCCGACCTCGTCGCCGCGGAGCATGCGCCAGTCGGTGTCGGTGTCGGTGTCGGTGTCGGCGGCGGTGTCGTTGCCGTTTCCGTCGCCGTCTCGTACTGCGACGGCGCAGCGGTCCGCGTCCGGGTCGTTGGCGATGATCAGGTCGGGGGTGGTTTCGCGGGCCTTGGCGAACGCCAGGTCCATCGCGCCGGGTTCCTCCGGGTTGGGGAACGCGACGGTCGGGAAGTCCGGGTCGGGGTCGGCCTGTTCCGTGACGAGGGTCGGGGGCGGGAAGCCTGCGCGGGCGAAGGCCGCGAGGAGGACGTCCTTGCCTACGCCGTGCATCGCCGTGTACACCGTGCGGGCCGTGCGGGGGGAACCCTTGGCCAGGACGGCGTCGGTGCGGGTGAGGTAGGCGTCGAGGACGCTGTCGTCGAGGGTGTCCCAGCCGTGGGTGGGGCGGGGGACGGTGGTGAGGGACTGGATGGCGGCGATCTCTGCCGCGATGTCGATGTCGGCTGGGGGGACGATCTGGGAGCCGTCGCCCAGGTAGACCTTGTAGCCGTTGTCGCGGGGTGGGTTGTGGCTGGCGGTGACCTCTACGCCGGCGACCGCGCCGAGGTGCCGTATGGCGAAGGCGAGGACGGGGGTGGGGAGGGGTCGGGGGAGGACTGCGGCGCGGAGGCCGGCGCCGGTCATGACGGCGGCGGTGTCCAGGGCGAAGTCGATTGACTTGTGGCGGGCGTCGTAGCCGATGACGACTAGGCCGTTGTCGTGGCCCTGCTTCTTGAGGTACGCGGCGAGGCCCGCGGCGGCGCGGATGACGACCGAGCGGTTCATGCGCATGGGGCCGGCGCCGAGTTCGCCTCGGAGGCCGGCGGTGCCGAACTGGAGGGTGCCGGTGAAGCGGGCGGCGAGTTCGGTGTGGTCCTGGGCGTCGATGAGGCGGGCGAGCTCGGTGCGGGTGTCCGGGTCGGGGTCCTCGGTGAGCCACGCCTGGGCCTGTGCGATGAGTTCGTCGTGCACGGTCGGGTCTCAGCCTCTCGGTTGTCGGGGGCGCGCGCGATGCCTGCGGCGGCCTGTTGGGCTTTGGTGGGGGTGCGCGTCGCGCCTATGCGCCGGGTGTGGGTCGGGGCCGTGTCGGGGGGTGTCCGTCCTCGGAACGGCGCGATGGGGTCGGATACCAACTAACTGTCCGTTGACGCGCCAACCGCTGCGGGCGGACACCCCCCGACACGTCCCCTCCTGTGATCCGGCGGCTGCGGGCGCGTCGTGGCTTGCGCCTCCGGCCTGCCGCTTGGCTGCGGGCTGCGCTCGGCTTGGCTGCCGCCTGCCGCCTGCCGCCTGCCGCCTGCCGCCTGCCGCCTGCCGGCGCAGGACCCCGCTTGGCTGCGGGCATGCGTGCCTCCCCCGGTGCCTTAAGGGGCTGGGAGGTGCCCCCAGGGCGGCACGGGTGGGCGGTGGGGGTACCCCCGCTCGAGCGGAGCCGAGAGTGGGGGAGGCACCCCGTTCCGCCGGGCCGCGGGCCCGCCGGCCCCAGCACCGATGCCGGGTGTGGGGCTTAGAGCCGGCCCAGTACCTGTGCCAGCAGGGAACCCATCCTCGTCGCCGAGTCCCGGCCCGCCTGCAGTACCTCTTCGTGGTTCAGCGGCTCTCCGGTCATACCAGCCGCCAGGTTCGTCACGAGGGAGATGCCGAGAACCTCCGCACCCGCCTCCCGCGCGGCGATCGCCTCGAGGACCGTCGACATGCCCACCAGGTCCGCGCCGATGACGCGGGCCATGCGGATCTCGGCCGGAGTCTCGTAGTGCGGGCCGGGGAACTGGGCGTAGACGCCCTCCTCCAGGGTGGGGTCGACCTCCTTGCACAGGGCGCGCAGGCGCGGGGAGTAGAGGTCGGTGAGGTCGACGAAGTTGGCGCCGATGATGGGGGAGGTGGCCGTGAGGTTGATGTGGTCGCTGATCAGGACCGGCTGGCCGGGGCGCATGCCCTCGCGCAGGCCGCCGCAGCCGTTGGTGAGGACGATCGTCTTGCAGCCGGCCGCGACGGCGGTGCGGACTCCGTGGGAGACGGCGGCGACGCCGCGGCCCTCGTAGTAGTGCGTGCGGCCGAGGAAGACCAGGGCGCGCTTGTCGCCGATCTTGTACGAGCGGATCTTGCCTCCGTGGCCCTCGACCGCCGGGGGCGGGAAGCCGGGCAGCTCGGTGACCTGGAACTCGGCCTCGGGGTCGCCCAGGGCGTCCACGGCCGGAGCCCAGCCGGAGCCCATCACGAGGGCGACGTCGTGGGTCTCGGCGCCCGTCAGTTCGCGCAGGCGGGCCGCGGCGGCGTCGGCGGCGGCCCTGGGATCGATCGGGGCGGCGCCCTGGATGTCGTCCGGAAGAAGAGATGCGTTCACGCCGACGAGGGTAGCCGGTGAATGCCTACGCGCGTAGATGGTGGAGCCAACGGGGTGGCGATCGTTGTCTTGTCGTTTCCGACAGGTGGGGCTCAGCAGGGGCGCTTGCGGAGTTCCATCACATAGTCGTGCGGGGCCCCCGCCGATTCGGCCGCGTCGGCGATCTCGCCCAGGTAGCGGGCGGAGGGCAGGCCGCCCTCGTAGGCGTTGAGGGCGTAGGACCAGGCCGGCTCGTCGCCCTCCAGGGTGTGCACCCGTACGCGCGTGCGCCGGTAGATCTCCAGGCCCACGCCCTCCCAGCGGTCCATCGAGTCCTCGTCCATGGGGGCGATGTCGTACAGCGAGACGAAGACCTGGGAGGTGGGGTCCTCGACGATCGTCGGCAGGGCGCCCTCCCAGCCCATGTGCTCGCCGCCGAAGGTCAGCCGCCACCCGTTCAGCCAGCCGGTGGCGCGCAGCGGCGAGTGCGGGGCGCGGCGGGACATCAGCCGCGCGTCGAGGTTGCCGGCGTACGCGGCGTAGAGCGACATGGGGGAAGGGTACGGCAGGCGGACTCGCGTCACTCGCGTAACGGAGCCGCATCGCGGCGGGCCCCCGGGCGGTATCGCGTTGAAGGGTGCGGGACAATGGAGTACGTGACTCGGATCGTGATCATCGGTGGCGGACCCGGCGGATACGAAGCGGCGCTGGTGGCCGCTCAACTCGGCGCGGAGGTGACCGTCGTCGATTGCGACGGTCTGGGCGGGGCGTCGGTGCTCACCGACTGCGTACCGTCGAAGACTCTGATCGCGACGGCCGAGGTGATGACCACCTTCGACTCGTCGTACGAGGAGCTGGGGATCATCGTCGCCGACGACACCCCGCCCATGGAGCAGTCCGCCCGGGTGGTCGGGGTCGACCTGGGCAAGGTCAACCGGCGTGTGAAGCGGCTCGCGCTCGCCCAGTCGCACGACATCGCCGCCTCCGTGACGCGTGCCGGGGCACGTGTGATGCGCGGGCGCGGGCGGCTGGAGGGCATGCAGGCGCTCGACGGGTCGCGGAAGGTCGTGGTGCGCGCCGCTGACGGGAGTGAAGAGACTCTTACGGCTGATGCGGTGCTCATCGCCACCGGTGGGCATCCGCGTGAGCTGCCCGATGCCCTGCCGGATGGTGAGCGGATCCTGAACTGGACCCAGGTGTACGACCTCAATGAGCTCCCCGAGGAGCTGATCGTGGTCGGGTCGGGTGTGACCGGTGCCGAGTTCGCGGGCGCCTACCAGGCGCTGGGTTCGAGGGTGACGCTCGTGTCGTCGCGGGACCGCGTGCTGCCGGGCGAGGACCCGGACGCGGCCGCCGTGCTGGAGGACGTCTTCCGGCGGCGCGGCATGAACGTCATGGGGCGTACCCGGGCACAGTCCGCCAAGCGGGTCGGGGAGCGGGTCGAGGTGACCCTCTCCGACGGGCGCGTCATCACCGGGTCGCACTGTCTGATGGCCGTCGGCGCCGTGCCCAACAGTGCGGGCATGGGGCTGGAGGAAGCCGGGGTCAGGCTGCGCGAGTCCGGCCACATCTGGACCGACAAGGTGTCCCGTACGACCGCTCCCGGCGTGTACGCGGCCGGTGACGTGACGGGCGTGTTCGCTCTCGCCTCCGTGGCCGCCATGCAGGGGCGGATCGCGATGTACCACTTCCTCGGCGACGCCGTGGCCCCGCTGAACCTGAAGACCGTCTCGTCGAACGTCTTCACCGACCCGGAGATCGCCACGGTCGGCTACACCCAGGCCGACGTCGACGGCGGGAAGATCGACGCCCGGGTCGTGAAGCTGCCGCTGCTGCGCAACCCGCGCGCCAAGATGCAGGGCATCCGCGACGGCTTCGTCAAGATCTTCTGCCGTCCGGGCACCGGGATCGTGGTCGGTGGTGTCGTCGTGGCGCCGCGGGCCTCGGAGCTGATCCACCCGATCTCGATCGCGGTCGACAACAATCTGACCGTCGAGCAGATCGCGAACGCCTTCACCGTCTACCCCTCGCTGTCGGGCTCGATCGCCGAGGTGGCACGGCAGTTGCACACGCGCAAGGAGACCGGCGAGGGCTGAGGCCGAAACCGGCTCCTCGCTGGTCACGGGGAGTATTCGACCATGTGTGTGGCATAGGCGGCGGGACTAGGCTCTATACCACTTCCCGCTGGTCCGTGCGAACATCTTCTGCTATTCAGCGCAAACTGCTGAAAGCAGACGGTCGCTGGCGTTACTGTCAGTTTCGTGTTCGCTGCAGAACGTCGCCAATTGATCCTCGAAATGGTGCGAGCGAACGGGGCCGTGTCGCTCCGTGAGCTCGCCCGCGTCGTCCAGACCTCCGAAGTGACCGTACGGCGGGACGTGCGCGCGCTGGAGGCAGAAGGACTCCTCGACCGCCGGCACGGCGGTGCGGTACTGCCGGGCGGTTTCACGCGGGAGTCCGGCTTTCCGCAGAAATCCCATCTCGCGACCGCCGAGAAGACCGCCATCGCCGACCTCGCCGCGAACCTCGTGGAAGAGGGCGAGGCGATCGTGGTCGGGGCGGGTACGACGACCCAGGAGCTGGCGCGCCGGCTCGCCCGGGTGCCCGGACTGACCGTCGTCACCAACTCGCTGCTGGTGGCGCAGGCATTGGCCCATGCCAACCGGGTCGAGGTCGTGATGACCGGCGGTACGCTCCGCGGTTCGAACTACGCCCTGGTCGGCAGTGGTGCCGAGCAGTCCCTGCACGGGCTGCGGGTGTCGCGGGCCTTCCTGTCCGGAAGCGGTCTGACCGCGGAGCGCGGGCTGTCCACGTCCAACATGCTGTCGGCGTCCGTCGATCGGGCGCTGGTGCAGGCGGCCGCGGAGGTCGTGGTCCTCGCCGACCATACGAAGCTCGGGACGGACACGATGTTCCAGACCGTGCCGACGGATCTCATCACTCGCCTTGTGACGGATGAGCCGCCCGCCCATGACGACCGTGCGGCCACCGAGCTTCAGGCTCTTGCCGACCAGGGCGTGCAGATCGCCGTGGCCGGGGGGCAAGGGGGTTCGGCGGGGGCGGCCGGGCCGGGGGGTGACGCCGTCCCGGCTCGCCAGCAGCGTCGGGACGTGCCGTTGCCCGGACCTCGCCGTCAGGTTCCTGGTGCGGGGGGTGGGTTACGGTCCGCCGCGATGCTGGGGGAGCAGGGGGCTGGAGCGGAGCGGGCTCGGGTCGCGGATCTGCGGCGGCGGTAGGGAGCCGCGGGGGTGACCCCCCACGCCCACCCGTGCCGCCCTGGGGGCACCTCCCAGGCCCTTAAGGCACTGGGGGAGGCACGATTGCCCGAAGCCAGGGCAACCACGACGCGCCCGCAGCCGCGTACGCACGGAAGGGGACGTGTCGGGGGGTGTCCGCCCGCAGCGGTTGGCGCGTCAACGGACAGTTAGCTGGTATCCGACCCCATCGCGCCGTTCCGAGGACGGACACCCCCCGGCGCGGCCCCGACCCACCACCCGGCGGGTGGGCGCTAGGCGCGCCCACCCGCCGAGTGCGTTGCCTCAGTCCTTGATTTCGCAGATGGCCGCGCCGGACGTGACCGACGCGCCGATTTCCGCGCTCAGGCCCTTGATCGTGCCCGACCTGTGGGCGTTGAGGGGCTGCTCCATCTTCATCGCCTCAAGGACGACGACCAGGTCGCCCTCCTTGACCTCCTGGCCCTCCTCGACGGCCACCTTGACGATGGTGCCCTGCATGGGAGAGGCGAGGGTGTCGCCGGAGGCGACGGGGCCCGACTTCTTCGCCGCGCGGCGCTTGGGCTTGGCGCCCGCCGCCAGGCCCGTACGGGCCAGGGACATGCCCAGTGAGGCCGGGAGGGAGACCTCCAGGCGCTTGCCGCCGACCTCGACGACGACCGTCTCGCGGTCCAGCTCCTCCTCCGCGTCCGTGGCGTCGGCTGGCGCCGCGAAGGGCTTGATCTCGTTGACGAACTCCGTCTCGATCCAGCGGGTGTGGACCGTGAACGGGTCGGACGAGCCGGTGAGCTCGGGGGCGAACGCCGGGTCCTTCACCACCGCACGGTGGAACGGGATCGCCGTCGCCATGCCCTCGACCTGAAACTCCTCCAGCGCGCGGGCGGCCCGCTGCAGAGCCTCCGCGCGGGTGCGGCCGGTGACGATCAGCTTGGCCAGCAGGGAGTCCCACGCCGGGCCGATGACCGAGCCGGACTCCACGCCCGCGTCCAGGCGGACACCGGGGCCGGACGGCGGGTCGAACTTCGTGACCGTGCCGGGGGCCGGGAGGAAGTTGCGGCCCGGGTCCTCGCCGTTGATGCGGAACTCGAAGGAGTGGCCGCGCAGCGCCGGGTCGTCGTAGCCGAGGACCTCGCCGTCGGCGATGCGGAACATCTCGCGGACGAGGTCGATGCCGGCGACCTCCTCGGTGACCGGGTGCTCCACCTGGAGACGGGTGTTGACCTCAAGGAAGGAGATCGTGCCGTCCAGGCCGACGAGGAACTCGACCGTGCCGGCGCCGACGTAGCCGGCTTCCTTCAGGATCGCCTTGGAGGCCGAGTACAGCTCCTCCACCTGCGCTTCGGACAGGAAGGGGGCGGGAGCCTCCTCCACCAGCTTCTGGTGCCGGCGCTGGAGGGAGCAGTCACGGGTGGAGACCACGACGACGTTGCCGTGCTGGTCGGCCAGGCACTGGGTCTCCACGTGCCGCGGCTTGTCCAGGTAGCGCTCGACGAAGCACTCGCCACGCCCGAAGGCGGCGACCGCCTCGCGCACCGCCGAGTCGTACAGCTCGGGCACCTCTTCGAGCGTGCGCGCGACCTTCAGGCCGCGACCGCCGCCGCCGAAGGCCGCCTTGATGGCGATCGGCAGACCGTGCTGCTCGGCGAAGGCGACGACCTCGTCGGCACCGGAGACCGGGTCGGGCGTGCCCGCCACCAGTGGGGCGCCCGCGCGCTGCGCGATGTGCCGGGCGGCGACCTTGTCGCCGAGGTCGCGGATGGCCTGCGGGGGCGGGCCGATCCAGATCAGGTCCGCGTCCAGCACCGCCTGGGCGAAGTCCGCGTTCTCGGAGAGAAAGCCGTAGCCGGGGTGGATGGCGTCCGCGCCCGACTCCCGCGCGGCCTTGAGCACCTTCTCGATGTCGAGGTAGCTGGTGCCCGGGGTGTCACCGCCCAGGGCGAACGCCTCATCCGCGGCGCGGACATGCAGAGCGTCCCGATCAGGGTCGGCGTAGACGGCCACGCTCGCGATGCCGGCATCCCGGCAGGCCCGGGCCACGCGGACAGCGATTTCGCCACGGTTGGCGATGAGCACCTTGCGCACGATGAGGCTCCCTCCTTGAAACAAGCCGAGTTTAGGGACTGCCGACACGGCACTTCGACCCGTCCCCAGTGGTGAGCTTGCCCACACGGAGCGTGATGCGAGGCTCGCTCGACCCGCGAAATCCCTTGTCGCACCGCGGTACGCAGCACTCCTGCGGGAAACCCTAGCCGTCCCTTGTGGTCAAGGTCTCTGTCATCACGTGCTGCGGGCCACTCCGTTTCTTTGTGGAGTCCCTACGAATGGCCCAATGATTCTTTGCCCGCGGCTGAACCCTTGTCCCAGGGTTTACCTGTCAGTAGCGTTCGCGATGTCTCGAACGTACTAGGGGTAAGAGGGTGGGCCCGGTGGTGCGCAGGCCGGTGGCGTGGGTCGTGGCGGTGGTGCTGTTCGGTGAGGCGTTCGGCATCGCCGCGCTGAACTGGTTCCTCGGGGTCGTCGTCGACCGGCAGGACATGTCCCTGGCCGGCCTCGATCCGCACATGATGTCGGTGTCGTCGAAGATCGGCGGGGTCGCCTTCGGCCTCTACTTCGCGCTGTGCGGCCTGGTCGCCCTGCTCGTGGCGCTGCGGGACCGCCCGCCGGCGGGCCTCGGGCGTGTGCTGCTGATCAGCGCGGCGGTCGTGCACGGGCTGCTGGGCGCCTTCACCTGGGGTCCCGTCGGCTGGACCGCGTTCCTGTTCATGATGCTGGTGCTCGGCCTGATCGTCCTGCTGCTGATGACGTACGACCGCCCCGCCGAGCCCGCCGACGCCGCGCCACGGGCCGGGACCGGCGGCGACGGGTCCCCGGTCACTGCTCCGCCGGCGCCCACAACTCCGTGATGCCGACGCCCAGGTCGGCGAGGAGCCGCCGGACCAAGGGCAGGCTGATGCCGATGACGTTGCCGTGGTCGCCGTCGATGCCGTTGATGAACGGGGCCGAGCGGCCGTCCAGGGTGAAGGCCCCGGCGACGTAGAGAGGTTCGCCGGAGGCGACGTAGGAGGCGATCTCCTCGTCGGTGGGGTCGCCGAAGTGGACGACGGTGGACGCGGTGGCGGAGACATAGCGGCCGGTGAGCGTGTCGTAGACGCAGTGGCCGGTCTGGAGGGTGCCGGCGCGGCCGCGCATCGACTTCCAGCGTGCGGTGGCCTCCTCGGCGTCCGCGGGCTTGCCGAGGGCCTGGCCGTCCAGGTCGAGCACCGAGTCGCAGCCGATCACCAGCGCACCCTTGACCTCCGGCCGGGCCGCCACGACGGAGGCCTTCGCCTCGGCGAGCGCGAGCGCCAGCTCGGCGGGGGTGGGGGCGGTGACGGCGTCCTCGTCGACGCCGCTCACGATCACCTCGGGGGTGAGTCCGGCCTGGCGGAGCAGTCCGAGCCGGGCGGGGGACTGGGAGGCGAGGACGAGTCGCCTGCGGCGCTGAGCGGTCATGCGGTCAGGTTAGTCGGCGAGGCCGGCTCACCTCACGCCGATCACGAGCATGGCCACGAACATGGCCAACGCCATGAGAACGCCCAGCCGCCGAAGCATGTCCTGCATGTCGCGGAGCTCTTTCGGCGGCTCGTTCTCGGGGTCGGACCACAGCATGAGTCCAGCGTGCGGCTCGGCGGGGCGGGGCGCCTGAGTAGGGGTACTCAAATCGGCGCCCCGCGTTGTTCCGCCGCGCGCGGTTCCCCGCGCCCCTGAGGGCGAGAGTGCTAGCCCGGCCAGTAGGTGCGGCCCCAGGCCGTCGGGCCCGGCTGGGGCAGGCGGTGGGACGCGATGCGGGACGGGTCGGACCAGGAGTCGCGGGGGGCGGGTGCGCCGGGCGGGGTGTCTGCCGCCGCCGCGGCGCGGGCCCTGACCACCGCCAGTGCGGCGGCCAGCTCCTCCGGGGTCGGGTTGCCCCGTACGACCTTGATCGTCATGTGGGCCTCCTGGGCTCGCTGAGGGCTAGAGGGGGATGTTGCCGTGCTTCTTCGGAGGCAGGGATTCCCGCTTCGTGCGCAGTTGACGCAGCCCCCGTACGACATGGCAGCGGGTGTCGGACGGCATGATCACCGCGTCGACGTAGCCGCGCTCGGCCGCGACGTAGGGGTTGAGCAGGGCGTCCTCGTACTCCTGGATCAGCCGGGCCCGGACCGCCTCGAGATCCTCGCCGTTCGCCTCCGCCTCCGCGATCGTGCGGCGGTGCAGGATGTTGACCGCGCCCTGGGCGCCCATGACGGCGATCTGGGCGGTGGGCCAGGCGAGGTTGAGGTCGGCGCCCAGGTGCTTGGAGCCCATGACGTCGTAGGCGCCGCCGAAGGCCTTGCGCGTGATGACCGTGATGAGCGGGACGGTGGCCTCGGCGTAGGCGTAGATCAGCTTGGCGCCGCGGCGGATGATGCCGTCGTGCTCCTGGTCGACGCCGGGCAGGAAGCCGGGGACGTCGACGAAGGTGATGACCGGGACGTTGAAGGCGTCGCAGGTGCGCACGAAGCGGGCCGCCTTCTCGGAGGCGGTGATGTCGAGGCAGCCGGCGAACTGCATCGGCTGGTTGGCGACGATGCCGACGGGGTGGCCCTCGACCCGGCCGAAGCCGGTGACGATGTTCGGCGCGTACAGCGGCTGCGTCTCGAAGAACTCGGCGTCGTCCAGGATGTGCTCGATCACCGCGTGCATGTCGTACGGCTGGTTCGCGCTGTCCGGGACGATGACGTCCAGCTCGCGGTCCTCGTCGGTGATCTCGAGGTCGGCCTCCTCCGCGAAGACCGGCGGCTCGGAGAGGTTGTTGGACGGCAGGTACGACAGCAGCTGCTTGACGTACTCGATGGCGTCCTTCTCGTCGCCGGCCATGTGGTGGGCCACGCCCGAGGTCGCGTTGTGGGTGCGGGCTCCGCCGAGCTCCTCGAAGCCGACGTCCTCGCCGGTGACCGTCTTGATGACGTCGGGCCCGGTGATGAACATGTGCGAGGTCTGGTCGACCATGACCGTGAAGTCGGTGATGGCCGGGGAGTACACGGCTCCGCCGGCGCACGGGCCCACCACCAGGCTGATCTGCGGAATGACACCCGAGGCGTGGGTGTTGCGGCGGAAGATCTCGCCGTAGGCGCCGAGTGAGGCGACGCCCTCCTGGATCCTGGCCCCGCCGGAGTCGTTGATGCCGATGACCGGGCAGCCGGTCTTCAGGGCGAAGTCCATGACCTTGACGATCTTCTGGCCGTAGACCTCGCCGAGCGCCCCGCCGAAGACCGTGAAGTCCTGGGAGAAGACGGCGACGGGGCGGCCGTCGACGGTGCCGTACCCGGTGACGACGCCGTCGCCGTAAGGGCGGTTCTGGTCCAGTCCGAAGTTGGTGGACCGGTGCCGGGCGAACTCGTCCAGCTCGACGAAGGAGGCTTCGTCCAGGAGGAGTTCGATCCGCTCACGGGCCGTCAGCTTGCCCTTGGCGTGCTGCTTCTCGACGGCGCGTGCGGAGCCGGCGTGCGTCGCTTCCTCGATACGGCGTTGGAGATCCGCGAGCTTGCCCGCGGTCGTGTGGATGTCGGGCTGCTGCAGCTCTTCCGGCTCGGACATCGGGATGCGGCTCCCTGCCTGCTCAAAAGGGGGGACGGTTACTCATCCGTAGAGTAGTGCGGTGCCTTCAGGTCGGCAGTGCGGCGTTTACCACACCTAGGGTGGCTTGCATGACGCCGCGAGATGCATCAGAGCCGAGAGAGCCGAACGGCAGCCGTTGGTCGGACCTGGACCGTCCGCCCCTCAATGTCACCGCCCTGCGCCGGGGGCTGGTGCGGGAGGGAGGGCTGTGGTCGGAGGTGGACGTGGTGCAGCGCACCGGCTCCACCAACTCCGACCTCGTGGCCCGGGCGGCGAAGGGTGAGGCCGTCGAGGGGGCGGTGCTCGTCGCCGAGGAGCAGACGGCCGGGCGCGGGCGCCTGGACCGGCAGTGGACGGCGCCGCCGCGGTCGGGCCTGTTCTTCTCCGTGCTGCTCACACCGGGCGAGGTGCCGGTGGCGCGGTGGGGGTGGCTGCCGCTGCTCACGGGCGTGGCGGTGGCTACGGGGCTGTCGCGGGCGGCGGGTGTCGACACGGCTCTGAAGTGGCCGAACGACGTGCTGGTCACGGTGCGGGGCGAGGAACGCAAGGCCGGGGGGATCCTCGCCGAGCGGGCCGGTGACGACGGGGTCGTGATCGGGGTCGGCATCAATGTCTCGCTGAAGGAGAACGAGCTGCCGGTGCCGACGGCGGGGTCGGTGGGGCTGGCCGGGGCGGTGAGCACGGATCGGGATCCACTGCTGCGGGGGGTGCTTCGTTCCCTGGAGGAGTGGTACGGGAAGTGGCGTGGGGCGGGGGGTGACCCGGGGGTGAGCGGGTTGCAGGAGGCATATGCGGCGGGCTGCGCGACGCTCGGGCGGACCGTGCGGGCGCAGTTGCCCGGGGATCGGGATGTCGTGGGGGAGGCCGTGGCCGTGGATGGGGACGGGCGGTTGGTGCTGGCTACGGAGGACGGGGTGGAGCCGGTGGGAGCCGGGGACATCGTGCACCTGAGGCCGGTTTGAGCTGAGGCCGGGTGGATGCGCCGCTCGGCGCGACGAGGTGCCTCCCCCCACTCTCGGCTCGGCTCGAGCGGGGGGACCCCGACCGCCCACCCGTGCCGCCCTGGGGGCACCTCCCAGGCCCTCAAGGCACTGGGGGAGGCACGCATGCCCGCAGCTGAGTACCTGACGGAGTGAGCTGGCGCACACCTGCCGTAGAGTTGAGGCCGGTCGATACATGACCGTGACAGATCGGAAGGGCAGCACGCGTGACCGTCGAAGACCCGGATTCCGGCACGGACGCGCAGGGCGCCGACCCCGGCGAGGACCCGCTCGCCCTGCGCCTCGAAGGGCTCATTCTGGGGGCCGAGCGCCGGTACACCCCGTTTCAGGCGGCCCGCAGCGCCGGTGTCTCCATGGAACTGGCCTCCCGCTTCTGGCGGGCGATGGGCTTCGCGGACATCGGGCAGGCCAAGGCCCTCACCGAGGCGGACGTACTCGCTCTGCGGCGCCTCGCCGGTCTCGTCGAGGCGGGGCTGCTGAGCGAGGCGATGGCCGTCCAGGTGGCCCGGTCCACCGGGCAGACCACCGCACGGCTCGCCGAGTGGCAGATCGACTCGTTCCTGGAGGGGCTGACCGAGCCGCCCGAGCCGGGCATGACCCGCACCGAGGTGACGTACCCGATCGTCGAGCTGCTCCTGCCCGAGCTGGAGGAGTTCCTCGTCTACGTCTGGCGGCGTCAGCTCGCCGCCTCGGCGGGACGGGTCGTGCAGGCCGCAGACGACGAGGAGATGGTCGACCGGCGCCTCGCCGTCGGCTTCGCGGACCTGGTCGGGTTCACCCGGCTCACCCGCAGGATGGAGGAGGAGGAGCTCGGCGAGCTGGTCGAGGCCTTCGAGACCACGGCCGCCGACCTGGTGGCCGCGAACGGCGGACGGCTGATCAAGACCCTCGGCGACGAGGTGCTGTACGCCGCCGACGACGCGGGCATCGCCGCCGAGATCGCCCTGCGCCTGATCGAGACCATGGCGCACGACGAGACGATGCCGGAGCTGCGCGTCGGCATGGCGTTCGGCACCGTGACCACCCGAATGGGCGATGTCTTCGGTACGACCGTGAACCTGGCCTCCCGGCTCACCTCGATAGCTCCGAAGGACGCCGTCCTCGTCGACACGGCTTTCGCGGAGGAGCTGATCCGTACGCAGGACGCCCCGTCCTCCGAGGCGGAGGCGGCCGAGGAGGCCGTCGCGGCGGAGAAGGAGGGCGAGGAGCCTTTGGCGTACCGGTTCGCGTTGCAGCCGATGTGGCAGCGGCCCGTGCGTGGGCTGGGCGTCGTGGAGCCGTGGCTGCTCACGCGGCGGGACCTGGGCTGACAGAGGCGGTCAGCCGCGGCGGCCCGGCGTGTCCACGCACAGGCCGATGACCGGCACGCACAGGCCGGGCTCGTCCGGCTTCTTCGGCTGCTCGGGCTTGGGCGCCGGGGCGGGCGTGGTCCGGCTCGGAGGAGCGGGCGCGGCCGGGGTCGGGCGTGGGACGTCGCCCTGGGTGGCCGGTGCCGGGGTGTTCGGCGTGTCGGGGATGGCCGTGGGCCGGTGAGCGGCGGTCGTGGCGGCCCCTCGGGTGCCGGTCGGGGCGGGCGGGGCCGGCCGTGCGCCCCTGGTGACCGGGGACGGGGTCAGGCCGCCCAGGACCGTGGGTGACGAGGGGCTGATCCCGGGGGCGGCCGGGAAGGTCGCGGTGGTGTCGGTGGCCCGGTCCGTGCCGGTGGTGACCGGGTCGGGGCGGGGTCCGGCCTCGACGGTGCCGACGGCGTCGGGGCTCGGGCCGGAGGCCAGGCGTACGAGGCTCAGGGCGCCGGCGGCCAGGGCGAGGCCGCCGGCGGCGAGCAGGACCTTGGGGGAGCGGGGCTTGCGGTGGCGGCCTCGGACGCGGGGGGTGAAGAGGCCGGTTTCCGTCGGGGGCGGCTCCCTGTGGCGGGGTGCCGTGGCGGCCCTGGTGTCCCGCTGTGGCTCCGTCGGCGTGTTCGTCCTCATCACGGTTCCTCCCCGATGCGCACGCGCCCCCTGTGCGCCGTTGGCGGACGCACGCTATGCGCTCCCTTGGGCGGTCGGGCCGGAATTGAGGTGATGTCACTCGAACGGGTGGGCGGGTGATCACGCGGGAACCGGTCGCGTCCGCTCTTTCGTGCGGCGGGTGCGGCTGCGATGATCGGGGCGGTGAGGTTGTTAACCCGCGTTAACCGGAGGGTGTCATGAGTGAGGAACGGTTCGGGGAGTTCGTGCTGGTGCGGCGGCATGAGCAGGGGCATGTCGCGGAGCTCGTCCTCGACCGGCCCAAGGCCATGAACGCCGTGTCGACCGAGATGGCGCGGTCCGTCGCCGGGGCGTGTGCGGCGCTGGGGGAGGACCGGGACGTACGGGTGGTCGTGCTCACCTCGACGCATGAGCGGGCGTTCTGCGTGGGGGCCGACCTGAAGGAGCGGAACTCGTTCAGCGACGCGGATCTGGTGGGGCAGCGGCCGGTGACGCGTGGGGCGTACACCGGGGTGCTGGAGATGCCGGTGCCGACGGTGGCGGCGGTGCACGGGTTCGCGCTGGGGGGCGGGTTCGAGCTGGCGCTCGCGTGTGACGTGATCGTGGCGGACCGTACGGCGGTGGTGGGGCTGCCGGAGGTGTCGGTGGGGGTGATTCCCGGGGGTGGGGGCACGCAGTTGCTGCCGCGCCGGGTGGGGGCTGCGCGGGCGGCTGAGCTGATCTTCTCGGCGCGGCGGGTGGAGGCCGTCGAGGCGGGCGAGTTGGGGTTGGTCGATCAGGTGGTGGAGGAGGGACGGGACCGGGAGGTGGCGTTGGAGCTGGCCTCTCGGATCGCGGGGAATTCGCCGGTGGGGTTGCGGGCGGCGAAGCGGGCGTTGCGGTTGGGGCAGGGGCTGGATCTGCGGGCGGGGCTTGAGGTGGAGGATGCGGCGTGGAGGGCGGTGGCGTTCTCGGGGGATCGGGCGGAGGGGGTCGCGGCGTTCAACGAGAAGCGGAAGCCGGAGTGGCCGGGGGAGTGAGCTGGGGTTTGTTGTCCGGTACTCCGGGGTGAGGCTGGGGCGGGTGGGTGCGCAGCCCGGCGGAGCGGGGTGCCGCTCTCTGTGGGACGGGTGCCGCCCCTAGCGGCACGCATGCCCGCAGCTAGGGCGGCGCGCGCCCGCAGCTTGGTCCGCCCCGTTCGCGTCGTCAACAGAACGGATTGGCTGAAAAGTCCCTAGCCTGGAGTGATGGGTGAGGACAGACGGCTGGTGGCCGTCGTCGCGTTGGCTCAGGGGATGGCGGCCGCGCACGGGTCGCGTGAGGCGTGGCGGGCGGCGGCTGCCGGGGCGTGCCGGGCGCTGGGCGGGAGTTTTGCCGCGCTGTCGGTGTGGGAGCGGGAGCTGGGGCGGCTGAAAGTCCTCGTGAACGTCGGTGCGCTGGCCGACGGGGAAGAGGAGTTCCCGGAGGACGAGGCCTATCCGGTGCACCAGTTCGCGGAGATCACCGAGTTCCTGCACGAGCAGTGGGCGGCGGGAGGCGGGGAGCCCGACGCGTGGGTGGAGACCGCCGAAGGGCCCGCCGCCGGGCGGCGTCCCGGATACTGCCATCAGCGCGTCGCCGCCCTGCGCCGCCGGGGCCGCGGCTGCTGCGTGGTCGCGCCGATCGTGCTGCACGGGCGGGCCTGGGGCGAGCTGTACGTGGCCCGGCCGGCCGGTGAGGCCGTCTTCGAGCGGGACGACGCCGACTTCGCCACCGTCCTGGCCTCCGTCGTGGCCGCCGGCATCGCCCAGACCGAGCGGCTGGAGGAGGCCCGGCGCCTCGCGTTCACCGACGCGCTGACGGGACTCGCCAACCGTCGTGCCGTGGACGTACGCCTGGAGCAGGCGATCGAGCGGCACCGCGGGGACGGCGCGGTCGTCAGCCTCGTGGTCTGCGATCTGAACGGGCTCAAGCGGGTCAACGACACCCATGGGCACGCCGTGGGCGACCGGCTCCTGGAGCGTTTCGGCTCGGTGCTGTCGCTGTGCGGGGCCATGCTGCCGGGGGCCCTGGCGGCACGGCTCGGCGGGGACGAGTTCTGTCTGCTCGCGGTCGGGCCGTCCGCCGACCAGGTCGTGAAGGCCGCCGGCGAACTGTGCCGCCGAGCGTCCGAGTTGGAGCTCGGGGACGGCGTGGCCTGCGGGGTCGCCTCCACCGAGGATCCGATCGGGCCCGTACGGTCTGCGCGGCGGCTGTTCCGGCTCGCGGACGCGGCCCAGTACCGGGCCAAGGCCGAGCGGGCCGTCCGGCCGGTGGTCGCGGGCCGGGCGGGGCCCGACGATCCCGTCATGCGGCTGGCGGACGAGCCGTCCAACGGTGCCGACGGCGAGCGCCGGCGATTCCGGGGGCGGCACGCGCCGTAGGGGAGCCGCCCGAGGATGTGACGTAGCGGTAAGGGGTGAACCCCGCCCCCAGTGGTGACATCATCGAATTCACTGCGTACGCTCCTGAATATGGATATGCACACTGTGGGGAACGGGGAAGGCGCGAAGCGCGGCCTCGCAAGGGTGGTGGTGGGCGACGGGCGGGCGTCCGGCGTGACCGCGTCCGACGTGCTCGCCGTGGCGCGTGCCGGTGCCCGCGTCGAGCTCTCCGAGGAGGCGGTGGCCGCCCTCGCCGCGGCCCGCGAGATCGTCGAGGCGCTGGCGGCCAAGCCGGACCCCGTGTACGGCGTGAGCACCGGCTTCGGGGCCCTGGCGACCCGGCACATCAGCCCCGAGCTGCGCGCACAGCTCCAGCGCAACATCGTCCGCTCGCACGCCGCCGGGATGGGGCCGAGGGTGGAGCGGGAGGTCGTCCGCGCCCTGATGTTCCTGCGGCTGAAGACGGTCTGCTCCGGGCGCACCGGCGTACGGCCGGAGGTCGCGCAGACCATGGCCGACCTCCTCAACGCCGGTATCACCCCGGTCGTGCACGAGTACGGCTCCCTCGGCTGCTCCGGCGACCTCGCGCCGCTGTCCCACTGCGCGCTCGCGCTGATGGGGGAGGGCGACGCCGAGGGCCCCGACGGTGTCGTACGCCCGGCCGCCGAACTCCTCGCCGCGCACGGCATCCAGCCGGTCGAACTGCGTGAGAAGGAAGGCCTCGCGCTCCTCAACGGGACCGACGGCATGCTCGGCATGCTGGTCATGGCCCTGGCCGACCTGGACACGCTCTACCGGTCCGCCGACATCACGGCCGCCCTGTCGCTGGAGGCCCTGCTCGGCACCGACCGGGTCCTCGCCCCCGAGCTGCACGCCATCCGGCCGCACCCGGGGCAGGCCGCCAGTGCCGCCAACATGCTGGCCGTGCTGAAGGGTTCGGGCCTGACCGGGCATCACCAGGACGACGCCCCGCGCGTCCAGGACGCCTACTCGGTGCGCTGCGCCCCGCAGGTCGCCGGGGCCGGGCGGGACACCATGGCCCACGCCCGGCTGGTCGCCGACCGCGAGCTGGCGTCCGCCGTGGACAATCCCGTCGTACTGCCCGACGGCCGGGTGGAGTCCAACGGCAACTTCCACGGGGCGCCCGTCGCCTACGTCCTGGACTTCCTCGCCATCGCCGCCGCCGACCTCGGCTCGATCGCCGAGCGGCGCACCGACCGGCTGCTCGACAAGAACCGCAGCCACGGCCTGCCGCCGTTCCTGGCCGACGACGCAGGTGTGGACTCGGGCCTGATGATCGCTCAGTACACGCAGGCCGCGCTGGTGAGCGAGTTGAAGCGGCTCGCCGTACCGGCGTCCGCCGACTCGATCCCGTCCTCCGCGATGCAGGAGGACCATGTCTCGATGGGCTGGTCTGCGGCGCGCAAGCTGCGCACGGCCGTCGACAACCTCACCCGTGTCCTGGCCGTCGAGCTGTACGCCGCCACACGCGCCGTCGAACTGCGCGAGGGTCTGACGCCGGCGCCCGCCACGCGGGCGGTCATCGACGCCGTACGGGAAGCGGGAGTTCAGGGTCCCGGGCCGGACCGGTTCCTGGCGCCCGACCTGGCCGCCGCGGACGCCTTCGTGCGCGACGGGCGGCTGCTCGCCGCGGTGGAGACGGTCACCGGGCCGCTCCAGTAGGGCGAGCGCGGCCGGGGTCTTGCCGCGCGGCAGGGCCCCGGGGCGGTCGCCCCCGCGCCAAGTGCGCTCAGAAGCCGAGTCGTTCCCGGCGGACCGAATAGGCGACGAAGCCCGCGCCCAGCATGAGGAACATCGTGCCGCCGGCCACGTAGGGCGTGCTGTCGAAGCTGCCCGTATCGGCGAGGCGGGTGTCGGTGACGGAGTCGCCCGCGGTCGTGGCCGCGATCCGCGCCTGCTCTGTGACCTGCGGCGACGGACTTGCCGAGACCGCGTCTCTGACCGGGGAGTCCGACGTCGCGTTGGCGGACGGGACGAACCACAGGGCGCCCAGCAGGGTCGCTGCGGCGGTGGTGGTCAGCAACGGACGGCGAGCGGATGACACGGAATATCGATCCCCTTGTGGCACTGGCGAATTGGCCGTGTGGGGTGATGTTAGTAAAAGGCGCGGGTCACGGGAAAGTCACGGGAGGTCCTGGACGTACGCTCGCGCCATGAGCACTCCTGAGACATCACGTTTTGTGCGGGTTCGGGTGGAACTCGTGCTGGAGGTCGACGACGCGGACGCGGTCACCAAGACCGCGCTGCGCCGGATCGCCGACGACGCCGAGTTGCCGGCGTCCGAGCGGGTACACGCCGAGGGCGCTGTGACGGAAGACACCGCGGAGGCCCTCGCGTACCTCGTGGACCCGTTCGACCTGGTCAGCCAGGTCCCGGGGATCGAACTCCAGCAGGCCTCCTGGAGCAGCGAGCGGATCGAGTACGACCCCGATTCGCCGGAGTGGGACTACGACGAGGATGATGAGGGAGGCGAGTACGACCTGAACGACAGTGACGAAGGGGACGGCGGAAGCCGGGCGGACGCGGCCGGCTGAGGCGGGCTCGGGGAAAACATGACCCCGGGGGGCAACCGCCGCCCGGGGTTTCGTCGTCTCAAGTGACGCACCGACCGCACCAGTACCATCCGCATCGCGGACGTGGTGATCCCCACACCCGTGTCACATGGGGAACCTGACGAACCGGTCGTAGCGTTGAAAGGTCTCGACGAGGACTCACGAGTCCTGACGGGGGCACTTGGTCTTGGACGGGGACACTCGGGGTCTTGGGGAAATCGGCAACGATGGAGAAGCGTGTGATAACGGTCAGTAAGCGGCGCAAGGGCCTGGCGGTCGCGTCCGCACTGCTCGGTGGAGTGCTGGCGCTCTCGGCCTGTACCGGCGGCGACGACAACGCCTCCGGAAGTGACGGCGGTGACAGCTCCCAGTCGAAGGTCGACGAGGCCGCGGCCAAGAAGACCTCAGCGGCCCAGATCAAGATCACGCCCGAGGACGGCTCCGACAACGCCTCCATCAACAACTCCGCCGCCGTCACCGTGAGCAAGGGCACGCTCACGAACGTCTCGATGACGACGTCCGACGGCACGGAGGTCAGCGGCGAGATATCCGCCGACAAGAAGAGCTGGAAGCCGAGCACCCAGCTGGAGCGCTCCACGAACTACAAGCTCGCCGCCGAGGCCAAGGACTCCGACGGCCGGGTCGCCCACGAGAACGCCTCGTTCACCACGGTCTCCCCGGCCAACAGCTTCATCGGCAACTTCACGCCGGACGACGGCACCACCGTCGGCGTCGGCATGCCGGTCTCGATCAACTTCGACAAGGCGATCACCAACAAGGCCGCCGTCCAGAAGGGCATCAAGGTCAGCACGACCGGCGGCCAGGAGGTCGCCTGCCACTGGTTCAACGCCAACCGCATGGACTGCCGCCCCGAGGAGTACTGGAAGGAAGGCTCCACCGTCACGCTGAAGCTCGCGCTCGACGGTGTCGAGGGCGCCGAGGGTGTCTACGGGGTCCAGCAGAAGACGGTCACCTTCAAGATCGGCCGCAACCAGGTCTCGTACGTCGACGCGAAGACCAAGCAGATGAAGATCACGCAGGACGGCAAGACCGTGCGGACCATCCCGATCTCCGCCGGCTCGCCCGAGAACAAGACCTACGAGGGCATCATGGTGATGTCCGAGAAGTTCAAGGAAACGCGCATGAACGGCGCGACCGTGGGCTTCACGGACGACGACGGCAAGGGCGAGTACGACATCAAGGACGTGCCGCACGCCATTCGCCTCTCCGCCAGCGGCACCTTCCTCCACGGCAACTACTGGGGCGCGAAGTCCATCTTCGGTAGCGCGAACACCAGCCACGGCTGCGTCGGCCTCCAGGACGTGAAGGGCGCCGGCGACCCGAAGACGCCGGGCGCGTGGTTCTACAACAACTCGATCCTCGGTGACGTGGTCGTCGTCCAGAACACCGGCGACAAGACGGTCGCGCCGGACAACGGCCTCAACGGCTGGAACATGAGCTGGGCCGACTGGAAGGCCGGCTCCGAGGCCTGACGGTTCGGTAGCCGCACTCCGCGGCCGCACGCGAGCCGCCGCTCACCCCCGGAACAGGGGGCGGGCGGCGGCTTCGTCTTGTCTCCCCCGTTCATCTCCCTCCTCCCTTTTTTGCGAGGAGGCCTGTATGTGCGCCGAGGGAGTCACATACGAAGCATCCACTTCCCGCTACACCTTCAGGCTGCGTGTGCCGTCCGCTGCAACCCGGCTGGTGCTGATGGCGCGAGACCTCCTGGAGCGCTGCTCCAGGAGGCCGCCCGAGCCAGAAATCCCCTCCCTGCGAGGAGGGGAGGACTCAACTATCTGAGGCGCGAGCTGCGCCGCCTACGCCTAACCCAGCGGCCCTGTAACGGAGTTCCGGCGGCCGTGTAACAGTCAGCCGACGGATTTCTTACCTGCTTCTCATCTATTGAGCACCTGATCACCCCTCGGCATACTGCGTATTCCGGGGGGTGTACGTCCATGCGTACGAGACCACCCCCGGCCGGGTGAACGGGGAATTCACCTGGTTCTTCTGCAAGGGGGAATCTTGCGCAGACAAGTGAAAAAGGCGTGCGCGGCCACGGTCGCCACAGCGGCAGCCGTGGCCCTGGCGGCGGGTATGACCAGCCCGGCGTCGGCGAACGGAGAGCAGACGGCCGCAGCCTCCAAGCCCACCTCGCTCACCGCCAAGCATCGCGTCACGCTGATCACCGGCGACCGGGTCGTCCTGGACGCCAAGGGGCGCGTCGTCGGCCTGGAGCGGGCCAAGGGACGCGAGGACATTCCCGTCCAGGTCCGCAAGCTCGACGGCCACACCCTCGTGATCCCCGCCGACGCGGCCCGCCTGGTCGCCGCCGGCAAGCTCGACCAGCGGCTCTTCGACGTCACCGAGCTCAACAAGTCCACGACCCGCAAGGCCCAGAAGAAGGGCCTGAAGGTCATCGTCGGCTACCAGGGCGGCGCCGCGGCGGCCAAGGCCGACGTCCGCGACGCGGGCACGCTGAGCCACTCGCTGAAGTCCGTGAACGCGGACGCGGTGCAGACGCCCAAGGAGGACACGCCCGACCTGTGGGACGCGGTCACCAACGGCGACAAGACGGCCTCCGGCATCGCGCACGTCTGGCTCGACGGCGTTCGCAAGGCCAGCCTCGACAAGTCCGTCGCGCAGATCGGCACCCCCAAGGCGTGGTCGGCCGGCTACGACGGCAAGGGCGTGAAGATCGCCGTCCTGGACACCGGTGTCGACGCCACCCACGCCGATCTCAAGGGCCAGGTGATCGGCGCCAAGAACTTCACCACCTCGCCCGACACGACCGACAAGGTCGGCCACGGCACGCACGTCGCGTCGATCGCGGCGGGCACCGGGGCGAAGTCCGGAGGCAAGTACAAGGGCGTCGCGCCCGGCGCGAAGATCCTCAACGGCAAGGTGCTCGACGACGGCGGATTCGGCAGCGACTCCGAGGTCCTCGCGGGCATCGAGTGGGCCGCCGCCGAGGGCGCCGACGTCGTCAACATGAGCCTGGGCGGTGGTGACACGCCCGCGATCGACCCGCTGGAAGCGGCGGTGAACAAGCTGTCCGAGGAGAAGGGCATCCTGTTCGCCATAGCCGCCGGCAACGAGGGCGACTTCGGCGAGCAGACCATCGGCTCCCCGGGCAGTGCCGCCGCGGCCCTGACCGTCGGCGCGGTCGACGACAAGGACGTGCTGGCCGACTTCTCCAGCCGCGGCCCCGGCATGGACGGCGCCCTCAAGCCCGACGTGACCGCGCCCGGCGTGGACATCACCGCGGCCTCCGCCCCGGGCAACCAGATAGCCCAGGAGGTCGGCGAGAACCCGGCCGGCTACATGTCGATCTCCGGTACGTCGATGGCGACCCCGCATGTCGCGGGCGCGGCGGCGATCCTCAAGCAGCAGCACCCGACGTGGAAGCACGCCGAGCTGAAGGGCGCCCTCACCGGCTCCACCAAGGGCGGCAAGTACACCCCGTTCGACCAGGGTTCGGGCCGTATCCAGGTCGACCAGGCCATCAAGCAGTCCGTGATAGGCGAGCCGGGCTCGGTGAGCTTCGGCGTCCAGCAGTGGCCGCACACCGACGACAAGCCGGTCACCAAGGAGCTGACGTACCGCAACCTCGGTACGAAGGACGTCACGCTGAAGCTGACGTCGACCGCCACCAATCCCAAGGGGGCGGCCGCCCCGGCCGGCTTCTTCAAGCTCGGCGCCACCTCGGTGACCGTCCCGGCCGGCGGCAAGGCCTCCGTCCCGTTCACCGTGAACACCAAGCTGGGCGGCACGGTCGACGGCGCGTACTCGGCGTACGTGACGGCGACCGGCGGCGGCCAGAGTGTCCGCACGGCCGCGGCGGTGCAGCGCGAGGTCGAGTCGTACGACGTCACGCTGAAGTTCCTCGACCGTGACGGCAAGGCCGCCAAGAACTACAGCGCCGACCTGGCCGGTGTCTCCGGCCTGGGCAACGGCAAGTTCTTCACGCCGTACGACGCGGACGGCACCGTCACCGCCCGTGTGCCCAAGGGCGGTTACGTCCTCAACACGAGCATCTACGCGGGCGACGACCCGGAGAAGTTCGAGGGCGCCGACTGGCTGGCCCAGCCCAAGCTGAACGTCACCAAGGGCACGACGATCACGCTGGACGCCCGCAAGGCCAAGCCGGTGGACATCACCGTGCCGGACGCCGCCGCCAAGCCGGAGTTCGCCTCGGCCGACTACACGGTGGAAGCGGGGGACTCCAGCTTCGGCTTCGGCTGGTGGCTGGACTCGTACGCCGGCTTCCGCACCGCGCACGTCGGCCCGCAGATCACCGACGGCTCGGTGACCCAGCAGTGGGACGCTCACTGGAGCAAGGGCGACAAGGAGCAGTACGACGTCACCGGCGGCGGTCCGGTCAAGCAGCTCGCCACCGGCTACACCAAGCACTACAAGGCGAGCGACCTCGCCACGGTGAAGGCGGGCCTCGGTGCCGCGGCGAGCGGCAAGAAGGGCTCGATCAGCGCCATGGGCTGGCTGCCGTGGAGCGGCAGCGCCTCCTCGGTCGGCTTCGAGCAGACCCTGCCGGGCACGCGGACGCTGCACCTGTCCACCCTGGGCGGTGTGAAGTGGGACCTCGACTTCGTCCAGAACGGCGGCGTCGACGCCGAGGGCTTCCCGGTCTTCGAGGCCGGCTACTCGCTGGGCGGCCAGAAGTTCACCGGCGGCAAGAGCTACTCGAAGACGTTCAACACCGCCGTCTTCGGGCCGCGCATCAACGCCGACTTCGGTCTGTTCCGTGACGGCAACCAGATCCACGGCTCCCTGCCGCTGTTCGCCGACAGCAAGGGCAACCCGGGCTCCTCGCTGTTCACCTCGGTGAACACGACCCTGTACCGCAACGGCACCAAGGTCGGCAGCAACGACGACCCGCTGTTCGGCGGTGAGGCGTTCAAGGTCCCGGCCGGCGACGCCGAGTACAAGCTGACGACGTCGGTCAAGCGCAGCGTCAAGGTCGCGGCGGCCTCCACCCGCATCGACGCCAGCTGGACGTTCCGCTCGAAGAAGACCACGGACCTCAAGCAGCTGCCCGCCTCCACGGCCCGCTTCAACGCGGCCACCGGCCTGGACAGCAAGGTCCCGGCCGGCAAGACGGTCAGCATCCCGGTCACCGTCGAGGGCGCGGCCAAGGGCGGCAACCTGAAGTCGCTGTCGGTGTACGTGTCGTACGACTACGGCAAGACCTGGAAGAAGCTGACGGTCAAGGACGGCAAGGTCAGCGTCAAGAACCCGGAGAAGGGGAAGGCCATCTCCTTCCACGCCAAGATCGCCGACAAGAAGGGAAACAAGTCGACGATCTCGATCTACAACGCGTACTACGGCAAGTGAGTACCCGTTAGCGGCGGCCCGCCGGAAGCCTCGGCTTCCGGCGGGCCGTTCGTGTGGGCGGCGGGCCGTTCGTGCGGGTCAGGCCGGTGGGGCCGTGCTCCCGGCCCCCGCCCGCGTCGCGTCCGCGCCCCAGCTCGCCAGCAGGCGCAGGGCCTGTGCCGACGGGGTGTCCGGTTCCGCGTGGTACGTGATCAGGGACTGCTCGGCGTCGTCGACCAGGCGGAACGTCTCGAAGGACAGGGTCAGGTCGCCGACCAGCGGGTGGCGCAGGCGCTTGACGCCGAAGCCCTTCTCCTTGACGTCGTGCGCGGCCCACAGCCGGCGGAACTCCTCGCTCTTCACGGAGAGCTCGCCCACCAGCGCGGACAGCCGCGGGTCGTCCGGGTGGCAGCCCGCGTCCATGCGCAGATAGCCGACCATGTCCTGCGCCTTCTGGTCCCACTCGACGAACAGGTCGCGGTACTCGGGCCGCAGGAACACCAGACGCGCCCAGTTCCGCTCCGGCGCCGGCAGCTCCGCCCAGTCGCCGAAGAGGGCCGCGGCCATCCGGTTCCAGGCCAGGACGTCCGAGCGGCGCCCCACGATGTACGCCGGGACGGTGTCGATCGAGTCCAGCAGATGCCGCAGCGTCGGCCGCACCTGCTGGGTGCGCGCCACCGGCTTCTTCTTGTGCTGCTTCGGCTTCGCCAGGTGCATCAGGTGGGCGTGCTCGGCGTCGCTCAGCCGCAGGGCGCGCGCGATCGCGTCCAGCACCTCCGCCGAGACGTTGCGCCCGTTGCCCTGCTCCAGCCGTGTGTAGTACGCCACGGAGACCCCGGCCAGCTGCGCCAGCTCCTCGCGGCGCAGCCCCGGCACGCGCCGCCGCCCGAAGTCGGGCAGCCCCACGTCCTCCGGCTTCAGCCGGGCACGCCGGGTGCGCAGGAACTCACTGAGCTCGGCACGCCGGTCCAGGCCCCCGCCGGACTGCGCTGCGGGCTCCTGTACGGGTTCGGGCTGTTCGTCCATGCCCTCCAGTATTCACGGTCGTACGCACACGAGCCTGACCCCGCCAGTGGTACGCACCGTGTGCGTACGCAAAACGGTGGTCTGGGTAGATGCTCGCGTTTTCGGCACGCTGGTGATCGTGCCCGGTCAGAAGATCCAGAAGGCAGCCGGGCACGGAATCCCCGCTAGGAGAACCCCGGCATGACCACTGTCGCCGCATACGCCGCACCCGCCCCCAAGGCTCCGCTGGAGCGCACCACCATCGAGCGCCGCGAGGTCCGCGAGTTCGATGTCCTGATCGACATCAAGTTCGCCGGCATCTGCCACTCCGACATCCACCAGGCCCGCGAGGGCTGGGGCGAGGCCATCTTCCCGATGGTCCCCGGCCACGAGATCGCCGGTGTCGTCACCGAGGTCGGCCCGGGGGTGACGAAGTTCGCCGTCGGCGACCGCGTGGGCGTCGGCTGCATGGTCGACTCCTGCCGCGAATGTGAGAACTGCAAGGCCGGGCACGAGCAGTACTGCGTCGAGGGCAACATCCAGACGTACAACGCCGTCGGCAGGGACGGCGAGCCCACCTACGGCGGCTACTCGCAGAAGGTCGTCGTCGACGAGAACTTCGTCGTCGGCATCCCCGACGGCCTCTCCCTCGACGTCGCCGCGCCGCTGCTGTGCGCCGGCATCACCCTCTACTCCCCGCTCAAGCGTTTTGGCGCCGGCCCCGGCAAGAAGGTCGCGATCCTCGGTCTGGGCGGCCTCGGCCACATGGGCGTGAAGATCGCGCACGCCCTCGGGGCCGAGGTCACCGTGCTGTCGCAGTCCCTGCGCAAGCAGGAGGACGGCCTGCGGTTCGGAGCCGACCACTACTACGCCACCAGCGACCCGAAGACCTTCGAGGAGCTGAACGGCACGTTCGACCTGATCGTGTCCACGGTGTCGGCCCCGCTGGACTTCAACGCCTACCTGGCGCTGCTGAAGCCCGAGGGCACGCTGGCGAACGTCGGCGCCCCCGAGGAGCCGATCTCCCTCAACCTCTTCTCCGTGATCGCCGGCGGCAAGTCGCTCGCCGGTTCCATGATCGGCGGCATCCCGGAGACCCAGGAGATGCTGGACTTCTGCGCCGAGCACGGCCTCGGTGCCGAGATCGAGCTGATCCGCGGTGACCAGATCAACGAGGCGTACGAGCGGGTGCTGGGCAGCGATGTGCGGTACCGGTTCGTGATCGACACGGCGACGATCTGAGACCGGACGGTCTGAGCATGAGGGCCTCGGCTGTGTGCCGGGGCCCTCAGCGTCGTCCGAGGAGCCACAGCAGGTACGGCCCGCCCACCAGCGAGGTGAGCGCGCCGACCGGGATCTCCAGTGGCGGCAGCAGCGTACGGGCCGCCAGATCGGCGCCGACCAGGATCACGGCACCCGTCAGAGCCGAGGAGAGCAGCGGCAGCTGAGGCGTGCGCGTGAGCCGCCTCGCCAGCTGGGGAGCGGTCAGCGCGACAAAGCCGATCGGGCCCGCCGCACCGGTCGCCGTCGCCGCGAGCACCACACCCAGGACCGTCAGCCCCAGCCGGGCCCGTCCCACCCGTACGCCGAGCGAGGCCGCGGTCTCGGGGCCGAGCCCCAGCGGGCGCACCGCCCGGCTCGCCCACACCAGCCCCGGCAGACACAGCAGGCACACCACGGCCAGCGGCCCGGCCTGCTCCCAGCCCCGCCCGTTCAGACTCCCGGTCAGCCACAGTTTGACCTGCTCGGCGGCCTCCAGCTCGCTGTCCGTCAGATACAGCTGCACCACGGCGCCCAGTGCGACGCCGATCCCGACGCCGGTGAGCACGAACCGGCTCGGCTGCATGCCGTGGCGCCAGGCCAGCACATAGACCAGCGCGGCGGCGGCCAGCCCGCCCGCGACCGACACGGCGGGCAGCGCGCCCGGGGAACTCACCGCGCCTGTCGCCAGCGCGAGCACGGTCGCCGCGGCGGCCCCGTGCCCGACCCCGATCACATCCGGACTGGCCAGCGGATTACGCGTCACGGCCTGCACCAGGGCCCCCGCCATGCCCAGCGCCCCGCCGACCAGCGCCCCCAGCACGATCCGGGGCACCCGCAACTCGCCCACGACCAGCTCGTGGGGCCCGCTCCCGGTACGCAGGGTGTGCCACACCTCGCCGGGCGGTACGTACGCCTGCCCGGCACAGGCGGAGACGAGCATGGCGACGCCGAGGAGCAGGACGAGCGCCAGGGCGACGGCGGCGGAACGGCGGTGGAGGAGGAGGGAGACGCGAGGGTGGGGCCGTAGGACGGAGACGTGCGGGTGCGCCGGCCCGGCCGCCGGCGGTCGTACGGTATCGGTCACGCCACAGCTCCCCTGCGCCGTACCAGCACCACCAGCACCGGCACCCCCACCACCGCCGTCATGACCCCCGCAGGCACCTCAGCGGGAGCCCGGACCACACGCCCCGCCACATCGGCCCCCACCAGCAAGCCCGCCCCGAGCAATCCGGACAACGGCAGGACGACCCGATGTCCCCCGGACACCAGCCGCCGGGCAAGATGCGGCACGGCCAGCCCCACGAACGCGATCGGCCCCGCCGCGGCCACCGCCGCAGCGGTCAGCAGCGTCGCCCCCGCAGCCGCCACACCCCGCACCAGTCCGACCCGATGCCCCAAGGCCCGCGCCGCGTCGTCACCGAGCGCCAGCGCGTCCAGCCCCCGGGCGCACGCCAGCACCGCCAGCAGCCCCACGCCGAGGAAGGGCAGCAGCGCGCCGACCGTGTCCGCGTCCCGGCCGCTGAGCGCCCCGACCTGCCAGAACCGGAACTGGTCCAGCGTCGCCGAGCCGGCCGTCAGCACGACCGTCATGGCACCCGCCGTCATCGCCGACAGGGCCGTCCCGGCCAGCGCCAGCTTCACCGGCGAGGCCCCGCCGCGGCCGTGCGCGGCGATGCCGTACACCAGGCACGCGGCCACGACCGCGCCGCTGAAGGCGTACCAGACGTATCCGCCGAAGCCGCCGGCGAGCCCGGACGCGATGGCCACCACGACCCCGGCCGCGGCGCCCTGGCTCAGCCCCAGGATCCCCGGGTCGGCGAGCGGATTGCGGGTGACCGCCTGCAACGCGGCACCCGCGATGCCGAGCGCCGCGCCCGCGGCCAGTCCCACCGCGGTCCGCGGCACCCGCAGGGACCGTACGACGAGCGCGTCCGGGGAGCCGCCGCCGTGCAGCAGCGCGTCGAGCACGTGGTCCGGCGCCACCGGCCGGGTGCCGACGGCGAGAGAGAGGAGACCGGCTACGGCCACCACCAGCGCGGCACCCAGCACGGAGAGCGCGGCCGGCGGCCGGACGGCGATACGCCGGGTCACCTGCCGAGGTGCTCGGCGAGCTGCCGTACGACGAGGCGGGCGGCGGTGGGACCGGCGTTGAGGTACCAGGGGTCGTCGTCGACCTTCACGGCGTGCCCGGCGTCGACGGCCTTCATCGACTTCCACAGCGGCCCGGCCAGCACACTCCCGGCGTCGGTCTTCTCCGGGTCGCCCTGCACCGAGTAGAAGATCCAGTCACCGTCGGCGACATCGACGCTCTCCGGCCCGACGTCCTCGGAGATCGCCGTGAACCGCTGGGACTCCGGCCGCTTCAGCCCCATGTCCACGGCGAGGGACCCGGTGAAGGAGGAGACGCCGAACATGCGCGTCCGGTCGGGCGTGAACCGCACCATGGAGACGGCCGGGTCGCCCTGCACGTCCTGCCCCCGTTCACGGGCGTCCGCGGCGATGCCGTCGAGCAGTCGCCGCGCCCGCTGCCCCTTGCCGACGGCCTCGCCGACGAGCAGCAGGTCGCGCTTCCAGTTGATGCCGTTGCCGGCGGTGATCACGGTCGGCGCGATCTTCGACAGCCTGGGGTAGAGCTCGCCGAGCGAGTCGTTGGCCAGGATCAGGTCCGGCTCGGCGGCGGCCAGGGTCTCCAGGTTGGGAGCGGAGCGGGTGCCCGCGTCGGTCATGCCGGCCAGCCGGTCCTTGTGGCGCGGGAAGGCGTCGGCCAGGTAGCCGGGCACGAGGCCGGCGTTGTCGGCGCGGGTGGTCGCCGTCGGAACGATCCCCAGCGACAGCAGGTCGTCGAGCTGCCCGGTGCTGAGGACGGCGATCTTCCGCGGCCGGGCCTTGATCGCCGTACTGCCCTCGAAGTGCTTGACGGTGCGCGGGAAGACCCCGTCCTCGTCGGTGTCGGCGCCCATGCCCTTCGCGAGGCCGCTCGGCGCGGCGGAGGGTCCCGCTGAGCCGTCGGCGGCGCCGATGACCTGGCTGCGCGACTCGTCCCCCTGCCTGCCGTCCCCGCTGCCGCCGCCCGGCGACGAGCAACCGGCCATCAGCCCTCCGGCGACGGCCAGGGCCAGGGCGGCCCTCATTCCCACTGCACGCACCACGCACTCCGATCAATGAAATAAGGTGAGCCTTACCTTAATCGGTGCGGGAGTATGGTGGTTCGAGAGGGGAGGCCCACCATGACCGTGCAGCTGAACCACACCATCGTCGTCGCGCACGACAAGCGTGCCTCGGCCCGGTTCCTCGCCGACCTCCTGGGACTCGAAGTGAGCCCGCCCTACGGCCCGTTCCTCCCGGTCGAGATCCCCAACGGCGTGACGCTCGACTTCATGGACACCCCCGGCACCATCACGCCGCAGCACTACGCCTTCCTCGTCTCGGAGGACGAGTTCGATGTGATCTTCGGCCGCATCCAGGAAGCCGGTCTGACGTACTGGGCGGACCCGTTCCACAGCCGCCCCGGCGAGATCAACCACAACGACGGCGGTCGCGGCGCGTACTTCGACGACCCCGACGGCCACCGACTGGAGATCATCACGAGGCCGTACGGCAGCGGCGGCTGATCTCCCGGACATCCCGGACATCCCGGATCTCCTTTCCTGCCGCATCTCCTCCGGCTGTCACATCTCCCCGCCGCCCTCCGTCATACCGGCGAAGGCGAACCGGAAGTCGACGGTCGGGGAGTAGTCATGACGTCATCCATCCTGGTCACCGGCGGTACGGGCACCCTGGGCGGCCATGTCGTCCCGCTGCTGCGCGCGGCCGGCCACGATGTGCGGATCCTCAGCCGGAACGCCCGCCCGGCCGCTGACGGCATCGCGTACGTCACCGGCGATCTGCTCAGGGGCGAGGGCGTCGAGGCCGCCCTCGACGGCGCGGGGACCGTGCTGCACCTGGCGGGCGGCCCCAAGGGCGACGACGAGGCGACCCCGCAATCTGGCGCGCGTCGCGTCCCGGGCCGGCGTACGGCACCTGGTCTACATCTCGGTCATCGGCGCGGACCGGGTGCCGCTGGCCTGGATGCGGACGAAGCTGGAGTCGGAGCGGGCCGTCGCCGACTCGGGCATCCCGTGGACGACCCTGCGCGCGGCCCAGTTCCACGACCTCGCGCTGACCATGGTCGAGAAGATGGCGAAGCTGCCGGTGTTCCCGGTCCCCGGCGGCCTGCGGCTCCAGCCGGTCGACTCCCGCGAAGTCGCCGCCCGCCTGGTGGAACTGACCCTCGGCGCCCCGTCCGGCCTCGTCCCGGACCTGACCGGGCCGCACGTCCACGGCCTCGCCGACCTGGCCCGCACCTACCTCCGCCTCCGGGGGCGGCGCCGCCCGATGCTGCCGGTGCGCATCCCCGGCAAGGCGGGGCGGGCGTACCGGGCCGGGGCGAACCTCACCTTGCGGGGGGCGGAGGAGGGGAAGCGGACCTGGGAGGAGTTCCTGGCGGAGCGGCTGGGCTAGAGGGCTTCCGGGGGCCTTACCGGGAAGCCGGCTGGTCCTGTTCGCCGAAGGTCCACACGGCACGGGACCCCGGGCCGACGGCGAGGGTCGAGTGACCGATGCGCTCCTCGTGCCGGTACGACACCGGCCCGTTCAGCGACATCTCGACCTGCCGCAGGCCCACCCGGTCGAGGGGCACGGCGTCGAAGCGGAGTGTGGTGGTGCCGCCCTTCGCGACGACGCCCCCGTCCGGCAGGGAGCGCACGGCGAACCCGCCGGCCTTCAGCAGCGGCACCGTGTTGGCGAGGTCGCGTGCGGTCACCGCGAGCCGGATGCCCGTCACGTCCCGCATCAGGTGGTCGCGGTAGGCGTCGGACAGATAACGCTCCCGGCCCACGTCACCGGGGTGTGCGGCGGGCTCGGTGTTGCCGCGCGGGTCGGCGAAGTACTCCGGCCGGTACTCCATGCCCCAGGCGCCGAAGTGGTCGTACTGGTCGGTGGTGAAGACGGCGTCGAACCACGGCACGGGGACGCCGTCGCCGAAGTCGCGCGTCTGCTGGAACTCGATCGGGTCGCCGACCCCCTGCTCGCGCAGCCGCGCGAGCACCGTCACCAGGTCGCCCTTCCGCTCGGTCGAGACGCCCATGCCGGTGGAGCCGAGGGTGCCGTCCTTGCCGGGCACGTCGCCGACCCCGAACAGCTCCAGGTAGGTCTCGCGACCCATCAGATAGCGGCCGGTCCAGGTCTGCCCGCCGGAACCGGTCGTGGTGCGGACCTGGAAGTTGGCGAAGTCGCGCAGATAGGCGGAGTGCTCGATGGCGTCGGCGGTCTCCCGGTCGAGGACGCCGTAGGCGTGGTTGTAGAAGAGCAATTGCCGTCCGGCGTCTGTGGTCCGCGCCGCGCTCACCCCGCCCTGGACCGCCCCCGCGAGGGCCAGAGTGACGACCATGATCACCTGTAACGCTCGTCTGAGAACCATGCGAAGGAGCGTAGAGCGGGAGGAATCGCTTCCGCTGGGGATTCCGCCGGGGATTCCGCCGGGGATTCAGACGTTGTCAGGGGCTCTTTGTCAGGGGCCCTTGGTCAGGGGCCCTTGGTCAGGGGGTCCTTGGTGAGGGAATCCTTGGCCGGGGGATTCCTGCCCGCCCATGTCGAGGCGGAACGGCGGGTACTGGTCGGTCATCAACGCGGCGTAGGCGGTCACCCGCGCGCACCAGCGGGCGAGGCCCAGCAGGAAGTCGAAGAGGTGCCGTGGATAGCGGGCGGTGAACAGCAGGATGACCACCGCGACCAGGGAGAGCCAGGGCATCAGCCCACCGCTCCGCCAGCTGCCCTCGCCCCAGCCGCCCCCGACGAACATCGCGACCACGATGTACTGCGGGATCGCCAGCAGCCACCACTTCACCAGGACCAGTCCGCGCGACAGCCGCTCCGGGTAGACGACGTCGAAGTGCGCCGGATAGTCGGGCACGTCGGCGAGGGTGAACGGCGGGTACCGGTCGGTGCCGAGCGCGGTGTGGGCGTAGTAGCTGACCCGCCAGTTCCAGCGCAGCACGCCGACGCTGAAGTCGAAGAGGGGCCGGGGGTAGCGGGCGGTGAACAGGATGGCGAAGAACGCGACGACGGTCACGACGGCGAACGCGATCCACAGGAAGAACAGCACGATGTAGTGCGGGATGGCGAGCAGCCACTTCACCAGCCACAGCCATCGGGACAGCCGGGCGTCGACAGACGCCTCGATACGCACGGGAGACGCGGTGACAGGAAGCATGTGGCCAACTCCTTTCGCCTGCAGACTCGCAAGCGAGGAGGAGGCCCGCGACCTGGGCGGGGCCGTTCGCGCGTCGGGGACCGTCGGCGCGCCCCGGACCGGTTACGACGGCACGGGGGCGGCGGTGTCCGGCTCGTCGGTGCCGTCCGGTTCCCGGGGCGGGTCGCTGAGCTGCTCGCGCACGTAGTTCCACACCACCGCGATCAGCGCGGCGACCGGGACGGCGAGCAGACTGCCCACGATGCCGGCCAGACTGCCGCCCAGCGTCACGGCCAGCAGCACCACGGCCGCGTGGAGGCCGAGCCCACGACTCTGGATCATGGGCTGGAAGACGTTCCCCTCGAGCTGCTGCACCACCACGATGATGGCCAGCACCATCAGTGCGTCCGTCACGCCGTTGGAGACCAGTGCGATGAGGACCGCGACGAAACCGGCGAACAGGGCGCCGATGATCGGCACGAACGCGGAGACGAAGGTCAGCACCGCCAGCGGCAGCACCAGCGGCACGCCCAGGATCCACAGGCCCAGGCCGATCAGGACCGCGTCGAGCAGCCCGACGGCCGCCTGGGACCGTACGAAGGACCCCAGGGTGGCCCAGCCGCGCGCGAACACGATCGGGACGTCGGTGGCGAACCGGCCCGGGAGCTGCCGGGACAGCCACGGGAGGAACTTCGGCCCGTCCTTGAGGAAGAAGAACATCAGGAACAGCGCGAGGACGGCGGTGACCACTCCGCTCACCACGGTGCTGACGCCGGTGACGACCGTGCCGACCATGCTGCCGACGCCCTCCTGGGCACGGGCGACCGCCGTGTCGAACGCCTTGTTGATCTGGGCGTCACCGATGTTCAACGGCGGCCCTGCGGCCCACTCGCGCAGCCTCTGGATGCCCTCGACCACGCCGTCGGTCAGCTCACCGGACTGCGACGCCACCGGCACCGCGATCAGCGCCACGACGCCCACGGCGACCAGCAGGAACAGCACGGTCACCAGCGACGCGGCGAGCGCGGGCGGCCACCCGCGACGACGCAGGAAGCGGGCCGCGGGCCAGGTCAGCGTGGTCAGCAGCAGTCCGACGACGAGCGGCCACACCACCGACCACATCCGGCCCAGCAGCCACAGAGAAACGGCCAGCATCACGAAGACCAGCAGCAGCTCCGCGGACACCCGCGCGGACAGACGCAGCGCGTGACGGGCTTTCGCCGAACTCAGGGTCGAACTCACGGGGGCAGTCACGGAGGCACCCTATTGCCAGGGAGCCCCCGCGTATTCAGGGGTACCGGTGTTCAAGCCCTCGCTCGCTCCGCGAGGCCGGGGTTCAGCCCTCGGCCTTGGCCACACCGATCGGGCAGGACAGGCCCGTGCCGCCGATGCCGCAGTATCCCGCCGGGTTCTTGTCCAGGTACTGCTGGTGGTAGCCCTCGGCCGGGTAGAAGGGGCGGCCCTGCGCCGGGGCGATCTCCGTGGTGATCTCGCCGAACCCGGAGGAGGCCAGAACCTTCTGGTACGAGTCGCGGGAGGACTGGGCGGTGGCCGCCTGCTCGGGGGTGTGGGTGTAGACCGCCGATCGGTACTGCGTGCCCACGTCGTTGCCCTGGCGGAAGCCCTGCGTGGGGTCGTGGGACTCCCAGAACATCTTGAGCAGGCTCTCGTACGAGATCAGCTTCGGGTCGAAGACCACACGCACGACCTCCGTGTGGCCGGTCAGGCCCGAGCAGACCTCCTCGTACGTGGGGTTCTCGGTGTGGCCGCCCTGGTAGCCGGCCAGGGTCGTCCACACCCCTGCCGGGAGCTGCCAGAACTTGCGCTCGGCGCCCCAGAAGCAGCCCAGGCCGAAGTCGGCGACCTCCAGGCCCTCCGGGTAGGGGCCGAGCAGGGGGTTGCCGAGGACGGTGTGGCGGTCGGGGACCGTGAACGCCGGGACCGGGCGGCCGGGCAGCGCCTGCTCGGGGGAGGGCAGCTGGGGCGTACGGCTGTGCAGGAACATGCGGTCTCCAATCGGGGCGACGCCGCGCCGGGGCGACGCTCCTTACAACGTGCGGTGGCCGGTGGGAATTCCGGCCGGAGCCCGTGCCTCAGTGCGGCAGGCTCGCCGGGCTGCCGCCGTTCGCCTCGTAGCCCGCCACCGCCAGCGCCCGGTACACAGCGAACTCCGCCGCCGGGTCCTCGGACAGGGTCCAGGGCAGGGCGCCGACATGGCCGTCGATGTGTATCAGCTGGCTCATGGCCTCCGCCCAGCGCTCGCTGCGGACCAGGAAGTAGACCAGCAGGTGCCGCGCGTGCGCCAGCATCGGGTCGTCCGGGCGGGCCGAGTGCACCGCGTGCAGCGCGCCGTGCATCGCCTTCGTGACGACCTCGGTCTGCCAGAAGCTGCTGACCAGGGTCACCTCGGGGAGGTGCTCGAACACCGCGAAGAGGGGCATCGCCGCGAGCAGGGAGCCCTGGGGCGCGCGGGCCGCCGCGGCCTCGGCGAACGAGTAGGCCAGCTCACGCGAGCCGTGCCACTTCTCGCACCAGTAGTGCAGCGCGGCCAGATGCGCACCCATGTGCGCCGGGTCGCGGTCCAGGATCTTCAGCCAGACCTGCTCGAAGTCCTTCTGCGAGTAGCCCAGCCCGCGGGCCACCGACAGCTCGACGATGTACGGGATCGGATCGCCGGGGGAGAGCAGCGCCGCATCGCCGCACGCCGACCTGGCCTCCTCCATGATGATCCGGAACTCGTCCGTCCCCGGCGTCGCCGTCCGCCACGCCTGCTGCACCAGGAACTCGGCGTGCACCGCCGCGCCGCCCGCGTCCTTGGGCGCCTCGGCCCGCCACACCCGCAGCCACTGCCCTCCCGGCGCCTCGCCGACCCCGCCGGGCCGCTGCGCGAGCTCCAGGGAGGCGGCACCCGCGAAGGCCTGCACCCGCTGCCAGCGCCGCTCGCCCTCCGTCTCCGTGCCCGCGAGGAGCTGCTGCGCCGCGCGGTAGTCCTGCGAGCGCTGCACCACGTCCAGGACGTCCAGCAGGTCCTGGTCGGGGCCGGGCATGCGGATGTCGAGCTCCTCCTCGCGGACGAAGCCGTAGTTCGCCGGGTCCGCGGCGTCCGGGTGGTCGGGCGAGACCAGTCCGATCGCACCGCGCCTGCGCCGCAGGAAGGGGAGCAGCACGAAGCCCAGCATGACCAGTGCGATCAGGACCCAGAGAATCTCCATGCAACAAGCGAACCAGACCGCGCCGACAATTGGCCAACCTGCTCCCCGAACTGTGGAGAACGCGGCCGAGTATCCCCCGTGGCCCTGTGGAAAACCCGGCGCCGGGCGCGCGTCGACTCGTACTCCGGCACTCTTCGCGTCGGCGCACTACCCTCGGTGCTCATGAGCGACAGGCACATCAGTCAGCACTTCGAGACGCTCGCGATCCACGCGGGCAACACGGCCGACCCCCTGACGGGCGCGGTCGTCCCGCCGATCTACCAGGTCTCGACCTACAAGCAGGACGGCGTCGGCGGTCTGCGCGGCGGCTACGAGTACAGCCGCAGCGCCAATCCCACCAGGACCGCGCTGGAGGAGAACCTCGCCGCCCTGGAGGGCGGCCGCCGCGGTCTCGCGTTCGCGTCCGGGCTGGCGGCCGAGGACTGCCTGCTGCGTACGCTGCTCAGCCCCGGCGACCACGTGGTCATCCCCAACGACGCCTACGGCGGCACCTTCCGGCTGTTCGCCAAGGTCGTAGCCCGCTGGGGCGTGGAGTGGTCGGTCGCCGACACCAGCGACCCGGCGGCGGTACGGGCCGCCCTCACCCCGAAGACCAAGGTCGTGTGGGTGGAGACCCCCTCCAACCCGCTGCTCGGCATCACCGACATCGCCGCCGTCGCGCAGATCGCCCGGGACGCGGGCGCCCGCCTCGTCGTCGACAACACCTTCGCCACGCCCTACCTCCAGCAGCCGCTGGCGCTGGGCGCCGACGTCGTCGTGCACTCGCTGACCAAGTACATGGGCGGCCACTCGGACGTCGTCGGCGGCGCGCTGATCACCAGCGACGCCGACCTGGGCGAGGAACTGGCCTTCCACCAGAACGCGATGGGCGCCGTCGCCGGGCCTTTCGACTCCTGGCTGGTGCTGCGCGGCACCAAGACGCTCTCGGTCCGCATGGACCGGCACAGCGAGAACGCCGTCAAGGTCACCGACATGCTCACCCGGCACGCGCGCGTGACGAGCGTGCTGTACCCGGGCCTGCCGGAGCACCCCGGCCACGAGGTCGCCGCCAAGCAGATGAAGTCGTTCGGCGGCATGGTCTCGTTCCGTGTCGAGGGCGGCGAGGAGGCGGCCGTCGAGGTCTGCAACCGCGCCAAGGTGTTCACGCTGGGCGAGTCCCTGGGCGGCGTCGAGTCGCTCATCGAGCACCCCGGCCGCATGACGCACGCGTCCGTCGCCGGCTCGGCCCTCGAGGTCCCGGCCGACCTGGTGCGTCTGTCCGTCGGCATCGAGAACGCCGACGACCTGGTGGAAGACCTTCAGCAGGCGCTCGGCTAGGAAGGCCCCCGGCCCTCCTGGGGTCACCAGCCGGTGAGGGGTGGAGTCGTGTCCGACGGCGGCTCCACCCACGGGCGCGCCGTCAGCGCCCACACCGTGAACGTCACGGCCGCCGCGAGCAGCAGCAGCCACAGCAGCCGGCGGGCCAGCGCCCTGCGCCGCAGCATGCGGCCGCCCCGGCGCACCGCCTCCGTGTGGATCTCGGGCGGTACGGGCCGCGGCGCCTGTTCCATGAGCCGCCGCACGGTCGCCTCGCGGTCCTTCCCTCTCATGACGGTCTCCGGTCGCCGGAAGGGCTCATGCCGGCACCGCCCTCAGCTGCCGCACGGTCGCCTCCCCATCGTTGCCGCTCATGTCGGCCCCCGGTCGCCGCAGGCTCATGACGGCACCGCCTTCGCGGCCGTCACCGCCGGTGCCGGTCCCCGCTGCCGCTGCAGCAGGATCGACGTCGCCCGGTGGCAGATGGCCCGTACGCGCTCCGCGGACAGGCCGAGCAGGGCGGCCGTCTGCTCCTCGGCGACGCCCTCGTACAGCCTGAGGACCAGGATCAGGCGTTCCTGCGGGGTGAGCGGCGCCAGGGGACTGGCGGGGTGCGGGCGGGCGCGGCCGAGGCCGCCGTACCGGTGCCAGGTGCCGCGCGCGAAGCGGGTGGCGAGGTACTGCCGGGTGCGGTCGTAGGGATCCTCGCCGCGCAGTCGGTCCCAGCACGCGTACGTGTGCGCCAAGGACAGGGTCAGCAGGCGCCGTGCGCGGGGATTGTCGTCCGGGGCCTCCGCGGTGAGCAGGGTGGCCGTATGCAGCAGCCGCCCCGCCGCGCCCGCGACGAACGCCTCGAACTCCCGGGCCCGACGGGTCGCCCGGGACGCATGCCGTTGTCGCATCGCGCCTCCCGCCCGCCGGCGACCCCGAGGATGCGGGCCCGGCCGCGTACGGACGCGACGGCCGCGTACGACAGGACCCGGTCTCATATCAGGCCAGGGTCGGCCCCGAGGTCAAGAGCCGCGCACGGCCGGCGCTCAGGACGGCGACTGCGTCTCCGGCCCCGGCACCCCCGGCACCGCCATCCGGGCGGACAGCGCGCTGTTGAAGCGCGTGAGGAGCGTGCAGAACGCCTCGCGCTCCTCCGGCTCCCACTCCTCGGTCAGCTCGGCCATCAACTGCCGCCGCGACGAGCGCACTTCCTCCAGCCGGGCCTGCCCGCGCGGGGACAGCTGGAGCACCACCGCGCGTCCGTCCTCGGGGTGCGAGGTGCGCTTGACCAGGCCGGTGTCGACCAGCGGAGCCACCTGCCGGGTGACCGTCGACGAGTCGATCCCCATGCTCGCGGCGAGCGCCTTGACGCCCATCGGGCCTTCCTTGTCGAGACGGTTGAGCAGCAGGTACGCGGCGCGGTCCATGGAGTTGCGCACCTGTCCGACTCCGCCGAGCCGGGTCTGTTCGGCACGGCGGGCGAACAGCGCCACCTCGTGCTGCAGCGTGTCGAGAAGACCGGTGTCACCGACGGTCGTCATGTCCATCGACATTTCAGGTGTTGTGGGCATCGCCGGGGGCTCACTTCGTGGAGGGCTGGCTGATTGGGGGACAGGGTACGCGGCCGGGGGGCGGGTCGTACCGGCGCTTCACAAAGCGGGTCTCGGAGGTTGGTCACAACCGTCGTTCCCGCCTGTGAACTGCGATGCTGGTGTCATGAGCTACAGCACGGCTGACTCCTTGCGACCCGTCACCCTCGACGATGTGCGCGGCGCCCAGAAGATGCTCTCGGGTGTGGCGCGGGTGACCGCGATGGAAAGCAGCAGGCACCTCTCCCACATGGTCGGCGCGCCGGTTCACCTCAAGTGCGAGAACCTCCAGCGGACCGGTTCGTTCAAGCTGCGCGGCGCGTACGTCCGGATCGCCGGGCTGCTGCCCGAGGAGCGCGCCGCCGGTGTCGTCGCCGCGAGCGCCGGAAACCACGCGCAGGGCGTCGCCCTGGCGTCCTCGCTGCTCGGTGTGCGCTCCACGGTGTTCATGCCGAAGGGCGCCCCGCTGCCCAAGGTCAGCGCCACCCGGGACTACGGCGCCGAGGTGCGGCTGCACGGCCAGGTGGTCGACGAGACGCTGGCCGCCGCGCAGGAGTACGCGGCCGAGACGGGCGCGGTGTTCATCCACCCCTTCGACCACTCCGACATCATCGCGGGCCAGGGCACGGTGGGCCTGGAGATCCTCGAGCAGTGCCCCGAAGCGCGCACGATCGTCGTCGGCATCGGCGGGGGCGGTCTCGCCGCCGGGATCGCGGTGGCGGTGAAGGCCCTGCGGCCGGACCTCAGGATCGTGGGTGTCCAGGCGGAGGGCGCCGCGGCCTACCCGCCCTCACTGGCGGCCGGACGGCCCGTGACCGTCGAGAACCCGGCGACGATGGCCGACGGCATCAAGGTCGGGCGGCCCGGCGACGTGCCGTTCGGGCTCGTCGGCGAGCTGGTCGACGAGGTGCGCACGGTCAGCGAGGACGAGCTGTCCGCCGCGCTGCTGCTGTGCCTGGAGCGGGCCAAGCTGGTCGTGGAGCCGGCCGGGGCGAGCCCGGTCGCGGCGCTGCTGAGCGAGCCCGGCTCCTTCGAGGGGCCGGTCGTCGCGGTGCTGTCGGGCGGCAACGTCGACCCCGTGCTGATGGAGCGGGTGCTGCGGCACGGCATGGCCGCGCAGGGCCGCTACCTGGCCGTACGGCTGCGGCTGACGGACCGTCCCGGCGCTCTCGCCACACTTCTGGGTGTGTTGTCAGTGGTGGACGCTAACGTCCTCGATGTGAGCCATGTACGGACCGACCCACGGCTCGGGCTCACGGAGGCGGAGGTCGAGCTGCACCTGGAGACGAAGGGCCCGGCGCACTGCGCCGAGGTCGGCCATGCGCTCCGCGAGGCGGGCTACACGGTCATGAGCTGAGCCTGTCCCCGGGGCCGGTCAAGATCCCTTTTTCTCACGGAACGCGACACCGATGAAACCTATTGTGAGACGCGATACATCGCGTTATGGTGTGTTCGTGCGAAGCATCAGCTATCTGACCGGTGATCCCCGAAGACGTGGAGACTCATATGCCAGGAGCCATCTATGCCGAAGGTCTCGTCAAGACCTTCGGTGACGTCAAAGCCCTGGACGGCGTCGACCTCGACGTGCCCGAGGGCACGGTCCTCGGCCTGCTCGGGCCGAACGGCGCGGGCAAGACGACCACCGTCCGCTGCCTGACCACCCTGCTGCGCCCCGACAGCGGGCGGGCGGTCGTCGCGGGCATCGACGTGCTCAAGCAGCCCGACGCCGTCCGCCGCTCGATCGGCCTGTCCGGCCAGTTCGCGGCCGTCGACGAATACCTGACCGGCCGTGAGAACCTCCAGATGGTCGGCCAGCTCTACCAGATGAGGGCGAAGGCGGCGAAGGAGCGCGCGGTCGAGCTGCTGGAGCAGTTCCACCTCACGGACGCCGCCGACCGGCCCACCAAGACCTACTCCGGAGGCATGCGCCGCCGGCTCGACCTCGCGGCGGCCCTGGTCGTCTCGCCGCCCGTGATGTTCATGGACGAGCCGACGACCGGCCTCGACCCCCGCAACCGCCAGCAGCTGTGGGAGGTCATCAAGCAACTGGTCTCCGGCGGCACGACGCTGCTGCTGACCACCCAGTACCTGGAAGAGGCCGACCACCTGGCGCACGACATCGCGGTGGTCGACCAGGGCCGGGTCATCGCCCAGGGCACCTCCGACCAGCTCAAGGCCCGCACCGGCGGCGAGCGCGTCGAGGTCGTGGTGCACGAGCGCGAGCACATCCAGGGCGCCGCCGAGGTCCTCGCCGGCTTCGGCAAGGGCGAGACCACGGTCGAGGAGCACATGCGCAAGCTGACCGCGCCCGTCACCGGCGGCGCCAAGCTCCTCGCCGAGGTCATCCGCGAACTGGACACCCGCGGCATCGAGATCGACGACATCGGCCTGCGCCGGCCGACCCTCGACGACGTCTTCCTGTCCCTGACGGGACATGTGGCCGAGGCCAAGGGCGAGGGGATCGAAGGAGAGATCGACAAGGGGATCGACATGGAGGCCGCCAAGTGAGCGCCGTCACCGACACCGTGCGGGTCGCGCCGGCCGCGAACCCGGTCAGCCAGTCGATCCGGGATTCGATGGTCGTTGCGAAACGCAATCTGATCAGAATGTCTCGTATCCCCGAGATGATTATCTACGGGCTGATCCAGCCCATCATGTTCGTGGTGCTGTTCACCTATGTCTTCGGCGGTTCCATGCAGATCGGCAGCAGTACCAGCGCCGTCGACTACAAGAACTTCCTGATGGCCGGCATCTTCGCGCAGACCGTCACGTTCGCCACGGCCAGCTCCGGCGCGGGCATCGCCGACGACATGCACAAGGGCCTCATCGACCGCTTCCGCTCCCTGCCCATGGCACGCGGCGCGGTGCTCACCGGGCGCACCCTCGCCGACTCGGTGCAGACGGCCCTGACCCTGGTGGTGCTCGCGGTGGTCGCCCTCCTGGTGGGCTGGCGCGTCGGGTCGGACGGCAGCACGAACGCAGGCAAGGTGCTCGGGGCCTTCGGCCTGCTGCTCCTGCTCGGTTACGCGTTCACCTGGATCGGCGCCCTGATCGGCATGTCCGTCAGAACCCCCGAGGCGGCCACGTCCAGCGGGCTCATCTGGCTCTTCCCGGTCACATTCATCTCGAACGCGTTCGTGGACACCAGCCACATGACCCCGTGGCTGCGCCACATCGCCGAGTGGAACCCCTTCAGTGCCACGGTCCAGGCCTGCCGCGTGCTGTTCGCCAACCCGGGCCAGTCGCCGTCGGACGCCTGGCCCATGCAGCACCCCGTCTGGGCCTCGCTGATCTACTCGGTCCTCATCCTGGTCGTCTTCCGGACGCTGGCGGTGCGCAAGTACCGCTCCGCTACGGCATGACAATGCCCCCGGCGCCGCAGCGACGCCGGGGGCAGGTCAAGGCTCGGTTGGTTCAGCCGTCGTACGGATCGGCCTTGATGATCTTCACCGAGGCCTTCTTGCCGTTCGGCAGCTCGTACTCGGCGTCCTCGCCGACCTTGTGGCCGATCACGCCGCTGCCCAGCGGGGACTGCGGCGAGTACGTCTCGATGTCGGAGCTCGCGTATTCGCGTGAGGCGAGCAGGAACGTCAGCGTGTCGTCCTCGTCGCCGTCGAACGCGATCGTGACCACCATGCCCGGCGCCACCGCACCGTCCGCCGCCGGCGCCTCGCCGACCTTCGCGCTCTCGAGAAGCTGGGTGAGCTGGCGCACACGGAGTTCCTGCTTGCCCTGTTCCTCCTTGGCCGCGTGGTACCCGCCGTTCTCACGCAGGTCGCCCTCCTCGCGCGCGGCGGCGATCTTCGCGGAGATCTCCGCCCGCGCGGGACCAGTAAGGTGCGCAAGCTCAGCCTTGAGCTTGTTGTACGCCTCCTGGGTCAGCCAGGTGACGTTCTCGCTGGTCTGGGTCACAGGTGCTCCTCGTAGGTACTGGGAATACAAAGCATCGCCCTACCCAGAAGAATGTTCCTTCACGGATGGGCGAAACCACGAGCCTAACAATTCAGGAGCAGAAGGGGGAGGACATAAGCCATCAGATTCACGTCAACGCAGGTCAGACGCTACGTATTGCACGTGACGTCCGTGGGGCCTCAGTCGGCCTGGCAGCCCTGGAGCTCGGCCGTCGTCCCGGGCGCCGTCGTGCGCAGCGTGAAGACCTTGTCGATGACGGTGGCGTCCCCGGTGAAGCGCAATTCGGCCCGGCCCACCACGGAACCGTCCTCGGCCTGTGAGCGCACTGTGCAGTAGCCGGTGGCACCGGCGTCCTTGCGGACCTCCAGATGCACCTTCACGGATTCCTTGCCGGGCTCGAAGCTGATCACTTCGGCGCTGATCTCGTTCTTGACGACGTAGTGGTAGCCGAACCAGCCGACCAGGCCCAGCAGTGCCACCGCGAGGACGGTTCCGATGATCTTGAGCTTGCGGTCGGCGCGCTCGTCCGAGGTACGGCCGTAACGGCCCTCGGGCAGTCGCGTGCTCGCCGTACTCATGATCGTCCTCCAGACAGGGCCGGGGCGAAGGTCCCGGAAGAGGCCCCGTGGCCCGGTCCCGGAATTATTCGCCCCCCGGTTCGGTCACTATAGAAGCCGCTGATTGCGCCGACGCACAGAGGGCGCCGACTTACTGAGGATTGAGTCTTGACTGACCAGTTGCGACTGATGGCCGTTCACGCCCACCCCGACGACGAGTCGAGCAAGGGCGCGGCGACCATGGCGAAGTACGTGTCCGAGGGGGTGGACGTGCTGGTCGTGACCTGCACGGGCGGGGAGCGCGGCTCCATCCTCAATCCGAAGCTCCAGGGGGACGCGTACATCGAGGAGCACATCCACGAGGTACGCAAGAAGGAGATGGACGAGGCCCGGGAGATCCTCGGGGTCAAGCAGGAGTGGCTCGGCTTCGTCGACTCGGGGCTGCCCGAGGGCGACCCGCTGCCGCCGCTGCCGGAGGGCTGCTTCGCCCTGGAGGACGTGGACGTGGCGGCCGGGGAGCTGGTGCGGAAGATCCGCGCCTTCCGCCCCCAGGTGATCACCACCTACGACGAGAACGGCGGCTATCCGCACCCCGACCACATCATGACCCACAAGATCTCGATGGTCGCGTTCGAGGGGGCGGCGGACACCGAGAAGTACCCGGAGGACGAGTACGGCCCGGCGTACCAGCCGCTGAAGATGTACTACAACCAGGGCTTCAACCGTCCCCGCACCGAGGCGCTGCACCAGGCGATGCTGGACCGGGGCCTGGAGTCGCCGTACGGGGACTGGCTCAAGCGCTGGGACGAGTTCGGCATGAAGCAGCGCACGCTCACCACGCATGTCCCGTGCGCCGACTTCTACGAGATCCGCGACAAGGCGCTGATCGCGCACGCCACGCAGATCGACCCGGACGGGGGCTGGTTCCGGGTGCCGATGGACATCCAGAAGGAGGTCTGGCCGACGGAGGAGTACGAGCTGGCGAAGTCTCTCGCCGATACCTCCCTCCCCGAGGACGACCTCTTCGCGGGCGTCCGCGACAATGCCTGACATGAGCGCAAGCGCAAGCCTGGCAATGACGCACCTCGTCTCCTTCGCCAAGGAGGTCGACGAGGACAAGGTCACCCCCGGCGTCCTCGGCTTCATCGTCTTCGCGGCGATGGCCCTGGCGGTATGGGCCCTGATGAAGTCCATGAGCCGGCACATGAACAGGGTGGACTTCACCCAGGTCCCGGACCCCAAGGCCGAGCAGGCCGAGGCGGGGCCGGAGTCGGAGTCCGAGTCGAAGGGGTCCGCCGAGAGCGCCGCGGGGGCCGCCGCGAAGAAGCCGTCCGCGAACGGCTGACCACCCGGCGGCCGCTCGTCGGCAGCGCGCTGTCACCGGCTGTGGGCGGCCAGTGACAGCAACAGGTGCGCCGTCTCCGGCCGCAGGTGGTCGGAGTGGGCGCCCGCCGGGCCGTGCCCCCGGACGAAGACGTCGCTCGCGTCCACGCTCACGTAGCGGTGGTCGAGCGCGCTGAGGGGGTAGGGCTCGGCGGGCGGCATCCGGACCGCCGAGATACGGTCGCAGTCCCCACACCGCGCCGTCAGCGAAACGTCCGACCATGACCCGTAAGGGCCCGCCTCACCTCCGTTCCGCCGAGACCGCCACCCCCATCACCTCCCGCGCATGCCGACTCGGCGTCATCCCCAGCCCCCACGCCTGCCACCCGGCCTCCAGGCTCGCGCCCCGTTCCAGCAACAGCCCCCAGGCGTCGATGTACTCGTCGAGCTTCTCGTCCCGCAGGGGATGGCCCGCCCGGGACAGCTGGGCCAGTTCCTCCTGGGCGACGGCCGTGCCGACCTCCGCGCCGCCCGGGGCCGCGTACGGCAGCAGTGTGCAGCGCAGGAAGCGGGCCCAGTCCTCGCCGCGGCGGTCGCCGTACGACGTGAAGAGGGCCGTCGCCTCCTCGCACAGGGCGAGTGCCTGCTGGGTGCGGGCGTTGCCCGCGTCCACGACCGCCAGTTCCAGGCAGGTCCATGCCTCGCCGTGGGCGACGCCGATGCGCTGGAAGTCGGCGCGGGCGTCGACGAGGAGCTGGCGGGCGAAGCCGGAGTTGCGCAGGGAGCCCGTCTGGGCGGCGCGCTGGTCGCGGGTGACGCGGGCCGAGTGGTGGCGGGCGCAGGCCAGGCCGTAGACGTCGCGCATACGGGAGAACATCGTGCGGGAGCGTTCGAGTTCGCGGACGGCCTGGTCCAGGTTGCCCGTCTCCTCCAGGGCCTGGCCCAGGTAGTAGAGGGTCCAGGCCTCGCCCCGCGCGTCCTCGTTGTCGCGGTGCCGGGCGGCCGCGCCGCGCAGTTCCTCCACGGCCGGGGACGCGTCACCGGCGACCAGCAGGGCCCGGGCCAGCTGGGTCAGGGCCCAGGCCTCGCCGCGGGCGTCGCGGGTACGGCCGTAGAGGTCGAGGGCCGCGCGCAGTTCGGACTCGGCGCGCGGGACGTCGCCCATGCGCAGGCCCAGCTGGCCGAGCTGGAAGTGGGCCCAGGCCTGGCCGTGCACCGACTCGCCGGCGCGGTGCAGCACCAGGGACTCGGTCAGCAGCTCCAGGGCCTCCGCGACCCGGGCCCGGTCCCGCTCCACCGCCGCCAGGGCGTGCATCGTCCACGCCCGGTCCGTCGCCAGCTCGTCGGAGGACTGCAGGGCCAGGGCCTCGCGGAGCTTCGCCGACGCCTCCGTCAGATTGCCCTGGTGGTGCAGGGTGATGCCGAGGGAGCACAGGGCGCGGGCGGCACCGGCGTCGTGGTGGGCCTCCCGGTAGAGGTCGACGACCGAGGCGAGGGTGGTGCGGGCCTTGTCGAGTTCGCCGAGCTGCCGTGCCGCGATGCCGGTGCGCCACTGCACCGAGCGGACCAGCAGTCCCTCGTCCACGGCCTGCGCCAGCTCGCTGATCTCGCCCAGGCGGTAGAGGTCGCCGCGCAGCAGGCAGTAGTCGCACAGGGCGCCCAGGAGGTTCAGCACCGCCGCCTGGTTCACGTCCTCGGCATGCCGCAGCGCCGCCGTGATGAAGCTCGACTCGTCGTCCAGCCAGCGCAGCGCCTCGTCGAGGGAGGTGAAGCCGTACGGGCTGAAGCGGTTGGTGCGGGTCGACATGTTGCCGTCGACCATGCGCAGCACCGAGTCGGCCAGCTCGGCGTAGTTCACGATCAGCCGCTCCTGCGCCGCCGTGCGCTCGGCCGGTTCCTCCTCGTCGAGGAGGCGGGCCTGGGCGAAGGCGCGGACCAGGTCGTGCAGCCGGTAGCGGTCGCCCCGGACGTGGTCGATCAGGCCCGCGCGGGTCAGGGCCTGGAGATGGCGCTTCGCCTCTGCCTCGTCGGTGGCCAGCAGCGCGGCGGCCGCGGCGGCGCCGAGCGAGGCCCGGCCGGCCAGGGCCAGCCGGCGCAGCAGCCGCCGTACGGTGTCCGACTGGTCGGTGTAGCGCAGCCACAGGGCGCGCTCCACCGGCTCGACCGGGCCGTACGCGCCGAGGTCGGTGGCCAGCGCGCGCGGGGAGCGCGGGCCGAGGCACGACCCCACGATGCGCAGCGCCAGCGGCAGTCCGCCGCACAGCTCCCGGACCCGGTCGGCGGACTCGGCGTCGTACGGCCCGGAACGGTCCTGCGCCGCCGCGCCCAGCAGTTCCTCCGCGCCCGCCGCGTCCAGCGGCTCCACCGCCAGCTGATGCACCCGCGCGGGCAGCTCGGCCGGTTCCAGCGGGCCCCGCGCGGTCACCAGCACCAGGCTGTCGGACCGCTCCGGGACCAGGGCGCGGATCTGCTCGGCGTCCGAGGCGTCGTCCAGGACGATCGTGACCGGCAGGCCGGTCAGATGCTGGTGGTACAGCTCGCTCAGCCGTTTGACCTGCTGGTCGGGGGAGGAGCGCTCACGGAAGAGCAGTTGCTCGCGGGGCGCTCCGAGCCGGTTGAGCAGATGCAGCAGGGCGTCGCGGGTGGACAGCGGGGACCCGCCCGGGCCCTCGGCCCGCAGATCGACGACGCAGGCGCCGCGGAAGTAGTCCCGCAGATCGTGCGTGGCCCGCACCGCGAGCGTCGTACGGCCGCTGCCGGGCGTGCCGTGCAGGACGACCACCGTCGGCCGGGTCTCCGTGCTCGCGCGGGCCGCCTGCACCCACTGCCGGATCTGCGCCAGTTCCGGCCGCCGCCCCGCGAACGGCTCCGCCGGATCCGGGAGTTGCGCGAAGGACTGCTCCAGCACATTGCGCCCGCGCGCCGCCGCGCTCTTGTCGGCGCCCCGCAGCCGCGGCCCGGTCTTCTTCGGCCCGGTGGAGGCGGCGAGCACCCGCTGCTGGTCCAGGAACGGCCGGATGCCCCGCACTTCCAGCGCCGTCAGCCACTGCAGCCGCAGCTGTTCAGGACCGCCCGGCTGGCTCACGGCCCCGGCGCGGTGGTGCGCGGCCGGCAGATGGGAGCCGACCACCTTGACGACCGTCGCCGCGGCGCCCACGACCCCGACGGCCACGCCCGCGCCCAGCGCCGTCCCGGTGCTTGTGCCGAGGGACATGTCGGCGACGACGGCCGCGACCGCCGCGACCCCGGCCACCAGCAGCGGAGTCCCGGCTCCCTCCCGGGCGTACCGCTGCCCGAAGGTGAGCTGTCCGGCCGCCGCCTCGTCCAGGGCGCGCGTGTAGGCCTCGTACTCCTCGGCCGCGCTCTGCGCCATCCCGTCGAGACCTCCGCGCGCCCGCGCGAGCAGCACCTTCCCGTCGCTGCGCCCGCCGGTCCGCCGTACCTCCTCCTCCACGGCCCGCGCCAACAGCCCCTCGGCCTCCGCCCGATGACTGTCCCGCATGTCACGTCCCCCTTCGGCGGCACCGGTGTGCCCCTGCTCATGCCCACGGTCGTTTCTTGGTCAAGTGTGCGGTGGACGGCGCATCGGGGCGAGAGGGCGTGCGTGGCCTGATGGTGTGAAGGGCCGGGCCCGTCGGGGTGCGTGGGCCCGGCGGACGGGTCGGGGCCCGGGGGCGTAGATTGGGTACCGGCCTGCTCTGGCTCAACGGTGCGTCGTATGCGGTCCGTGAGTTGACGTCGTCAGACACAGGGGGTCAGGTGTTCAGCAGGCTGTTCCGGCGTGGGGCGGGGCGTTTCCCGGCGGCTGTCGAGGACCGGCGCAGAGACGCCGAGTTGAGAGCGCACAGCCGCCGGCTGATGCGAGAGCTCGCGCCGCCGCTGCCGCTCGGCGTGACCACGCTGTGCGCTTTACTGGCCGAGCAGCGTGGCACCCCCATCAAGCTTCTGAAGTGGGATCTGCCCGCCGACGGCCCGTTCGGGATCCTGCTCTCCCGTCAGGACGAGGACGTCATCGTCTACCAGGCGAAGACCACCAGGGCGCACCAGCAGCACATCATCCTGCACGAGGTCGGCCACATCGTCGCCTACGACCTCGCCGGTGAACGGCCCGAGCAGCCGCAGTGGCGCACCTGCTACTCCGACCGGGACGAGCGGGACGCCGAGATCGTCGCGTCCACGCTCATGCACCAGGCGATGTCGATGCAGCGGCAGGCACAGCGCTACGGTCTGGACGAGCCGTGGCGGCCCTCCGTCCACGGCAGCCTCGTCTTCGAGAACGGGCTGACGTGAAGACCCCCTGAGGTTGCTGAAGAACCCTGAGGTTCGCTGAAAGACCCTTGAGGGCCCCTGAAGACCCCTGAGGGTCCCTGAGGCCCCTAAGGGACCAGCACCAGCTTGCCGCGGAAGCCGCCGCGTTCCAGGCGGCGGTGGGCCTCGGCCGCTTCCTCGAAGGGGAGCACGGTGATCCCCTGGTCCGGGACGGTTCCCCGGGCCGCGGCCTCGGCCACGCTCACCAGATCGTCCCGGTCCAGCTCCACGCCGATCAGGGTGTACGCCACGTCAGGGCGGCCGTCCGGGTCCGGGGCGCTGAACGGGGTGATGGTGAGGAAGGCACCCCCGGGGCGTACGGCCTCGATCAGGCCGGGTGCTCCGCCGGCGTCGATCACGATGTCGTAGGCCCCGGTCTCGACCTGCGCGGGGTCGGTGAGCACCGCGCCCTCGGCGGGGCGTCCGGCCCGCCGCTCCTGCCAGGCGGCCCGGTCGGCGGGCCGGACGAGCAGGTCGGTGCGGGCCGACGCCTCGTCGAGCAGGCGGGCCGCGATGTGACCGCCGACGCCGCCCTGGGCGCCGATCAGCAGGATCCGCTTGCCGTGGCGCTCCGGGGTCCGGCGCAGCAACTGCACCGCGGTCACACCCGCCAGGGGCAGCGCGGCGGCGTCCGTGAGCGTCATTCCGTCCGGGACGTGTGCGACGTAGCGCGGATCGAAGGCGACGTACTCGGCCATGCTGCCCACGCCCGTGCCCAGTTGGGCGGTCATCGCCAGGACGCGGTCGCCGGGGCGGAAGCCGGAGCCCTCGGGGGCGTGCTCGACCGTGCCCGCCAGGTCCCAGCCGAGGACGGCGGGCAGGGAGGTGGGTATCTGGCCCGAACGAGTCGCCAGGTCCACGGGGTTGACGGCGGTGGCGGCCGTCCTGATCACGACCAGGCTCTCCGCGGCCTCGGGCTCCGGCACGTCCCGGACCTCCAGCACCTCCGGCCCGCCGGTCCGTGACATGCAGACGGCCCTCATACGTCATCCTCCTCGCTGCCGGACCTCGCGGACTTCGGGTCGTCCAGGACGTCCATGATCGACAAAAGCTGTTCACGCATTTCCGGCGTGAGCCGGCCGGCGCGCATCGCGATCGAGCGCACCTGCCGGTCGGAGAGCGCCTCGGCCCACTCGTCCTTCTCCTCCTGGACGGCGGCGGGCGGCGCGGCCTCGGAGATGAGGGCGCTCACCGACACCGGCAGCGTCATCTCCCGGGACTGGAAGTAGCGCACGATCGCCGAGAGCACGCTCACCGTCGGGTTGGTCTGCGAGCCGTTGCGCAACGCCGTCAGATAGCTCCGGGAGATGGTGACGTCGTGGCTCGGGTCCTGCGAGATCGCCTGGGCGACCTCGGAGGTTGTCGGTTCACGCAGGCGGCCCACGGCATTGGCCGTGGCGGCATCCGCGAACCAGGCATTCAGGCGTTCTGCCAGCGTGGCCATGCGGGTCGACCTTCCTAAGGCTCCGGCGACTCAGGGGGGCGGAGGCAATGCGTCGGGCGGCTCTGTCCGACGGGTGCGCGCAGTGTGCTCCCCCGTGCGCCGACAACCTCGTCTCCTTGATCACGAGCGTAGCACTGCGGCACCCAGCGGGTCACGCTGCTACTATATTGGACGCAGTGCCGATAAACCTGCCTGTTGTTCAGTGATGTGGCACCAGATTTTCGGAGGGGACATGCATAGCGGTACTCAGTTCACCCAGGGGCTCCGCCTGGCCATGGACGACGGTCCGGCCTGGACGATCGAGGCCGTACGCCAGGTGCGTTACCACGTCGTCAGCTCCGACCACCTCTTCTCGCCGGACAACACCACGCTGCTGACCGGCTGCCCTGACACCCCGCTGCGCGCCGGTGAGCGGCGGCTCGTCGTCATCGACGAGAACGTGGACGCGCTCCACGGCGCGCGGATCCGCGAGTTCTTCGCGTTCCACGGCATCGAGACCACGGTGCTCGCCCTGCGGGCCGACGAGACCGTCAAGCAGTGGGACGCCGTCTCCCGGGTCGTCGACGCGATGAACGACTTCGGCATCGACCGCCGCCGCGAGCCCGTCATCGCCATCGGCGGCGGAGTGCTCACCGACATCGTCGGATTCGCGGCGAGCCTCTACCGGCGGGGCACCCCGTACATCCGCATCCCCACGACGCTGATCGGCCTCGTCGACGCGGGAGTCGGCGTCAAGACCGGGGTCAACTACGACACCGGCAAGAACCGGCTGGGCACGTACGCGGCGGCCACGGCCACCTTCCTCGACCGCTCGTTCCTGAGCAGCCTGGACCTGCGGCACATCAGCAACGGCCTGGCCGAGATACTGAAGATGGCGCTGATCCGCTCCGAGGAGCTGTTCGAGCTGCTGGAGACGCGCGGTCCCGAGGTGCGGGCGGACCGCTTCCAGGGCTCCACCGGCGACCTCGCCCAGGCCGCCGACGCCATCGTCGCCGAGTCCATCCACCTGATGCTCGAGGAACTGCAGCCCAACCTGTGGGAGTCCGCGCTGGAGCGCTGCGTGGACTACGGCCACACCTTCAGCCCGACCATCGAGATGCACGCCCTCCCCGAGCTGCTGCACGGCGAGGCCGTCGTGATCGACATGGCGCTCACCACGGCGCTGAGCACCCTGCGCGGTGACGTCAGCCAGGCGCAGGCCGACCGGATCTTCTCCGTCATCCAGGCACTCGGGCTGCCGCTGTGGAACGACGTGCTGGACGACCCGAGCCTGCTGGAGGAGGCGCTGCGCGACACGGTGCGCCACCGCGACGGCCACCAGCGGCTGCCGCTGCCGGTCGGCATCGGGCGCCACCGCTTCGTCAACGACGTCGACCCCGCCGAACTGCGCGCGGCGACGGAGCTGTTGCGCCGCCGGGCCCGGGACACGGCACAGGGAACGGCACTTGACGCTCCGGCCGAGGCCCTGGTGGGCGCGTGAGCACCCCCGCGCGCATTCCCGAGCGCACCCCCGTGCGCAGGCCCGAACGGGCCGTGGTGATCGGCGGATCGACCGGGATCGGGAGGGGCGTCGCCGACGCCTGGGCCGCGTCCGGCATCGAGACCCATGTCTTCAGCCGCAGCCGGCCCGCCGGTGACGGCGGTGACCGGCTGGTCTGGCACCGGCTCGACTTCCGCGACCCGGAGCAGGCCAAGGAGGCCCTGCGTACGGGTATCCCGGAGCGGGTGGACCTGGCCTGCTACTCCGCCGTCTACTTCACCGCCCGCCGCGAGCCGTTCACCCGGGTGAGCGAGGCCGACTGGCTGGACCAGTTCGCGATCAACGTGCACGGCCTGTCCTGGGCGCTGCGCGCGGCGCTCCCGGCGTTGCGCGCGGCCGGCCCCGGCCTGTTCCTGCACATCTCGTCCGAGGTCGTCTACAACGCCGGCCCGAACCGCTCGGGCTACGCCGCCACCAAGGCCGCCGCCGACTCGCTGATCCGGTCGGTCGCCCAGGAGATCGACCCCGCCGAGACGACGTTCGTGCAGGCCCTGCCCGCCGGCATGGTGGACAGCCCCGGCATCAGGGCCCGCCGGTCCGCGGACTTCGACTACAGCGGCTACATGTCCCCGGCCACCTTCGCGCCGCTGGCCGCCGAACTCGCCCGCACCCGGGGCGTGCCGTACGCCGGTGACGCGCTCGTCGTGCACCAGGACACCACCTGGTCGTCCGTCGCGGAGGACCTTCCCGTGTCCCAGTCGCGTCCGATCGTCGGCGTCTAGCCGGTTCTCCCGCGTCCCCCGCTCGCCCGCTGACCTTTCCCAGGAGCAACTCTTGCCTCAACTGCACGCAGCAGCACTGCTGTTCGACATGGACGGCACCCTCGTGGACTCGACCGCGCTGGTCGAGGCCACCTGGGCCGGCTTCTGCGAACGGCACCGGCTCGATCTCACGGAGGTACTGGCCTTCGCCCACGGGCGTCCCACCCGGGAGACCGTGCGCCACTTCCTCCCCGACCCCGGCCGGGCGGCCGAGGAGACCCGGCGCCTGGTCGCGCACGAGGAGTCGGAGACCACCGGCATCACGGAGGTCCCCGGCGCCCGGGCGCTGCTGACCGAGCTGCCGCCGCACGCCTGGGCCGTGGTCACCTCCGCCGGCCGCCGCCTCGCGGAGGTGCGGATGGCGGCGGCGGGGCTTCCGCTGCCCCGGCTCCTGGTGAGCGCGGACGACGTGACGCACGGCAAGCCGGACCCCGAGGGCTATCTGCGGGCCGCCGCCGCGCTCGGCTGCGCGCCGGAGGACGCCGTCGTCGTCGAGGACTCCGGCGCCGGAGTGCGGGCCGGACTCGCCGGCTGCGGGCACACCGTGGTCATCGGCGGACTCGACGCCTACGACGACGTGGCCCCGCGCTGGGCCGACTTCCGCGGATTCCGGGTCGTCGCGCGGGAACCGGGGCGGGCCGGGGTGACCCTGGACGTGCCCGAGCCGGTCGCCGCGGGAGCGGTGGTCCGGCCGTGACCCGGGCCGCCACGCCGCTCCGGCACGTTCCCGAGGGCCGGTATGCCTCCGAGGGCGGGTATGCCTCCGAGGGTCGGGACGCCCCCCAGGGTCGGGAGGCCTCCGAGGGTCGGGAGGCCTCCGAGGGTCGGGAGGCCTCCGAGGGTCGGGAGGCCTCCGAGGGTCGGTATGCCCCCGAGGGTTGGGACGCCTCCGAGGGTCGGGAGGCCTCCGAGGGTCGGGAGGCCTCCGAGGGTCGGGAGGCCTCCGAGGGTCGGGACGCCCCCCAGGGTTGGGACGCCTCCGAGGGTCGGCACGCCTCCGAGGGTCGGCACGCCTCCGAGGGTCGGGACGCCCCCCAGGGTTGGGACGCCTCCGAGGGTCGGCACGCCTCCGAGGGTCGGGACGCCCCCCAGGGGCGGCACGCCCCCGAGGGTCGGCACGCCCCCGAGGGTCGGCACGCCCCCCAGGGTCGGCACGCCCCCCAGGGCCGGCAATCCCCCGAGGGCCGGCGGACCGGCCCCGCGGCACCGGCCGCCACGTTCGCGGCGGACATCGGCGGCACCTGGGTGCGGATGCGCGTCGGCGGGCCTGACGCGCCGGTGGAACGAGTGCCCTCGCCCAGCCGTCTGCGCCACCCGGACCGCTCCATCGCCCGGCTGCGGGCGGACATGGTCGAGCTGCTCGGCGACCGGGTCCCGGCCGGTGCCCGCGCCGCCCTCTCCTTCGGCGCGGCCATCGACCATCTGACCGGCACCGTCTACGGATCGGCCCCGCTGTGGGGGGACGAGGCCGCCCCGTACGACCTCGCCGCCGACCTGCGAAGGCGCCGGCCCGACGTCACCTGGCACCTCGTCAACGACGTCACCGCCGCGCTGCTGGACTTCGCCGCCGTGCACGCCAGGCCCGGTACCCGCCGGGTCGCCTATCTGACCGTCAGCAGCGGCATCGCGCTGCGCATCGCGGACCTGGAGCGGACCAGGATCCCCGTCGACGCCTGGGGACTGCAGGGAGAGGTCGGCCACCTGCCGGTCCCGCTCACCGACCCCGGCGCGGACGTCCTCGCGGGGCTGCCCTGCGAGTGCGGCGCGACGGACCATCTCGCCTCGGTCGCCTCCGGGCCGGGCCTCGTCCGCGCGGCCCGGCGGCTCGGACTTCCCGCGGCCCCGCAGGTCGCCGACTGGCTCCCCGGCGCCCTCGCCGCGGACGACCCCGGCGCACGCCAGCTGCTGGAGCTGTGCGCCGCCCCGGTCGCCCAGCTGCTGCGCACCCTGTGGTGCCTCGACCCGCACCTCGACCTGATCGGGATCGGCGGGGGAGTGGCCGAGGGACTCGCCGGCCCCTACGCGGCCGAGATCCGCCGCCGGCTCACCACCGCCACCTCCTACGCCGACCGGGGGCGCGACGACGCCTGGCTCGACGACCGGCTCGTGTTCTGCGAACCAGGGCGGGTGGACGCGCTGAGCGGAGTGCGACGCGTCGGCGACTGGATTCCGGGGGTCAGCCGATGAGCGCCGTGGGTCAGCCGGCGAGCGCCGCGGGTCGGCCGGTGACCGGCGCGACCCATCGCGCCCTGGTCCGCCGGACGGCCGACGGCTCGGGCCACACCCTGGTCGAGGTGGCCGAGGTGCGCACGCCGCGCCTCGACCCGGGCGACATGCTGCTGGCGCCGACGACCGTGGGCATCTGCGGCACCGACTGGCAGATCCTGCGCGGCCTGCGTGACGACCCCAGCCCCGTCCTCGGACACGAGGGCGTCGCGTACGTGGTCGAGCCCGGGGAATCCGGGCTGCCGGCCGGCACGCCGGTCACCGTGAACCCCACGCATCCGTACGACGCGTCCTTCCTGCTCGGCCACAATCTCCCCGGCCTGTGGGCGGAGCGCACCCGGATCCCCGCCACGGCCGTACGCGCCGGGCTGATCGTCCCGGTGCCCGCCGACGCCGCGCAACCGCGTGTGGCCGCGCTCGCGGAACCGCTCGCCTCCGCCCTGTACGGCGCCCGTATCGCACGCCACACCCTGACCCCGGCGGCACTGGTCGTGTGGGGGGACGGCATCGTGGGGCGCCTCGCACGCGACCTGTGGCTGACGGAGCGGCCCGGGCTGCACACCCTTCTCGTGGGGCACGGCGACGACGCCACCGACCCGCACGCCGCCGGTCTTCCCGGGCTGCTCGCCGGCCTGCCCTCGCCGGTCGTCGCCGTGATCGCCACACCGCGCACCGGCACGCGCGAGGCGCTGACCACCCTGGACCGGTATGTGCCGGGCACGCTCCTGGTCGACCTGCACGCCGGGGTGCCCTCGGGGCCGGTCCCGCTGACCGCCGGCGACATCGACGCCGCCGCGATCCGCGCGGCCAACTGCGGCGGCGCGCCCTGGCCTCCGAAGGTCGAGGAGTTCACCCGTCCGCACGGCAGGCTCCTGCTCTGCGGCCACCGGGGAGTCTCCGGTGACCATCTGCGCCAGGCGGTCGACCTGCTGCGCACCACCCCGGCCCTCGGCGAGGAGGTGCTCACCCACCAGGTCGGCCTGGAGGAGGCTGCGGACCTCGTCAACACCGTGCTGACCTCGTCCACGCGCAGGGCCGGCGGGCGCCGGGTGCTCAAGGCCGCCGTGCGTATCGGGAGCCGGCCATGAGCGCGCCGACCGCCGTCGCCGCGCCGCAGTGGCGGATCGGCACCGACCGCCGGGCGGCGGCCCGGGCCGCTGTCGCGGCGGGGGCCGACCAGCTGCACCTGGACTACGGCGGAGCCCACCGCGGGCCGCCGCTGAGCGACCCCGTCGCGCTGCGGGCGGCCGAGGCGACCGCCGGGGAGATCCCGGTGCCCGTGCTCGCCGTCAACCACCTCAACGACATCGGCCTGGCGCGGGAGGACGGCACCCCCGACCCGGCGGCCGTCGACCTCCTGCTGCGGGCCCTGGACTGCGCCCGGCAACTCGGCGTGGCCGTACTGCACGTGCCCGGGTTCCGGCGGAGCCTGCCGGTCACCGCCCCTCTGCGCGCCGGGACGGCCGAGGCGCTGCGCGGCCTGTGCGAGCGGCTCGCCGGGGCGGACCTCCTGGTCGCCTACGAGTCGCCGCTCGGCCCGCACGACTCCCTGGAGCTTGCCCGGGCGGTGGACCATCCGGCCCTGCGCCTGGTCCTGGACACCGGCAACCTGCTCGACGCGGGGCATCGGCCGCTCGCCTTCGCCGAACTGGTCGGGGGAGCCGGGCTGCTGCTGCCGGACCTGCACATCAAGGACGGCTCCCGTACGGCCTTCCCCACCGCCGGCCTCCCGGCCCTGTTGCGCGGCTCCGGCGCTCGCTCGGTGCTGGTGGAGAACGACTACCGGGACGCCCCGGACCGTCTGCGCGAGGACATCGCACTGTGCCGCCGCGCGGCCGAAACCCGTCACCCGAAGGACGCACCATGAAAGCCATCCAGCTCATCGCCCCCCGCACCCTGTCGGTCACCGACACCGCACCGCCCGAACCCGGCCCCGGCGAAGTCCTCGTCCGGGTGGGCCTGCTCGGGCTGTGCGGCACCGACCTCGGCTTCTTCGACGGCAGCAGCAACTACCTGCGGGACGGGCTGAAGAGCTACCCCTTCGTCCTCGGCCACGAGTGGATCGGCACCGTCGTCGAGACCGGCCCCGGCACCGACCCGGAACTGCTCGGCCGACGCGTGTCGGGCCACAACTTCCGCGGCTGCGGCAAGTGCGCGCACTGCCGCGCCGGACGCGTCCGCTCCTGCCCGGACCGCAGCGAGATCGGTGTGCTCGGCCCCCGCCCGGGCGCCGGCGCGCAGCTGATCACCGTGCCGGTGGACACCCTCACCCGGATTCCGGACGCCCTGTCCGACGCGGCGGGTGCCCTGCTGGAGCCGACCGCCGCCGCGGTGCACGCCGTGGACCGGCTCGCCGTGACCGCCTCCGACCGCGTCGCGGTGCTGGGCGCGGGCACGCTCGGGCTCGCCGCGGCGCAGACGGCCCGCGCGATCGGCGCGGACACCGTCGTCCTCGACCCGCACCCCGCCGCGCGGGAGCTGGCCGCCGAGCTGGGCCTGCGCGCCCAGGCCGGCCCGGGCGCGGCGGACGAGGAGGCCTACGACGCCGTGATCGAGGCGTCGGGCAACGAGGCGGCGGTCCGCTCCGCCGTCCGCCTGGTCGCGGCGGGCGGACGCATCGCCCAGCTGGGCACCCCCCACCACGCCGTGGACGGATTCGACGCGGCGGGCCTGGTGATCCGGGACGTGACGCTGCACGGCGTACTCTCCGGCATCGGCTACTGGGACCGGCTCGTCGGCCTCGTCGAGTCGGGTGCGGTGAACCTGGACGCCCTCGTCGACCGGGTCTTCCCGCTGGACGAACTGGACGCCGCCTTCGCCCGCCTCACCGACGGGAACCGGAGCCGCCCCAAGGTCCTCGTCCGGATCGGCCCGGCGCACGGCGCATCCGACGACCCGGCGTCCGCCGCATGAGCGGCACGGCAGTGGCCCGGGAAAGGGAACGGGAACGGATCGACGCGCCGACCGCCGCGCGGCTGGCCGTCCTGGCGAGCGCCACCTTCGTCTATGTCACCTTCGAGGTCTTCCCGGTCGGGCTCATCGCGGACATCGCCCGCAGCCTGGACGTCTCGGCCGGGCGGGTGGGGCTGCTGATCAGCGGATACGCCGTGGTCGCCGCGATCGTCACCGTGCCGACGGTCGCGCTGGCCTCCCGCGTGTCCCGGGGCACCGCCCTGGTGGTCTCGCTGCTCGTCCTGGTCGCCGCCGAGTTGCTCGCGGCAGCCGCGACCAGCTTCTCGATGATGGTGGTCAGCCGGGTCGCCGCCGCCCTGACGCACGGGGTGCTGTGGTCGCTCGTCGCCCCGGCCGCGGCCACGCTGGTGCCGCGGTCGCGGGTGGGCACCGCCACCGCGGCGGTGTTCGGCGGGTCCACGCTCGCCGCGATCGCCGGCAGCCCGGGGACCACGCTCATCGGCGAGCTGATCGGCTGGCGCGCCACGGCCCTGGTCCTCGCGGCGGCGACCGTGGCCGTGACCGTCGGACTGGTGTGGGCCCTCCGGCCGCGCGACGACGCCGCGCGGCCACAGACCGGGCAACCGCGGGGGACGGCCGTCCCGGAGACGGCGCGAGGCGCCGTGCACTGGCCGCGCGTACTGACCCTCTGCGCCGTGGCGGTGGTGCTCATCACGGCGCACTTCCTGAGCTACACCTACTTCGCCGTCCTCGTCGCCGACATCACCGGTACCTCCACCGCCGTGGTCGTGCTGCTCGCGGTCTTCGGGCTCGCCGGGGCCGTGGGCACGTATCTGGCGGGCCGGAACAACGACACCGCTCCGCAGCGGACGGCGGTCGTGACCATCGGGGTGTTCGCCGCGGGCGTCGCCCTGCTGGCGCTGTCACCGGCCCTGGGCGGAGCCGCCGTGCGCGGCGTGGCGGCCGCGGCCGCCGTCGCCCTGTGGGGCGGCGCGTTCGCCGCGGCCGGACCCGTCTTCCAGACGGGCGTGATGCGCCTGGCCGGCAAGGACGCCGACCGGGCCTCCTCGGTCTACGTCACCGGCTTTCAGATCGGGATCGCGGGCGGCTCGGCGCTGGGCGCCGCGCTGCTCGGCCACTCCTCGCTCTGGCTGCCCGTCGCCTCGACCGCGCTCGTGGCAGCGGTGCTGCTGGCGGTCCTGGTGCTGCGCCCGGTGCCCGCGGCCGAAGCGCCGACGTACTCCTGAAAATCAACTTGCTTATATAGTGGCAGCTAAGCTTCTATAGAGTCGCTTCCAGTCCCGATCCCTCTCCCCCCCACCCAGGAAGGCAATGAGATGCCCCAGACGTCCGTCGACAGCGCGACCGTGCACTACCGCACCGAGGGCCAGGGCCCCGGTCTGCTCCTGGTGCACGGCACCGGCGCCACCGGCGAGACCAACTACGGTCACCTGGTGGAGGAGTTCACCGACCGGCGCACCGTGATCCTCCCCGACTACGCGGGCAGCGGCGGGACCGTCGACGACGGCAGCCCGCTGTCGCTGGAGCGGCTCGCCGACCAGGTGCTCGGCGCCGCCGACGAGGCGACCGACGAGCCCGTCGACGTCGTGGGCTTCTCGCTCGGCGCGCTCATCGCCGTGATGGCCGCGGCCCGCCGCCCCGAGCGGGTCCGCCGCCTGGTCCTGGTGGCCGGCTGGGCGCGCAACGACGACCTGCGCAAGCGCCTGGGCTTCACCGTCTGGCGCCGGCTGGCCGACCTCAGCCCGGAGCTGTACTCGCACTACATCAGCCTGCTGCTCTTCACCCCGGGCTTCCTGGCGAACCTGGACGAGGAGGGGTTCGACGCGGCCGTGGGCGGCGCCGAGGTCAACGAGGGCACGCTGCGGCAGATCGAGCTCGGCCTGGACGCCGACATCCGGGAGCTGCTGCCGAAGATCGGCGTCCCCACGCTGGTGGTCGGCTGCCGTCACGACCAGCTCGTGCCCGTCGACCACTCCCGCGAGCTGCACGAGTCGATCCCGGGCAGTGACTACCTGGAGATCGAGAGCGGCCACCTGGTGCCGGCCGAGGCGCCGGAAGAACTGGTGAACGCCATCCGCAAGTTCCTGGACTGACCCGGACGCCACGGACCCCCCGGGGCGGCCGGCCGAGGCCTCCCGCCCCACGGTCGCCCCACCCGGTCGGACCGCCCTCGCCTGGTCCAGCCCGGCCGGCCGAGGCCTCCCGCCCCACGGTCGCCCCACCCGGTCGGACCGCCCTCGCCTGGTCCAGCCCGGCCGGCCACCTCCCACCCTCGCCTGCCCCTCTCGGCTGAACCGCCCCGCTCGGCCCGGTCCCGCCCGGCCGCACGCCCTCCGCCTGCCCTTCCCGGCTGAACCGCCCCGGCTCGCCCCGCCCATCCGGCACCGACCCGGCAGCCCCTCGCACCCCCGCCCCCTCGGGCCGTGGCCCCGGCGCGCCCTGACCCGCCCTCAGCCGCTCGGGCCGCCCGAGGCCACTGTCACCGCTCCAGCCGCGGCCCCAGCCCCGAAGCCCTGCCCGTCGAGCCCATCCAGTCAAAGAAAGCCCGCCCATGGCCACACCCCAGACCACCTCCACCGAGCTGATACCGCCGTCGCCTCCGGCACCCAGACGCGAAGAACCCGCCGACAGGGATTCCGTCGGCACAGCCCCGGCCGGCGCCGCCGCGCCACGGGTCGGCGGTCCGGCGGTCCGGCTGCCCTCCCTGACGGGCATGCGGTTCCCGGCGGCCCTGCTCGTCTTCCTGTTCCACCTCTCCCTGCCCGCCCACTGGCTCATGGCAGGCGACGCGAACGACACCCTCTTCGCCCGCCTGGTCGAGCAGGCCGGCGGCCTGGGCGTCACGTTCTTCTTCCTCCTCAGCGGCTTCGTCCTCGCCTGGTCCGCCCGCGACGGGGACCCGCGGACCTCGTTCTGGCGCCGGCGGTACGTCAAGATCGTGCCCAACTACGTCGTCGCCTGGGCGCTCGCGATGCTGCTGATCGCGGCCGGTACCGCCCCGTGGCAGTCGGTGGCCACGTTCTTCATGCTCCAGTCCTGGGTGCCGGACTACGCCACCAACTTCGCCGTGAACTCCCCGGGCTGGTCGCTGTCCACCGAGGTCTTCTTCTACCTCTGCTTCCCGCCCCTGTTCGCCGGGGTCCGGCGGATCGCCCCGCAGCGGCTGAAGTTCTGGATCGCGGGTGTCATCGCCGCCGTGTGCGCCACGCCCTGGCTGGCCACCACCTTCATTCCGCCCGGCGACGTCTACATGTCGAACGAGCCCGGCGTCTCCGGCCTCCACCTCTGGTTCGCCTACGTCTTCCCGCCCGCCCGGCTGCTCGACTTCCTGCTCGGCATCCTGGTCGCCCGCGCCGTCATGCTGGGACGCTGGCGCGACATCGGTCTCGTCCCCTCCGGCCTGCTGCTGGCGGCGAGCTACGTGATCGCCGAACTCCCCGGCGTGCCGTACCTGTTCGCCCAGCGCGCGGTGTGCCTCGTACCGTGCGCCCTGCTGATCGCGGCCGGAGCGCTGGCGGACGCGTCGGGCCGGCCCACCCCCTTCCGGCATCGCGCGATGGTCTGGCTCGGCGAGGTCTCCTTCGCCTTCTACCTGCTCCACTTCATCGTGCTCTCCGAGGCGCGCGACCTCTTCGGCGCCCGCCTGGAGTCCGGCTGGGCCGTGACCGCCTTCGTCGTCGCCGAGTGCGCCGTGTCGGTCCTGGTCTCCTGGGCGATGTACGCCTGGGTGGAGAAGCCGCTGGTACGCCGCTGGGCCCGCCCACGGGCCAAGGCCCCCGCCGCCACGGTCGCCTGACCGGTCGACACCCCCGGGCCCGGCGGCCACCCGCTGTCCCTCCCGCACGACTCGAAGGTGCACACTCATGCCGTTCCGACTCGCCGCCCTGATCCTCGCGATCTTCTGTGTCGGCACCGCGGAGCTGTCACCCAGCGGCATGCTGGACGATCTCTCCGCCGATCTCACCGTGAGCCTGGCCATGGCCGGCCTGCTGGTGACCGCCTACGCGTTGACGATGGTGGTCGGCGGCCCGCTGGTCACCGCGCTCACCACACGCGTACGCCGCAAGACGCTGCTGGTGGGCCTGCTGGCCGTCTTCGTCCTGGGCAACGTCGTCTGCGCCCTGGCGCCGGGCTTCGGCGTGCTGATGGCCGGCCGGGTACTGACCGCGGTCGTGCACGGCACCTTCATGGCGGTGTGCGTCGTCACCGCGGGCGCCATGGTGGGGGAGGGCAAGGGCGGCGCCGCCGTCGCCGCCACCCAGCTCGGGATCAACCTCGCCACCGTCCTCGGCGTCCCCATGGGCTCCTTCCTCGCCCAGCACTACGACTGGCGGGCCCCGTTCGGCATCGTCGCGGCGCTGGCCTCGGTGGCCATCGTCCTCGTCCTCCTCTGGGTGCCCGACACCTCCCGCCCGACGGTGTCGGCGGCTCATGAGGCGCGGGTGTTCCGCCGTCCGGCCGTCTGGGGCACGGTGGGCGCCACCGTGCTGTGCTCCGGCGGCATGTTCACCCTGATCACCTACATGGTGCCGCTGCTGACCGGCGTGGGCCATCTCTCCCGGCAGTGGGTGCCCGCCGTGCTCCTCGCCTACGGCGTGGGCTCCATCGTGGGCAATCTGCTCGGCGGGCGGTACGCGGACCACGGCGTCGACCGGGCCGTGGGACAGCTGTCCTGGGCGCTGGTGGCCGTCTGCCTGCTCGCCTGGCTCCTCGCCCCGCACCCGGCCGGCGGCGCCCTCGCCCTCGTGCTGTTCTCGCTCGCCACCTTCGCCCTGATCCCCGGCCTCCAGGCCAAGGTGCTGGCCGAGGCGGCCGACGCGCCCACGCTGTCGCTGACCGCCAACATGTCCGCCTTCGGGCTCGGCGCCGCGCTCGGGTCGTGGATCGGCGGTCTCCTCACCGACTCCGGCTTCGGCACCCGTGCCGTGCCCCTCGGCGCCGCCGCGCTCACCGCCGCGGGCGCGTTGCTCGTGCTCGGCCTGGCCCGTGCGGCCCGCCGCGCCCCGGCCGGCCACACGCCGGACCCCCTCCCTCTCGCCGTCCCTACCCCCAAGAGGTGACCCGTGGTGACCACACCGCACGACACCCCCTCCAGACGCCCGGCACCCCTGCCCTCGCTGACCGGCCTGCGGTTCATCGCGGCGGTCCTGGTCTTCTTCTTCCACTCCTCCTTCTTCGAGCCCCTGACGAACCCCTTCGCGGACCGCGGCCAGGCCGAGGGATTCCAGTGGCTGTTCAGCAAGGCGGGCTGGATGGGGGTGTCCTTCTTCTTCGTGCTGAGCGGCTTCGTCCTGACCTGGTCGAGCAGGCGGGACGACACGGTCGTGGCGTTCTGGCGCCGCCGGCTGCTCAAGATCTTTCCCAACCATGTCGCCATGTGGGCCCTGGCGATGGTGCTCTTCGCCGGGGCCGCGACCCCGCTCACCGCATGGCTGCCGAACCTCTTCCTGATCCACTCCTGGTTCCCGCAGCACGGCATCTACATCAGCGTCAACGCACCGAGCTGGTCGCTCTGCAGTGAGCTGCTGTTCTACCTGCTCTTCCCCTTCCTCATCCGGCCGGTGCGGCGCATCCGGACGGAGCGGCTGTGGGCCTGGGCCGGTGCCATGGTGGCGGGCATGGTGGCCCTCGAAGCCGCCGTCGACCTGCTGGTCCCGGCGCAGCCGCGCACTCCCGAGGGATTCCCCATCTCCTCCCTGCAGTTCTGGCTCGGCTACAACTTCCCCCCTGGCCGCCTGTTCGAGTTCGTCCTCGGCATGCTGCTGGCCCGGCTGGTCCTCGCGGGCCGGTTCCCCCGCGTGCCCCTCGCCGGTGCGCTCGCCCTGGCCGTGGCCGGCTACGCGCTCGCGCTGAACGTGCCGTTCCTCTACGGGTTCACCGTGGCCACCGTCGTCCCGGTCGGTGTGCTGGTGTGCGCGGTGGCCATGGCCGACATGCGCGGCGAGCGCACGCTGCTGAGCGGCCGCGTGATGCGGTGGCTGGGAGAGGTGTCCTTCGGCTTCTACCTCGCGCAGTACGTGGTTCTCTACTACGGCCGGACCCACGTACTGCACAACGCGACCTACGGCCTGGTCGGCGGCGTGCTCGAACTGCTCGTCCTGCTGCTGGTCACGCTCGCCCTGGGCTGGCTGCTGATGGTGTGCGTCGAACGCCCCGTCATGCGCCGGTGGGCCCGGCCCCGCGGGCGCACGCCCCGGACCCCGTCCGAACCGGTCCTCGTGTCACCGGCGGCGCCCCGCACCGGGGCGGCCCGTGCACCGGCCGGGGACAGCGCCGGGGACAGCGAAGCGGAGCCGGTGCCCACGGCCTGAGGCGGGACCCGGTCTCGGCGGTGTGTCAGACGCCGACGGCGCGGGAGTCGTTCTCGGCCGGGGCGGTACGCAGTTCCCGCAGCCCCCGGGAGAGCGCGATCAGGCCGGCCAGGTCGCTCTCGTAGTCGGCGGCATGACTGTCCCCCGGGGCCACGAATACCGCGGGTTCCGGTGTCGCTGCGGCGGCGAGGTCGGCCTCGCCGCGCAGCCGCAAAGACCGGTCGACCAGACGCACCAGGTCCGGTCCGGCCGCCGGCGGGGCCTTCTCCCCGGCCCCCTCCCCGGCCTTGTCCGCGGCCGTCTCCTGCGAGGCGAGGTGCAGATAGGGGCTGAGCCGGGTGAGACCGTCCCGGCACTCCACGTACCTGCGGTACACGGCCGAGGTGTAGTCCAGGAGCGGCAGCCACCGACGGCCCCGGCGCTGCTCCAGGACCAGCTCCGGATAGAAGTCCACGAGCCGCTGCCACAGCTCTCCCAGCTCACGGAACCGGGCCCGCTGGACAGAGCGCTCCCGCAGGAACTGAGCGGCGCTCGCGAAACACGGCAGACTCAGCCCGGCGCACACCGCGATGGTGGCCACCTGGCCGAACAGGAAGATGTTCGGGTAGGTCAAGTGATGCCCGAAGCCACGGCAGGCAGGGCAGTTGACCCACAGGATCCGCAGGACGCAGCTGAGGGAGAGCCCGAGGAGACCTGCGGAGACGGTGCCCAGGGCCGCCCGGAGCAGCGGCCGGCGACTGCTCCGGGCGTGCCGCGCGGCGAGCACGGCGCACGTGGTGTAGCCGAAGACCAGATAGGCGCCGCCGATGTCGTAGAACGCGCGCACCTGCCAGTGGTCCAGATACGGCAGCGCGAAGGTGTGGTCGCGCAGGCCCGGCGGCATCAGCGCGGTCACGCCGGCCATGGCGGTCAGACAGAGGAGGCAGAACACCACCTCCCACCTGCGCCACAGCGCCCGGCGCCGCTCGCACAGGAAGCTGACCATGAGGCACAGTCCGGTCAGGATCGCCACGTTGTACGCGAGCTTCGTGAAGCCGGTGAAGGCGAGGCCGTCCAGCGCCGCCGGATCGGAGAGCTGGGCCGGCACGTTCCCCGCGCCCAGCAGGAAGAGCGACAGGCAAAGCTGCAGCCGCATGGGGGCACGGAAGCGTTGCCGGATCAGCGGCGGAAGCGTCCACGCCGTGCCGCCGAGCAGCGTCACGATGGCCAGCAGATTCACGAGGTCCTTCACAGCGGCCCGCCCACCGGAGCACGGCCGCGGCATTCCCGCCTCCGGCGACACCGGGCGCACGAGGTGCCCGCACGCCCCGTCCTTCGGCCGAACACACGTCCCCCTTGTTGCCGCCCCGCCTTGCGGCCGCACACACCCGACCCCGTTCACCGGCGCCGACCAGATGCCGCCGATCTCCTGCGACCCGATCCGGATGACAGGCCTCAGGCAAGCTACGGCGCCCCGGTAGCGAAGAGCAAACCCACAGTGATCACCACCCCGACGCCCCGGCCGGAGGGCCGCCCCTCGTCGCGGGGTCTCCTGCGGCAGGATGGATTCATGGCGAACCGACTGGCCCATGAGACCTCCCCCTATCTGCTCCAGCACGCGGACAACCCCGTCGACTGGTGGCCGTGGTCGCCGGAGGCCTTCGAGGAGGCACGGCGGCGGGACGTGCCGGTGATGCTGAGCGTGGGGTACAGCTCCTGCCACTGGTGCCACGTCATGGCCCACGAGTCCTTCGAGGACCAGCAGACCGCCGAGGACCTCAACGCGCACTACGTGAGCGTCAAGGTCGACCGCGAAGAGCGCCCCGACGTGGACGCCGTCTATATGGAGGCCGTGCAGGCGGCGACCGGGCAGGGCGGCTGGCCCATGACCGTGTTTCTCACGCCGGATGCCGAGCCGTTCTACTTCGGTACCTACTTCCCGCCCGCTCCCCGCCAGGGCATGCCCTCCTTCCGGCAGGTGCTCCAGGGCGTGCACCAGGCGTGGGACGAGCGGCGGGACGAGGTGACCGAGGTCGCCGGGAAGATCGTCCGGGATCTGGCGGGACGGGAGATCTCCTACGGGGATGCCCGGACCCCCGGTGAGGAGGAGCTCGCGCAGGCGCTGCTCGGGCTCACCCGGGAGTACGACCCGCAGCGCGGCGGATTCGGCGGGGCGCCGAAGTTCCCGCCGTCCATGGTGCTGGAGTTCCTGCTGCGGCATCACGCGCGGACCGGCGCCGAGGGAGCCCTGCAGATGGCGTCCGACACCTGCGAGCGTATGGCCCGGGGCGGCATCTACGACCAGCTCGGCGGCGGCTTCGCCCGCTACTCCGTCGACCGCGACTGGGTCGTGCCGCACTTCGAGAAGATGCTGTACGACAACGCCCTGCTGTGCAGGGTGTACGCCCACCTCTGGCGTGCCACCGGCTCCGAGCTGGCCCGCCGGGTCGCTCTGGAGACCGCCGACTTCATGGTGCGCGAACTGCGGACGAACGAGGGCGGGTTCGCCTCCGCGCTCGATGCCGACAGCGAGCAGGAGGTGCCGCGCGAAGCGCGTCTTCAGGAGGGCGGTGGCGGGCGACGGGAGGGCGGGACCGGCAAGCACGTCGAGGGCGCGTACTACGTGTGGACGCCCGAGCAGCTGCGTGAGGTGCTCGGCGAGGAGGACGCCGAGCTCGCCGCGCAGTACTTCGGCGTGACCGAGGAGGGCACCTTCGAAGAGGGCGCCTCCGTCCTCCAGCTGCCTCAGCAGCAGGAAGGGCTGGTCGACGCCGGGAAGATCGCCTCCGTCCGGGAGCGGCTGCTCGCGGCGAGGTCGGAGCGTCCCGCGCCCGGCCGGGACGACAAGGTCGTGGCCGCGTGGAACGGGCTGGCGATCGCCGCGCTCGCCGAGACCGGCGCCTACTTCGACCGGCCCGACCTCGTCGAGGCCGCCGTCGCCGCCGCCGACCTCCTCGTCCGGCTGCACCTCGACGAGCAGGCCCGGCTCACCCGCACCAGCAAGGACGGCCACGCCGGCGCCAACGCGGGCGTACTGGAGGACTACGCCGACGTGGCGGAGGGCTTCCTCGCGCTCGCGTCCGTCACCGGTGAGGGCGTCTGGCTGGAGTTCGCCGGGTTCCTCGTCGACCACGTCCTGGTCCGCTTCACCGACCCGGAGTCGGGCTCCCTGTACGACACCGCCGCCGACGCCGAGCAGCTCATCCGCCGCCCGCAGGACCCGACCGACAACGCCGCCCCGTCGGGCTGGACGGCGGCGGCGAACGCCCTGCTCGGCTATGCCGCGCACACCGGATCCGAGCCCCACCGCACGGCCGCCGAGCGGGCGTTGGGCGTCGTCAAGGCGCTCGGGCCGCGCGTGCCCCGCTTCATCGGATGGGGTCTCGCCGCGGCGGAGGCCGTGCTGGACGGGCCGCGCGAGGTCGCGATCGTGGGACCGTCGCTCGATCACGAGGGCACGAGGACCTTGCACCGCACGGCACTTCTGGGCACCGCGCCGGGCGCGGTCGTCGCCGTCGGCGCCCCGGAGAGTGACGAGTTTCCGCTGCTCACGGGCCGTCCGCTGGTCGGCGGTGAACCGGCCGCGTACGTCTGCCGCAACTTCACCTGTGACGCCCCGACGACCGAAGCCGAGCGGTTGCGTGCGGTGTTGAGCGACTGACGTCGCGCCCGTCAGGGGCGCGGGGGTCTGCGCGACCAGCCCCCACGGCCGCGCAGACCCCCACAACCCTCAACCATCAACGGCGCTCGGACCGAAGCTCCATCGCCCGCTCCACGATCGCCTCCAGCTGCTCGTGGTGCGCGCCCTTCCAGTACGCCCGCCCGCACTCCGTGCACTGCGCGAACACGTCGTACGTCGCATGCGTACCGTGCTTCAGCTGGTCGGAGACTTCGTCCTTGGTCGCCTTGCGGAGCACCCCGTTGCAGGCGGTACAGCGCGTCCAGGGAAGCAGCTCGGGCCGGAACCGGTCCAGGAAGTCACGGAGCTGCTCCTCAGGCTGCGTGCTGTACACGAACGCCCCCGCCCACAGCTCACGCCTGCGCAGCAGCCCCCGGTCCCGGCTCAGCATGACCCGCTGTTCCGCCGCCGAACGAGCGGCCAGCGCCGGGTCGCCGATGTCGGTCGACTCATAGGCCGTGTCCACGCCGAGCAGCCGCAGCCGGCGGGCCAGTGTGCCGAGGTGCACGTCGAGGAGGAAGCGCAGGGGAGCGCCCGGGACCTTCTGGGGGCGTGCGACGGTCCGTACGGACACGGACTCGCCGGCGACCGGGACGTACGAGACGGGCACCTCGCGGCCGTCCACGACCAGGGCGCCCACCTCGGTCAGCGGCACGCCCAGCGACTCGACGACATGGCCGAGGCCGGCGACGCCGTCGGTGGCCGCCCGTACGGCGCCCGCACGCCGGGCCGGGGGGAGGAACACATGCAGCTCGGGAGCGAACTCGACGTGGATCTCGGGACCGTTCACCCGGTCAGGATGACACGGCGGAGGGCCGCCGCCTCAGGGTTTTCCGGCCGGCAGGCCGTGTTCCAGGACGTCCAGGGCACGGTCGACGAGGTCCCGGATGTCGTCCCGGTGGCCGGTCTCGGCCCAGTGGTGGGAGACCTCCATCAGCCCGCCCATCACGGACATGGCGAAGACCCGTAGCTCCAGGCTGTCGGGGTCGAGCCCGGAGCGCTCGGCGAGGGCCTCGCGGAGCGGCAGGCCGGTGGCCGCCGTGCTCTCGATCATGCGGGCCCGTACCGCCGGCACCTCGACCCCGAGCCGCGCCCGCAGCCGGGTCACCTCGGGTTCCTCGGCGAGGCTCAGGTCGAGTGCCTTGCGCATCACGTGCCTCAGGACGTCGGCCCACGACTCGTCCTTTGGCCGGGCCCGCAGCTCCGCCGTCATCACCGGGTCCCACTCGTCGGTGACGACGATGTCCTCCTTGGTCGGGAAGTAGCGGAAGACGGTCGACGGCGACACCTCGGCACGGTCGGCGATCTGCTCGATCGTCGTGGCGTCGTAGCCCTGCTCCTCGATCAGCGCGTAGGTCGCACCGCGGATCGCCTGGCGGGTCTTGATCTTCTTCCGCTCCCGGAGTCCCAGCGGGGGCCGGTCGGCGGGGGTGGTGCGTGGGGCCGTCATGCCATGACAGTAACTATCAAAAGGCAGTGACTGTCAATCTGTCCCCCGCTCCGGGCGCGACGCGAACGGCCACGGCTGGAGAGCCGTGGCCGTGCAGGTCGGGTGGGGGAGTTATGCGTGCTGGTACGCCACCAGCGAGATCCCCACGTAGTGCGCGATGAAGGCCGCCAGGGTGAAGGAGTGGAACACCTCGTGGAAGCCGAACCAGCGTGGTGACGGGTTGGGCTTCTTGATCCCGTAGACCACGCCGCCGGCGCTGTAGAGCACGCCGCCGACAATGACGAGGACCAGGACGGCGATACCGCCCGTCCGCATGAAGTCCGGCAGGTAGAAGACGGCCGCCCAGCCCATCGCGATGTAGCACGGCGTGTAGAGCCAGCGCGGGGCACCGACCCAGAAGACGCGGAAGATGATCCCGGCCGCCGCCGCGGCCCAGACGCCCCACAGCAGCCACTGACCCTTCGCGCCCGGCAGGAGCAGCATGGTCAGCGGCGTGTACGTGCCCGCGATGATCAGGAAGATGTTGGCGTGATCCAGACGGCGCAGAACGCCGTCCATGCGCGGACTCCAGTCGCCTCGGTGGTACAGCGCGCTCACGCCGAACAGCAGGCACGCCGTCAGCGCGAAGACACCGCAGGCGATGCGCCCTCTGGTCGAGTCGGCGAGGGCGGTCAGCACCAGGCCCGCCACGAGAACGGCCGGAAACATGCCGAGGTGCAGCCAGCCGCGCAGCTTGGGCTTCACCGGGTGCGGCAACGAGAGCGCCACCGGGCCACGGCCGTCGGCCGGCGTATCCGAGGGCGCGTCGGGGACGAACGCAGTCATGGCCGAATGGTAGCTACGGAACCGTAAGTGACCCATCCGTCCGGTCGATTGGCCGATGAAGAGTGGCCATCCTCTCATCGTCGCCGAATGATGGTTACGCAAACGGACGGTCACATGAACCCAACGTGCACGCAAAGCGGCGCGAGAAACCGTGGCGATCCTCACGTTGCTCACCTGTGCGCTCCTCTGGACAGATGGGCGCGGACGTCGGATGATCAAATGAGTGCGGTCGGCACCGGATGAGCGCCAGGTTTCACCGTGAAGCATCCGGGTCGCAGCCCCCACGGGGCCTCCACATCAACACAAAACCCTCATTTAGGAGCAATCGTGGCGCGCGACATCGCGGCTCCCACCGTCCCCACCACTCACCAGGGGCTGATCTCGTGGGTGAACGAGATCGCCGAGCTGACCCAGCCGGACAACGTGGTCTGGTGTGACGGATCCGAGGCCGAGTACGAGCGCCTGTGCGGGGAGCTCGTCCAGAAGGGCACCTTCCGGAAACTCGACCCGATCAAGCGCCCCCACTCCTACTACGCGGCCTCCGACCCCACCGACGTCGCCCGCGTGGAGGACCGGACGTTCATCTGCTCCGAGAGGGAGGAGGACGCGGGCCCGACCAACCACTGGAAGGCCCCCGCCGAGATGCGGGAGATCTTCCAGGGCTCCGGGGGTCAGGGGGGTCTGTTCCGCGGCTCGATGCGCGGCCGCACCCTGTACGTCGTGCCCTTCTGCATGGGCCCGCTGGGCTCGCCACTGTCCGCGCTCGGCGTCGAGATCACCGACTCGGCGTACGTCGCCGTCTCCATGCGCACGATGACGCGCATGGGCCAGGCGGTCCTGGACGAGCTCGGCTCCGACGGCTTCTTCGTCAAGGCCGTGCACACCCTGGGCGCCCCGCTGGAGCCCGGCCAGGAGGACGTCCCCTGGCCCTGCAACCAGACCAAGTACATCTCGCACTTCCCCGAGGACCGCGAGATCTGGTCCTACGGCTCCGGCTACGGCGGCAACGCGCTGCTCGGTAAGAAGTGCTACGCCCTGCGCATCGCCTCCGTGATGGCGCGTGACGAGGGCTGGCTGGCCGAGCACATGCTGGTCCTCAAGCTCACCCCGCCGCGCGGCGAGGCCAAGTACGTCGCCGCGGCCTTCCCGAGCGCCTGCGGCAAGACCAACCTCGCCATGCTGGAGCCGACCATCCCCGGCTGGACGGTCGAGACCATCGGCGACGACATCGCCTGGATGCGCTTCGGCGAGGACGGCCGGCTCTACGCCATCAACCCCGAGGCCGGCTTCTTCGGTGTCGCCCCCGGCACCGGCGAGCACACCAACGCCAACGCGATGAAGACGCTGTGGGGCAACTCCGTCTTCACCAACGTCGCCCTCACCGACGACAACGACATCTGGTGGGAGGGCATGACGGAGGAGACTCCGGCCCACCTGACCGACTGGAAGGGCAACGACTGGACCCCGGAGTCCGGCGTCCCGGCCGCCCACCCCAACGCCCGCTTCACCGTCCCGGCCTCGCAGTGCCCGATCATCGCGCCCGAGTGGGAGGACCCCAAGGGCGTGCCGATCTCGGCGATCCTCTTCGGCGGCCGCCGCGCCACCGCCGTACCGCTGGTGACGGAGTCCTTCGACTGGAACCACGGCGTCTTCCTCGGCGCCAACGTGGCCTCCGAGAAGACCGCCGCCGCCGAGGGCAAGGTCGGCGAGCTGCGCCGCGACCCGTTCGCGATGCTGCCGTTCTGCGGCTACAACATGGGCGACTACATGGCCCACTGGATCGACGTGGGCAAGTCCGCCTCGCAGGGAGGGGACCAGTCCAAGCTGCCGAAGATCTACTACGTCAACTGGTTCCGCAAGGACGACCAGGGCAAGTTCGTGTGGCCCGGCTTCGGCGAGAACGCCCGTGTCCTGAAGTGGATCGTGGGCCGCCTGGACGGCACGGTCGAGGGCGTCGAGTCGCCGATCGGCGTCCTGCCGGCGAAGGGCGCCCTCGACACGGACGGCCTCGAACTGTCCGACGCCGACCTGGACTTCCTGCTCACGGTCGACAAGGAGGTCTGGCGCGAGGAGGCCGCCCTGGTCCCCGAGCACCTCAACACCTTCGGCGACCACACGCCGAAGGAACTGTGGGACGAGTACCGCGCGCTGGTGAAGCGCCTGGGCTGAGGCCCGCACCCAAGACTCCGCGGCCGGTCTACCGAGAGTGCCCTGACCAGCAACATCGTCACGGCCGGCCGCGGTGACAGCATCACCTTCAGGCAGGGGTTCGCACAACGGCGTGCGAGCCCCTTCCTTCGTCGTTCCCGTCGCGCCCCCTTGCTCACCGAATCTTCACGGCTGTTTCATGCTCTCCAGGTGCCTCACCGGTCCCGGTGGGGCTCTCAAAACAGTCTGTGGGGGGCACAGTTGAATACCGCACACCGTTCCAGACGGCTCGCCGCCACGCTGTCCGCCGCGTTACTCGCGGGGACCGGCCTGACCGTCGCCGCCGCACCCGCGGCGCACGCGGCGGCCTCCGACGCCGTGGCCAAGCTGCCGATCTCGTCGTACTCGGCACTGGCCGTCGACAACGTCCACCAGCGCGTCTTCGTGGCCGACAGCAACGTCGGCTACTACCTCAACTCCGGCACCATCGCCGTCTACACCTTCGGGGGGGAGCGCCTGACGACGCTCACCACCAACCAGGCCCATGTCTCCGGCCTCGCGGTCAGCGCCGACGGCAACACGCTGTACGCGGGTCTGCGCGACCGTATCGACGCCTTCGACACCACCACCTACCAGCGCACCACCGTCGCCTCCGCCAACACCGACACCTGCGGCCGGGAGGTGGCCCAGTCCGGCGGCCAGCTCTACTTCACGACGCCGTACGCGTCCTCGACCTCCCAGTGCGCCACCGCCGAGACCCACCTCGACGGGATCGTGAACGGCACGCACACCCGCACCGGCTGGAACGACAGCGGCGATCTGCTGCTGGAGGCCGGCGCCGGGGACCGCATGCTCATGGGCCAGCCGCTCAACGCGAAGGCGGCCGACCCCTTCCTCGCCGTGTACGACACCAGTGACGGCGCCCTCGTCCGCAACGCCGCGCGGCGCTTCGCCGACGGCCAGGGCAACGGCGCCCTGAACCTCAAGGACCTGGCGTTCTCCGCCGACGGCGGCAAGGTCGCCCTGGCCGACGCCACGGCGGGCACCCGGCTGCTGAACACCGGCGACCTGTCGGACGCGGCGACCGGCTACCGGGCCCTGCCCGAGGGGGCCACCGCCAGCGCGGTCGCCTTCAGCGGCGACGGCAAGTACATCGCGCGCGGAGCCTCCGCCACCGGCGCCGTCCCCGACCTGCTGGTGCAGCCCGCCGACCCGGGCGACTCCACCACCCCGCTGGAGTTCGTCTTCGAGGGCAGCCTCGACGGCGACCGGGTCGTGCCGCGCGGCATGAAGTGGTCGGCGGACGGATCCCGGCTGTTCGCGGTCACCACCAACGCGGCCGGCGGCCAGTACTGGCTGCACATCATCAAGCCGCCCGCCGTCCAGTACGACGCCCGCTTCACCGGAGGTCTCACCCACAGCCCCGGCCAGGCCGTGGCGGGCGAGCCGCTGGCCGTGCGCGGCAAGCTGGAGCACGACGGGCCGGCGCCCGCCGAGCCGCTGAAGGTCAAGGCGACCCGCACCGACGCGAGCGGCACCCACGACCTGGGCACCGCCACCGTCAAGGCGGACGGCACCTTCACGGTCCTCGACGAGCCCGACCGCCTCGGCGAGGCCACGTACACCGTGTCCTACCTCGGCGACCTGACCCACCGTCCGGCCACGGACATCACCCACACGGTGACGGTCGCCAAGGCCCCCACCACCATCGCCCTCACCGCCCCCGGCGAGGCGAACCTCTCCGACGGCATCGAGATCACCGGCCGATTCGACGCCCGGGGCAAGACTCTCGCTGACCGAGCCGTGCTCAAGGTCGTACGCGAGGACCGCCTCGGCAGGGGCACGCTCTCATCGGTGACCGTCGCCGCCGACGGCACCTTCACCATCAACGACATCCCCCGCACGTACGGCGACGTGACCTACACGGTGACGTGGCCGGGCGACGCCCTGCACGAGGGATCGACGGCGTCGGCGGAGATCTACGTCAGACGCTAGTCGCTGCGTGGGATCTGACGGATCGACACATTCCATATGTGGTCATGCAGTTAGGACGCATGAGCGGACGAAAGGTTGTGCGCACGTTCGGCCTCACCTTGGGCACGGGTCCATCACAAAAGGTCGCTCGTCCGGTCCGATCTGGGTGCTATTGCTGGGATCGATCCAAGATCGTCTGATGCTCGGGCTGTGAAATGGTCAAGCCAAAGACTTCTCACGGGCGTTGATCCCACCCGCGCGTTTCGCTTCGCCCTTCGCTCGGACCTCCGGCCGCCGGTGCCAACCGAACGGCCGGAGGGTCCGGTCTCCGAACGGCGGGACCTCACCCGCCCAGTGCCGCTCCACCCATCAAGTGCCGCCCGATCCCAGGCGCGGCCCCGCATTCCCCTGCTGAGAGGGCACCTCATGGCCGACGAGATGGTGCGTCAAGCCCAGGTCTTCATCAACCGTGTGTACGGCAGCCGCATCGGCATGACGGTCGAGGAGAACGGGCAGACCGGCTGGCCCACCATGTACGCCCTGACCCGGGCGCTCCAGTACGAGCTGGGCATCACCAACCTGTCGAACAGCTTCGGCCCGGCCACCCTGGCGGCGATCGCGGAGAAGTACGGCAAGATCGACGCCAACAACGTGCCGCACGCGGACTTCTGCCGGATCATCCAGTCCGCCCTGTACTGCAAGGGCTACGACGGCAGCGCCATCGACGGCACCTACAGCGACCGCGTCAAGCAGTCCGTCACCCAGCTCAACGCCGACATGGGTCTGAGCGCGGTCTACCCGGGCAGCGCACTGTGGCCGAAGGTCATCAAGGGCCTGTTCAACATGGACGCGTACGTCACCGTCAGCGGCGGCTCCAACGCGGTGCGCGCGGTGCAGCAGTGGCTCAACGGTCAGTACGTCCTGCGCAAGGACTACTACGTCATCCCCTGCGACGGCCACCACTCGCGCGACGTCGCCAAGTCGATGCTCTTCGCCGTCCAGTACGAGATCGGGATGGCGGACGGGGTCGCCAACGGTGTCTTCGGCCCCGGCACCCAGTCCGGTCTCAAGTCGCACACCCTGTCGGTCGGCAGCTCCGGCAACTGGGCGCGGCTCTTCACCGGCGCGATGATCCTCAACCAGCGGTCGGTGGCCTTCGGCAACTTCACCAGCGCGGTCTCCACCGCCGTCCAGAGCTTCCAGTCCTTCGCGAAGCTCCCGGTCACCGGCAAGGGCGACTTCTCCACCTGGGCCTCTCTCCTCGTCTCCTACGGTGACCAGAGCCGCAGCGGCGAGGCCTGCGACGGCGTCACCAAGATCACTGACGCGCGCGCGGCCGCCCTCAAGGCGGCCGGTGTGAAGTACATAGGCCGCTACCTCACCAACCCCAGCGCCACCTCGCTCCCCGAGAAGGCCATCCAGCCCGGCGAGCTGGCCACCATCGCCGCGAACGGCCTGCGCTGCTTCCCGATCTACCAGACGTACGGCAGGGACGCCGACGGCTTCAACTACGCCGCCGGACGGGCCGCGGGCCAGGCCGCCGCCAACGCCGCCCTCGACCACGGCTTCAAGCCCGGCACGCGGATCTTCTTCGCCGTCGACTTCGACGCGCTCGACCACGAGGTGACGTCGAACGTCCTGCCGCACTTCAAGGGCATCGTGGACGCGCTGGCCGCCGACGGCGCGGAGTTCGCGGTCGGTGTGTACGGGCCGCGCAACGTCTGTACCCGGGTCGGCGAGGCCGGGCACTCCACCGCCTCCTTCGTCTCCGACATGTCCTCGGGCTTCTCCGGGAACTTCGGCTACCCGCTGCCCGCCGACTGGGCCTACGACCAGATCGTCACCCGCACCGTCGGCTCCGGCGCCGGCTCCATCGAGATCGACGTCAACATCGCCTCCGGACGCGACACCGGCCAGGCCTCCTTCAACGCGCCCCGGCCGCCGCGCCCCGACGTCGGCTTCGACGGCTCCTTCCTCAACGCGCTGCACGCGGACCTCAGCCGCTACATGCGCAGCATCGGCTACGAGGACGACGGTGGCACCGGCACCGAAGCGCGTCTCTTCACGCACACCCAGTGCTTCGAGACGATCATGTCGCACGATGCCCAGACCACCCAGCTGTCCCGTGCGTACAACATGCGCAAGGCGATGATCCAGACCTCCGCCTACTGGGAGATGCGGCACTACGACCTCATCGACCAGGCGGTGGACCACGCGGTCGCCCAGTACCACCTCAACGGCGTCGGCGTCAAGAAGGACTCCTCGACCGGCATCGGGCAGATCAGCGGCGAGAACGGCATCCGCGCCTGGAACCACTGCATCGACAACGGCTTCGTCACCGGCACCCGCCTGGATCCGACCAAGGACGCCGACATCTGGACGATGTGGCAGAAGGTCAACAAGGACAACGCCTTCACCATGCGGACCGTGCCGCTGATCCACCTCTGGGGCGTCGCGGGCAAGCCCGGCGGCCAGAACCCCCCGGCCGGCGAGACCAAGCTGCGCGCCATGAGCCTGAACTACACCGAGGGCGAGATCTTCGAGATCATCCGCCGCTACCAGGGCTGGGGCGACGAGGCCGAGGCCCATGCCGCCAAGCGCATGGGGCTGTACTACATCTTCGAGAAGTACAACAACCTTGTCCGGCAGCTCGCCGGCGGGTGAGGTGGTCACCATGACCACCACGTATCCCGCCGCCCTGCCCCTGCTGCTCTGCATCGTCGTCGCCGCCGTGACCGCCTTCGGTCTCGTCGGATACGGCCTCCCAGCGATCGGCAGGGGCGGCCCGGGGGCCGTGGCACGCGGCGGTGCCGCGCTCGCCGGAGCCCTCGCCGCCATCGCCTGGGTCTGGGGCCTGGTGTCGCTCTTCCTCGACGAGAGCGGCACCGCCCAGGCCTGCCAGGACGCGAACCCCGCGCTGTACGGGCAGGTGAGCGGCTACAGCGTGTCCTACCTGCCGCCCGCCCTCGACTGCCGCATGTCGTCAGGTGGTTCGTACGCGGCGGCCGTACCCGGCTTCATCGCGCCCGTGATGACGGTCTGTGCGGTGATCGCGGTGACGCTCGCTCTGATCGCCTTCGCCGAACACCGCCGCACCTCCACACCCGAGCATCCCGAGAAGAGGACCACGTGAGCGACGCTCCCGCCCCGCTGTCCCGCAGAGGCTTCCTGCTGCGTGCCGCCGCCGTCACCGCCGCCGCGGCGGCGGTCCCGTACTCGCAGGCACTGGCCTCCCCCGCGTACGCGGCCGAGCCACGGGACTACACCTTCCCCAAGGCCGTCCGCGAGGGCGTCGCTCGGGCCGAGGCCCGTAACAAGCGACTCCTCGCCGGGGCCGACTCGGCCAACGGGTGGGACATGGAGACCGCCGCCGACCAGGGCGGTTCCATCGCCACCCGGCCCGTGCCCGGCACCCCGGTGACGGACCTCCAGATCCGGCTCGGCGCTCCCGAGACCGTCCTGGTCCACCTCGTCCGCCGCTTCCACTACGAGATCGCCGAGCTCCAGCCCGGCGAGGCCGTCGGCTGGACCGCTCCGAAGGGACTGCGGGGGCCCGCCCGCAACCTGGCCTCCGGCACCGCCGTCCGTATCCGGCCCGGCCACTACCCGCCCGGCGCCAAGGGCGGCTACTTCCCCCTGGAAATCGCGGTCCTGCGCGACATCCTCGCCGAACTCGACGGCGTGGTCCGCTGGGGCGGTGACGACCGCGCCGTCGACGAGGCCCTCTTCTATCTCGCCGTCGGCCCCGACGACAAGCGCCTGACCTCCGTCGCCGAACGCCTCCGCGCCGGCGAGACGACCGCGGGCGAGGGCGCCGGCACCCTCGTGGACGTCCACGAGAAGGGCCGCCGCTCAGCTGCCGAGAGCCTCGCCCGCCGCCAGCGGAAGGCGGCCTGACGCCGCCCCGCGCGCGGCCCGGGATTCCGAGTTCGCAGTCGACCATCAAGGAGAAGGCAGTGAAGAGAAAGTTCTTTCTCGTGGCAGCGGCGACCGTGGCGATGGGGGCTTTTGTGACCCCTTCCGCCCATGCCAACACCGGGTTCGAGAATCAGATGAGCCCCGAAGCCTGCGAAAAGTCTCAGGCAGCGTCCGATTTCAAGTACGCGATCTACTACAACTCGAACTACGGCGGCGCTTACCGCAACGTCGGCTACAGCGTCTGGGATTTCGCTGACGAGCGGATCGGCGGGGCTCCTCAGGGAGGCACCCAGCCGCTGAACTTCTGCCACGGCGGAAGCGGGAACGGGCAGGGCATCAAGAACAATGCCGCGTCGGTGAAGAACAAGCACTCGACGTATTACGCCGTGACGTATTACAACAGCGGTTACAAGGGATCTGCGGACTGGTCAAGCCCGCGTTCTCAGACCAACCTCTCGGTGACCAAGAACGAGAACGCCTCGTTCGCCTGGCAGACGCTCTAAATTCCCACGGCAGGTACCCCCCCATGCGTATGAAGGCCAGGCGAGCAAACGTTGGTTCGCTGTTGATCGCGGCAACTCTGCTGTCAGTTGCTGGTTGCTCGGGCGACGCAACCACGGCAGAGCCCTCGGTGGCGACACCGAAGCCCACGGTTTCATTCGACGCGGCCGATCCTGCGACATGGGTGCTCCCGATCGAGGGGTACCTGCCGTCGGATGCCGAGCGAAAGCAGATTTCGCAGGCCCGAAAGATACTCGTCAGCGACTGTATGAAGGGTTTCGGCTTCTCCTGGGAGCCGGCGTCCGACCTGCCACGTCTGGGCGGCAAGACCCTGGTCGACTGGCGCTACGGGATTCACGACATGGCGCTCGCCAAGGAGCGGGGGTACAAGCCGGCGGCCGATGAGCAGGAGGCGTACGACCGGGCCGTCGAAGAGGGCGCCCTGGACGGTACGTCGGGTACCGGCCCGGATACGCAGGTCTTGGAGGGCGGCGTCAAAGAGGTGGGGGGCAAGCCCGTACCGGAGGGCGGCTGCCTCGGCGAGGCTGATCGGAAGATCTCCGCCGGGGGTGCGAACACCACGATCGCCCAGACGATCAGCAACGAGACCTTCGCCCAGTCTCAGCAGATCCCCGAGGTCGTCGAAGCATTCGAGGCCTGGTCTGCCTGCATGAAGAAGAGCGGCTTCGATTACGCGCGGCCGCTCGACGCCAGCGATGACCCGCGGTTCGGCTCGCAGAGCGTCACACCGCTCGAGATCAGGACCGCGACCGCTGACATTTCCTGTCGGGACAAGACCAAGGTCGCCAGGGTCTGGTTCGACGCCGAGGTGGCGATGCAGAAAGAAGAGATCGAGTCGGGAGCCGAGCGGCTGAACGGGGAAAGAAAGTCCCTGAACGCGGCCGTGAAGAAGGCCGCCCATGTCGTAGCAGGCTCCTGATGCGTTCTCGTGGCCTGGCTCGGCGTCGAAAAGCTCTCGGTGTCCTGGTCCTGGCATGTCTCGTGTGTACCGGAGCGGGTGCGGGCGCTGCCTTTCTCATCAAGTCTCCGGCGCAGGTCGCCGCCGACACGGCACCTCCTCCACCGGACATCCTCACGGCGAGCGTGGAGCATCGGGTGATCTCCCAGGCTTTGATCACCCGTGGGAAGGTCACAGCCTCCCAGCACACCGACATCTCCTCCGGGCCCCAGGCAGGCGAGGACGCCGGCCGGTCAGTGGTGACGAAGGTCGAGTCCGCTCCCGGCCGGAAGCTCGCTGCCGGGCAGGTACTTCTCGAAGTCTCGGGCCGTCCGCTGTTCGTCCTCAAGGGCGCCGTCCCCGCCTACCGCGATCTCGCGCCAGGTAAGCGCGGTGAAGACGTCGCCCAGCTCCAAACGGCGCTTCGGGGCTCCGGCCACCCCACGGGGAACGACCTTCCCGGAGTCTTCGGCCCGGGCACCGAACAGGCTGTGACCTCCTTCTATCGCTCCATCGGTTACGAAGCGCCGGTTACCGAAGCCCCCGTGAGCCCGGCAGGGAATCCACAACCCGACGCATCGGCTTCCCCGGCGACGAAGCCTGAGGACGACCCGCCTCGCGCCCTTCCCACCTTTCCGATGTCAGAAGTGGTTTTCGTCCGGTCTTTCCCTGCCTACGTCGAGGAAGTGCGCACCGAAGTGGGGGACGAAGCCGGGGAAAGCCTGCTGTCCCTGTCCTCCGGTGCGCTCACCGTCGAGGGTTCCGTGACACCGCAGGAGAAGGGGATGATTCGCGCGGGCCAGAAGGTGCGGATCTACTCCGATACGGAGGGCCGCGAGTTCAGCGGAAAAGTGGAGTCCATCAGCCTGGAGCGCGCCACTGCGAAAGACGGTGGCGAGGAGCCGGGCGAGCAGAAGTACACGGTCAAGGTGACACCGTCTCGGCCGTTGCCCATGAAGATGAACGGCGAGAATGTGCAGCTGACTGTTGTGGCGGCCTCGTCCCGAGGAAAGGTTCTCGCTGTGCCCTCGTCGGCTGTCTCGACCGGTGCCGACGGTCTGACCAGCGTCACCGAGAGGGCAGGGCGGAAGGAGCGCCGGGTCCCTGTCACCGTCGGGGTCTCAGGGGACGGCTACGTAGAGATCGTTCCGCGGAAGGGCGCACGCCTCGAGGCTGGTGCCCGGGTGGTCGTAGGCGTGCACATGAGAGCGACTGCGGGCCGGCCGTGACCACGACCACCGAGGTCAGCGCGGTCATCGAGTTCCGTGGCGTCGGACTCAGATACCCCGGTCCTCCGGCTGTTGATGCCCTGCGCCCCTGTGACCTGCGCATCGCCGACGGGGAGTTCGTCACCGTGGTGGGGCCGTCGGGCTCGGGCAAGTCCACCCTGCTGAATATCGCAGGGCTCCTGGACGCCCCCACGCAGGGCCGGTACCTGTTGAACGGGATCGACACGGCAGCCTTGAGCGCCTCTCGGCTGGCCGCTCTGCGTGGTGAACGGATCGGGTTCGTCTTCCAGGCCTTCCATCTCCTTCCCCATCGCAGTGCGCTGGAGAACGTCGAACTCGCCATGGTCTACCGGGCTGTTCCTCGCCGGCAGCGCCGTGCGCGCGCCGCCGCGGTCCTGGAGCGCGTGGGCCTGGCACACCGCGCAGCCGCCCTCCCCACCCAGATGTCGGGCGGCGAACGTCAGCGCGTCGCAGTCGCACGCGCCCTGGTAGGGGAACCCTCACTCCTGCTGTGTGACGAGCCGACAGGGAATCTGGACTCCGCCACGTCCGCATCCCTGCTCGAACTGCTGGACGCCCTTCATCGCGACGGGATGACCATCGTCGTGATCACCCATGATCCTCAGGTCGCACAGCACGGACAACGCACCGTCACGATCCGCGACGGCGTCCTCCATGACTCCGGCCACCAGTCGGCGGCGGCATGACGACGCACCGACGCGGCGCCCCGGAACGGTCCCGGCTGGCCGTTCGCGATCTGCTGTCCGAAGCCGTGGCCGGCATGCTGCAGCGGCCGGCCCGGTCGGTTCTCACCGCCCTCGGAACCGTTCTCGGTGTCGGCGCCTTCATCGCTGTCCTGGGTCTCACCGGAACGGCCACGTCCCAGATCGACCATCGGTTCAACTCGCTGACCGCCACCGAGGTCAGCGTCACGGACATCGGTTCCGGGAACGCCGCAGCTCGGGATCTGTCGTTCCCCAAGGACGCCGATGCCCGCATCACCCGACTGAACGGCGCGCTCGCCGCGGGTGTCTTCTGGAGTGTTCGGCTCGGGCCGCAACAAGCGGTGCGAGCCGCCCCCGTCGGCTCGGCCAACAGCGTCGACGCTCAGACACAGGTGATCGCCGCCTCCCCCGGTATCTGGCAGGCGTCACAAGCCCAGTTCGTCGAAGGCAGGGCGTTTGACGGCTTCCACGACACGCATCACCAAGCGGTCGCCGTCATCGGCTCGGCCACCGCAGCGCGCCTCGGTATCACCACGCTGCGCACGCAGCCTGCCGTCTTCATCGGCAACACAGCCTTCACCGTGATCGGCATTCTGAAGGACGTCGAGCGGAAGCCGGAGCTTCTGATGTCCATCACGGTGCCGCGTTCGGTGGCCGAGCGGACGTGGGGAGCCCCCACGGACGAGGGGGCGCAGATGCTGATCTCGACTCAGCTCGGTGCCGCCGGCCAGATCGCGGACGAGGCAGCGGTCGCCCTGCGCCCGGACCACCCCGAATACTTCAAGGTGACACCGCCTCCGGACCCGCGGTCCCTGCGTACCGCGGTCGGCGATGACTTGAGCCAGCTGTTCCTCCTCCTCGCAGGGGTGTGTCTCATCATCGGGGCAGTCGGAATCGCGAACACCACGTTGGTGGCCGTGCTGGAACGCACCGGAGAGATCGGCCTGCGACGCGCTCTGGGTGCGCGCGGCATCCACATCACCCTGCAGTTTCTGACCGAGTCCGCGGCGCTCGGCCTCCTCGGAGGTCTCGTCGGCACCTCGATCGGCACCGTCGTCGTGGTCACCGTCGCCGCAGCGAAGCAGTGGACCCCGGTGATCGACCCCGCCACCTTGGCCGCCGCCCCGACACTCGGCCTGGTCGCCGGCCTGCTCGCCGGCATGTACCCGGCGTGGAGAGCGTCCCGCATCCCACCCGTCGAAGCGCTGCGCCGCTGAGTGGTACAGCCACACTGAACCCGCACCCGCCCACAAGCTGTGGCACCCGGCCCGCGCGTCGCTGCGGGTGCGCGCGGACCGGGGCCGTTCAAGGGAGCCGTGAAACAGGCTCAGCGGGACGCGAGTGCGCGCGGCCCCAGAGCCGCCGTATGGGCGTCCATGCACTCGGCGGCAAGAATGGCGGCAGCCGTATCGGCCCGGGACGCGGCGACGACCAGCGCCCGCCCCGCCAGGGCATGCGCCCGCCGGTGGAGCGCCACGGCGCTCCGCTCGCGCCGGCCCCTGGACGCGCGGGTCGGCGTACGCCCACCCCTCAGCCGGGCCACCTGCTCCGTGAGCCGCTCCGCCGAGGCGTCCAGATCGGCCGACGGTGCTGCCGCGCGGAGTTCGTCCGTGACGGCGAGCAGCGCGGCGAGATGGCCCGCGAGCTGGATGTCCAGCTCTTCCTCGCGCGATCGGTGGGGGAAGTCGGCGGTGGTGCCGGCCATCGTGGTGTGGACCGACTTGGCGCGGATCGGTTCGTACATGGGACGGCCTCCTGAGTGCTTCAGGAAGCCATCCTAGCTTAGATTTCGTCTAAAGTTGAGTTGTTCACAAAACCGGATCGCCTGCACACGCAGTGTGAGCGGGTCTCCGGTCAGGGCTGGCTGTAGCCGTCCAGGAAGTGCCCGATCCGGCCCATGGCGTCCCGCAGGTCGCCGACCGACGGCAGGGTCACCACGCGGAAGTGGTCGGGCTCGGGCCAGTTGAAGCCCGTGCCCTGGACGACCATGATCTTCTCGCGCCGGAGCAGGTCCAGGACCATGCGCCGGTCGTCCTTGATCTTGAAGACCTTGGGGTCGAGGCGCGGGAAGAGGTACAGCGCCCCCTTCGGCTTCACGCAGCTCACGCCGGGGATCTGGGTCAGCAGCTCGTAGGCCACGTCCCGCTGCTCGCGCAGCCGGCCGCCCGGCAGCACCAGGTCGTTGATCGTCTGCCGTCCGCTGAGCGCCGCGACCACGCCGTGCTGTCCCGGCATGTTCGCGCACAGGCGCATGTTCGCGAGGATCGTCAGGCCCTCGATGTAGGAGTCGGCGTGCGCGCGCGGCCCGGAGATCGACATCCAGCCGACCCGGTAGCCGGCGACCCGGTACGCCTTCGACATGCCGTTGAAGGTGAGGGTGAGCAGATCGGGGGCGACGGCGGCGGTCGGGGTGTGCGTGGCCTCGTCGTAGAGGATCTTGTCGTAGATCTCGTCCGAGCAGACCAGCAGGTTGTGGCGGCGGGCGATGTCGGTGAGCCCCTTGATCATCGCCTCGTCGTAGACGGCCCCGGTCGGGTTGTTCGGGTTGATGATCACGATCGCCTTGGTGCGGTCGGTGACCTTGCGCTCGACGTCGGCCAGGTCCGGCATCCAGTCGGCCTGCTCGTCGCACCGGTAGTGCACGGCGGTGCCGCCGGACAGGGAGACGGCGGCGGTCCACAGCGGGTAGTCGGGCGCCGGGACGAGGACCTCGTCGCCGTCGTCGAGCAGCCCCTGCATCGCCATCACGATCAGCTCGGAGACGCCGTTGCCGATGAAGACGTGCTCGACGTCCGTCTCGATGCCGAGGGTCTGGTTGTGCATGACGACCGCACGCCGCGCGGCCAGCAGTCCCTTGGCGTCTCCGTACCCGTGTGCCGAGGACACGTTCCGGAGGACGTCCTCCAGGATCTCGGGCGGACACTCGAAGCCGAACGCCGCCGGGTTGCCGGTGTTGAGCTTGAGGATGCGGTGACCTGCTGCTTCCAGGCGCATCGCCTCCTCGAGCACCGGGCCCCGGATCTCGTAACAGACGTTGGCGAGCTTGGTCGACTGGATCACCTGCATGTCAGGGAGCTTACGGCCCGGTAATGCCCCGCGGCTCGTGTTTTCCGCCACGTGAGACGCGCCGTTTTGGACCGGTATCGCCGCACGCTGTCCCATCAGCCCTGTCGACGCCTAGAATTCGCCGCCATGTTCAGGCCATCCGAGTACGCCGACGGAGCGACGGGCGGCGAGCCCCAGGGGCCGCCGAACGTGTATCTGCCGCGGACCGCCCCGCCCCCGGCGTACGACGCGTACGCCGATCCGGCGGCGGCGCACGGCTGGCAGGACGTGTACGAGCACGAGGGCGCGCGGGGCGCCGCAGGCGGCGCGGACGACACACGCGAGCTGCCGCCGGTGCCGGCGCACGGCCGGTCCGGTGCGGGCCGCCGCTCCCGGCGCCGACCGGGGCGGTGGCGTGCCCGCCGCGCAGCGGTCGCCGCCGGGGCCGTGGGCGCCGTGTCCGCGGCCGCGCTGATCGCCGGTCTCTCCCTCTCGGACGCGTCCTCCGGCGGGGCGCGCGGTGGTGAGGGCGGCCGAACGGGCCCGACGGCAGGGGAGTCGCCGACGTCGCTGCCCACCGGCACCGGCCCGGCATCCACTCCCGCGGTCCCGCTCGTCGGCGGCCCGGCGGATGGTGACGAGCCGTCCGGCGCCGCGTCCGCGAGCCCGTCCACCGCGGCGAGCCGCACCCCGTCCGAGTCCGGGACGGACGCCGGGAGTCCCTCGGCCGACAGCCCGACGCCCTCCGCTCCCACCGCCACCACGTCGGCCCCGGGCCGATCCGAGGGAAAACCCGGACACGGTCCCGGCGGCACGAAGGGCCCCAAGTAATCCGTCTCCCAGGGGCGTTGAGTAGGGTCAGGCCCGACGGGCCGGTCCTGGCGGGAGAACGACTCCTTGCCCGCCCGCCTTGCGACGATCACAATGCGCATGACAACACTGCGGGCGGCCGGAAGATTTCCGGCCGCCTCCGTCGCAAGAGGGGACCCCCCATGAGAAAACCTCTCGCCGCCGCGTTCTTCGCCCTGGCGATAGCCGGGGCCGGCGCGGCTCCCGCGACCGCTGCCGAGGCTGGCCCCCAGGGCTTCGGCAAGGCCGCGGACGCGGGCAAGGTCACGTCCGCCGTCTCGGACGTGGTCACGTCCGCAACGGAGACCCTGTCCGGGCTCAGGAGCCCGTCGGCCAAGGCTGTGAACTTCGCCGGCACCGTCGCGCTCAGCAACTGCTCCGGCTCCGTCGTCCGCATGCCGGACTCCGAGGACAACGACCCGGCGCTGGTGATGACCAACGGCCACTGCCTGGAAGGCGGCATGCCCGAGCCCGGTGAGGCCCGCGTCGACCAGGCCTCCAGCCGTACCTTCGGCCTGCTCAACGCCTCCGGCTCGCGCGTCGCCACCCTGCGCGCCGCCAAGCTCGCGTACGGCACGATGACCGACACGGACGTCGCGTTCTACCAGCTCACCACCACGTACGGGCAGATCAAGAGCTCGTACGGCATCAACGCGCTGACGCTGAACGACTCGCACCCGGTCGCCGGCACCGCCATCAGCATCCCCTCGGGCTACTGGAAGCGGATCTACAGCTGCGACATCGACGGGTTCGCGCACACCCTGAAGGAAGGCGACTGGACCTTCAAGGACTCGGTCCGCTACACCTCCGCCTGCAACACCATCGGCGGCACGTCCGGCTCGCCCGTCGTCGACGAGGCCACCGGCAAGGTCGTCGCGATCAACAACACCGGCAACGAGGACGGCGAGCGCTGCACGGTGAACAACCCCTGTGAGGTCGACGCGAACGGCAACGTGACCGTCCGCAAGGGCATCAACTACGCCCAGGAGACCTACCAGATCCCGTCCTGCTTCGGCGTCGACAACAAGCTCGACCTGAGCGCGAGCGGCTGCACCCTGCCCAAGCCGTAAGGCAGGGTGCCGGGCCGGGTGGTCACGCGCGGGCGGTTCCGCGCACCGCCCGGCCCGCCAGGACGTCCGTACGCCGGCCGTCCTCGATCACGAAGCGGCCGTCGACCAGGACGTACGGGATGCCCGTCGGGAGCGTGCGGGGTTCGGCGAACGAGGACCCCGCCGCCACCGTCGCAGGATCGAAGAGGACCAGGTCCGCGATGTACCCCTCGCGCACCAGGCCCCGGTCCGGCAGCCTCAGCCGGGCCGCCGGGCGTGCGGTGAGGTGCGCGACGCACTCCTCCAGTGACAGCACCCCCAACTCCCGCACGTAGTGCCCGAGGTAGTGCGGGAACGTGCCGTAGGCGCGCGGGTGCGGCTTCGCGCCCTGGAGGATGCCGTCCGAGCCGCCGGTGTGCACCCGGTGGCGCATGATCGCCCGGACGTTCTCCTCGTGGCCGACGTGCTGGAGGATCGTCGGGGCCAGCCGGTCGGCCAGCAGTAGCCCGCGCGCGGTCGTCCAGGGGGCCTCGCCCCGCACGTCCGCCGACTCCTTCACCGTCCGGCCGGCGAACTCGGCCAGGGCCGGATCGCCCACGCCCGAGATCTCGATGGTGTCCCACTCGATGGGCACGCCGTGGCAGCCGTCCGAGCCGGTGACCTCCAGGTCGTGGCGGATCCGCTCGGCCGTCTTCTCGTCCGCCAGCCGCACGAGGGCCGCCTCGGGGCCGCCCTCGTTCGCCCAGCTCGGCAGCATGGCCGCCAGCGTCGTACAGCCCGGCGTGTAGGGGTAGGTGTCGAGGCTGATGTCGGCCCCGGCCGCCAGCGCCTCGTCCAGGAGGGCGAGCAGCTCCGGCGCCCGGCCCTTGTTCACGCCGAAGTTCATGGTGGCGTGGGCGAGATGCAGGGAGCAGCCCGCCTGACGGGTCAGCGCGACCATCTCCCGGTACGCCTCCAGGGCGCCCGCGCCGTAGGAGCGGTGGTGCGGGCAGTAGTAGCCGCCGTACGAGGCCACCACCCGGCACAGCTCGGTCAGTTCGGCGTCCTGCGCGTACATGCCGGGCGTGTACGTCAGCCCGGACGACATGCCGACGGCGCCCTGCTCCATGCCCTCGGCGACCAGCCGCCGCATCCGGTCGAGCTCTTCGGGGGTCGCCTCGCGGTCCTCCCAGCCGACGGCGAGCGCGCGGACCGTGCCCTGGGGGATCAGATAGGCCGCGTTGACCGCGATCCCCCGGTCCAGCCGGTCCAGATACTCGCCCACCGACCGCCAGTCGAAGTCGATGTCGTCGCCGGAGCCGTTCCACCCGGCGATCGCCCGGCGCACCTCGCCGAGCGTGCGGTCGTCGACCGGCGCGTACGACAGTCCGTCCTGGCCGATGACCTCCAGGGTGACGCCCTGCGCGGCCTTGGCGCTGTGGTCGGGGTCGCGCAGCAGGGCCAGGTCGCTGTGGGCGTGCATGTCGACGAAGCCGGGGGACAGGACCAGCCCCTCCGCGTCCAGCTCCCGGCGCGCCTTCGGCCGCTGGCATCCGGCGGCCGCCGCTTCCTTGACGATTCCCACGATCCGGCCGCCGTCGACCACGACATCGGCCCGGTAGGAGGGTCCGCCGGAGCCGTCCACGACCTCCGCGTCCCGGATGACGAGCTCTTCCATCGCGCGGGCCTCCTAGAAGAACGTGCGGACGTAGTCGACGACCGTGCCGTCCGCCGCCACGACAGGGATCAGCTGCCACTTGTCGAACGACGTGCACGGATGGGACAGACCGAGACCGACCCAGTCACCGACCTCCAGATCCGCCTCCGGCGTGGTGCTCAGCCAGGCGTGCTGGTCGGACAGGCCGGTCACCGACACCCCGGTGGCCGGGCGCTCGGCGCCGTCCCGGCGGATCACCTGGGCGAAGGGCAGATCGAGGTCGTAGGCCGCGTCCCGCTTGCCCGCGTTGACGAAGGCCTGCTCGGCACAGGGCCGCGACACCACCTGCGTCCACAGGCGGAACGCCGGCTCCAGAGCGCCCTCCTCGGGGACCCGGTTGAACGGGGTCAGCTTGCGGTAGTGGCCGTCGTCGTGCGAGACGTAGGCGCCCGAGCGCAGCAACTTCAGCACGGGACGGGAGAGTCCGGGGATCTCCGCGAAGATCTCGGCGACCGCGTCGAACCAGGCGCTGCCGCCCGCGCTGACGACGATCTCGTCCACGCCCTCGAAGCGCCCCGCCCCATCGAAGCCGGCGGCGAGCGCGACCAGCCGCCGCAGCCACGCCGTCACCCGCTCCGGGTCGGCCTTCGGCACCTCGCCCTCGTAGCCCGCGACACCGACGAGGCGCAGGGTCCGCGTGCGCGCCACCGCGTCCGCGACCGCCGCGCACTCCGCCTCCGTGCGGACCCCGGTCCGGGCGCCCTCCCCGGCGGCGAGTTCGACGACGACGTCCACCGGCCGCACGGAAGCGCTCAGGGCCGCGTCCATCAGCTCCACCCCGCGCACGGAGTCGACGTAGCAGACGAAGCGGAAGTCCGGGTCGGCGTCCAGCTCTGCGGAGACCCAGCGCAGGGCCGCCGCGTCGACCAGCTCGTTCGCGAGGAAGACCCGCCGGGTCCCGAACGCGCGTGCCACCCGCACCTGGTGGGGGACCGCCAGCGTGATGCCCCACGCCCCGTGCTCGATCTGCCGCTGGAACAGCTGCGGGGCCATGGAGGTCTTGCCGTGCGGCGCGAAGGCCAGGCCGTGCCGGGCCGCGTACGTCTCCATGAGCTTCAGATTGTGCTCCAGGCGCTCGGCGGACAGCGCGAGCACGGGTGTGGCGAAGCCGCCGGTGAAGAGGCTGCGGCGCTGGTCGGCCAGCTCGCCCACGGTCAGTCCGTCGGCGTCCGGCGGGAGGCCCTTGAAGCGGTGATCGACGCGCTCTGCGGCGAGCCGGGCGAGGGACTCGGCGGCGGTGTCGGCTGTCATGGAGCCTCCTGATCAGCTGTGTTGCATTATCTGCAATGTGCATTGCGTATGTCGCTGAACGCTGTCTAACATCTCGGCCACCCCCGGTCAATGAAACGGCCACCGACCGACCCGACGAGGAGCTACGAGCATCGTGACCCCCACCGGACCCTGCAACGCCCCCGACGTCGTGGACGTCGTCGCGCTCGGCGAGTCCATGGTCACGTTCCTGCCCTCCCGGCCGGGGCGGCTCGCCGACGTGCCCTCCTTCGACCGGGGCATCGGCGGGGCGGAGTCGAACGTGGCGTGCGTGCTGGCCGCCGCCGGGCATTCCGTGCGGTGGGTGAGCCGGGTGGGCGACGACCCCTTCGGTGATCACCTGGTCGAGGCGATCGGCGGGTACGGGGTCGACGTGGCACACGTCCGGCGCGACCCCGGCCGCCCCACCGGCATCTACTTCCGCACCGCCGGGGACCGGGCCACCGACGCGCACGAGGTGGCGTACTACCGGGCCGGTTCCGCTGCGTCCGCGATGAGCGTCACGGACCCCGATCCGGCGGCGGTGCGCGCGGGGCGCGTGCTGCACCTCTCCGGGATCACGCCCGCGCTCTCCGCGAGCTGCCTGGAGCTGATGCGTGAGCTGACCGCCCGCCGGCCCGGCCGCCCCCTGGTCTCCTTCGACGTCAACCACCGGCCCGGACTCTGGGGCGACACGGACGCACCCCGGGTGCTGCGGGACCTCGCGCGGGGCGCCGACCTCGTCTTCGTGGGACAGGACGAGGCCTGGGGGCTGCACAGCCCCGAGGCCGTCCGCGCCGCCCTCCCCGAACCCGACGTGCTGGTCGTCAAGCAGGGCGCAGCGGGAGCCACCGTCTTCGCGAAGCGGGACGTCACCTTCGTCCCCGCCCCGCGGGTCGACGTCGTCGCCGAGGTCGGCGCGGGCGACGCCTTCGCCGCCGGGTTCCTCTCCGCCACCCTGCGCGCACTGCCCGTCCGGGACCGGCTGCGGCACGGGCATCTGATGGCCGCCGCCGCGCTCACCGTCCCCGGCGACCACGCCACACCCCCTTCCCGGGAGCACGCCGACCGGCTCGCCGCCCTGGACGACGCGGCATGGGGGAGACTGCGACTCGGCCCGGGCTGGACCGCGGAGGCACAGCGGGCCGACGAGGAGGTACGTACGCCATGAGCCAGACCGTCGACCGCGCGCTGAGCATCCTGCCGCTGCTCGCCGAGGGCCCCGCCGACCTGGGGCAGGTCGCCGACCGCCTCGGCGTGCACAAGTCCACGGCCCTGCGCCTGCTGCGCACCCTCCACGAGCACGGCCTCGTCTACCGTCAGTCCGACCAGCGCTACCGCCTCGGCGCCCGCCTCTTCGCGCTGGCCCAGGAAGCGATGGAGAACCTCGACGTCCGCGAGATCGCCCATCCTCACCTGGTCCGCCTCAACGAGAGCTGCGGCCACACCGTGCACCTCGCCGTGTACGAGGAGAACGAGGTCCTCTACATCGACAAGGTCGAGAGCCGCTACCCCGTGCGGATGTACTCCCGGATCGGCAAGCCCGTCGCCATCACCGTCGCCGCGGTCGCGAAGCTGCTGCTCGCCGACCTGCCCGAGCACGAGCGGCGGGCCGTGGCCGAGAAGCTCGACTACCCCACGTACACGGCCCGTTCGACACCCAACGCCGGCGCGTTCCTGCGCGAGCTGGACAAGGTGCGCGAACAGGGCTGGGCCACCGACCTCGGCGGCCACGAGGAGTCCATCAACTGCGTCGCGGCGCCCATCCGCGGCGCCGACGGCCGGGTCGTCGCCGCGATGTCGGTCTCCGCGCCGAACGTCGTCGTCACCGCCGACGAACTCCTCACCCTCCTGCCGCTGGTGCGCCGTACGGCGGACGCCATCAGCGGCGAGTACTCCGGCAGGACACCAGTGAAGGGCACCGTATGACGGACAAGATCGCACTCACCCCGAAGACCCACACCACCCCGCCGGCGAAGTTCTCGCACGGTGTGAGGAAGGGCAACATCCTCCAGGTCGCCGGCCAGGTCGGCTTCCTGCCCGCCGAGGAGGGCAAGGCGCCCACGCCCGCCGGGCCGACTCTGCGCGAGCAGACCCTCCAGACCCTGGCCAACGTCAAGGCGATCCTCGAAGAGGGCGGCTCCGGCTGGGACGACGTGATGATGATCCGCGTCTACCTCACCGACGTCGACCACTTCGCCGAGATGAACGCGATCTACAACGCGTACTTCGAGGAGCAGGGCCTGACCCAGCCGCCCGCCGCGCGCACCACGGTCTACGTCGGCCTGCCCGCGGGTCTCCTCGTCGAGATCGACGCGCTGGCCGTACTCGGCTGACCCTCCGCCCCACCTCGCTCGTCCAGGCGCGGCGCCACCGGTGCGCCGCGCCGCGCTCCCCCCTACCCCGAAACCGCATGCATTTAAGTAGAGGACCCCCCAATGTCCCTTCCACTCGCCGCGTCCGCCCCTGCCGAGACCCCACCCCACACCGGAGGCCTGCTCCTCCTCGTGGACGGCACGGCCGGACTGCTGCTCACCGCCGCCCTCGGCATCGGGCTTCTGCTCTTCCTCATCATCAAGATGAGACTCCAGCCGTTCGTCGCGCTGCTCGCGGTCTCCATAGCCGTCGGCCTCGCGGCCGGACTGTCGGTCACCGAACTCTTCGGCACGGTCCAGAAGTCGGACGCCGTCTCCACGATCGAGTCCGGCATGGGCGGCATCCTCGGCCATGTCGCGATCATCATCGGCCTGGGCACCATGCTCGGCGCGATCCTCGAAGTCAGCGGAGGCGCCGAGGTACTGGCGAGTCGCCTCCTCGCACTGTTCGGCGAGAAGCGCGCCCCGCTCGCCATGGGCCTCACGGGCCTGATCTTCGGTATCCCGGTCTTCTTCGACGTCGGCATCTTCGTCCTGGCACCGATCGTCTACGCCGCCGCCAAGCGCTCGGGCAAGTCGATCCTGCTCTACTGTCTGCCCCTGCTCGCGGGCCTCTCCGTCACCCACGCGTTCCTGCCCCCGCACCCCGGCCCGGTGGCCGCGGCCGGTCTCCTCAACGTAGACCTCGGCTGGGTCATCCTCATGGGCATCGTCTGCGGACTGCCCGCCGTGCTGGCCGCGTGGGCGTACTCGGCGTGGATCGGCCGCCGCATCTTCGTCGCCGTGCCGCAGGACATGGTCGAGGCGGCCGAAGAGGCCAAGCAGGCGGTCCTCGACGAGCAGCGGGCGACCGGCACGGAGCCGCGCGAGCAGCCGGTCTCCCTCGGCACGGTCCTCGGCATCATCGGCACCCCGCTGGTCCTGATCCTGGCCGCGACCTTCTCCTCGATCGCCCTGGACCCCTCCACGCTCCGCTCGGTGATCGAGTTCTTCGGCAACCCCTTCGTGGCGCTCACACTCGCCCTGTTCCTCGCGTACTACCTGCTCGGCATCCGGCGCGGCTGGTCCCGCAAGTCCCTGGAGACGGTGTCCACGGCGTCCCTCAAGCCGGTCGGCAACATCCTGCTGGTCGTCGGCGCGGGCGGCATCTTCGGCGCCGTGCTCAAGGCCAGCGGCGTCGCCCAGGCCCTCTCCGACACGTTCAACGACGTGGGCCTGCCGGTGATCGTCCTCTCCTACCTGATCTCCGTGGTCCTGCGCGTAGCCCAGGGCTCGGCGACGGTCGCCATCGTCACGACGGCGGGCATCGTCGCGCCGCTGCTGTCGGAGGGCGACCACTCCCAGGCCTTCGTCGCCCTGGTCATCATGTCCATCTCGGCCGGCTCCATCTTCGCCTCGCACGTCAACGACGGCGGCTTCTGGATGGTCGCCAAGTACTTCGGCATCAGCGAGCGCGACACCCTGAAGTCGTGGACGGTGCTGGAGAGTGTGCTGTCGGTGGCGGGATTCGTGGTGGCCGCGGTGCTGAGCCTGTTCGTCTAGGGGCCCGTCGGTGCATGTAGGCGTCTGATAACGATGCTGGGGCTGGTTGTGTGCGGCACAGGTTTGTCGACCATACTGCTCCGCTGTGGAGCAGCGCATAGGTTCGAGCAGCCAGCCCCTGGAAGGCGCCGGATTCGACCCGGCCTTCATCCCCGGGCTCACGTCACCCGCGTCCGGACGGACGAAGGACGAGGAGCCGGAGAAGGAGCCCGAGGACGCGGAAGCCGAAGACGCCGAAGCCGCCGACGACACGGAGGAGACCGAGGAAGCCGAGGGGGCCGAAGAGGCCGCCCCCGAGCCGGTGGAGGACGCCGCACCGGAAGGCGGTCCCGTCTTCGAGGCGTCCGACCGCCGCGCGAAACTGGTCGCCGACCACAGAGGCGTACGCCTCTCCCTGGACGACCAGGAGTGCGAGTTCCGCTGGGACGAGATCGGCGCGGTCGAGACGGAGACCGCCCGCTTCGGCAAGCGCTACACCGTCACCGTCCACACCCCTGACCGGCGCTGGTACCCGATCGAGATCGAAGCACCGGCCAGGAGCCGTTTCACGGAGTGGGACAGCCAGTTGGACGCGGTACTGGACGCCTACTTCGAGGAAGGCGCCGACTAGGCGCAGTACTGGCTTTCCTTGCCGATCGACCGGTACATGCAGTCCGCGTTCTCCAGCAGTTGCAGCACCGCATCGCGGTTACGAGAGGTCTCCCGCTCGATCACCTCGTCGGGCGGGTAGAACCCACCTCCACCGGACCTCGGATACATCTCGAACGTGTACCCGAAGATCTTGTGCGTGCCCCAGAGGTAGTCGTCGATCGACCCGTCCGTGATGTACAGATCGCTGGACTGCTCCGCCGTGTAGCCGTTGCTCGCGGCCATCTTCTGCCCGACCGCCTTGAACGCCGCGTTGTCGTCCGCGGTCATCCCGGTCGTCGTGTCCGAGTACGTGTAGCCGAACGGCCACAGCACCAGCTCGCTGTACGTGTGGAAGTCGACACCGGCCTTGATCTGCTGCTTCCCGCCGACGACCCGGCTGCGCACGAAGTCGGCGACGACCTTCACCTCGGGCGCCGACTCCGCCGCCGTGCCCCGGTAGGTGTCGGAGGACGCCGAGCCGGAGGAGCCGCCGCAGCAGCCCCAGCGGTAGTTCCAGTTGCGGTTCAGGTCCGTGCCGACGTACGACGAACCCGAGTTGGGCTGGCGGTTCTTGCGCCACGAGCGGTACGACCCGGTGGCGATGTCGTACTCGCCGCCGTCCGGGTTGACGTCCGGGACGATCCAGATCTCGCGGTTGTTCACCATGTTGGTGACGCGGGAGTCGGAACCGTAGTCGGAGGTCAGCTCGCGCAGCAGGTAGAGCGCCATCTCGACGGTCAGGTGCTCGCGGGCGTGCTGGTGGTGCGTGAACAGCACCTCCGGCTCGGCCTCGTCGGTGGCGACGTTGTCGCTGATCTTGAGGGCGACGATGTCCCGGCCCTGGTACGACTTGCCGATCACGCGCCGGCTCGCGATCGACGGGTTGGCCGAGACGATCGAGTTGATCTCGGTCGTCATCTCCGCGTAGTTGTGATAGCGCGAGTCGGCGGACGGGAAGTCGAGGATCCGGACGTCGTCCTCGCCCGCGGACCGGTCGGGCACCGCGCCGAGCGCGGTGACCTCGTAGCCCAGCGCGCGCAGCTTCCTGATCTGGTCCGCGCGTCCGGAGACGACGACACCGTGCCCGTGGGACTCGTCCACGGTCACGCCGGTGCGCTGAAGTGCCGTGCGGTCCTTGGCCGTCGCGTGCAGATGGACCTCGTACTGCCTGACGTCGTCGGCCGAAGGGGCCGCCTTGGGCGCGCTGTCGGCGGTGGCGTCCGGCGCCGTCGCGGACAGGGGCGCCGCGAGGGCGAGTGCGAGAAGGGCGGCGAGGGCGGCGGTGCGTCTGCCGGTGCCGGCCCCGGAGCCTCGTATGCGAAGTCGCATGAAATCTCCTTGTGGGAGGTGGGGTTGTTCCGTGCGACGTACGTAGTGCGGGTGGCGCACATCGTTCTGCCAATGGCATGAGCAGGTCAAGACTGAAAACGGTCGCGCAGTGTACGCGCGCGGCGTGGCCGTCGAGGTGTCACGGGCGAAGTACACCCACGGGTGTGACGCGCGCGTGCATATAGGTAGGCCAGGGGAGAGAGTGAGGACCCGCGCAAGGGGAGCCGGATTGTCCGGATCCTCGGACCACACCCCCAGAGGACTGGCTGATCATGGGCGGATCAGCGCCACGACGGGACAACCAGCTACCGGCCGAGACGACCAGCTTCGTCGACCGGCGTGGCGAACTGACCGAAGGCCGCGAACTGCTGGCCCGCGCACGGCTGGTGACGTTGACCGGACCGGGCGGCGTCGGCAAGACCCGGCTCGCCGCGCGCATCGCGGCCCGCGTGCGGCGCGCCTTCCCGGACGGCGTGCGCTTCGTGCACCTCTCCGGGGTGCGCGACCCGGCGCTCGTCCCGCTCGCCGCCGCCGACGCGCTGGGGCTGCACGACCACTCCGCCCAGCCACCGCTGGACGCCCTCGTCGAGCAGGTAGGGGACCGGCGGCTGCTCCTCGTCGTCGACAACTGCGAGCATCTGGCGGGCGCGTGCGCCCAGCTGGCCGCGGCCCTGCTGCACGGCACCGGGGGTGTCCGGATCCTCGCCACCAGCCGGCACCGGCTCGGCCTCACCGAGGAGCATCTGCTGGAGGTACGGCCGCTGCCGGTGCCCGACCCGGACGGCGACCTGTCCGCCGCCGAGGGGTATCCGGCCCTCACCCTCTTCGCCGACCGTGCCGCCGCCGTCGTCCCCGGCTTCCGCCTCACCCCCGGCAACCTCGCGTCCGTGGCCCGCCTCTGCCGCCGCCTGGACGGCCTGCCCCTGGCCATCGAACTCGCCGCCGTCCGGATGCGCGTCCTCGACGTCGACCAGCTCCTGGACCGCCTCGACGACCGCTACCGGTTCCTCACCACCGGCAGCCCCGCGGCCCTGCCCCGCCACCAGACCCTGCGGGCAGCGGTCGCCTGGTCCCACGACCTGTGCACCGGCCCCGAGCAGGTGGTCTGGGCCCGCCTGTCGGTCCTGGCGGCCAGCTTCGACCTGGAGACGGCGGAGGCGGTGTGCGCGGACGACACGGGGGAGGGGGACGCCGGGTGGGGAACGGGTTCGGCACCGGCCGGGGTTCTCCTGTCGGAGGACGCGGCAGGCTTCGCCAACGTGGCCGTGCGGGCAGTGGCGGCCGGAGAGCGTCCTCCCCCGGCGCCGGCGCTCACGGGGCGCACGACCCTGCCCCCGCTCGGCACCGACCCCGGCCCGGCCGGCGGCATCGCGCCGCGACCCGTACCACGCCGCTACCCCCTGGCCGCTCCCCGCGCCGGTGACGGCCCTGGCGGTGCGATGTTGTCCTCGCCCGTGTTGTGTCCGGGCGGTGTGCCGCTGTCCCTGGGCGTGCCCGGCCCTGGCGGTGTGTCACCGTTCCTGGGCGTGTCGGGCCCCGTTGGTGTGCCGCCGTCTCGGGGCGTGCCCGGCCTGGGCGGTGCGACATTGGCGTCGCCCGCCCCCGGCTCTGGCGGTGCGATGTTGTCCTCGCCCGTGTTGTGTCCGGGCGGTGTGCCGCTGTCCCTGGGCGTGCCCGGCCCTGGCGGTGTGTCACCGTCCCTGGGCGTGTCGGGCCTCGTTGGTGTGTCGCCGTCTCGGGGCGTGCCCGGCCTGGGCGGTGCGACATTGGCATCGCCCGCCCCCGGCCCTGGCGGTGCGATGTTGTCCTCGCCCGTGTTGTGTCCGGGCGGTGTGCCGCTGTCCCTGGGCGTGTCGGGCCCTGGCGGTGTGTCACCGTCCCTGGCCGCCCCCGGCTCTGGCGGTGCGACGTTGTCCTCGCCCGTGTCGTGTCCTTGCGGTGTGCCACTGTCTCCGGCCGCGCCCGACCCCGGCGGTGCCGCCGCGCCCCCTGCAAGGGAATCCGGGGCCGCCGTAGGTGACTGGCATGACGGGTCCGGACCCGTCGCGCTCCGTGCCGATGGAGTCCTCGACGGCGTAGCCGGGCTCGTGGACAAGTCCGTGCTGTGCCGGGAGCCGGGGCCCGGTGGGGTGCGGTACAGGATGCTCGACACGCTGCGGCAGTACGGGCTCGAGCGGTTGCGGCGGACGGTGGGGGAGGAGGGGGCCGCGCGGAGGCGGCAGCGGGACCGGATGCTGTGGCAGGCCGAGGAGTGTGAGCGGGGCTGGTTCGGGCCGGGGCAGCCGGAGACCGTCGCCCGGCTGCGCGCCGACCGGGACAACCTGCGCGCCGCCCTCGACTTCAGCCTGTCCACCCCGGGCGAGGAACGCGCCGGACTCAGGCTCGCCGGCGCCCTCTGGTTCTACTGGCACGCCTGCGGCGCCCCCCGCGAGGGCCTGTACTGGCTCGAACGGGCCCTGGCGGCGAGCCCCGAACCGACCCGGGAACGGTCCCGCGGACTCTGGGTCGCCGGGCTGCTGGCCGCCACCACCCAGGACTTCCCCCGGGGCCACCGCCAGGCCACGGACGCCCTCGCCCTCGCCCGTGCCCTGGGCGACACCGCCGAGGCCGCCCACGCCGAGTACGTCATCGGCGTCATCCGGCTGTTCGGCGACGACCTGCCCGGCGCGCTGACGCACTTCGAAACCACCGTCGCCCGCGGCCCCGTACCCGGCCAGCACCTGAGCCTCGTAGGCCTCGACCAGGTCGAACTCGCCTGCGCGCTGGGCTTCCTGGGCGAGGCCGACCGGGCCGTCGAGGTCTGCGAGCAGGCCCTGCGGCTGTGCGAGCGGCACGGCGAGCAGTGGGTACGGTCGTACGTGCTGCGCATCCTCGCCCTCGCGCACACCGTGCGCCGCGACTGGCCCCGGGCCGAGCGGCACGCCCGCGAGGCCCTGCGGCTCAAACACGCCGTCCACGACATCATCGGCATGGCCCTGACCCTCGACCTGCTCGCGTCGATCGCCGCCGAACGCGGCGCCCACCGGCACGCGGCCCTGCTGATGGGCGGCGCCGACCGCGTCTGGGCCGACATCGACACCGGCCGCTGGGGCGCGCACACCCTCAACTCCGTACGCCGGGACAGCGAGGAGCGGGCCTGCCGCGCCCTGGGACGGGACGCGTTCGACCGGGCCCACCGGCGCGGCGGCGGCCTCGGCCTCGCGGAACTCGTCGGCCAGGCGCTCCAGGAGCCGGCCCGCCCGCGCCCCGGAGACGCCCCGGCCCCGCACGAGGACGCCACGGTCCGCCTGACCCGCCGCGAGTCCGAGGTCGCCCGGCTCGTCGCCGAGGGCCTCGCCAACCAGCAGATCGCCGACCGCCTGGTGATCGCCCGCCGCACCGCCGAAGGCCATGTGGAACGCATCCTCAGCAAGCTCGGCTTCAGCAACCGCAGCCAGATCGCCGCCTGGGTGACGGCGCAGCGCTGACCCTCCCGCACCGGAACACCCACCCGTCTCCCGAGGGGAACACATGACCGTCCAACAGCCCTCCGCACCCGCCCCGTTCGACCACCGCATGGCCGTCTTCGACTCCGACGAGAACTTCGTGGCCGCCGCCCTGCCCTTCCTCGGCGAAGGCCTCGCCGCCCCCGGCGAACCACCGCCCGTGGCCATCGCCGACCCCCGCAACCTGGACCTGCTGCGGGACGCCCTCGGCGGCGACGTCAAGGACATCACCTGCATCGCGCACACCGACTGGTACACCGGCTCCGCCGCCAACGCCGTCGCCAGGGCCGCCGCCTACCTCGCCGCCCACGCCGGCCCGGGCGGCCGGATCCACCTCCTCATGGAGCCCGTGTGGAGCGGCCGCGCCGGCCGTTCGACCCGCGAGACCACCGAGTGGATCCGCTACGAGGCCCTCGCCAACCCCCTCTTCGCCCCTATGGCCACCACCGCCCTGTGCGCCTACGACACCCGCACCGCCGGGCCCGCCGTGGTCGCCGCGGCCCGCCGCACCCACCCCGACACGGAGGTCTACGAGGACCCGGTACGGCTCGCGGCCGAACTCGACGCCGTACCGCTGCCGCTGCCCCCGGTCGGCGCGCGGCGCCTCGCGCAGCCGCACGCCGGGGCCGTCCAGTGCTGGGCCCAGGACCGGGGACTGCCCGCCGCGGACGCCGAACTGTTCGCCACGGCCGTCGCGGAGACGGCGGCGGCCCTGGCCCCCCTCGACGGCACCGCCCTGCTGTGGGGCGAGGCACCCGCCTGCGTCTGTGAACTCCGCTCGGCCCGCCGTATCGACGACCCGCTCGCCGGCTTCGTCCCGCCACCCGTCACCGGCCCGGAACCCGGACCGGGCCTGTGGTACGCGCGTCAGGTGTGCGCGTACGTCGACATCCGCGACGACACCGAGGGGGCCACGGTCCGCCTCCAGTACGCGTGACCTGCACAAGCAGGTAGGGGATCGGGTAGTCCTCCCCCTGCGCCGGACCACCCCCGTGGATCACCCTGGACCCATGCTGCAACTCTCCGGGCGCCACCTCCCGGACCCCGAGGCACGGTACGGTCCGTTCCCCCAGCCACCCCTGGGAGCGGGCCATCTGAGCGTCGAGTACCCGCCCCGGCCCTCCGCCGTCCGCGAGGCACGCGCTGAGGTCCGCAGGCAGTTGGAAGGCTGGGGGCTCGCCGAGCGCGGTGAGGTGGCGGACGTGGCCGAACTGCTCGTCGGCGAACTGGCCACCAACGCCCTGGTGCACGCCGAGAGCCGCTTCCGGGTGACCCTCTTCGCCGCGCACGGCGTCCTGCGCTGCGAGGTCGCCGACGAGGCGCGCCGGGTGCCGCGGGTGCTGGACGCGGACACCGGGGAGAGCGGCCGCGGGATGTTCCTGGTGGACGCGCTCGCCCAGCGCTGGGGCTGCCACCGGGACGGGCCGGGCAAGACCGTGTGGTTCGAGCTCGGTACGTGCGGAGCGGACGGCTGTGGTCGGCGACAGCCGTGACGCTCCGCCGGGTGGGCCATGGCGGTTTGTCACAGCCGCCTTGGCCTGTTCCCGGGCCGCGGGTCTGTGGGGGCTGGGTGCGCGGTTCCCCGCGCCCCTCAGCCGATTGCCTCACGCCCTCTTGTCGGCCTGGCCTCTTTGATGTTTCTTGACCAGCATGGCGGACACCACGGGAAACACCACGGAGAACGAAGCCCAGCGGCCCCCTCGGCCCCGTAAGGCGAGTTGGAAGTACATCGGTCCGGGCATCGTCGTCGCGGCGACCGGTGTCGGCGCCGGTGACCTGGTCGCCACCCTCATCGCGGGCAGCAACTTCGGCTACACCCTCCTGTGGGCCGCGATCATCGGCTGCCTCGTGAAGATCTCACTGGCCGAGGCGGCGGGCCGCTGGCATCTGTCCACGGGGCGCACCCTGTTCGACGGCTGGGCGAGCCTCGGCCGCTGGACCACGTGGTTCTTCGCCGTGTACGTCGTCGTCTGGGGCTTCGTCTACGGCGCGGCGGCGATGTCGTCGAGCGCGCTGCCGCTGCAGGCGCTGTTCCCGGACGTGATGGACCTGAAGTGGTGGGGCATCGCCTGCGGTCTGGTCGGTCTGGTCTTCGTCTGGTTCAACAAGTACGCGGTGTTCGAGAAGGTCATGACGGTCCTGGTGGGCGTCATGTTCGTGGTGACGGTGTATCTGGCGATCCGTGTCACCCCGAACCTCCTCGACGCCTTCGCCGGTCTTCTCCCGGTGCTGCCCGACGAGAAGGACTCGATCCTCAACACCCTGGGCCTGATCGGCGGCGTCGGCGGCACGATCACGCTCGCGGCGTACGGCTACTGGGTCAACGCCAAGGGCTGGACCGACACCGGCTGGATGAAGGTCATGCGCCTGGACAACCGCGTCGCCTACGCCACGACCGGCATCTTCGTGATCGCCATGCTCTTCGTCGGCGCGGAGATGCTCCACTCGGCGAACGTCGCGATCGCGAGCGGCGACAAGGGCCTGATCCAGCTGGGCGACATCCTGGAGGCGGAGTACGGCGCGGCGACGGCGAAGTTCTTCCTGGTCGGCTTCTTCGCCACGTCGTTCACCTCGCTGATCGGCGTCTGGCACGGCGTGAGCCTGATGTTCGCCGACTTCGTGGCCCGGCTGTCGGGCACGCGCCAGGCCAAGGGCGAGGAGGTCGCCTCGGGCGAACGCGAGCGCTCCTGGCCCTTCCGCGCCTACCTGCTGTGGCTGACCTTCCCGCCGATGATCCTCCTCTTCGAGGGCCAGCCCTTCCGCCTGATCATCATCTACGGCGTCCTCGGCGCGGCCTTCCTGCCCTTCCTCGCCGGCACCCTGATCTGGCTGCTGAACTCCTCCCGTACGCCCAGGGAGTGGCGCAACGGCCCGGTGAGCAACGCGATGCTCGCCATCGCGGGCCTGCTGTTCCTGGTCCTGTGCGTGAAGCAGGTCTGGGACCAGCCGTGGGGGGAGTTCTTCTAGGCAGGGAGAATCGACGGATGACCGAGCAGCCACCTCCACCACCCGGCCCCGGCTTCGGCCCGCCCCCGCCGCAGTACGCGCCCGCGCAGCCCTCCTACGCGCCCCCGCCCTCCCCGTACCCGCCCGCACCACCCGTGGCCCCGTACGCCCAGACCCCATCCCGGCAACCGGCCCCGGCCGGACCGGATTTCCTCGCCGTCGACAAGCGCAGCGCGGTCGTCGTCGACGCGACCGGCGTCGCCTTCGAGTCGTCCGGCCAGACGATCGAGTTCCGCTGGCCGGAGATCCGCAGCGTCCACTACCGGGCGAGCCCCGACGGCAAGGCCCTGATGGTCTCCGTGGTCCACATGGACGGCCGGTTCTACGAGTGCGTGGTGGAGGCCAAGCCCAGGTCACGGCTTCAGGAGTGGTTCCCGCAGCTGGCCTGGGTCCTTGGCCACTACCGTCCGATGGGCTAGGGGCGGCTACGGCAGCCCGTGCACATGCGGACCCACCGCGTTGGACCACGCGTTGCCCGCCGTCGCGTCCCAGTTGGTCGACCAGGTCATCGCGCCCCGCAGGCCGGGATACGTCCGCGAGGGCTTGAAGGACCCGCACCCCGTGCCCTTGGCCAGACAGTCCAGGGCGTTGTTCACGACCGACGGCGACACATAGCCGCTCCCCGCGCCCCGGGTCGAGGCGGGCAGGCCGAGCCCGACCTGGGACGGGGCAAGGCCGCCCTCCAGCTGGATGCAGGCCAGAGCGGTCAGGAAGTCCACCGAGCCCTGGCTGTAGACCTTGCCGTCGCAGCCCAGCATCGAACCGCTGTTGTAGTACTGCATGTTGACGACCGTGAGGATGTCCTTGATGTTCAGGGCCGTCTGGAAGTAGGAGTTGGACGTCGACTGCATGTCGATGGTCTGCGGCGCCATCGTGATGATCAGCGACGAGCCCGCCTTCGCCGAGAGCGACCGCAGGGCCTGGGTCATATAGGTCGCGTTGAGGCCGTTCTCCAGGTCGATGTCGACGCCGTCGAAGCCGTACGTCCGCATCAGGGAGTGCACCGAGTCCGCGAAGTTCGCCGCCGAGGCCGCGTCGTTCACCGCCACCGTGCCGCGCTCACCGCCGACCGAGACGATGACCTTCTTCCCGGCCGCCTGCTTGGCCCTGACGTCGGCCTTGAACTGGTCGACGGTGTAGCCGCCCAGCCCGGCCGAGTCCAGGGTGAAGGTCACCGCGCCCGGCGTCGAGGTCGCGTCCGCGAAGGCGACGGCGATGATGTCGTACTGCGACTGGACGTCGGCGAGCTTCTGCACCGCGGCACCGTTGTTGAAGTTCTGCCAGTAGCCGGTCACCGCGTGCCTGGGCAGGGCCGGACCGGGACCGGTCGGTGCGTTCGTCCGGCCCGTCACCGCCGTCGACTTCGGCGATTCGCCCGCCGCGTTGGTCGCCGCGACCTGGAAGGAGTACGACGTCGAGGCCGCGAGGCCGGTCACGGTCGCCGAGGTGCCGGAGACCGCCGTCACCTTCGTGCCGTCGCGGTAGACGGTGTAACCCGTCGCCCCGGAGACGGTGTTCCACGCCAGCGACACCGACGAGGACGACGTCCCGGAGACGTTCAGACCGCCCGGCGTGGCCGGGACCGTGGGGCCGGGGTCGGTGCCGCCGCCTCCGTCGGGCCCGAACACCGACACGTCGTCCGCGTAGTACGCGGCCTGCCCGTACCAGCCGTGCGTGTACACCGTCACCGAGGTCGTCGACGAGCCCGTCCTGAACGTCGTCGAGAGCTGCTTCCAGGTGGAGGAGTCCGGGGTCCAGGTCGACACGTCCGTCGTGCCCGTGCCCGTGACGCCGAGGTAGGCGTATCCGCCCCGGACCCAGGCGCCCAGGGTGTACGTCGAGCCGGGCCTCACCCGCACCGTCTGGGCGCACCGGGCGTTGTCCTGTCCCGCCGGGGTTCCCTTCAGCGCGGCCGTGCCGGCGTGCACCGGTGAGGAGACGGTCGTACCGCTGCCCGCGGAACAGGTCCAGTCGCTCAGGCCCGACTCGAAGCCGGCGTTCCTGGCGTTGTTGACGTCGGCGGCGGAGGCCTGGCCGACGGTCGTGACAGTGAGGGCCAGGGCAGCCGTGACGGCACCCGACCACAGCCGCATGGATCGTCTGTGTCTGGACATGACAAGAAAATGGTCCAGACCAGAGGTGCTGTCAAGAGGTCCAGACCAACCTGTCGAGCAGCAGGCCCACCGCACACCCGGCCAGCAGCACCCCCGCGGACATCCAGAACGCCGGGCCCGCGAGATCCAGCACCTCCGGCCGCAGCGTCAGCAGCAGCACCTGCGCCGCCGCCGGAACCGCGCACGCCGCCGCCAGATGCCGCACCGGCATCTCCCGCCCCGGCTTCGGATGCACCCGCGCCGCCGCCCAGGTGGCGAGCACGACACACACCAGGTTCGGCAGGTGCACCAGCGCCAGCGCGGCACCGAACGAGCCGACGCCCCGCGGGCCGACCAGAGGGCCGTACACCAGCGTCATCTGGACGTACTCGCTGACGACGAGGACGACGATGCCGACGGCCCAGCAGCGGACGAGAACCATCAACCGCTCCCCGTGATCTCGACGTACAGAAGGGTCGCGAAGCCCAGCGCGGCCATGCCGCAGCCCGCGACCAGGGCCAGCGACTGGAGCACCGGGGACCAGCTGCCCCGGCCCGCCACCGTCGCCGTGCCCCGCGGATCACGGGGGTCGTAGGTGACGGTGACCGAGGTGCCCTCCGTCGTCGACCAGCCCGCCAGGTCCTCGAACTCGACCCGGGTGCCGTCGGCCGTACGGAAGGCGAAGAAGTGCCGCCTGGCATCGGAGCGGTTGTACGGCTCCGTCTCCACCCGGACGCACTCGCCCTCCGCCCGGACGCCGGCGCGCAGCACCCGCGTCACCGTCACCAGGCGGCGCGCGTACTTCCACGCCAGCGCGCCGAACAGCGCCACCAGCAGTGCGAGTACGACGTAACCGGCGCCCGGCACCTCCACGGCTAGTGCACCTCGACCGAGTCGACGATCCGGTCCAGGTCCTTCTCCGGCAGGGAGCCCTCCTGGGCGTCGATCCGGATCGCGAAGGTGGTGTCGTTCGAGTCCAGCCCGGTCAGGATCACGCCCTGGACCGGGGTGCCCTTGGACGGGCCGCCGTCCTCGCCGGTCGCCTTGAAGGTGAAGTCGATCCGCTTGGCCTCGTCCGTGCCGGCCAGCTCCACGTCCTTCTGGCCCTTGACGTCCGCGCCCAGCTGGATGCCCGCCTCGGCGGCGATCGCGGCCTGCTCGGCGGAGTTCGCCTCGGTGAAGCCGAGCTGCACGGTGACGACCGAGACCTTCTTCCCGTCCTCGGTGCGGGTCGCGGCGGCCGCGTTGTGCTTGCCCCGCTCGGCGGCGCTCTGCTCCTCGTACCCCTTCGGATACGACACGTCGACGCCCTTCGTCCTCAGCGTCCCCCAGCCGTCGGGCACCGAGGACCCGCCGGAACCGGAGCTCCCGCAGCCGGTGAGGGCCATGGCGGTCAGCAGAGCGGCGGCGGCCAGGCAGGCACGGCGGGTCTTCATCGGATCGGGCTCCCGTCTCGTCAGTTCGCACAGTAGCTGTAGGGAAGGTAGGAGCGACCGTCCCCGCGGGGCGCCCCCAGGAACTGGGCATCGGTCAGCGTCTCCGACTTCTTCTCCGTGCTGATCGTCATGCCCAGACTGAGCCCGAGATTCAACTCGAAGCCGTACTCGGCCGCGTTCACCTCGCCCGTGTACGTCATCCGGCTCGACTTGCCCTGGTCGAACATCAGCTGCCCGAAGGGGTCGTCGGCGCCCGGCCGGGCCGTCGGCGCGTGGTCGTCGAACATGTACGTGAAGGGCGTGGCGACCTGCTCGTTGTTGCTGTCCAGCCAGCGCTCACCGACCGCCCGGTCCTTGTCGCCGGCCGGGCCGGGGTCGAAGGTGACGGTGTTGGTGACGATCTCGATGCCGGTCCCCGAGTCCGTGCCCTTCACCCCGGCGTTCCCGCCCCGCTTGTCGCCGTCCTTCTTGCCGTTGTCGCCGCCGGCCTTGGCACCGTCCTTCTGGCCGCCCTCCTCGACGGTCCGGGTCATGTCGATCCGCACCAGCTTGTCGGTCTTCTTGTCGTAGGTGACCGTGATGGTGCCGGTCTGCGTCGTGTTCGCCGCGTACTCGCCGCTGAGCGGGCCCGCCTCGTAGCCCACCTTGGAGCCGTACTCGACGGACGAGGAGTACGTGTACGACTTGGTGTTCTTGTAGGCGTTGTCGGTCCAGGTCGCCTCGGGGGAGTACTTGAAGGTGCCGCCGAGCGCGGCGCTCAGCTTCTTCTCGTCGCCCGCCGAGATCTTCAGGCCCGCCGACGCCGAGGCCTCCAGGCCCACCTTGCCGTAGGTGATCTTCCGGTTGTCGCCGAGGTTCTCCTTGATGCGGTTCTGGGTGTCCTCCTCGTCCTTCAGCGGCCCGGTGCCGAACAGGTAGGCGATGCTGTCGCCGAGGCTCGCCTCCGCGCCGCCGGGCATGGTGCGCCGCATCTCGTACATCTGGAGCTTCTCCACGTCGTCCCGGAACCGCTGGGCCTCCTCCGGGCTCTGGAAGACCCAGGTGTCGCCGTTGGTCACCTTGATGCCGAGCCCCAGCTCCACCTTGTCCGCGCCGAACCGGCCCACCTTCATGCCCGGTTTGAAGTCCTTCTTCGCGGCGACGGACGCGGCGTCCGTGAACGTCAGGTAGACCAGCTGGTCGTTGTCGTCGACCGTGCCGTCGCCGTTGACGTCCGTCTTCGCCTTCAGGTGCTGCTCCTGGAAGCCGTACTCCTTGCCGATCTCCCAGAAGAAGATCTTCGCCTTGGAGCCCGCCTTGTCGGTGACGGAGGAGACCTGGCACAGCGCCGGCTCGAAGTCGGCGTCGGTGAGCGGCTTGCCCGGCCCGGTGCCGCCCGTTCCGCAGTCGCCGCCGCCGGCGACCTTGCAGATCTGCGCGGCGATCCTGTCGTAGATCAACTGTCCGACGCCGGTGGCCGACACCGCGAGCACGATCGCCGCGCTGACGACGACCATCCCGAGATACTCGGTACCGGTCGCGCCGCGGTCGTCGAAGACCACTCTGGCCCTGTACGTCCGTATGCCGCCCCCGCCAGCCATACGGCACCCCTCCTCACCCGAACCACGTATCCGTGGACGGCGAGCGTAGGGACGCGCCCCCGCGCCGGGCGTGGGCCTCAGGACCCAAACGGAGACCCACCGTCAACGCTGGGCCCTCTGGGCCCGTTGCCTGGGTCGTGACTGCGACCGGCAAGATGCTCAACCTGCCCCGTTTTGGCGCATCTTGTGCAACGACAGTTGCTCCCCAGCTACACAAACGCTGTTCTCCGGTCACAGAGCCGTGGATACAGTGCTGAGGTAGTCACGCAGTGAAGTCACCGAAGTGGGCCGGAGTCACACCGGCGCGCCGACGGGCATGGGGAAACGGGGAGCTGCGCGTGCCAACTGCCATTGCCGTGACAAGTGCCGACATGGCGCTGCCGCCACAGGACGAACGCACCCTGCCCGCCGTCGTGCTGCGGGACATCGACCGGCGCCCCCTGGAACAGGCGCTCGCCGAGATGCAGGCCCTGGTCGAGCACCACGGACACGTGATCGTGGTCTGCTCCCAGGCCGCGCCCACCGCCGTACAGCGCCGGCTGCACACCCTGCGCTCCCTCATGGAGAGCGACCGCATCGCCCTCTTCCGCCCGGACCTGCCCCCGCTCGGACTGGCGGTCCTGGCCCGCCAGTTACGTCAGCTGGCGTCCTGTGACATCAGCCCCGGCGTGCTCGCATCGGCAGGCCGGCTGCTCGTCCACTACATCCACGCCGGGGCGCTGCTCAACTCCGTCACCCGGCTCGACCGCGTCCCCGTCGGTCTGAAATCGCACGCCAAGTCCTGGGTCCCGGGCAGCCAGTTCGGCGTTCTCGCCCACCCCGAGCCACGGCTCGTCAGAATCACCCCCGAAGCCGCCCTCCCCGGCCCCGAGTTCGGCACCTGGATGCTGGTCGCCAAGGGGCAGCTCCAGTCCGACTGGGTCACCGCCACCCTCGCCCCCTCCTGGAAGGTGCAGGGCCTGCGCGAGATCCCGCTGCCGTCCGAGTCGCCCGCCTGGTGGGGCACCGGCAAGCTGATCGAGTTCTGCAGCTACCTGCCCGACCTGTCGGTCCTCTACCAACTGGTCACCTCCGTACGGCGCAGCAGCTGCCACTGGTGCGGCATCGACGTCATCGGCGACCGCTGCGTCTTCTGTTCGGCCACGCCACCCGTCTACGACAGCCCGCCCCTCAAACAGCTCGAGAACCGAACGGCCGTCGGGTGAGCCCTGACACCGCTCGCCGGCACCGCTCCGATCCCGACCGACCGCTATCCCCAACGAGGTTGCACGGTTCATGAATTCCCGTCAGCGCCGCGGCGTGCTTCTCCTGCTCCTGTCGGTCGTCTGCGCCCTGGGCGCCTTCACCGGGGTGCTCTCCGTCATAGGCGACGTGAAGTCCAAGGTCGGCCCCGAGGTCACCGCCTACCGGCTGAAATCGGACGTGCCGCCCTACACCACTCTCACCACGGGCCAGTTCGAGAAGATCAAGATGCCCGAACGGTGGCTGTCCAGCAACGCCGTCACCGATCTGCGGGAGATCCAGGGCAAGATCGCCGTGACGACGCTGCGTTCGGGCTCCCTGCTCCAGTCCGACATGATCGTCCGCCAGCCCGCCCTCCAGCCGGGCCAGCAGGAGGTCGCCATCATGATCGACGCGGCGACCGGCGTGGCCGGCAAGATCACCCCCGGCTCCTCGGTCAACGTGTACGCCACCTTCGAGGGCAAGCGTGAGGGCGACCCCGACCAGTCGAAGATCATCGTGACGAACGCCAAGGTCATCGACGTGGGCGACCTGACCGCGCTGAAGCCGGACGAGAACAACCGCACCCAGCAGCCCACCGACGCCGTCCCGATCACCTTCGCGCTGTCCGCCCTCGACGCCCAGCGCATCACCTACGCCGAGTCGTTCGCCCAGCGGGTCCGGCTCGCCCTCGTCGCGCCCGGCAGCGACACCACAGTCCCGGAGCAGGACCGGACGTACGAACTCGCGAAGGACAAGTGAGAGGCCCGCATGCCCACGAGGATCCTCCCGGCAGTCGGTGAAGCGGACGCCGTCCGGTCCATCACGACGCTGCTCAGCCAGCTCCCGGACGCCGAGCCGGTGGCCCCGGTGGGCGACTCCACCCAGCTCATCGACACCCTCGCGCGGCTCGCCGCCGAGTCCGTCGACGAACTGCCCGAGGTCGTGGTCGTGCACGAGCGGATCGGCCCGGTCCCCGCGCTGGAGCTGATCCGCGAAGTGGCCCTGCGCTTCCCGGCCGTCGGCGTCATCCTCGTCACCTCGGACGCGAGCCCCGGCCTCTTCCAGGCCGCCATGGACTACGGCGCCCGCGGCCTCGTCGCCCTGCCCCTGAGCTACGAGGAACTGGCCAGCCGCGTCCAGGCGGTCGCCCAGTGGTCCGTCGGCGTACGGCGGCACCTGGGCGCCGGCGGCGACGTCTTCACCGGCGTCGGAGGCACCGTCGTCACCGTCAGCGGCGCCAAGGGCGGTACCGGAGCCACCCTGACCGCCATCCAGCTGGCCCTCGCAGCCCAGGCATCGGGCCGCAGCACGGCCCTGGTCGACATGGACCTCCAGACCGGCGACATCGCCTCCTACCTCGACGTCCAGTTCCGCCGCTCCGTCGTCGACCTGGCCGCCATCACGGACATCTCCCCGCGCGTCCTGGCCGACGCGGTCTTCCGCCACGACACCGGCCTGGCCCTGCTGCTCGCCCCGGCCGAGGGGGAACGCGGCGAGGACGTCACCGACCGCGCCGCCCGCCAGATCGTCAGCGCCCTGCGCTCCCGCTACGAGATCGTCGTCATCGACTGCGGCGCCCAGCTGAGCGGCGCGGGCGCGGCGGCCGTGGAGATGGCGGACCGGGCCCTGCTGATCACCACGCCGGACGTGGTCGCCGTACGGGGCGCCAAACGAGCGGTACGGATGTGGGACCGGCTGCAGATCCGCAAGGCCGAGGAGACGACCGTCGTCGTCAACCGGCACAGCCGCGCCACGGAGATCCAGCCGCCCCTGATCCAGAAGATCACCGGCACGGCGGTCGCCGCCACCGTCGTCCCCGCCAACTTCAAGGAACTGCAGAGCGTCGTGGACGCGGGCCGCATCCACGAACTGGAGAACAAGAGCGCGGTGAAGCAGGCCCTGTGGGGCCTGGCGGGAGAACTGGGCCTGGTCAAGGTCCCCGACGGTGCCCAGAAGGGGGGCCGGGGGTTCCGGGGTGGGGACCGGGGGTCGGTGAGCTTTCGGCGGAAGAGGGAGGGATGAACATGCCCTTGAGAGAGCGGGACCGGGGCCAGGTCACCATCGAGTTCCTCGGGATGACACCGACGATCATCGTGACGCTGATCGCGCTGTGGCAGATCGTCCTCGTCGGCTACACCTACACCCTCGCGGGAAACGCGGCGGACGAGGCGGTGCGGCAGGCGACGGCGGCGGAACCGGGAGCGCGGCAGGCCGCGTGCGAGACGGCGGGGCTCAAACACCTGTCGGACGCGTGGCGCTCCGGCGCCGAGGTGACCTGCGGGGGATCCGGCTATGTCACGGCCGACGTCAAGCTCGAAGTTCCCATCCTCTTCCCGGGCACGCTCTCCGTCCCGTTCCCGGTCAGGGGGCACGCGGGTGCGGTCGAGGAGGCGGACTGACATGGCGCGTTCCGGTAAGGGCCGCGACCGGGGCCAGGTCGCCATCGAGTACATCGGCTTCCTGCCGATCCTGCTGCTCGTCGGCCTGGCGGCCGTGCAGCTCGGCCTGATCGCGTACACGGCCCAGCAGGCCGGCACGGCGGCCCGGACGGGGGCGCGCAGTGCGTCGCTGGAGGGGCCGTACGAGGCGGACTGCCGGGCGGCGGTGAGCAGTTGGCTCGCGGACGAGACCAGCTGCCCGGCGTCGTACGGCGGGGACGAGGTCACGGTCACGGCCGAGATCACCATCCCGTCGATCTTCCCGGGCAAGGACAACTTCGGCACGGCCCGCAAGACCGCCACGATGCCGCGCGACCACTGATCGGAGCACCGCCCCCATGAGCCTGCGAGCACGCATCAACTCCCCCGAGGAGAACGGAAACCGGGGCGAGGACGGCCACATGGTCGCCTCCTACCGGGCCAAGCTCCTGGAGGAGATCGACCTCGCGGAGATGAGTTCGCTGGCCGCCGCCGAGCGCAGGGCGCGGCTGGAGCGGGTGCTCGGGCACATCATCAGCCGCGAGGGCCCGGTCCTGTCGACCGTGGAGCGCTCGCAGCTGATCCGCAGGGTGGTCGACGAGGCGCTGGGCCTGGGCATCCTGGAGCCGCTCCTGGAGGACGCCTCCATCACGGAGATCATGGTGAACGGACCGGACGCCATCTTCGTGGAGCGCGGTGGCCGGGTGGAGCAACTGCCCCTGCGGTTCGCCTCGAACGACCAGCTCATGCAGACGATCGAGCGGATCGTCTCGACGGTCAACCGGCGCGTGGACGAGTCGAACCCGATGGTCGACGCCCGTCTCCCGTCCGGTGAGCGCGTCAACGTCATCATCCCGCCGCTGTCCCTGACGGGCGCCACCCTCACGATCCGCCGCTTCCCGCGCTCCTTCACGCTCCAGGAGCTGATCGGCCTCGGCTCGCTCGACGAGCACATGCTGTACCTGCTGGCGGGCCTGGTGCAGGCGAAGTTCAACGTCATCGTCTCGGGCGCGACGGGCACGGGGAAGACGACCCTGCTGAACGCGCTCTCCGGGCTGATCCCCGGGGGCGAGCGCATCATCACCATCGAGGACTCGGCCGAACTCCAGCTCCAGCAGGCTCATGTGATCCGCCTGGAGTCGCGCCCGCCGAACGTCGAGGGCAAGGGCCAGGTGTCGATCCGCGACCTGGTCCGCAACTCCCTGCGCATGCGCCCCGACCGGATCGTGGTCGGTGAGGTCCGGGGCGGCGAGTCCCTGGACATGCTCCAGGCGATGTCCACGGGCCACGACGGTTCGCTGGCCACCGTCCACGCCAACAGCGCCGAGGACGCGCTGATGCGCCTGCAGACCCTCGCCTCCATGTCGGACGTGGAGATCCCCTTCGTGGCGCTGCACGACCAGATCAACAGCGCGGTGGACGTCATCGTGCAGCTGACCCGGTTCGCCGACGGCGCCCGCCGCATCACCGAGATCGCCCTGATGGACAGCCACGGCAGCGACCCGTACCGGCTGGTCACGGTCGCCCGCTTCAACGCGCGGCCCATGAGCTCCGACGGCCGTATCCACGGCGCCTTCGAGTACTTCCCCGTCCCACGCCGCACCGCCGACCGCCTCTACATGGCGAGCCAGCCCCTCCCGCAGGCCTTCGGCATCGCCCGGTCCGCGGACCAGCTAGCCACCCGAGAAGCCAGGTAGGACCGACCGATGGATCTGCAATCGCTCATCACGCTCACCACGGGCGTCACCCTGCTGACATGCGTCCTCGCGGTCGTCGGCCTGCACTCCTACGCCACGGGCAAGGCACAGCGCCAGGCGCTCGTCGACCGCCTCTCCGCCACCGGCCAGATCCCGGTCGGCGGCCGGCGGCGGCACTTCCGGAACCTGGACCGCCGGCTGCGGCGCACCGGGCTCGGCAAGAAGCTGGAACTCCGCTTGGCGGCGACGGGCCTGGACATTACCCCGGGTGAGTTCTTCGTCTACATGCTCGCCACGGTCGCGGGCCTGTGGCTGATCGGCCAGGCGGCCCTCGCCCCGTTCTTCGGCCCGCTGGCGGGCCTGCTCGGCATCGGGGTCGCCGTGCAGTTCCTGAACTGGCAACGCCAGAAACGCATCGAGAAGTTCATCAACCAGCTCCCCGAGATGGCCCGGATCCTCGCCAACGCGACCCAGGCCGGACTGGCTCTGCGCACGGCGATCGGCATGGCGGCGGAGGAGATGGAGGCCCCGGCGGGCGAGGAACTGGGCAAGGTCTCCGCGCAGCTGGCGGTGGGTGCCTCACTGGACGACGCACTCGACGAAATGGCGGATCGCCTTCCGTCCCGGGAACTGGTCGTCCTGGTGACGACGTTGGTGCTGTCGAACCGGGCCGGTGGCCAGGTGGTAAGCGCGCTACGCAACCTGACGGAGACGTTGGAGGAGCGCAAGGAGACCCGACGCGAGGTCCGCACCCAGCTGTCCCAGGTCAGCATGACGTCCTACGCGGTGCCAGTCCTGGGCGTGGGCTCGCTCTTCCTCATGAACGGGGTGAAGGACGGCGCCCTGGACCGCATGACCGGCTCACCCTTCGGCCAAGGGGCGGTCGTCATCGCCTTCGCGCTCTACGCCGTCGGCTTCGTCCTTATCCGCCGCCTGTCCCGCATCGACGTCTGAGAAGCCAGGAGGGAACGGAATCCATGGGACTTCTCCTCGCCCTGCTGATGGGCCTCAGCGTCTGGGGCATCTTCGCCGGCATCCGCATGTACCGCGCCGAGGCCAAACTGCCGGGGGATCTCGCGTTGGCCCTGGAGGTCGGCTCCACCCGTACGGGAGCCGTGGACTCGCTGATCGACCGCATGGGCATGCGTTACGCCCCCGCGGTGCTGCGCCTGATGGGCCCCAAGCAGGTGGCCAGGTACCGTCGCAAGATCGACCTGGCGGGCAACCCGGGCGGCCTGACGATCGACCGCTACGCCGCGCGCCGGGCGGTCTACGGGGCCCTGGGCGGGGTCGGCTTCCTGGTCTTCCTGATGCGGGGCCAGCTCCTGGTCGCCCTCCTCCTGCTCGCCTTCGGCGCGTTCTGGACGGAGGTCGGCATCTGGTCGGCGATCCGCATCCGCAAGGACGTCATCGAACGGACCCTGCCGGACTTCCTGGACGTCCTGGCGGTCGTGGTGAGCGCGGGCCTCGGCTTCCGCCAGGCCCTGGACCGGGTCGCGTCCAAGTACGAGGGGCCCTGGGCGGACGAACTGCGCATCACCCTCCGCCAGATGGACCTCGGCATGAGCCGCCGCCAGGCCTTCGCGGAACTGCGGCGCAGGAACGACTCCGAGCAGGTCGCCATGTTCGTCACGGCGCTGCAGCAGGGCGAGGAACTGGGCGCGCCGATCGTCGACACGCTGGTGGCCCTCGCCAAGGACATGCGGCGCACGGACGCGCAGAACGCCCGCCGCAAGGCGGCCCGGGCCGTTCCCAAGGCCACGATGATGATCACGACCTTCATGGTCCCGGCCACGATGCTCCTCCTCGGCGCCGGCCTGATCCTCGGCTCGGGCACGGACTTCGGCTCGGTCACCGGCAAGTAGGGGAGGCGAGCGACAGCATGTCGATGACAGGGGAACGCGCCGGGCTGCTGCGCCGCCGCCCCAAGACCCCGGAGATCACCACACCACCGGCGGGCACGGTCCTCCCGTCCCACGTCCGCACGGGCGCGCCGGACATTCCGGTGACGTCGGCGACACCGGCGTTGCCGCCGGGGTGGGAGCGGGTGGTCCCGACACCTGGGGCGGCAACCGGCGAGCCGGAACCGCACACGAGCAGTCGGTCAGCCGCCGATGGCGCTCAGCCTCAGCCGGGGCCACCCGCACCCGACAACGAAAGCCGCACGGGTGGTGCGGGTGGGAACCCCATTCCGGTCGAAGGCCGGGACACGGACACCCCCACCAGCCCCGCGATCGACATCCAGGTCAACGCCCTACAGGCATTGTCCCGGCAGGTCTTCGGCTTCCGCCTGGCCATGATCGCCCTGGCCACCCCCACCGCCCTGGTCAACGCCAACGAGGGCCTCCCCACCCGCCTCGTAGGCGCAGCCGTAGTCGTCACCTTCATGACCTCCTACGTCCTCTTCAGGGACTGGGAACGCTTCGGCCCCCTCCTCCTCCGCCACCCCACTCTCCTCGCCGCGGACACCCTCTTCGGCGCACTCCTCCTCATCGCCGCAGGCCCGGACAGCACCCTCGCCTACGTCAGCGTCTGCACCCCCCTCCTCGCCGGCCTCGTCTACGACTGGCGAGGAGCCGCCGCCTTCGCCTCCCTGCAGGCCCTCCTGCTCCTCCTCATCCACGCGGCACAGGAGAACCCGCACCCCGGCATCGCAGAGACGGCACTCCTGCCCGGCCTCTGCGTCATCGCCGGCGCCGTCGGCTCCAGCCTCCGCAACCTCATGCTCCGCTTCGGCGCGGCCACCCAGGCGCTCACCACCGTCCAGGCCCGGCTCGCCGTAACGGAAGCGGTCAGCGCCGAACGCGCCCGCCTGGCCCGCGAGATGCACGATTCGGTGGCCAAGACCCTGCACGGTGTGGCGTTGGCCGCCGACGGCCTGACGGGCACTGCGGGCGCCGACCGCATGGACCCGGCCCTGGTCAAACAACAGGCGGCACTCGTCGCCCGATCAGCCCGCCGGGCAGCCGCCGAATCCCGCGAACTCCTGGCCGACCTGCGCCGCGAATCGGACCCCGATCAGGCCACGGACGTCCTGGTCGAACTCGCCGCCCGCACCCGAGACTTCAGCACTCGCACCGGCCTCCCCGCCGTCTACCGCCCCACCGGCGAGCACTCCGTACCCCCCGTCCCACCCGCGGTGGCCCGCCAGCTCCTCACCATCGCCTCGGAGGCCATGGAGAACGCCCACCGCCACGCGCACCCCAGCCGTGTCGACGTCCGCGCGGGCGTCCATGGCGACCTGCTCCGCATCAGCGTGTACGACGACGGACGCGGCCTCCCGCCCGGCACCACGCTCGAACAACTCCGCCGAGCAGGCCACTTCGGCTTGGTCGGCATGGTCGAACGCGCCGCCTCGGTGGGCGCCCGCATCCGCATCGGCCGCGGCGGCCACCCCCAGGGCACGGAAGTCCGCCTGGAACTCCCCCTGGCCGCCCTGACCACACCCACCGCGTAACCCCACGACACGAGAGGAGGCCCCCGATGCCGGACCAGCCGCTCCCACCCCCCGGCGCACCACAGCCCCCGCCACACAACCCGTTCGCCGACCTCCCGCAGCCCGCGCAGCCGAGCCGCAGCCTCCGGGTCGTGGTGGCGGACGACAACCCCGTGGTCCGGGCCGGTCTCACCGCCTTGCTCTCCGGCCGCGCGGACATCACGGTCGTAGCGGAGGCGGCCGACGGCCGCGAGGCCTACGAGGCCGCCCATCAGCACCGCCCGGACGTCGTCCTCCTGGACGTCCGTATGCCCGGCGTGGACGGCATCTCGGCACTCCCGTACCTGGTGCGGATCGCCCCGGTCGTGATGCTGACGTACAGCAGGGAGTCGGAGATCGTCCAGGAGGCCCTGCGCCGAGGAGCGGGCGGCTATTTGGTGCACGGCGAGTTCACGGCCGACCAGCTGGTCGAAGCCGTACGGGACATCAAGGAGGGCAGGGCCCACTTCACCCCCACGGCAGCGGGCGCCCTGCTGGCCCAACTCCGCCAGGACCAGGCACGGACGCCACCCCTTCCCGAGGGGCTGGGCCAGTCATCAAATGCGACTGCATACGGAATTTCCCCCTCCGCAAACCCGTATACGCAATCTCAACCACCCGCTCCACCAGCAAACTTCAACCCACCCCCGGTTCCGCCCCCACCCATTTCTCCAGAAAACCTTTCGCAAGTGCAACCGCATGTGGGACAGTCATCGTCTGGATGGACGAAGAGCGGCCGTCCGGCCGCACCGGACAGGTCACGGTTCCAACTGAGCACGAGGGAGGCGGAGATCATGGACCTCATCGCGTCCGGCATGAACAACCAGCAGATCGCCGCCACGTGCTTCATCAGCGAGAAGACCGTCAAGAACCACATCAACCGCATCTTCGCCAAACTCCACAGCACCAGCCGCTCCGAGGCCGCCGCGAAATGGATCGGCACGGCACCGGACTCACACCGAGGACTGGGGTGACCTTCGGTGACAGTCTCGGGGAAGAGCCGGTCGGGCCCGGGCGATTGGGCCCGGAATTGGGCCCTGGGGCCCTCTGACGGACGGGATGTCCCGCCGTACGTTCCTCCTGTCGAAAGCGACACAGCCGAAACCGGAGGGGCACACCATGAGCGACCTGATGCTGAAGACCGCCGTCGCGACCAAGGTCCGCGTGAACGGCTGGAAGAACACGACGGCCGCGGCGATGCAGCGCCGCGCCGGCGACAAGGGGCAGACGGCGGTCGAGTACCTCGGCATCATCGCGGTGGTGGTGGCGATCGTGCTGGCGATCACGGGTACGAACATCGGCCAGACGATCCTCACCAAGATCCAGGCGCAGATCGCCAAGGTCGCTCCTTGATGCGACCTCGCCGGTACGGCGACGCAGGGCAGGCCTTCCCCATCTACATCACGGTGGTGGGGGGCCTGCTCTTTCTCGCGTTCGCCTACTTCGCGGTCGGCCAGGCCGCGGCGAACAGGAACGGCGCCCAGACGGCCGCCGACGCGGCGGCTCTCGCGGCGGCTCAGGACAGGCGGGACCAACTCGCGGGCGCGTGGGTGAAGGACGTACTCGACCCGAACAAGTGGCAGGACATCTTCGAGGGCAACGCCGAGGGTCTCACCCCGTCGTGTTGGCGCGCTCATCAGCTCGCCGAGCAGAACGACGCCGATGTGGACTTCTGCGGGCGTCCGGAGGGGCCTCTGCGCTTTTCGGTCGACGTTCAGACGAACAAGCCCATGGGAGACTCCATCGTCCCCGGCGAAGCGGGCCGGAAAGCGCATGCTTCTGCTGACGCCGTGATCGAGTCCCGCTGCGAATTCGATCCCCCGGCCGCGGGCGCCGGTCCCGACGTGTTGCCAGAGCTCTTGTGCAAGGGCGTGAACTGGGAGCTGGACCCGGACGATCTCGATGTTCTGCCGAAACCCGAGGACCTCTTCGACGTCCACCTGGCCGAACCACAAGCGAACGACGAGTGATGAAGGAAGCAGAGAGATGAGCATTCGGTTCACTGCGAAGGCCCGCAGGGGGATGGTCGCGCTGACCGCCGCGGCCGGACTTGCCCTCGGCGTGGCCGGCTGTGGCGGCGGTGGTGACAACGATGACAAGTCGAGCCCGTCGGCGTCCGCATCCAAGGACAGTGGATCCAAACCGAGTGCTCAGGAGGGGCAGGCGAAGACGCCTCTCGCCGAACTCAAGGGAACGGACGGGCTGCTCCTGCAGATCACTTCCGCCCAGAGGGACGCCGGCGGCTTCGTCACGGTGAGCGGCAGCCTGAAGAACGACGGAGGGGAGTCGGTGGCCATCCCCGCTCAGACGAGTGGTGACGAGACCGAGGTCATCAAACACGGTCAGTCGCTAGGCGGTGCCACTCTCGTGGACTCCAAGGGCAAGAAGCGCTACTACGTCCTTCGTGACACCGACGGGCGCCCGTTGACGACGACGGGTCTCACCACTCTCGAGGCCGGGCAGACGCTCCCCGTATTCATGCAGTTCCCAGCCCCGCCGGCCGACACGACTGACGTCGCTCTGCAACTGCCGACGTTCTCCAGCGGCACCATCAAGATCTCCGGGTGAGGCCGGTCATGACCCCTACGCGCACCCGACCGGCGACCCCACGTCTCGCCCTGGTCCTCACCGCCGCCACCCTCATGGTCGCCACGAACATCTACGGCGCGGTCTCGGCCCACGCCGACGAAACCCCCGGCGTCCCCCCTGGTACCGAGGCGTCGCCCTCCGCCCCCGTCAAGGTCGACCCCAACGACCCCGACCTCAAACTCCCCGAGGGCGCCACCCTGGCCTCCGCCAAGGTCCTCGACATCAAACAGGTCGTAGAAGACCAAAGCGGCGACGAACGCCGGGAAGACACCAACGCCGACGTCAAGTTCGCCCTCCAGGCCGAGGTCCTCTTCGGCAAGGACAGCGCGAAGCTCGGCGCGGAGGCGAAGTCCCGTATCTCCGCGATCGCGGAGGAGATCAAGACGCAGAACGCGACGAAGATCCGCGTCTTCGGCTTCACGGACAACCTCGGTTCCTCCGCCCACGGCGACGTCCTGTCCCGGAAACGGGCCGACGCCGTACAGAACGTCCTGGACCAGGAACTGGCCGACTCCAATGTCACCTACGAGGTACGCGGCTACGGCGAGCAGTACCCCATCGCGGACAACTCCTCAGAACCAGGCCGCAAGAAGAACCGCCGGGTCGAGGTCTCCTTCCCCCGCTCGGAGAGCTGAGCCACCAGCACCCACTCACCCGGGGCCCGTCTCCCGCCACCGCAGGCAGGGACGGGCCCTGCGGTTCAAGTTGGGCCAAGGGTGGGTCCGGAGGCCCATGTGTCAGTGTTCGATTCTCATTAGCGTCAGCCGGGCGCCCGCCGTGAATGCCCGCCCGCTGAACTGAGGTCACACATGTCCGGTGCCGGTAACTCGATACCCCCGAGCGGGATTTGGGGTGCGCAGAACACCCCCTCCTGGGACCGGCGTTCGCCGTTGCCACGGGAACTGGGCTGGACGCAGGTACTGCTGTGGGTGCAGTTCGCGCTGACGGTGCTGTACGTGATCACCGTGCTGTCGGTGGTGTCGTACTACTCCGGGGAGATCTTCGGAATCCTGGTGTACGACTCGCTGCCCAGTGTGGCGGGGGTCTACCTGGCCCGGCGTCTGTGGCGGGGCGGGGTGTGGACGAGCCGCGCACTGATCGCCGTACAGGCCTGGATCGTGTGGCTGTCGCTAGGCACGCTGTTACACGGCGATCTGCGGGGCTTCACGCAGGCGGCGATGCCGCTTGCGGTCATCGTGCTGTTGCGTCGGGCCCGGTCGCGAGAGTGGTTCGAGACCCCTCCCCAGGACAGGGAGGAGCGCCGGGCGTTCAGCCTGGCGAGGATGATCCGCTGGCGGCGGGACGAGGGCCAGACCGCGGTGGAGTACGCGGGGCTCATCGCGGTGGTCGCGGCGATCATCGTCGCGCTGTCGGTGGGCGGCCTCGGCGGGCGCATCGCCGACGGCATCCAGTCGGCGGTCTGCTCGGTGACGGGCACGGCCTGCCCCGCTCCGCAAAGCGATGGCACGGAGACGGGTGCGGCCGGGGACAACAACGACGGTGCGCAGCGAGACGGTTCGGACACCGGCGCCGGCACCGACGGCGGCAACGACGCGGACCCGGACGGCCGCCAGAACGCGGACGGCGGCGCGGGGACAGAAGGCGCTGGGGGCGCGAACGGCGAGACAGGCGCGGAAGGCGACTCGGGCACCCAGGCCGGTTCCGGCGGCCAGGAAGGCACGGGCGCCGACGGTGCTACGGGCGGCAACAACAGCGACGGCGGTCCGGCGTGGTCGACTCGAATCATCACCTACGAGGGCGCGGGGACGAACGACACGGTCCCACTCGCTCCGGGGCCGTTCGAGGAGAGATCGCTCTGGGACGACGTACATGACCAGGAACGCCACGACAGGACGTTCATGGACCATGTCCGGGGCTTCTTCGTGGCCCCCACCAAGAGCTTCCTGGCCAGCACGATGGACTTCGTCAGCGACCCGGTCGGCTCGATCAAGGACAGCTGGAACGGCCTGAAGGGCTACACCACGAACTGGTGGGGCGACAAGGCCGACGAGCTGGGCGAGGAGTGGGACAAGGGTAACTACGTCTCCTCCGTATGGGGCTGGGTCAACTCGCCCGAGGACTTCGTGTCCGACCTGGCGGTCGACACGTTCGTCGACAAGGAGAACTGGGAGAAGGGCAACTACGGCGCCTCCATCGGCAACACCGTTGTCGGCGTCATCGGCATCTTCAGCCCGAAGACCATCACGAAGTTCACCAAGTTCAAGAAGCTGGCCGAGGTCGGTGAATCCCTCGACAAGGCGGCCGACGCGGCCGAGAAGGCCCGCAAGGCGGCCAAGGCGGGTGACTTCGACGGCGCGACGAAGGCCGCGGACGAGGCGCAGAAGCACGCCGACGAGGCGAAGAAGAAGGCCGAGAAGAACGGCAGTTGCACGATCGCGATCGGGCGCGTCCCGTACGGCGGTGGCGGCCTGCGCGGAGTTCCGGGCACCGGCACCGGCGTCCTGGCGGCCCCGCAGGGCGGCCGGATCGTCGTCGCCGAAGGAGGCGGCAAGGAGTGCACGGGCGACGACGCCAACGACGCGCGCCAGGCCCAGCAGGAGGCGCTGGACGCGCGGGCCGACCTGCTGCGGGAGCAGATCAAGGCGTCCAAGCGGCTGCCGAGGGACGAGAAGGTCAACCTGCAGGAGGCCCAGCTCGAGAACCTGCTCAAGCGGGCCAAGGACGACGTCGACCCGAACTCCAAGGACATCAGCAAGAAGGAGGCGGCGGACGCCATCGCCGACGTCTCGGAGCTGGTGAACCAGAAGAACATCCACAACACCAGCAGGGAGAAGCTCGCCGCCAAGGTGCTGAACTCCAAGACCAAGGACCAGCTCGCCGAGAATCTCGCCGAGGCCAACGCTACGAAGCGTGTGGCGCAGAACGAGGCGGCGGATGGCAGCACGGTGTACTCGGACATCGGTGACAGTGACCAGCGGAAGCCGGACGACCCGCCGGTGCGACCGGACGGCCTCGGAGGTGAGATCGACGTCACGGGCATCCCGGACGCCGATGCGGCCTACCGTGGCAAGGACGGCAAGGTGCATGTCGTGGAGGTCAAGAACACGGGGAACGCGACGACCAAGGGCTCTGTCTCCGCCCAGGTGGCGAGGTTGGGCAAGTGGCAGAGTGCGGATCCGGGCCGAGTCGCCCGCTACGAGATCGCCTCCACCAAGGGCTGGCAGAAGATCTTCGACGGGTTCAAGCCCATAAAGCGCGGCGAGGATGCTCCCCGGGGAACCCCGGCCTCCCTCATGGCCGAGAACGAAGTCGGTGCCCGCATCGCCGGCCAGGATGTGACTCCCGCGCAGCTCAGGGCGATGAACGACGCCTGGAATGGCAAGAGCGAGGCTGAGAAGTACGACGCTCTGCGCTCCGGCAAGATGAAGGATCCTAAGACCGCGATGGAGTACCTGGGGGTCTCATGACGTACGACGAGGAGCACGCGGAGGCTCAGGAGGATCGCCCGGCTGCGCTATTCGAGGAGTTGGATGCGGCGATCGCCGCTCTTCCGGCGAAACCGAGCCTCTGGCCGGACGAGCTGGAGGATCTGTGGGATCGGGCACAGGAGGAGCCCGGTCTCCCGCTCACCGACGAACAGCGTCAGCACTTCGCGGCCCGGCGGGCACGCTGGGAGGCTTCGTTTAGGGTGCAACGGTCGCTGCGTTCTCTGCGGAAAGCCGTGGAGCGAGGTGAGCCCCTTGACCACCCTCGGGCCGCCGCGCTTGCCGAACTGTGCGTACACGCCGGTGTGGGTGGATACGACCACATCTGCCTTCTCAGCGCTCTCGGCCGTCCGCACGGCGAGGATGCGCTGACGCGCCTCGTGAAGGACGCGTCGGTGAGCGAAGGCGACCGTCGGGAAGCCCGCGAATGGCTCGCGAAGCTGCGGAGACCGGAATACGAGGCACGGGCGGCTCGTCCTACCGATGGTGAGGAGCTGCTCCTCCCCAAGGTGGTGCGCGATCTGACATCCGGCTGGGCCGGCGGCTGGGAAATCGAGGACGAACCGACACCGGAACGCTTCGCCCAGGCACGGGCCATTCTCGAAGCGCTGCTGCCTGACCAACGGCTTGCATCCGAGGAGCCCCCCATTTGGGAGGGAAAGTGGATCGAGGATGCGGAGGACCGGCCCGCGTGGCTGGAAGTCCAGATGGTCCTCGTCCCCCTGATGCCCGACGCGCGGTTGGTCACGCGGGAGCGTCTGATCTGGGCCTGGTACGAGTGTGAGCGACTGGGCATCGGTATGGAGGAGACGAACCCCGAGGCGTTCGCCGAGCGGTGGGCTGCGCGCATCGCCGCACATCTGGCACGGGGAATGCTCGAATGGCTGTGGCGTGAGGGCTGCTTCGCTCCCTGGGCCCTGGACCTCGGCATGCGCTACATCGACCGGAACGTCGCAGTGGCCGAGGCGACGCGACTGCTCTCCGAGGCGGCGGAGGCAGGCTCCCAGTGGGGGCCTGCAGCAGGTGGTCGGCCTTGCTCGCCTTGATGTGCCGGATGAGCGCTCGGGAAGCTGCCGGGGCACGGGCGGAGAGCGACTCGTGGACACCTACCTGCTGCCCGCAGCCATGCGCGAGCTGCCATCGCCTTGGCTCGATCTGACATACCGCAGGCCTCAGGCTCTGGAGGCACTTGCCCTCACGGAGGAGAGGTGTGAGCAGGCCCGGCACGTGCTGCGCGCGTGCCTGCCCGACCGACGGCAGAGTGTGCACGTGCCGCGGTCGCGGGGCGGCAAGAGGATCGCTGACCGGGTCACCGCAGCCGTCTTCCGCTGGCTCGCCGACCTCCCGCAAGGCGCAGGAGCGGCAGGTGACAAGGAACCGGCTGTTCTGCCGGCAACGGCCCTCTGGGCTGCGGAACTCGCCGAGCGGTGCGCCCGAAGCGGCAGCGCGGTAGAGGAGGCCATCTGGTTCCTCCATCGCACGGATGACGTGCCGGGCAGCCGGGAGCCCTGGCGCGGCTGGCCTTCGACCCGAGCCTGCCGGTCACGACGAGGAATACCGCGCAGGAGTGGGCGCGATGACGCCCCTACCCCCGTTGCTGACCGCAGAAGGTGGGCGACGGGGCGTACAAGTGCGAGGTAGCTTGCATGGAAGTAACCGGCCGGCATGGTCACGAGACCCCTGGTATTCCAGCTGTAGATCGTGATCTTGCTGGACGGCCTGGTACGGGTACGGCCGCCGTTGATCATCGTGACTTGTGTGGTGTAACGATGAGACGGTGGCCGCAGGTCACAACATAGTTCCCGCCTGTTGGCGGGAGGCGTTCGAGGTGGCCAAGAGCCGCATGGCGGGACGGACGGTTCGCCAGGGTCGAACCACGGCCCCGGGCGGGCGGTTGGTGTTGGGCTTGCTGTCGGGCCTGCCGCGCAAGAACTGTTGGAAGATCGCGGAGTGGGCCGGGGAGGCGAATCCGCACGGCATGCAGCATGTGCTGTGCCGGGCTTCCTGAGATGCCGATGCCGTCCGTGGCCATGTCCGCGAGTACGTCGTCGAGCACCTCCACGACGATGCCGCGGTGCTGGTCGTCGACGAGACTAGAGCAGGTGATCAGCCTTCCCCGCCTTGATTTCGAGGATCAGCGCACGGAGGGCCTCCCTGCTGTCGGTGAGGCGGTGCTCCTCCTGCCCGGCGACGGCGATGTAGGCGTTGCCTTCGGGGTCGGTGCCTATGCGGAAGCAGTTGTTGCCTTCGGCGCAGTAGGGCTCTTCCCACGAGGCAGCGGACGAAGCGGAGCGCAAAGCCCGCGAGTCGGGCTGCTCCATCGCGGCCCCGCCCCGCAGAACCCCGTACGGCGGCGCCCCCGGCACAGGCACCACGCTCCTGGCCGCGGCCCGAGCCGACTCCCCCTACGTCATCCTCGCTGAGGACGGCTGCGACGAGGAGGCCAAGCAGCAGGCACAGGAGGCCCGCAAACAGGCGAACGAGGCGGACAAGGCCGCCGACGGGGCGGAGCAGAAGAACAGGCCGGCCAACGACTGGCAGGCCAGGGACGACATCCCCGGCCCGGCGCGCGGCAAAGTCCTCAAATTCCCGAACAAGCGCCACACTGTCAGCGGGGCGTCCAGCGGACAGGTGAAGGAGCGAAACACGGTGATCCTCAGAGGCAACGAGGACCTGGTCCGCTCCGACATCGAGGGCATCGCGAACGGCCGCGCCACCCTCTCGCCGGACGGGAACACCTACGAGATCAACGGCCGTGCCTACGAGGTGGAGGGCAACGGAACGGTCTTCCCGAAGTCCGGCCCCGGCCTGGTCGAGATGGACCGCATCGAGTACGCGGCGTTGAAGGAGATCGCGCGGAACAAGGGCGATGCCGGCAAGTCGCAGCAACTCCAGCGGGACCCGAAGTTCGTCGACAACCCCGAGAAGGTCGAGAAGGCCAGGGCCGTATATGACGGCACGTACAAGTGATCGGAACGTACGAGTGATCGGCAACCTCTTCACCGTCGCGGAGCCGGCCCCGGAGAGCCTGCGAGGAGCCCTGGCGGACTTGATGGCCGTGCCACACGAGGCCGTCGACGTGGCCGACGCGGACGGAGAGCAGGAGAGTCGGCACTGGGACGCCCCCGTGCTCTGCACCTACCGCCTGCTGCCCCCCGGGGACTTGGCGCTGGAACTGGACATCACCGTGGAAGACGCCACCGCCGGCCCTCTCACGGAAGAGAGCCTCGCACTCGGCCTGGCGGCCAGGCTGAGGAGTTCGGTCCTCCACCCCTCAAAACTCGACCTGCCGAGCGCCTACTGGGTCGCCGTACCCGACGGACGCGTCGTCAGGTGCCGCCTGGAGGCGATCGACACCGACGAGGACACGGCATACCGCGTGGACGCGGTGGAGGAGCAGGTCCCCGACCTGCCCCGAGCCAAGGTCGAGATCCTCCCGGAGATCCTCGACAGACAGCCCATCGCCACCCCCGTCTCCGACGCCGTCCTCGCCACACTCCCCACCGGCACGGCAGCGAGCGTCGAAGGCCGCGTACACCACTACCTGCGCGTATGGGAAAGACTGACCCGCCGACTTCAATCAGACTGGGCCCCTGCGGGCCACTACCGGGCGGACCTGTTCCAACGCGACCTGGAGGCCAGAGACGCTCTGGAACGCCTCATCCCGCAGATGGGCGAGAAGCGCAGGGACGCCCTACGGAATGCGGTGACCCAACTCGACCGGACATTCAACGAGTACACGGCCCCCAAGCCCACCGAGGACAACGGAGAAGCGGACCCCTGGTGGCGCAACCGGGCTCCTCGCCGGGTGCCTTGGTGAGTGCCGCATGGAGCCGAATGCCGAGGAGCTGTGGGACCCGCAGGTCGAGCGGTGGCGCGTTCCGGAGGGCGACTACGTCCTGCCTCACGCCCTGCGATCCCTGCCAGAGCCCTGGGACGAGTGCGACTGGAGCCGGATCAGGAAACTGCCACGCACCGACGAGCGACTGGCGGCCGCCCGGCGAGTGGTGACCGTACTCCTGGAAGACCCGAAACTGGCTCCGCGAGTCCCTCAGCCGCCGTCGCCCGGCCTGTTGTGGCACGCCTGGGAGGAGTTTCACCAGGCCGTTGGGAAGAGCATGCCCCGCACGAGCCAGGTGACATGGTCCGGCGTGGACGCGCTGGTCCACGCATGGCGGGGCCGACCGCAGACGTACCCGCTGCGACGGCACGTCGTGCGGCACGTCGAAGCGGCGATGCTGGCCATGATCCCGTCACTGCGGGACGACATCGCCGACTCGGTGTTCCGCTGGCTGGCTCTCGATCCTGAGCCGGGTCGCTTCGCCGACTGGGCGGTGGACCTGGCCGAGCATTGCGTGACCGAGGACATCGGCGCCGACTCGGCCATCGAACTGCTGGGCGCTGTGGGCAGCCCGGAGGCCAGGGCGGCACTGGAGCGGCTGTCGGCGAAGCCGGATGGCCCAGCGAGTTGGGAGAACGCGGAAGCGGCACTCAGCACGCTCTTCGCCCTGGGACGCGAAGGAACGAGCCTCTGACAGCGCACCAGATCGAGCCCACGTTCACCAGCGCGGACAGTGTACGAACGGGGACCTGACGATGATCTACGACCTGCTCCTGGCCGGCGCGCCGGTCTCGCCCGCTTCGCTCGTCGAGGCCCTGGCAGAGGCGGTACGGACGGAAGGCGCCGACGTGGACGTGGCCGACGGGGACGGCGACCAGAGCCAACGCGACTGGACCGCACCTGTCCTGTGCGGCTACATCAGACTGCGCGGCGACCTGTCGTTGGCCCTGGACATCTACGTAGAGGACGCCCTGGTCAATGAGGCACCGCCCGAGCCCGAGCTCGCACGACGTCTGGCGACGGCGCTGGGCGTTCCCGTCCTGTACCCACCCAAGGAGGACCTTCCTCCATCGGCCTACTGGCTGGCGACCTCGTCGGGAGAGTCCGTCCGCGCCCGTCTGCTGTCCTCGGACGACGAACCACCCGTGCACGTGATCGACGCGGTCGAGTGCGCGGTAGAGCAACTACCGCATGTCCCGGTGAGTGGCCTGCCGAAGGCCGCCCGCGAACGGGACGACTAAGCCCCATTCACGAGGACCTCCGCCCAGGAGCCCTCCCGCACCCCCCACCCGCTCATCACTCCCGCCCCGGCCTCCACCACATGCCGGGCCCGCAGCCGAGGCATCCCCAGCCGCCCCGGCCGCATGGTGCGCACGGCGATGACGCGAAGATGCCGATCGAGATAGGCGACATCGATCGGTATGCGCATCCGAAAGGTGTGCACGCTGTTGGCCGGGGAGAGCAGAATCGCCCCGTCGACCGAGTCCCGCCCCAACAGCCCTTTCGTGCGGGCCCGGTACGAGCTGGCGATCTCCAACGGCACACGGACGGACGGCCCCTCACCACCCCCATGGACGACCAACTCCCCATGTCCATCCCGCCAGCGCCGCCCCATACGGGCCCACCTCCGACCGTGCTGCCTGCCAACGGCTGTCCGAACCCGAAAGTATCCGTGGGGGAGTAGGCCCTACATGGGCCCACAGGCCCATCCCACGCAACCTGCGAACGGCCTACGTTCCCCAGATGCGCGAACGACTCCCCAAAACCCTTTGCTGGTTCCTTACTGAAACGCCCCGCACGGCACCACCACGGGCCGACCATTCGACGCGTTATGCAACCGTTACGGCACCTCATGGGCGACGAATCGTCAATCCCTCCCCATACACCCCGTCGGTTGACAACCTTCACCCTGGTGCGGTCCCACCCCGCTGTATAGCTTTGGTTCGCTCAAGAGAAGCCTCGCCTCTTACCGGGAGCCGACCGTGAACCGCCGCCCCACCTTCCTCGCAGCGCTCACTCTGACCGCGGCAGCGGCCCTGACGCTGTCCGCGTGCGGGAGCGATGACAGCTCCAAGAGCAAGGACAACGACAAGATCGCGGGAGCCGACTCGGGAAGCGAAACGTCGGCTTCCCCGACCGCCTCCGCCGCTTCCGCCGCTGAACGACCGAAGATCGATCTTCCGTCCGACCTCTCCTACACCTTCGACTGGCCCAAGACAGGGGACAAGGGCAAGGACGCGATCCTGGCGGACAGTGAGCAGTCCATCAAGGCTGTGGATTTGGCGATCGTCAATCAGGACGCGCTCGACAAGGCGTACCTCCACTATTACGAGGGCGAGGCGGCTGCCTCCACGCAGAAGTTCATCCAGAACTACGTCGACCACAAGGCGTCCATCACCGGCGTCTACCGCTTCTACGCCCCCGAAGTGGCAGTCGACAAAGACGGTACGGCGTCCCTCAGCTACTGCGAGGACCAGGGCAAGGCGTATGTGAAGTACCTCAAGACAGACAAGGTCAAGAAGACCGAGGTAACCGCCAAGAGCTACGTCATTTACCACACGTCGCTCAAGAAGAACGACAAGGGCGTCTGGGCGGTCCAGAAGATGGTTTCGCAGCGTGGGAGTCCCAAGTGCCAGCCATGAGACGCCCGTCGAAGCGGCTATCTACGGTGGCCATAGCCAGCACGTGCTGGTCTCTCCTCGCACTTCCCGGCATGGCACGCGCCGACGACACCCTGGGTGGCGACACACAGGGCGCCAGCCAGGAGGCCAACGCCGGCAAAGACGGCACCGTCTCCGTAACCGTAGGCGGCGTCGTCTTCGACCGCTCCAAGAACGGCACCGGCAACTCCGCCGGCGCCCTGACGTCGTCCACCTCCTGGACACCACCGCCCTGCTGGTACGCCCCCAAGTACACCCCGGAGCAGCTGCAGAAGACGCTGGAGCCGGTCTGGGAGGCCGGTTCGACGGGGTACGAGTGGGACGCCGAGCAGCGCGACCGCTACGTCAACGGGCACCCGTACAAGGACTTCAACAAGGACAAGAGCGGCAAGGGCTACTTCTGGGACTCGTACGTCGACGAGGACTTCCCCCCGGGGTGGGACTCCTGCAAGAAGCCCGCCTTCTGGGTGGACCAGGGCGACCCTCCGCCCGCCGACGTCGAGAACGCCGTCAACCCCAAGATCCTCGCTGACCTCGCCTACGCGGAGATCCGCGTCCCCAGCACCAAGGTCACCCTGGCACCCGCCGCCGCGACCAAGGTCAACCTGCCGACGTGGTCCTGGCTGGACGCCGCCGACTTCAAGCCGGTCTCCGTCACCGCGTCCGTACCGGTCATCGGCATCACGGCGACCGCGACCGCCGTACCGCAGTCGCTCAGGATCGAACCGGGCACCAAGGACGCGGTGACCTACCCGGCCTCCGGCGTCTGCGAGATCAACAACGGCCGCATCGGCGAGCCCTACGCCAAGGGCAAGGCCGACCAGACCCCACCCTGCGGAGTCAGGTACCTGCGCTCCTCGGGCAACGGCACATACCCGCTCCGGGCCACCGTCACCTGGAAGATCGACTGGACCGGCAGCGGCGGCGCAGGCGGCGACCTCCCCGACGGCACGTTCGGAGCCACGCAGGACGTCGTCGTGCAGGAAATCCAGGCCGTCAACCGCTGACGATCCGCGGAACCCACCAGCTTCGAGTCGCCATTCGTCGGCCGTAGGAGATCGGACCACGCGCGTGACCGACACGACGGTTGGTTCGCAGGGGACACATAGGGCGCGAAATGCCTAGTTGGGCGCGTCAGCGCCCGGGTAGGAAGACCTCATGACCGAACTCGGCGCCGTCTTCCGCCCCCAACTAGCCCCCGAGCGGCTTCGATCCGTCGCCCGTATTGCCGATGAGACAGGCCTGGACCAACTCTGGCTCTGGGAAGACTGCTTCCGAGAGGGCGGCATCTCCACCGCCGCCGCTGCCCTCGCCTGGACCGAGAACGTACGGATCGGCGTCGGACTGTTGCCCGTGCCGTTGCGGAACGTCGCCGTCACGGCCATGGAGGTCGCCTCGCTGCACCGGATGTTCCAGGGGCGGGTGATCGTCGGTGTGGGGCATGGTGTGCAGGACTGGATGGGGCAGGTGGGGGCGCGGGTCGAGTCGCCGGTGACGTTGTTGCGGGAGCATCTCGTCGCGCTTCGGGCCTTGTTGCGCGGGGAGCGGGTGACCACCGAGGGGCGGTACGTCAGGCTCGACGACGTCGCCCTCGACTGGCCGCCGGAACACACGGGAGGCGGCGTGCTCGCCGGGGCCACCGGGCCGCGGTCGCTGAGGCTCACCGGGGAGGCCGCCGACGGGACGATCCTCACCGCCGCCACCAATGCCGAGGGCGTGCGCAAGGCGCGGCAGCTCATCGACGGAGGGCGGGAGGCCGCCGGGCGAGGGGCCGGACCGCATCCCGTCGTCGTGTATCTGCTCACCGCGACCGGGGCCGACGCGGCCGACCGGCTCCGTGCCGAGCTGGCCGACGAGGGGCTCGAGTCCGTTCCGGATCTCGGGGTCGCCGGGGACGCCGGTGCCGTCGCCGAGGCAGTCGAGCGGCTGGCCGAGGCCGGGGCCGACACCGTGGTGCTGCAACCGACCGGGGACGAGCCCGACCCGGAGGAGTTCGTGCGGTTCGTCGCCGAGGACGTGCGTCCGCTCGTTCCCTGAGGGCCGAACGGTTCCGTTCAGGGCCGTTGTCAGTGGCGGCTGCCACACTCCGGGCATGAGTGATGAAGACGTGGACGTGCGGCTGCGAGCTGTCGTGGAAGCCGATCTGGAGTTCTTCCTGGCGTACGAGCATGATCCGGAAGCCGTCCGGCGGTCGAGGTTCACGCCCCGGCCGCGCGACGCGTTCATGCGGCACTGGAAAACCAAGGTCCTCGGGGACGACACCGTCTTCGTGCGGACCGTGACCGTGGACGGCGAGGTCGCCGGCAGCGTCGTCGCCTGGTGGGACGGGGACCGCCGCTTCCTCGGGTACTGGCTCGGACGCCCGCACTGGGGACGCGGCATCGGCAGCCGGGCCCTGGCCCTCTTCCTGGAGCGGGAGCAGAACCGGCCGCTGTACGCCGACCCCTTCAGTGGGAACGCCGGCTCCGTTCGTCTCCTGGAGAAGCAGGGCTTCCGACGTGACGGTGTCGTCCGGCACGGAGACGACGAGCATGTCGTGCTCGTCCTGTCGTGATCGGGAGAAGGAGAGGGAGAGTGGCGCCGGAGCATCCGAAACCGCACCGCACCTTCGAGGACCTCGTCGCCGAAGGGGCCTCCGTCCCCACGGAGGGATGGGACTTCTCCTGGTTCGAGGGGCGGGCCACCGAGGCGCGGCCGTCCTGGGGCTATGCGACGTCGATGGCCGGACGGCTGGGGCAGGCGAGTGCCCTGCTCGACATCCAGACCGGGGGAGGGGAAGTCCTCGACTTCGCCCTTGCTCATACGACGCCCTCCCCGCCCCGGCTCGCCGTCGCCACCGAGGGCTGGCCGCCCAACGTCGCCAAGGCGACCGCCCTGCTCCGGCCGCGCGGAGTCGCGGTCGTCGCCGCCCCCGAGGACGCCCCGCTGCCCTTCGCCGACGGCGCCTTCGACCTGGTTGTGAGCCGGCATCCCGTCCGCCCGCACTGGGGCGAGATCGCCCGGGTCCTCCAGCCCGGAGGGACCTATTTCGCCCAGCACGTCGGGCCGGCCAGCGTCTTCGAACTCGTCGAGTACTTTCTCGGTCCCCAGCCGGACGCCGTGCGCGGCGGACGGCGTCCCGACCGTGAGCGTGCCGACGCCGAGGCCGCCGGGCTCGACATCGTCGATCTGCGGGCGGAGCGGCTGCGGATGGAGTTCCACGACATCGCCGCGGTCGTGCACTTCCTGCGCAAGGTCGTCTGGATGGTGCCCGGCTTCACCGTCGAGGCGTACGAGCCGCAGCTCCGCGCGCTGCACGAGCGGATCCGGGCCGAGGGGCCCTTCGTCGCCCACAGCACCCGCCACCTCTTCGACGCCCGCAAGCCGGACTCACCCGCTCCCCGCCGCCCCTGATCACGCGTGCGGCCCCACCGTCACCTTCCCCACCACCAACTCGGCCGTCGCCTCCAGCACCTCGCCCACCCGCTCCGCCTGCTCGCCCAGCTCCCGTTCCTGCCGTGCCGTCAGCCGGCCGAGCGGCTCGACCGTGACGGTCGTACGACGGCCCCGGCGCCGCTGGTGCCACACCCCCGCCGCCACACCGTCGACGAGCAGCACCGGATAGTTGCCCGCCTGGCCGCCCGCGAGGGCGCGCCGGTACGCCTCCCCGGGGAACAGCCGCTCGCGGGGCTGCCCGGCGATGACGTACGCGTCGAAGTAGGGGAGCAGCCGCACACCCCGTGCGGGCCCGTCCGGGAAGTCGGTGTCACCCGCCGCCACCCACGCCGGTGTCCCCTCGAAGTCGACCTTCTCGACGCGGTCCGCGGCGGCCAGCTCTTCGAACAGGGTGGTGGCCCAGCCGGGCGGGGCCGCCAGCCACTTCGCGAAGTGCTGCGGGGTGGCCGGTCCGTAGGCGTGCAGATAGCGGCGTACGAAGGTGCCCAGCGCGTCGGCCACGGACTCCGCGCGCGGCGGGCGCGTGTACGTCGCCTTGCGACCGCGGTTCGGGCCGAAGCACAGCGTGCCCGCCCAGCCCGCCCGGTGCATCACCTGCTGCCAGCGCGGCCACAGGTCCTGGAACGCCGGCATCACCCGGTCACCGGCCCACGGGCCCGTACGGGCGACGATCTCCTCGGTCAGCTCGTCGAGGATCAGACACCTGCCGTCGAGCGCGTCGCCGATCGCCGTCACGACCCGGCCGGCCTGCTCCTCGGTGAGCCGTACGTCGGGCGGGAACGGGCTCGGCCCGGTCGGAACCGCCGTCAGGGCGGCGCACCAGAGGGGGAGTTCACGCGCCGGGAGCAGATGTACCGTGCCGCGCGGGCCGTACGTCTTGATCAGGGACCGGTCGTCCCAGAGTGCCGTCCGTACGTCCGCCCGCGTCAGCCCGGCCGTCCGCACCCCGACCGAGACCTCGGCCGCGGACAGCACCTGCGCGTGCGCGCCCGCCATCGCGCCGACCACCTCGGCGACAGGCGAGCCGCTCTCGGCCGGCCTGGCCAGGAACTGCCGCTCCGCCCGCCGTGCGCTCGCGGCGTCCCATGTGATCCTCACGGTCGTCGTCATGGAGCGACGTTAGGTGCGAATGAGGACAGAATCTGTCCTCTTGTGTCCCCGCGGGTGGGTCACTCCTTTCACTCACTCCACTTGCGCAACTTCCGTCGATGTTGTTCACATCGTTATCGCTCGCGGCTCGCCTTCGGTGCCGCCGCTCGCGTAAGTTCAGACCAAGGTAATTCGCGTCAGCAAAGCTGCGCGGGCGGTACCGCGCAGTGGAGGGGGCTGCGCGGTGCCAGGGCCTCCCTGTTGAGGCGGCGACGAGGCCGCGCCGGGGTCAAGGCGGCGTTCGCGGCCGAGTCACCCGTCGGAGGGACGCCGGAGACAAGTCGCCGAGCGGGCCCCAAGGTGCGTCAAATCCCCCAGGCCCTGCCCGGGGGCCCGATTTTGCTGCGTATCGGCCGTGTTTCAGTCAAGAACAAGCCATGAGTGAGGGCCTCCGCGGGCATCGCCCCGTCGTCGGGTGGCTCCGGAGAGTAGTTGTGGCACGCCGATGCACGCAGCATCACTCACGAAGGGTTATGGTGGAAACCCCCCCTCGGGCCGGTCCGTCTCCCCCCCACGGACCGGCCCGATTTTTTCTGTGCGGGGCGGGCCGGAAACACCGGCCGGAATTCTTCGTTCCGCACCCATGGGCGGCCCGCGGACGCGGCAGGGGTAGGCTTCGCCTCCGGGGACTGCCGCACGGGCAGGGACCGCCCGCGGCCACGACCCGGCCGCACATCGCGGCCTGTCCGATCCTTACGGAGGGGCTGACAATCACGTGAACCTGCGCGACAAGCTGCGTGGCCTGCTGGTCAGGCTGTACGCACGCCGGGTGGAAGGTCACCTGGACCACGCTCAGGTGCCCAAGCACATCGGCGTCATCATGGACGGCAACCGGCGCTGGGCGAAGGCCGCCGGTTCCAGCACGGTCGACGGTCACCGGGCCGGTGCCGGAAAGATCGAGGAGTTCCTCGGCTGGTGCAGTGAGACCGATGTCGAGGTCGTGACCCTCTGGCTGTTGTCCACGGACAACTTCGACCGGCCGCAGGACGAGCTCGGTCCGCTGCTCGGCATCATCGAGGACGTCGTGCGCACCCTGGCCGCCGACGGCCGCTGGCGTGTGCACCACGTGGGCACCCCCGACCTGCTGCCCTCCGGGATGCAGACGGTCCTGAAGGAAGCCGAGGAGACCACCGCGCACGTCGACGGGATACTGGTCAACGTCGCCATCGGCTACGGCGGCCGCCAGGAGATCGCCTACGCCGTGCGCTCCATGCTGCTCGACGCTCAGGAGAAGGGCACCTCGATGGAGGAGCTCGCCGAGGCCGTCGACACCGACATGATCGGGCGTCACCTCTACACGAGCGACCAGCCCGACCCCGACCTGGTGATCCGCACCAGCGGTGAGCAGCGGCTGTCCGGATTCATGCTCTGGCAGACCGCACACTCCGAGTACTACTTCTGCGACGTCTTCTGGCCGGCCTTCCGCAAGGTCGACTTCCTCCGCGCCATGCGCGACTACGCCGCCCGCCACCGGCGCTTCGGCGGCTGAGCCGTACAACGCTGAACGTTTCAGAGGTGCCGTACGCCGCCCGGCAGAGGCCCGGGCACCGCGGTCACCGCACGTCGCAACACGTCCCGGTACCCCTCCGAAGACGCACGTAACACGGAGTTCACCGGCTCGCCGTCATATGCCGTGGCATGGCGAAGCTCGTTCGAGGGCATAAGCCTGTCAGGTCGACGCCCGAACCACGGGTGTCGGATCTCAGCGGACGGCACGGGGCCGTCCGCCCGGGAGGCCCTTTGCACCAGCCCGATCGTGCGGTCACAGCACGGACGAAGAGGCGGAGGGCCGGTTCTCGGCCCGTGCAGGGCGGCCGACGACCGGTCCAGCTCCACTCCGTCGCTCCCCGACCTCATCCGAGGGGGTACGTCCTTCCGTGGTGACCAGCACAAAGCGCCACAAGCCCGACCGGCGCACCTATGTTCTCGACACCAGCGTCCTGCTGGCCGACCCGAACGCCCTGAGCCGCTTCGACGAGCACGAGGTCGTGCTTCCCATCGTCGTGGTGACGGAACTGGAGGCCAAGCGGAACCATCCCGAACTCGGCTACTTCGCCCGGCAGGCCCTGCGCCTGCTCGACGACTACCGGGTGCGCTACGGCCGCCTCGACGCCCCCATCCCGACCGGGGACCTCGGCGGGACCGTCCGTGTCGAGCTCAACCACTCGGACCCCAGCGTGCTGCCCAGCGGCTACCGCCTGGGGGACAACGACTCCCGCATCCTCGCGGTCGCCCGCAACCTGCAGGCCGAGGGGTTCGACGTCACCGTCGTGTCCAAGGACCTCCCGCTCAGGATTAAGGCGTCGTCCGTGGGTCTCCTCGCCGAGGAGTACCGCGCGGAACTCGCCATCACGGACTCCTCCGGCTGGACCGGAATGTCCGAACTGACCCTGCCCGGCGAGCAGGTGGACATCCTCTTCGAGGAGGGGCACGTCTACGTCCCCGAGGCCGCCGATCTCCCGGTGCACACGGGCCTGACCATCCAGTCGGAGCGCGGCAAGGCGCTCGGCCGGGTCACGCCCGAGGGCAACATCCGTGTCGTACGCGGGGATCGGGAGGCGTTCGGCATCAAGGGCCGCAGCGCCGAGCAGCGCATCGCGCTCGATCTGCTGCTCGATCCGGACGTCGGGATCGTCTCCATGGGCGGCCGGGCCGGCACCGGAAAGTCGGCACTGGCGCTGTGCGCGGGCCTGGAGGCCGTGCTGGAGCGGCGTCAGCACCAGAAGGTGATGGTCTTCCGTCCGCTGTACGCGGTGGGAGGGCAGGAGCTCGGCTATCTGCCCGGCTCCGAGGCGGAGAAGATGAGCCCCTGGGCGCAGGCCGTCTTCGACACGCTGTCGGCGGTCACCAGCCGGGAGGTCATCGAGGAGGTCACCGCGCGCGGGATGCTGGAGGTCCTGCCGCTCACCCATATCCGCGGCCGCTCGCTGCACGACGCGTTCGTGATCGTGGACGAGGCGCAGTCACTGGAAAGGAATGTGCTTCTTACCGTTCTGTCCCGGATCGGGGCCAATTCGCGGGTGGTTCTCACCCATGACGTGGCCCAGCGGGACAACCTCAGGGTCGGCCGGTACGACGGTGTCGTCGCCGTCGTCGAGAAGCTGAAGGGGCATCCGCTCTTCGCGCACGTGACCCTGAACCGGTCCGAGAGGTCCCAGATCGCTGCCCTTGTGACCGAAATGCTCGAAGACGGGCAGATCTGACCGCCCTGCCCCAAGCGGTGGTGGTTACGCAGTAGTTGGCGCCGTCCGGAAAGGCGAAGAGCCTAGCCGGGCGGCGCCTTCGCGCGTGACGGTTTCCGTGAATCCCCTGGGTCAAACGGGATGTGAGCTTTCACACGGCACACAGAATTGCCTTGCCCCGCCGTGTTACGGCAGAGTCTCACTCCTGTCAGGCCCCGCATACGACACACCTGTACCCCCAGCGGTACGGCACCACAAAAGCATCAGCATCAACTGCATAGCGTTGTCGTATGCCGCCCGCGCACCACGCGGCACTCCCTCCCGAGGGAGTTGCCCACCGGGCCCGCGCCTCCCGTGACCCGTTAGTTGGGGAGGCCAGTGTCAAGGGCACGATTGCGTCCGCGAGGGTCACCGAAGCGGGCGATGCTGGAAGGAAACCGTGTGAGCCGGATCTCGGTCCGGGGATTCGCAGTGGCTTCGGCCACGGCGGTCACCGCTGTTGGAAGCGTCGTCGGCGTTGCCTCGGGCAGCACCGCGCAGAACAACGACGCCGAAGCGACGGCAAACGGCACCACGTTGCTCGCGGACATCCCCTCGGGCCAGCAGGCCCAGGTGCAGACCGCCTCGCTGACGCAGCAGGCCGACGTGCAGGCCATCGCCGCCGATGTGAGCGCGAAGAAGGACGCCGAGGAGGCCGCCCGCAAGGCTGCCGCCGAGACGGCGATCGCGAAGAAGGAGGCCGCCGAGAAGGCGGCGAAGGAGGCCAAGGAGCGCGCGGAGGCCAAGAAGGCCGCCAGCCGTTCCAAGGACATCTCCGACATCCCCGTCGCGAGCTCCTACTCGATCGCGCAGATCCAGGCGATGGCGCGGCAGATCGTGCCCTCCGGTCAGTTCCAGTGCTTCAGCAACATCGTGGACCACGAGTCCGACTGGAACTACAAGGCGGTCAACCCCTCCTCCGGCGCCTACGGCATGTTCCAGGCACTGCCCGGCACCAAGATGTCCTCCGCCGGCGCCGACTGGCGGACCAACCCGGCCACCCAGATCAAGTGGGGCCTCGGCTACATGAACGACCGCTACGGCAGCCCGTGTGACGCCTGGTCGTTCTGGCAGGCCAACAACTGGTACTGAGCCACCCGGCCTTCGGGCCGCTGTCATCCTCAGCGTGAGCCCCACACCGTCGTTCGGTGTGGGGCTCGCGCCATGTACGGTCGGATCATGTCGCGAGTGCCAGGGTGGCTCGGCCGGCTCGGCGCCGGACTGACCGAGATGAGCGAGCAGTGGAACGAGCGCCGCGCCGAGGCCGAACGGGAGCGCGGCGAAGCCGAGTCCCGCACGGCGGCCGACGAGTACGTGCCGCCGCCCCCGGACTACGCGCCCGACGTTCCCGCCCGCCCCGATCCCGCGCTGGCCGTGCCGTGGGGGGTGCGGGTCGCGGCGGAGGCCGCCTGGCGGCTGCTCATCCTCGCGGCCAGCCTGTGGGTGCTGATGCGGGTCATCAGCGCCGTCCAGCTGGTGGTGCTGGCGTTCGTGAGCGCGCTGCTGATCACCGCGCTGCTCCATCCGACCGTGGGCAGGCTGCGGCGGCTCGGAGTGCCGCGCGGGCCGGCCACCGCGCTGACCGCGATCCTCGGCTTCGTCATCATGGGACTGATCGGCTGGTTCGTGACCTGGCAGGTCATGGAGAACATCGACGACCTCTCGGGCCAGATCCAGGACGGCATCGACGAGTTGCGGAACTGGCTGCTGAACAGCCCCTTCCACGTCACGGACAAGCAGATCAACGAGATCGCCAAGAACCTGCGTGAGGCGGTCGGCGCGAACACCGACCAGATAACCTCGGCGGGCCTGGAGGGCGTGACGGTCGTCGTCGAGGCGCTGACCGGGATCCTGCTGGCGGTCTTCTCCACCCTGTTCCTGCTCTACGACGGCAAGCGGATCTGGGAGTGGACGCTGAAGCTGGTTCCGGCGGCGGCGCGGCCGGGAGTGGCCGGGGCCGGGCCGGCGGCGTGGCGGACGCTGACGGCGTATGTGCGGGGCACGGTGATCGTCGCGCTGATCGACGCGATCTTCATCGGCCTGGGGATCTACTTCCTCGATGTGCCGATGGCCGTGCCGCTGGCGGTGTTCATCTTCCTGTTCGCGTTCATCCCGCTGGTGGGCGCCGTGGTGTCCGGGGCGCTGGCCGTGGTGGTCGCGCTGGTCACCCAGGGGGTGTTCACGGCGGTCATGACGCTGGCGGTGGTGCTCGCGGTGCAGCAGATCGAGGGCCACATCCTGCAGCCGTTCATCCTCGGGCGGGCGGTGCGGGTGCATCCGCTCGCGGTGGTGCTGTCCGTCGCGTGCGGGGGGATGGTGGCCGGGATCGGCGGTGCGGTGGTCGCCGTGCCGCTGGTCGCGGTGACGAACACGGTGGCCGGCTATCTGCGGTCGTATTCACGGGAGTCGGCGCTACGGCATTCGGTACGGCCGCGGGGTGCCACGGCGGTGAGCGCCGAGCCGCCTGCCCCGGCCCCGGCCCCGCCGACGGAGTAGCCAAGCCGGAAGAGCGAGAACAGGGCCCCGTCCACCATGCCCAGGGGACGGGGCCCTGCAGTTCATTGCCCGAGGTTCATCGCTCGCGGCGGGGAGTTACTCCGCCAGGACCGCCTCGGCGTCCAGCGTCACGCCGACCGCCTGGATCACGGACGCGATCTTGAAGGACTCCTGGATGACGTCGCGGTCGATGCCGGCCTTGCGCAGGACCTGCTCGTGCGAGTCGAGGCACATGCCGCAGCCGTTGATGGCGGAGACCGCGAAGGACCAGAGCTCGAAGTCGACCTTGTCGACGCCCGGGTTGCCGATGACGTTCATCCGCAGGCCCGCGCGCAGGGTGCCGTACTCGTGGTCCGAGAGCAGGTGACGCGTGCGGTAGAAGACGTTGTTCATCGCCATCACCGCGGCCGCGGCCTTCGCCGCCGTGTAGGCCTCCGGCGACAGGTTCGCCTTCGCCTCAGGCTCCAGCTCGCGCAGCACGATCGGGGAGCGCGAGGCGATGGCCGTGGCCAGCACCGTGCCCCACAACTGCTGGGCCGGCAGGTCGGAGTTGCCGATGACCGAGCCCAGGTTGAGCTTCAGGTCCTTGGCGTAGTCCGGTATCGCGGACTTCAGGTTGTCGAGGGACATCTCAGATCACTCCCCGGACAGCAGCGCGACGGGGTCGAGCGTCTCGTCGCCCTTGCTCCAGTTGCAGGGGCACAGCTCGTCGGTCTGCAGGGCGTCGAGGACCCGCAGGACCTCCTTCGGGTTACGGCCGACCGAACCCGCGGTCACCATCGAGAACTGGATCTCGTTGTTCTGGTCCACGATGAACACCGCGCGCTTGGCGAAGCCGTCCTCGCCCTCGATGCCGAGGTCCCGCATGAGCTCGTGCTTGGAGTCGGCCATCATCGGGAAGGGCAGGTCACGCAGGTCGTCGTGGTCCTTGCGCCAGGCGTGGTGAACGAACTCGGAGTCGCCGGAGAAGCCGAGGACCTGCGCGTCGCGGTCGGCGAACTCCTCGTTCAGCTTGCCGAAGGCGGCGATCTCGGTCGGGCACACGAAGGTGAAGTCCTTGGGCCAGGCGAAGACGACCTTCCACTGACCCTCGTAGGTCTTGTGGTTGATCTGCTCGAACTCCGCGCCCTTCTCCAGCGAGACGCAGGCGGTCAGGTCGAACTCGGGGAACTTGTCACCGACGGTGAGCACACACTCTCCTTGCAGCGAAGAAACACCCGGATTGCGGGTGTTTCCCATGGGTTGGACTGTGTTGATGTTGGCACAGCCTCGATTGATTACGGAAATAGCTACACTCGGTCGGGTTGATCGGAGGTAGTTATCAGTGACTGTGGGTAATAAGCGCAGGCAGCCCAGCCTCGCCCAGCTGCGTGCCTTCGCGGCCGTGGCCGAGCATCTGCACTTCCGGGACGCCGCCGGGGCGATCGGCATGAGCCAGCCCGCTCTCTCGGGTGCCGTCTCGGCGCTGGAGGAGACACTCGGAGTGACGCTCCTGGAGCGTACGACGCGCAAGGTGCTGCTCTCGCCCGAGGGCGAGCGGATCGCCGTACGGGCCAAGGCGGTGCTGGGCGAGGTGGGCGCTCTGCTGGAGGAGGCCGAGGCGGCGCGGGCCCCGTTCACCGGGGTGCTGCGGCTCGGGGTGATTCCGACGGTGGCGCCCTATCTGCTGCCCACGGTCCTCAGGCTCGTCCACGAACGGTATCCGCACCTCGACCTCCAGGTGCACGAGGAGCAGACCACCAGCCTGCTCGACGGTCTCACCAGCGGGCGGCTCGACCTGCTGCTGCTCGCGGTGCCGCTCGGCGTCCCGGGCGTGAGCGAACTGCCGCTCTTCGACGAGGACTTCGTGCTCGTCACCCCGCTCGACCACTGGCTCGGCGGGCGCGAGGGCATTCCGCGGGAGGCGCTGCGCGAGCTGAACCTGCTGCTGCTGGACGAGGGGCACTGCCTGCGCGACCAGGCCCTCGACATCTGCCGGGAGGCCGGCCGCGACGATGTGCCGGTCACCACGACCGCCGCCGGGCTGTCCACACTGGTGCAGCTCGTCGCCGGCGGGCTCGGTGTCACGCTGCTGCCGCGCACCGCCCTCACGGTCGAGACCTCCCGCAGCGACCAGCTCCTCACCGGGTACTTCGCCGACCCGGCCCCCACCCGCCGGATCGCCCTGGCGATGCGGGCGGGGGCGGCGCGCGGCGCCGAGTACGAGGAACTGGCGGCGGCCCTGCGCCAGGCACTGCGGCCGCTGTCCGTACGGGTGGTCGGCGAGGACGCCTGACCGGCCCGTACGGACAGCGGCCCGTACGCGGACCTACTCGGTCCGCAGACCGTCCGGCCGCATCAGCTTCCACAGCGGCGGCAGGCTCAGCAGGGTCACCACCAGGACGACCCCCGCGCCGATGCCGGTCATCGACAGCACGCTCGGCCAGTCCACGCGGATGGAGGTGTCCGTCATCCGCAGCAGGACCGCGCCCAGGGCCATGCCCACCGTCGCGGCGAGCAGCAGGCCGAGACCGATCGGGATCGCCGTCTGCCACAGCACCGACAGGCTGAGGGTGCGGCGCCGGGTGCCGAAGGCGACCAGCGACGACAGCAGCTTGCGGCGTTCGCGCAACTGCTCCAGCTGGGAGACCAGCAGGCTCGCCCCGATCAGCGCCAGCACGGCCGCGGCGCCGACGGACAGGCCGGTGCGGATGGTGGCGTAGCGCTCGTTGCTCTCGATGCTCTGCCAGGTCATGGGCTGGGAGACCGGGTCGAGACGCGCGGCCGTGTTGCGCACGTACTCCTGCGCGTCCGGCACGGAGCTGTCGAGGCTCAGGTAGAGCTGCCCCGAGGCGAAAGACCCGAGGTTCTCGGGCAGCGCGCCGGGCGTGATGAGGATGCCGCTGCGCCGGTACCCGGTGGGGTCCTCACGGGCCTGGACCTGACGGATGTCCTTCGGCACGGTCCAGGAGGTCCAGCGGTCGCCGGACCGGGTGGTGTCCCCGGGGTCGGCCCACAGGGTTCTGCCGGGCTTGGCCAGCCGGGCGGTGTCCGAGTCGAACTCCCCGCCCTTGAGGGCGAAGACCTCACCGTCGCGGCAGGACGGCAGTGTGGCCACCTCGCGCAGCGAGGCGCAGTCGGCGACGGTGATCTGGACGTAGGCGTCCCCGTCGTCGCCACGCTGACCGGCGAGATAGCCCTCGTTCAGCGCGGTGACTTTCCGCACCCCCTCGGTGTCGCGGAACTCCCCGGCCGCTGTGGCGAGCTCGGCATCCCGCGGCGCCTGCACCTGCATCTGGGCCCGGGAGACGTCGTACCGCGACTGCTGGGTGTAGCTGCCCTCCACTCCGGCGAACAGCATCTGCAGGGCGATCGCGCCCGCCACGGCCACCGCGATGCCGTTGACCATGCGGGCCGCCGTGCCGCTACTCAACTGCAGCCTGCGCACGGCCAGTTGCCAGGCGATCCCGCCGGAGCCGAGCCGGGCGACGACCGTCTCCACGATCCAGGGCAGCAGGGCCGTGACGCCGACCAGCAGCAGGACGACTCCGCCGACGACGAGGTACTGGTTGAAGGATCCGCCGTCGCGGCCCTGCCCGACCATGGGCAGGAGCATCGCGAGCCCGCCCACCGGCAGCAGCAGCCGCCACCACAGCCGGCGGCGCGCCGGCTTGGCCGTGCGCACCACGCCGAGCGGCTCGATGACCACCCCGCGCAGGGCGAAGAGGGTCACCAGCACGGCGGCCGTCGGCACCGCCACCGCGACCAGCGCGGCCAGCAGGGGAGAGGGGTTCAGATAGCTCGGGAACACACTGACGTGGAACACCTCGGCGGAGGCTGCCAGCTGCCGCCCGAGCAGGAAGAACCCGGTGCCGAGGACGAGTCCCAGCACCGATCCGGCCAGCGCCTCGCCTGCGGCGATCCGCCGCGTCATCCGGCTGTCGGAGCCGACCAGCCGCAGTGCCGCGAGCCTGCGGTCGCGCCGCTCGCCGCCGAACCGCACGGCCGCGGCGATGAACACGGCGACCGGCATCAGCAGCACCACGAAGACGACCAGGACCAGCAGGAGCAGTACCGGGTCCCAGGGGTCGGACGACCTCAGGTCCCGGTTGCCGAAGCTTTCGATCCGGGCCCCGCTGGTGTGCTCGAGCTGGTCCGCGAGCCCCTTGCCGCCCGCGAAGTAGGCGAGTTCCTGGGAGCCGACGAGCCCCTGCTCGCCGATGGTGCCCGTGACCCGGTAGTCCAGCCGGTCCCGCAGCAGCTTCCCCTCACCGGAGGCGAGCAGCTCCTTCAGCGCGGGGGAGACGACCATCTCGCCCGCCGCGGGAAACTCCGAGACGCCCGGCGGCAGCGGGGCCTTCGGACCCTCCGGCTCCAGCAGACGCCCGCGGACGTCCAGATCGCGGAAGGTGGTGTCCGTGTCCAGGACGACCAGGGTGTTGTCGGCCTTCGGTATCTTCTGCTGGCTGAAGGTGTGGTCGCTGCGCGCCTCCTCGCGCCGGTCCCGCTCCGCCAGCGCGTTCGGGATGGCGGTGGTGAGCAGCAGCAGCGCCACGCCGAGCCCGACGCCGACGGCCGTGAGCAGCGCCCGGGTCCAGCCCTCGCGTCCGCCGGCGAAGGCGTACCGGGTGCCCATCGCCAGGTCCCGGCTCCACTGCCGTGCGCTCATACGACGCGCTCCATGTCCCGGGACTTCCCGTCCCGTACGACGATCTCGCGGTCGGAGTAGGCGGCGACCCGGGCCTCGTGCGTGACGAGCACCACGGCCGCGTTGGTGGACCGGGCTGCTTCGGTGAGCAGTTCCATCACGCGTTCGCCGTTGAGCGAGTCGAGCGCGCCGGTCGGCTCGTCGGCGAAGATCACCCGCGGGTTCGTCACCAGCGAGCGGGCGACGGCGACGCGCTGTCCCTGACCGCCGGACACCTCGCCGGGCCGCTTCTTGCGCAGCTCGTCGACCTCGAGACGCTCCATCCAGGCCAGCGCGGTCCGCTCGGCCTCCTTGCGGGGCGACCCGTTCAGACGCAGCGGGAGCGCGACGTTCTCCACACAGGTCAGCTCGGGCACCAGCTGGCCGAACTGGAAGACGAACCCGAAATCGGAGCGCCGGAGCGCACTGCGCTCGGCGTCGCTCATCGAGGTCACCTCGCGCCCGTGGTACGTGATCGACCCGGAGTCGGGCGGCACGATTCCGGCGAGGCAGTGCAGCAGCGTGGACTTGCCGGACCCGGAGGGGCCCATGATGGCGACGACCTCGCCGGGGTGGATGGAGAACTCGGCGCCGTCGAGCGCGGTGGTCGGGCCGTACGCCTTGCGCAGGTCCTGCGCGGTGAGCAGTGAACCAGCGGGGATGGTCATCGGGCCACCGCCTCACGGAGCTTGTCCAGACGCGCCGCGGTCAGTTCCAGCCAGCGCAGGTCGGCCTCCAGGTGGAACAGGGCGTGGTCGCAGATGAGCTGGTCGGCCAGGTCGCCCTTGCGCTTGCGGTCGGTGAGGATCCGCATGCTGCGCAGATGCTCGGAGCGCTGGGTGTCGAGGATGTCGGCGGCGTCGCGGTGGGTGAGCAGCGCGAGGACGACCTTGGTGTAGAGGGTCGACTGGAGGTACGGCTCCGGCTTCTCCGGCGTGGCGAGCCAGCGTTCGACGTCGGTGATGCCGGCCTCGGTGATCGCGTACCGCTTGCGCTCGGGCCCGTCGCCCGCCTCGATGCCGTCGACCTCGACGAGCCCGTTCTTCAGCAGCCGGGACATCGTCGAGTAGACCTGGCCGTAGTGGAGAGGCCGGTCGTGACCGAACTTCTCGTCGAAGGCCCGCTTCAGGTCGTAACCGTGGCGCGGGCCGGACTCCAGGAGCCCCAGAAGGGTGTGACCGATGGACATGCCAAGGACTCTACACACCGTGTATACGCCGCATGTATACGCCGGGTGTGCAGCACGTGGCGGGTGGTACGGGTGCGCAGGTCGGGCCGGGTTGTCACAGTTCTGCAACTCCCGGCCCGTCCACGATCGAGGAGGCCGTTCAGGTCGAGGGGGGTTCGGGGGCGGAGCCCCCGGGCGGCCGCCCGCGCCGGGGGATGGGCCCGGTCTCCCGCGGCAGGCGCCCCGCCTCGGCCAGCGCCTTCCGCAGCAGGAACTCGATCTGGGCGTTCGCCGACCGCAGCTCGTCCCCGGCCCACCGCGCCAGCGCCTCGTACACCGCCGGGTCCAGCCGCAGCAGCACCTGCTTGCGCTGCTGCTGCGGCCGGCGCTGAGGGCCCGGACCCTCGGGCGGCACGGTCACTGGTAGAGGGACCCGGTGTTGAGGACCGGCTGGGCGGCGCGGTCCCCGCACAGCACCACCATGAGGTTGGAGACCATGGCCGCCTTCCGCTCGGAGTCCAGCTCCACGATGTCCCGCTCGGTGATCCGGGCGATCGCGGCCTCGACCATGCCCACCGCCCCGTCCACGATCTGCCGCCGGGCCGCGACGACCGCTCCGGCCTGCTGCCGCTGGAGCATCGCCGAGGCGATCTCGGGGGCGTACGCGAGGTGCGTGAAGCGCGACTCGATGATCTGCACCCCGGCCGCCTCCACGCGCGCGTGCAGTTCGACGGCGAGCTTCTCGGTGATCTCCTCGGCGTTGCCGCGCAGCGAGAGGCCGTCCTCCTCGTGCGCGTCGTAGGGGTACTCGATGGCGATGTGCCGCACGGCCGCCTCGGTCTGGGTGGAGACGAACTCGATGTAGTCGTCCACCTCGAAGGTGGCCTGGGCGGTGTCCTCGACCCGCCACACCACGACCGCGGCGAGCTCGATCGGGTTGCCGTAGGCGTCGTTGACCTTCAGGACGGCGGTCTCGTGGTTGCGGACCCGCGTCGAGATCTTGGTGCGTGAGGTGAGCGGGTTCACCCAGCGCAGGCCGTCCTCCCGGATCGTCCCCCGGTAGCGGCCGAAGAGCTGGACGACACGGGCCTCGCCGGGGGCCACCATGTTCAGCCCGCACATGGCCAGGAACGCCGCGAGCGCGACCAGGATGCCGCCGATGATCAGGCCGGCCTTCGCGCCGGTCCCGTCCACCGCCGTGGCGGCCGCGATCAGCCCGGCACCGGCCAGCAGTCCGAGCAGGCCGAGGAGCAGGGCGAGTCCGCCGCCGATGCTGTGGGCGGTGAACTCCCGTACGCGTGGGGCCGGCATCTCGGGTACGTCGGCGGTGACCTGCGCGTCATGTGTGGACATGAGTGAATCCCCCGTTCTCTCCGCGGAGCCATCCTGCATAGCGTCCGTCTATCTAAGTGATATCACTTTATCGCGTCCTGGCAACCCTTTGGGTGTCTTGAACGTCGGTTCCGTTGGGATGGGTGCTGATTGTCACGTCCGCAAAGGGCCGGATCGGCAGCCCTATCTCTTATCTCCCGGTGTTAGCTTTCTGAGCTGACCTGAGCGGCGAACCTGTGTGACGCGTGAGCACACATGAACGAAGCGGAGCGGATCGGACCCATGGGACGAGCGGAAGAGAGACGCGCCCGACAGTGCGGTGGGCGCCGGGCGGCACCCAAGAGCCACCGTTCGTCGGCCGCGGCCGGGAAGGGCGGCATACGCAGGCTCTTCACCTGGAAGAAGCTCCTCGGCACCTTCTTCGGCCTGTGCCTGCTCGGCATGGGTGCCTTCATCGTGCTGTACATGGTGATCGACATCCCCGAGGGGAACGCCGACGCCAAGCGGCAGAGCAACATCTACAAGTACAGCGACGGCTCGATCATGGCCCGCGACGGCAAGGTCAACCGCGAGGTCGTCGACCTGTCCAGGGTCCCCAAGCAAGTCCGGCAGACCTTCGTCGCGGCCGAGAACAAGACCTTCTACAAGGACGCCGGCGTCGACCTCAAGGGCACCGCGCGCGGCGTGGTCAACACGCTCTCCGGCCGTGGCGCGCAGGGCGGTTCGACGATCACCCAGCAGTACGTCAAGAACTACTACCTGACGCAGGAACAGACCGTCTCGCGCAAGCTGAAGGAACTGGTCATCTCGCTGAAGCTGGACCGGGAGAAGTCCAAGGACTACATCCTCGCCGGCTACATCAACACCAGTTACTACGGCCGCAACGCCTACGGCATCCAGGCCGCCGCCCAGGCCTACTACCGCACCGACGCCGAGGACCTCTCGGTCGCGCAGGGCGCCTACCTCGCCGCGCTCCTCCAGGCCCCGAGCCAGTACGACTGGGCCGTCGCCTCGGAGAACGGCAAGGAGCGGGTGAAGGCCCGCTGGAACTACGTCCTGAAGAACATGGTCGAGGAGGGCTGGCTGAGCCAGTCCGAGCGTGACCGCATGAAGTTCCCGGTGCCGAAGGAGCCCAGGCCCGCCCCCGGCATGGAGGGCCAGAAGGGCTATCTGGTCAACTCGGCCAACGCGACCCTGGAGAAGCAGCTCGTCGCCGAGGGAACGGCCGGCAGCACCAAGGAAGCCGAGGCGATGGTCAACGCCGGCGGCTGGACCATCACGCTGAACATCGACAAGAAGAAGCAGGCCGCGCTGGAGAAGTCCGTCCAGCAGCAGCTGAACACCAAGCTCGACCCGGACAAGCGCAAGGTCGACGGGGATGTCCAGGCCGGTGCCGCGTCCGTGAACCCGAAGACGGGCGCAGTGGTCGCGATGTACGGCGGCACGGACTACTTCAAGCACTACATGAACAACGCCACCCGCGCCGACTACCAGCCGGCCTCTACCTTCAAGCCGGTCATCCTGGCCGCCGCCCTGGAGGAGCAGGCGAAGACGCAGGACGGCGACCCGATCGCCGCGAACACGGTCTACGACGGCACGAGCAAGCGCCAGGTCGTGGAGGACGGCAGCAAGGTCGGCTTCGCGCCCGAGAACGAGGACGACCGGAACTACGGGCCCATCAGCGTCCAGACGGCGATGAACAAGTCCGTCAACTCCGTCTTCGCACAGATGGGCGTCGACGTCGGCATGTCCGAGGTGGTGAAGGTCGCCGGCAAGCTCGGCATGGACACCGAGAACATGGAGGCCGTGCCCGCCCAGACCCTGGGCAGCATGGGCGCGAGCCCCCTGCAGATGGCCGGGGTCTACGCGACCCTCGACAACCACGGCAAGAAGGTCACCCCGTCCCTCGTGAAGTCGGCGGAGCACCTGAACCAGACGGTCACCATGCCCGACCCGGTCGGCGACCAGGTCATCAGCCCCGAGGCCGCCGACTCGGTGACCTCGGTGCTGACCGGCGTGGTCGACGACGGCACCGCCCAGGAGTCCGTGCGCGACAATCCGGCCCGCGATGGCCAGCAGGTGGCGGGCAAGACGGGTACGTCCGACAACAACAAGTCGGCCTGGTTCACCGGCTACACGCCGAACCTGGTCACCTCGGTGGGCCTGTTCGGCGAGGACGCCAAGACCCACGCGCAGGTCGCGATGTACAAGGCGGCCGGCAAGCCCCGCGTCGACGGCGGTGGCTTCCCGGCGCGGATCTGGGCGGCGTACACCTTCGGCGTCATGGGCGACATCAGCAAGTTCGACCTGGACACCCAGCAGGGCGCGGCCGTCCAGCCCACGTGGACGCCGACGCCCACGCAGTCGGAGACCGAGGAGCCCACCCAGGAGCCGACGACCGAGGAGCCGTCGTCGTCCCCGCCGCCGACGACGGAGGAGCCGAGCAGCTCGCCGCCGCCGACCCCGTCGACGTCACCGCCGACCTTCACCCCGCCGACGACCCCGGGGACGACACCGCCGACCGACGGCGACCCGTTCGACCCGGTCAAGCCGGGTGACGAGGAGTAGGAGACGCGCAGGGGCGCCCGGCATCATGCCGGGCGCCCCTGCGCCGTATTCCGTGCCTCAGGTGCGGTTGAGCTCGAACCAGACGACCTTGCCCGTGCTGAGCCGGGTCGCGCCCCAGCGCCGGGCCAGCCGGTTCACCAGGTACAGACCGCGTCCGCCCTCGTCGGTGGCGCGGGCCTGTCGCAGGCGGGGCAACTGCGGGACGTCGTCCCCCACTTCGCAGCGCAGGACATCCGTCCGCAGCAGGCGCACGGTGACCGGCCGGGTCGCGTACCGCACGGCGTTGGTGACGACCTCGCTGACCAGCAGCTCGACGGAGTCGCTGAGTTCCTCCAGGCCCCAGCGCTGCAGCGCGCGCCGGGCCAGCCGGCGGGCCCGGCCGGGGGCGGCGTCCTCCGGCTCCAGGAACCAGTACGCCACGTCGCTGGGCGCGATCCCGTCGAAGCGGGCGGCGAGCAGCGCGATGTCGTCGTCCCGGTCGCCCGGGCCGAGCATGTCGAGCACCTCGTCGCAGAGCGCCTCCAGGGGCGGCGGATGGTCGGGACCGGTGAGCTGCGCGGTCGCGGCGAGCTTCTCGCGCAGCTGCTCGATGCCGGTCCACACATCCCGCAGGCGTGACTCCACCAGGCCGTCGGTGTACAGCAGCAGGGTCGCGCCGGCGGGCGCGTCCAGCTCCACCGCCTCGAAGTCGACGCCGCCGACCCCGATGGGGGCACCGGCCGGCACGCGCAGCACCTCGGCGCGGCCGCCCAGGTGGAGCAGGACGGGCGGCGGGTGACCGGCGTTGGCGATGGTGATGCGGTGCGATACCGGGTCGTAGACGGCGTACAGGCAGGTCGCCATGCGGTCCACGCCGAGGCGCTGGGCCTGTTCGTCGAGGTGGTGCAGCACCTCCTGCGGCGGCAGGTCGAGGCCCGCGAGGGTCTGGGCGGTGGTGCGCAGCTGGCCCATGATGGCGGCCGAGGTCATGGAATGGCCCATGACGTCACCGACGACCAGGGCGACCCGGCTGCCGGGCAGCGGGATCGCGTCGTACCAGTCGCCGCCGACGCGTGCGGTCTCCGCCGCCGGCAGGTAGCGGGAGGCGAGCCGCACACCGGTGGGGCGGGGCAGCGTCTCGGGCAGCATGGTGCGCTGGAGCTCGTCCGCGATGTACGCCTCGCGTCCGTACAGCACGGCCTTGTCGATGCCCAGCGCGCTGTGCGTGGCCAGCTGGGCGGCCACCAGCAGGTCGTCCGGCTCGAAGGCGACGCGTTCCGGGCGGCGCAGGAACAGGGCGGCGCCGATGACCCGGCGCCGGCCGCGCAGCGGGGCGAGGATCGCCCGCTGTCCGTCCGGTACGGCGAATTCGCCGCCCTCGCCGAGCAGCTCGGGCAGCGCGGCACGGGCCGCGGGAGCGTCGGTGAAAACCGGGCGCACGCCCCGCAGAACCTCGGCGAGCGCGCTGCCGGGCCGCACCTCGCACAGCTCGGCGCCGACCGTGTCCAGTTCGTCGGGTTCGGGCTGCGCGGCCGGCTGGAAGCCGTTCTCGGTGTCGCGCTCCGCCGGTATCCGGTCGGTGCGGCGCAGCCGCAGCACCAGCGGGCCGGTGGGCCGCTCGTCGCCGACGGGCAGCGGGTCGCGCAGATAGACCAGGATCGCGTCGGAGAAGGTGGGCACGGTGGCCCGGCACAGCCCCATCACGATCTCGTCGAGATCGATGCCGCGGGCGATCCGCCGGGTCGCGGCGCCGACGAACCGGAGCCGGTCGCCGTCCCGCCGCATCGGCGTGGGCTTGCCCGGCGGCAGGCTCTGGCCGCTGCGGCGCTCGGGCCCCTCGGGATTCGGCGCCGGCCGGTCCTGCTCGTCGGCCGGCTGGACCGGAATGCCCTCGGGGGAGGGGCGCGGCCGCGGGGTCTCGCGCTCGGCGGTCTGCTCGGCACCCGGCTGGGAGTGCTCGGAGGCGGGGTCGCTCACGGTGTCCTTGCCCTTGCCGAACGGCGTGGAGGTGCCCGGCTCCGAGGTGCCCGGCGTGGTGTGCGCCGTCGTGACCGGAACGGTGACGTCGCCGCCTGAGCGGCCCTGTACCGGTAAGGCGCCCGAGCCGGGCGTGCGCGCCGGTGTCGAGGTATGCGCGAGCGCCCCGCGGGGATCTGCGGGGTCGATGCCCGTCTGCGGGCGTTCGAAGGAGGTCGGCTGCTCCGTCACGCGTGTCGAATCCATCCGTCCGGGGCTGCACGCCAGAGGTGCAGGTGGTCCCGCCGAAACTCCGATACCCGGAATACGTGCCCCAGGAACGGAATTCCCGCGTGGTCAGAGGTTGTTTCTGTGCCACCGGCCGACCGTCTGCGACCCCCAGGGGCCTTCTGGCGGCCCCTGGGGCCCGTGGAGCAGGCCCTGCCGGTGTTGCCCTCGTACCCCTCGCTCACGTCCTGCCGCCCCTCGGTGACGATCGGTCAAGCCCAGCGCGTGCTCAGGTAGTTGCCGCCGCGCGCCCTTGCGGAGGACGATCCTACGTTTCTTGCCCGGGGGCGCATCAAGAGTCTCATGAGGACACATGCGCGGGCGTACGATCCCAGTCCTCAGGAAGTGACGGTACCGCCCAGGACGGGTCCGGGCGCCAGTGCTGCCAGCCTTCCGAGAACGGCGGCCCCCACGCGCGGATCACCTCCACCGCGGTCTGCCCAGCCGTTCGTACCCTTTCCGCCTGTTGGTCGTCCATCAACCCGTCCCGCCGGGCCTGGGCGAACTCGTCCTCGTCCCGCCAGTGCCAACTGCGGTCCGGATGGACGGAAATGTCCAGGAAGTGGTCCACGGAGTCGACGCCGCCCTCCCAACGGGCCAGCGGCTCCTCCAGGTTCACGTACCAGTTCTTGAACTGCCAGCCCGGATCCCAGAACAGCCACACCGACCAGGGCTCGCCGGGCCGCGCCAGCTTCAGGACACCCGTACCGAACCACCGGTCGCGCTGCACGGCACGCGGCTTGGTGTAGCGCGACTCCAGCGGCTCCAGGTGCACGGGGGTGCCGTCGGCGAGCACGGGCTTCACACACTCGGTCCCGGGCGCCAGCCACACGGCGAGCAGCTCCGCGTCGTCCCGTACGACCGTGACGGGACGCGCGATGTGCAGATGCGCGCCGCCGTTCTCCCGGTACCGCCACAGGATCCGGCTCCCGGGCGCCCAGAAGCCTGCCGCACCACCCGTTTCCACGCGTCTCACCGCTCCACCCTCTGCCATGCACAGATATTAGGTGCCATAGGCATACGACGCTGCGGCGCGTGTCACGGTTCACGCGCCGGGCGTACTCGCTCCTCGAATCGTCACGGGTGCGTCATCCGCAGGACATCCAGCGCCTCGTCGAGCTGTTCCCGGGTGAGGTCGCCGCGCTCCACGTACCCGCCGTCCAGGACGACCTGACGGATGGTCTTCCGCTCGGCCAGCGCCTTCTTGGCGACCTTCGCGGCCTCCTCGTACCCGATGTACTTGTTGAGCGGTGTGACGACGGAGGGGGAGGACTCGGCGTACTCCCGCGCCCGCTCGCGGTCGGCGGTGACGCCGTCGACCGTCCGGTCGGCGAGCAGCCGCGAGACGTTGGTGAGCAGCCGGATCGACTCCAGCACGTTCTTCGCGATGACCGGCAGCATGACGTTGAGCTCGAAGTTGCCGGCGGCACCCGCCGTGGCCACGGTCGCGTCGTTCCCGACGACCTGGGCCGCCACCATCAGCACGGCCTCCGGAATGACCGGATTCACCTTGCCCGGCATGATCGAGGAGCCGGGCTGGAGGTCGGGCAGGGCGATCTCGGCGAGGCCGGTGCGCGGTCCTGAGGACATCCACCGCAGATCGTTGGCGATCTTCGTCAGCCCGACCGCGATGGTCCGCAGCTGCCCGCTGGTCTCGACGATGCCGTCCCGGGCGCCCTGTGCCTCGAAGTGGTCACGGGCCTCGGTCAGGGGCAGCCCGGTCGTCCGGGCGACCTCCTCGATCACGGCGGCGGAGAAACCGGGCGGGGTGTTGATGCCGGTACCGACGGCCGTGCCGCCGAGGGGCAGTTCGGCGAGCCGGGGGAGGGAGGCCTCGAGCCGCTCGATGCCGTACCGCACCTGGGCGGCGTACCCGCCGAACTCCTGCCCCAGCGTCACGGGCGTCGCGTCCATCAGATGGGTCCGCCCCGACTTCACGACGTCGGCGAACTCCTCGGCCTTGCGCCCGAGGGCGGCCGAAAGGTGCTCCAGGGCCGGGACGAGATCGCGGATGACGGCGGCGGTGGCGGCGATATGGATCGACGAGGGGAAGACGTCGTTCGACGACTGAGAGGCGTTGACGTGATCATTGGGATGCACGCTCCTGCCCAGCCGCTCGCTCGCCAGGGTCGCGATGACCTCGTTGGTGTTCATGTTGGACGAGGTCCCGGACCCGGTCTGGAACACATCGACCGGGAAGTGCTCGTCCCACTTCCCCTCGGCCACCTCGGCGGCGGCCGACCGGATCGCCTCGGCGATCTCCTTGTCCAGGACCCCCAGCTCGGCGTTGACCTTGGCCGCCGCCCCCTTGATCCGCGCCAGCGCCTCGATGTGCGCCCGTTCGATGCGCTGCCCGGAGACGGGGAAGTTCTCCACCGCCCGCTGGGTCTGGGCCCGCCACTTGGCGTGGGCGGGGACGCGCACCTCGCCCATGGAGTCGTGCTCGATCCGGTACTTCTGTTCCTCGTCGGCCACAGCCGATCACCTCCACCTCGGACAGCACACTCGGCCCGCGTACTGTTCCCGAAGCTCGTACCCGTCCGCCTACCGCGCGCGTAACTGTTCGTCCAGGCGGCCCAACTCGTCGATCAGCCCGCCATGCCCGCGCCAGGCCCCCAGCGCCCGCAGGGCGTCCTCCCGCAGCAGGTCCGGCACGCCGGCGTCGCTCCCCTCCGGGGCCGGACGGCCCTGAAGGCGGGCGATGCAGATGCGGACGGTCTGCCGCTCCACCGTGCCCAGATCCAGACCGGGCGTGCCACGGATCAGCCGTACGTACTCGGCCGCCTCGTAGCCGTCGCGGAGCGAGAACATGTTGTCGAAGAAGGCGAGGCTGCCCCGGGAGCCCCGGCGCGCGGCATCCCGGACGCGGCGCGTGGACCGTATCGCCCGCACCACATTCACCACCACGACCAGGGGGAAGTAGGCCGTGATCAGGCCGACCAGTGCCCAGGCGACCAGGCGTCCGGTGCGGCCCCCCAGGTGGTACAGCAGCAGGTAGCCGCCCCACAACGGTGAGGTGATGACGACGAGCTTGGCCAGATGCCAGGTACTGCCCACCACGAACGCGATCCAGTGCCACACGGACAGGCCGTGCACCGGATGTCCCTCGAGGCGCATCGCGTCGGGTACGGCCAGGACCAGCCTCGGCGTACGCAGCGCCCGTGCGCTCCGGCCACAGCGCACGGCGTACAGCACGCTGGGCCCCCACAGCAGTGCGTACACGCTCAGCGAGGCGTACACCGTGGCCTGGATCAGCCCCCTGAGCGGTTCCCCGCGCAGCATGTCGGCGATTCCGAAGCCGAACTGCAGCGCCGCCTGCAGCCCGGCGAGCAGGACCAGCGTCCGCAGCAGCACGACGGTGTCCAGGGCGTCCATCTGCCAGCCCACCGTGCGCTTGAGGACCCGTTCCAGGAAGACGCGGGCGCGGCTCTTTCCCGTGCCGTAGGACAGGGGCTGGGTGGACTGGAACCACCAGAAGAAGAAGAACGGGACGGCGTTCCACCACAGCAGTTGGTCCCGTACGACCCACCAGGTGCCGTTCGGGTAGATGAACACACCGACCAGGGCATGCAGGACGCACACGAGCGCGACACCGGCGGGGGCCCTGCTCACGACCCTGCGGACCTTGACGAGGTCGTCGTCGGTCTGCAGCCGACGCAGGTCGACGTCGACGGCGTGGGACTCCGCCGCCAGCGACCGCTCGCTCAGCATGGTGATCAGCAGGCGTCGGATCGACAGCCGGATGCCGTCGGTGAGCGCGGGCAGGGTGACGCAGTCGCGCAGCGCGGTCGTACGGATCCAGTAGCTCCCGCCCGCGAACGCCCGGTCGATGTACTGCTCCCGCGCCTCCTCGGGCAGCAGCGGCAGGCAGTCGATCGCGAACTTGCGGTCACTGATGCTGCCGTGGCACCACGCCGCGTGCACCAGGGATTCCACCAACGGCTGGATCCGCTCGTGCGGCCACCGCGCGCGGCCCTGGTACGCGGTGGTCAGCAGCTCCAGGCAGTGCACACCGGCCGACGACCACGCGAACGGGGTGTGGGCCGGAGGCGCCTTCGATCTCTCCTCGCCCACCAGGGATCCGTACGACGACCAGCTCAGCTCAGTGACGACGGGCACGTGGGGACGTTCCGCGGCTGCCTGGGCCGTCTGGTACCGGACCAGCTCCCTCTCCAGGATCCCGGCGAGTTCCGCGAGGAGCGGAGCGACGACCTCCGGCAGGCCGTCCTGGAGCACGGTCACGGCCGTCTCGCGCCAGCGGCCGTGGGCGGCGAGGTCCTGGGCCGACAGGGCGGACGGATGCTCGGCGACATAGCGGCTCGCGAAGTACTCCTTGACGAGCCGGTGGCAGAAGAAGACCCGGCGTTCTCCGTACCCCTCACCCGAGGACGCCAGGAGCCTCGACCTGGACAAGGCGCCCGTCAGCGCCTCGGTCAGGGCCCGGTCGCCGCCCGCGTGCTCGGCGAGGGCCTCCCGGTACCTTCCCTCCGTCACCGACAGACCGCGGCCGGTGGACGTCAGCTGAAAGGCGAACCGCTCGAGGAAGCTCTCGGTCAGCCGTAGCTCGGCCACGGAACCGCCGTCGGCGTCGCCCGCCGGGTCGGCCTCCGCCCACGCCGCGCACAGCCGCTCGGTGACATGCTCCTTGAACAGGTCGCCAGGACGATCCGGCAGGGTTCTCCTGGTCCGTACGTAGGCGGCGAGCAGCTTGACGTTCAGCGGATTCTGCAGCTCCGTCACGAAGCCGTGCCGGGGGTCGGTCAGCAGGGGCTGGACGAGTGCGATGCCCTGCCGGTCGAGACCCAGCCGGCGCAGGAACGTCTCCTGCAGGAGCGGTGACAGGCCGAGGATCTTCAGCCTGGTCCAGCCGGCCGCCGAGGGGCCCTTGTACTCCCGGGAAGCGAGCACACAGCGGCCGCCTCCGCCGACGAGTTCGATGACCGTCTGCACGTAGGGGTTGACCGCCTCCTTAATGGTCGCGCTGCCGAGGACCGACGGGATCTCGTCGAAGGAGTCCAGCAGCAGGATCACCCGGCGCTCGCGGAGGTCCTCGGCGAAGTGGTGGGCGAAGTACGCCGTGACCTCGGGGCTGCCCTTGGGGCCGGTCTGCTGCTCGATGTACCGGCGCAGCACCGTCACGTTGATCTCGTTGGGCCTTGCCCGCAGCTCGCGCAGGTTGACGTAGATCGGCAGCGGCGCGTCCGGGGTCTTCCCGGCGGCGATCTGTTCCAGTGCGAGCCGGGCCTGCTGGCGCAGTGCCACGCTCTTGCCCGCTCCCGGCGCGCCTTGGAGCAGGACCAGATCCGACTGCGGACGGGCCAGGACCTCGGTGAGGGGCCGGGTGGCCTGCCGGCCGTACCGGCGCCGGAGCCCCCGACGGCCGGTGTTCTGGTACTGGTCCACGTCCTCGACGATGACGGACAGGTCGATCAGCCTGTGGTCGAGCCAGTGGATCTCGTCCATCGTCGACGTCAGCTTGCGCAGCAGGAGCGTGGCCAGATTCCTGCGGAACGCGCGGTCGTTCGCCGGCGCGGGCGGCACCGGCGGAGCCGCGAGGTCGGCGGCGGACCGGAGTGGTGCCCCGTCGACGTTGATCAGGTTGTTGATGACGTTCTTGACATTCCAGCCCGCCTGGTCGAACCCCGGCTCCGGCTGTCTCGCAGGTGAGCCCCACGTCTCGGCGCGGGGCGGATCAAAAGTGAGTACCGGCCCACTGCGCCAGCTGGTCAAGGGAGTTGCCCGCCTCGGCGACCGCGTTGGCCGATCCGCCCAGCGCCCGCAGCCGGTCGGCGATCCGGGTGAGACGCCCGGCGACGACGTCCCCGTCCTCATCGGCGTCGCCGTCCCCGTCGCCTTCCCCCTCTGCAGCGGGGTCGACCACCTGGGCCAACTCGGCGTCCACCCGCGCGAGTTCCTCGGCCGGGACGCCCTCCAGCTCCCGGATCCTCGACCGGAGCTCACCGAGCACCTCGGCGAACTCCCGCGGCCCGCTGGCTTCCGTCAGATGCAGGTCGCCCGCGATGGTGTAGATCCGGGCATTGCCGTGGAACTGCCACCCAGGCTGATTGATGGTCACCGACATTCCCCCCGATACGTCCCCCGACATGATCTGCCGTCAGAATAGGGTCGACAAACGCCCGTTGTCAGTAAATCGGACAGGACGGCTGTCAGTGGGAAGAATGTTACGGATGGCATCAGGTGCCCAGAGCAACCGAATCGGGGTGCATCCGGGCGGAATCGGCTCCGGCGGAGTCGGCTCCGGGGTGGAGCCGGCGGGCGGCGGAGACGAGGACCGCCTCCACCGCCCGAAGAGCACTACGCCAGCCCAGGGCCCCGTACGGGAATGGACGTGAACGTCGGCGCCGGGGCCGGGTCCTGGAAGAAGTCGTTGCCCTTGTCGTCCACGACGATGAACGCCGGGAAGTCCTCGACCTCGATCTTCCAGACGGCCTCCATGCCGAGCTCCTCGTACTCGACGACCTCGACCTTCTTGATGCAGTCCTGGGCGAGGCGGGCGGCCGGGCCGCCGATGGAGCCGAGGTAGAAGCCGCCGTGGCTGCCGCAGGCGTCCGTGACCTGCTTGCTGCGGTTGCCCTTGGCCAGCATCACCTTGGAGCCGCCCGCCGCCTGGAACTGCTCCACGTAGGAGTCCATACGGCCGGCCGTCGTCGGGCCGAAGGAGCCGGACGCGTACCCCTCCGGCGTCTTCGCGGGACCCGCGTAGTACACCGGGTGGTCCTTCAGGTACTGCGGCATCTCCTCGCCCGCGTCCAGCCGCTCCTTGATCTTGGCGTGCGCGATGTCACGGGCCACGACCAGCGGACCGGTGAGGGACAGGCGGGTCTTCACCGGATACTTGGTGAGCTCGGCCAGGATCTCGTCCATGGGCTGGTTCAGGTCGATCTTGACGACGTCGCTCTCATCGAGATGCTCGTCCGTCGTCTCCGGCAGGAACCGCGCCGGGTCCTTCTCCAGCTGCTCCAGGAAGACGCCCTCGGCCGTGATCTTCGCGACGGCCTGGCGGTCGGCGGAGCAGGACACCGCGATGGCGACCGGGCAGGACGCCCCGTGCCGCGGCAGCCGCACCACACGCACGTCGTGGCAGAAGTACTTGCCGCCGAACTGCGCCCCGATCCCGATCTTCTGCGTCAGCTCGAAGACCTTCTGCTCCAGGTCCTCGTCGCGGAAGCCGTGCCCGAGCTCCGAACCCTCCGACGGGATCTCGTCCAGGTAGTGCGCGGAGGCGTACTTCGCCGTCTTCAGCGCGTACTCGGCGGACGTGCCGCCGACCACGATCGCCAGGTGGTACGGCGGGCAGGCGGCCGTACCGAGCGAGCGGATCTTCTCCTCCAGGAACTTCATCATGGAGGCCTCGTTCAGGACGGCCTTCGTCTCCTGGTACAGGAACGACTTGTTGGCCGAGCCGCCGCCCTTGGCCATGAAGAGGAACTTGTAGGCGCCGCCGTCGGTCGCGTACAGCTCGATCTGCGCCGGGAGGTTGGAGCCGGTGTTCTTCTCGTCCCACATGGTCAGCGGGGCCATCTGCGAGTACCGCAGGTTCAGGTTCTGGTACGCGTCGTAGATGCCGCGCGAGAGGGCCGCCTCGTCGCCACCCTCCGTGAGCACGTTCTGCCCGCGCTTGCCCATGACGATCGCCGTGCCGGTGTCCTGGCACATGGGGAGGACGCCCGCTGCCGCGATGTTCGCGTTCTTCAGCAGGTCCAGCGCGACGAACTTGTCGTTGCCGGACGCCTCGGGGTCGTCGATGATGCGGCGCAGCTGCGTGAGGTGGGCCGGGCGCAGGTAGTGCTGGATGTCGTGGATGGCCTCCTCGGCGAGCTTGCGCAGCGCCTGAGGCTCCACCTTGAGGAAGGTCCGCCCGTCCGGCCCCTCGACCGTGGAGACACCCTCGGAGGTCACCAGCCGGTACGGCGTGGTGTCCTCCCCTTGGGGGAGCAGATCGGTGTACGCGAACTCAGGCATCTCGCCCATTCCTCACTCGACAGACGCGACCCGCCTCCTTTGGCGAGCGTCCACCAGCGTAGAACCTGCCTCTGACGGCGAGCTTGTGAGGTAAGGCTCAGTTCGTCACGGTCGGGGGCGAGGCCAGGGGCGAGGCCGGGGTCGGGGTCAGGCGGCCGCAAAGGACACCGGCGGAGGGTGTCGCGATCTATCGTGTTTCGGTACGCTGCTGCCGTGGACCTTCAGAAGCAGACCGCGCCCGCCGGCTCCGAGTTCCGCGCCTCCGACGCCGAGCGTGACCGTATCGCCGAGATCCTGCACGACGCCCTCGCCGAGGGCCGTCTCACCGCGGACGAGCATGCCGAGCGTGTCGACGGGGTGCTGCGCGCCAAGACGGTCGGCGAGCTGGAGGTGTTCATACGGGACCTGCCCGCCGCCCACCGCCAGGACCGGGCGCCGTCCCCCGCCCCGTACCGCCCGACCGCCGGTGCCATTCCCATGGACCCGGACGACAGCGTGGTCGCGATCTTCAGTGGAGCCGTCCGCAAGGGGCGTTGGCGCGCGGGCCGCCGTATCCACGCGTACGCGATCTTCGGCAGTGTCGAGATAGACCTCAGCGAGGCCCTCTTCGACCACCAGCAGGTCGTGATCAAGTCGTTCGCGGTCTTCGGCAGCGTCGACATCCGTGTCCCGGAGAACGTGTCGCTGCGCGGCATGGGCGGTGGCGTGCTCGGCAGCTTCGAGGTGGACACCCTCGACTCGGACGACCCGGAGGCCCCCGTCGTCTACGTGGACGGCTGGGCCGTCCTGGGCAGCGTCGAGGCGCGGCCCCGGCGCGGCACGTTCGTCGCGGACATCCTGGACCGGGTGCAGCGCAAGGTCGACAAGAGTTTGCGCAAGCACCTGGATCATTGACAGTCGCGAATCCGCCCCGGGGTTGGAGCAAACCGGTGCACCGGTGACGGGGGCCCACGGACCTTGCGAACGGGGCGAATCCAGCGGTTCGGAACTCAGTGCATAGGCGCGCGTACAGCGGGTAGGCCTTGCTGCATCGTCTCTCGCTCGCGAAGCCGTCGTCAGGAGTAGACCGTGCTGCAACCGCCGCATTCGTCCCTGCAGGTAGCTGCCGTTCCGGCCCCGCGGGTGCCAGCGCGAGACAGGGATCAAGACGCCCCGTGGCACACCGAGGCGGTGTGCCGGCGGGATGAAGCGGGCCTGTTCTTCGCACCCTCCAAGGAGCCCACCGCGGCCCGGCTCTCCCGCGAGGAGGCGGCGAAGCGGGTCTGTGCCCGCTGTCCGGTGATGGTCGAATGCCGCGAACACGCCCTGCTCCAGCCCGAACCGTACGGCGTCTGGGGTGGCCTGACCGCCGCGGAACGCCGCGTGGTCCTGGCCCGGCGTCGCCGCCGTGACCTGGAGCTGAAGAAGGCGGCCCGTTCGTCGGACCGCATAGCCGCGGCAGGCTGAGCGACAGCGGAAGAGGGCGCCCCCACCGCACCGGGGGCGCCCTCTTCTTCAGCGTTTCCTCGACCCTCGACTTTCGGGACGTGGGGCTACTTCCCCTTGTCGAAGTCGATCGCGCTGTACGCCCGCAGCTTGCTCAGCCGGTGCTCGGAATCGATTCTGCGGACCGTGCCCGACCGTGACCGCATCACGATCGAGTCGGTCGTGGCGGTCTCGGCACGGTAGCGAACCCCCCGCAGCAGCTCCCCGTCCGTGATCCCCGTCGCCACGAAGAACACGTTCTCGCCGGTGACCAGGTCCTCCGTGGTCAGCACCCGGTCCAGATCGTGCCCGGCGTCGAGCGCCCGCTGCCGCTCCTCGTCGTCCTTGGGCCACAGCTTGCCCTGGATCGTGCCGCCCAGGCACTTCACGGCGCAGGCCGAGATGATGCCCTCCGGCGTACCGCCGATGCCGAGCAGCAGGTCGACGCCCGTGCCCTCGCGCAGCGCCAGGATCGAGCCGGCCACGTCGCCGTCGGAGATCAGCCTGATCCGCGCACCGGCCTCACGGATCTCCTTGATGATGCCCTCGTGCCGCGGCCGGTCCAGGATCACCACCGTCACGTCCTCCGGAGCGGACCGCTTGGCCTTGGCGACCCGGCGGATGTTCACCGCCACCGGCGCGTTGATGTCGACGAAGTCGGCCGCCTCGGGGCCGGTGACGAGCTTGTCCATGTAGAAGACCGCCGACGGGTCGAACATGGAGCCGCGCTCGGCCGCGGCCAGTACCGCGATCGCGTTCGTCATGCCCTTCGCGGTCAGCGTGGTGCCGTCGATCGGGTCCACGGCGATGTCGCACTCGGGCCCGGTCCCGTCCCCGACGCGCTCCCCGTTGAACAGCATGGGGGCCTCGTCCTTCTCCCCCTCGCCGATGACGACGACGCCGTTCATCGAGACGGTGGAGACGAGGGTCCGCATGGCGCGCACCGCGGCGCCGTCGGCGCCGTTCTTGTCACCGCGTCCCACCCAACGGCCCGCGGCCATGGCCGCTGCCTCGGTCACCCGGACCAGTTCCAGGGCGAGGTTGCGGTCGGGGGCCTCGGAGGGCACATCCAGTTCGGACGGCAAGTGATGATGCTCGGTCATCGGAGCGCACCTTTCTGTACGACGACGGCCGGATGAGGGCTTTGTCGCCTGACTCTATCGCCGAGGCGGCAAAATGAGCAGGGGCCCCCACGGATGAGCGCTCCGGAGACCTGCGACGATAGGGGGCGTGGCAGGCACGAACGGCAAGCAGAAGACGGCACGGGACATGATCCTCTCCATGGGTGTCATCGTCCTCGTGGCGGGCTTCGTGTATCTCTTCATCCCGCACGACGACACCCCGCCCGAAACCAAGGTGGTCGACTACCGGGTCGAACTGCTGACGGCACGCCGCGCCGCCCCGTACCCCGTGGCCGCGCCCGAGGGCCTGACCGACTCGTGGAAGGCCACCTCCGTCCGCTATCAGGGCGACGAGTTCGACACCTGGCACCTCGGCTTCCGCGCTCCCGAGGGGGAGTACGTGGCGGTCGAGCAGTCCACTCAGCGGCGCCCCGTCTTCCTCGACGAGGCGACCCAGGGCGCGCGGGAGACCGGGAAGACCGAGAAGATCGCCGGCCGGACGTGGACCCGCTACGAGGGCGGCCGCTACGACGCGCTGGTACTCGAGGGCACCAAGGGCTCGACGACGGTCGTGACGGGCACCGCGTCGTTCGCGCAGCTGTCGAAGATGGCTGAGGCGCTGCAGACCAAGTGAGCCGCCTGCCCGCGTAGGCACGGCGAAGGCCCCCGGCGTGATGCCGGGGGCCTTCCGTTGTCCGGGAGGGGCTCAGACCGTGGTGACGACCTGGTCGAACTCCAGGCGCGGGGAGCGCGGGTACCAGGCGTCGGGGCCCGGACGGCCGATGTTGACGATCATCAGCGGGGTGTGGTCGTCGTCCAGGAACTCCTTGCGCACGCCCTCGAAGTCGAAGCCGGTCATCGGGCCGGCGGCGAGACCGGCGGCGCGGACGCCGACGATGAAGTACGCGGCCTGGAGTGCGGCGTTCAGGCCGGCGGCGTTCTCACGGACCGGGCGCTCGGTGAAGAAGACGTCCTTGATCTGCGGCGCGGCCGGGAACAGGTGCGGCAGCTCCTCGTGGAACTCGTTGTCCGCGGAGAGGATCGCGACCAGCGGGGCGCTCGCCGTCTTGGCGCGGTTGCCCTCGGCCAGGTGCGGCACGAGGCGCTCGCGGGCCTCGGGGGAACGGACCAGGGTGATGCGCAGCGGGGTCTGGTTGAAGGCCGTCGGACCGTACTTGACCAGGTCGTAGATCGCCTGCACCTGCTCATCGGTCACCGGCTCGTCGGTGAAGGCGTTGGCGGTGCGGGCCTCACGGAACAGCAGGTCCTGGGCGGCGGGGTCAAGAACGAGGGACATGGATGCACTTTCTCGCGACGGTCGGTCCGGAAGATCGGCTGACGTCTTCGACCGTACGCCAGTGAAGTTCAACGTTCAACTAACCTGAGGGTGTCGTGTGTCACGCCACACCGACCGGCCCGGTCCCGGTCGGTCTACTCGGTGTCCTCGTCCTCCGCGGTCTCCTCGGCCAGCGCCGCGTCCAGTCGTGCCCGCGCCCCGTCCAGCCAGCGCCGGCAGACCTTGGCCAGCTCCTCGCCGCGCTCCCAGAGCGCGAGGGACTCCTCCAGCGTCGTACCGCCCGCCTCCAGGCGCCGGACGACCTCGATCAGTTCGTCCCGCGCCTGCTCGTACCCGAGCGCCTCGGACGTGCCCGGCGTCTCATCAACCTCGCTGGTCATCCACCCACCCTATGTGTCCACTCGTACGGAGAACTCACCCTCGGAGACCCGGGCGCGCAGCGCCTCGCCGGCCTCCACCTCGCCCGGATCGCGGACGGCGTGCCCGTCCGCCTTCTGCAGCACGGCGTACCCGCGCTTCAGGGTCGCGGCGGGGGAGAGGGCCACCACGCGCGCGTGCGTGTGCGTCAGCTCCGAGTCGGCCCGGTCCAGCTGGTGCCGCAGACAGCGCCGGCCCCGGTCGAGCAGGTTCGCCACGTGGTCGGCGCGCTCGTCGATCATCCGGTGCGGGTCCTCTATCGACGGCCGCGCGAGGGCATGGGCGAGCCCGCGCTCCTCCCGCTCGACCAGCGCCGCCACGCACCGCCGCGCCCGGTCCCGCAGCAGCCGCACGCGCTCGTACTCCTCGCCGACGTCCGGTACGACCTTCTTGGCGGCGTCGGTCGGGGTGGAGGCGCGCAGGTCGGCGACGTGGTCGAGGAGCGGGTTGTCGGGCTCGTGCCCGATCGCGGACACCACGGGCGTACGGCACTGGGAGACCGTCCGGATCAGCTGCTCGTCGGAGAACGGCAGCAGGTCCTCCACACTGCCGCCGCCCCGCGCGACGATGATCACGTCGACGTCCTCGATCGCGTCGAGCTCCTTCACGGCCTGCACGACCTGCGGCACGGCGTGCACGCCCTGCACGGCGACGTTGCGCACCTCGAAGCGGACGGCGGGCCAGCGGTGCCGGGCATTCTCCAGGACGTCACGCTCGGCGGCCGAGGCCCGACCGCAGACCAGTCCCACGAGCTGCGGCAGGAAGGGCAGCGGCTTCTTCCGCTCCGGAGCGAACAGTCCCTCCCGCGCGAGGGCCTTCTTCAGCTGCTCCAGACGCGCGAGCAGCTCACCGACGCCGACGGGCCTTATCTCGGCGGCCCGCAGCGACAGCTGCCCACGCGGGGCGTACCACTCCGGCTTCGCGAGGACGACGACCCGGGCGCCCTCGCTCACCACGTCCGCGACGGCGTCGAACACCTGCCGGTAGCAGGTGACGCCGACGGAGATGTCGTGCGACGGGTCGCGCAGCGTCAGGAACACCACACCGGCGCCCGGCCGCCGCGACAACTGCGTGATCTGCCCCTCGACCCACACCGCCCCGAGCCGGTCGATCCATCCCCCGATGAGCCGCGACACCTCACCGACGGGGAGCGGGGATTCCGCAGACGTGTTCACAGCCATGCCGCGAGGGTAGTGGGCGCCGCTGACAACGAGGCTCAGCAACCGACGCCGCTCAGCCGCTCGGCGAGGTGTTCCTCAGGCTCAGGGCGGGGGCGCCCCGACCCGCCGGCTGCCCTGCGGGGGCAGCAGGGCCAGGCTGAGCGCCAGCCGCACCGCGCCTACGGCTTGCGGGGTCCGGGCGGGCTCCATGACCACGACCCTGCGGATCGCGGGGGGTCCTGTACAGCTGGCTCGGCAGCCCGAGCGCCTCCCACGCCGCCCCCACCGCCCGCGCGGACTCCGACGCCTCCGCGATCACTACGCCGCGTCCCGCCGGCTGCCCCGCACCTTCAGCACCACCGACCCGACGAGCGTGTTCCCCGTCGGCCGCGGGCCCGCCGTCGTCCCGGTCTCCGGCATCGTGTCCCCTCCGTATCCCCCTCCGCCCGCCTCACTCACCTCGCGTCCCGTCAGTCTTCCCGGGGACTCCACACCGACGCGATCTCTGACCCGCCGAACGCGGCCTTACGATGGGACGCATGTCTGCTTCGCCTGGCCGTCGTGTCCTGCTCGCCGCCCCCCGTGGCTACTGCGCGGGTGTGGACCGCGCCGTCATCGCCGTCGAGAAAGCGCTGGAGCAGTACGGGGCTCCGGTCTACGTCCGGCATGAGATCGTCCACAACAAGTACGTCGTGCAGACCCTGGAGAAGAAGGGCGCGATCTTCGTCGAGCAGACGGAGGAAGTGCCCCCGGGGAACATCGTCATGTTCTCCGCCCACGGCGTTGCCCCTGTCGTCCACGAGGAGGCCGAGCGCGGCCGCCTCGCCACCATCGACGCCACCTGCCCCCTCGTCACCAAGGTCCACAAGGAAGCCGTCCGGTTCGCCAACGAGGACTACGACATCCTCCTGATCGGCCACGAGGGCCACGAAGAGGTCATCGGCACCTCAGGCGAGGCCCCCGAGCACATCCAGCTGGTCGACGGGCCGGGCGATGTCGCGAAGGTCGAGGTCCGCGACCCGTCCAAGGTCGTCTGGCTCTCCCAGACCACGCTGTCCGTCGACGAGACCATGGAGACCGTCGACGCGCTGCAGGACAAGTTCCCGCAGCTCATCTCCCCGCCCAGCGACGACATCTGCTACGCCACGCAGAACCGTCAGCTGGCCGTGAAGCAGATGGGTGCCGAGTCGGAGCTGGTGATCGTGGTCGGCTCCCGCAACTCCTCCAACTCCGTGCGGCTCGTGGAGGTCGCCAAGCTCGCGGGTGCGCGCGAGGCGTACCTCGTTGACTTCGCCGACGAGATCGACGAGGCCTGGCTGGAGGGCGTCTCCACGATCGGTGTCACCTCGGGTGCCTCCGTCCCGGAGGTCCTGGTCGAGCAGGTCCTGGAGTGGCTCTCGCAGCGCGGCTTCGAGGACGTCGAACTGGTCAAGGCGGCCGAGGAGTCCATCACGTTCTCCCTGCCCAAGGAGCTTCGCCGCGACCTGCGCGAGGAGGCGGCGGCGCTGGCCGCCGAGCGCGGTGGGGCCGGGGCCGGGACCGCCACCGGTGAAAATTCCGGGGAGTGATCGCGAAGCGGCCGGGGAGTGCTCGGGGAGTCACTGCGTGAGGACCGCCATCCGGCCCGTGACTGTCAGTCCTACGTCGTAACGTAGGGCCATGCAGATCTTCGGTGTGGACATCGGCGGTTCCGGGATCAAGGGCGCCCCGGTGGACCTGGACAAGGGTGACCTGGCGCAGGAGCGCCACAAGGTCCTCACCCCGCACCCGGCCACGCCCGACGGGGTGGCCGACGGCGTCAAGGAGGTCGTCGACCACTTCGGCTGGACGGGCCCGATCGGGGTCACGTTCCCGGGCGTGGTCACCGACGGAGCCGTGATCCGTACGGCGGCCAACGTCGACGACAGCTGGATCGACACCGACGCCCGCGCGCTGCTCGGCGAGCGGCTGGGCGGCCTGCCGGTGACGGTGGTGAACGACGCGGACGCGGCGGGCGTCGCCGAGATGCACTTCGGCGCCGGCCGCGGCCGCCAGGGCACGGTGATCGTGCTCACTCTCGGCACGGGTATCGGCAGCGCGGTCTTCGTCGACGGCGTCCTCGTCCCCAACACCGAGCTGGGCCATCTGGAGCTGGACGGGCACGACGCGGAGAAGCGCGCCTCCAGCAAGGCCCGGGAGGACCACGACATGACGTGGGAGCACTGGGCGGCGCACCGCGTGCGCACGTACCTCGCCCATGTCGAGATGCTGTTCTCGCCGGAGCTGTTCATCATCGGCGGCGGCGTCAGCCGCAAGTCCCACAAGTTCCTGCCCCACATCGAGGGCATCAAGGCGGAGATCGTCCCGGCGCAGCTGCAGAACAACGCGGGGATCGTGGGGGCGGCGATGCGGGCGGCCGGACACTAGGGCCCGGCGGGTGTCACACGGGTAGGCGTCCCATAGGCGGTTGTCCCACCGGCAGGTGTCATACCGGCGGACGGGGCCCGGCCGCTGCCGTCGCCCGCCGCCGGTGCACCAGCCGGATCCGCCGGACGATGACGATGAGCCCGGCGACGAGCGTCCCCCCGTACAGCCACCCGGCCTGTGTGGCGAGCGCCGTCACCAGTCCCATCAGCCTGCCGCCGGTCCCGCCGTCGCCGTCGGCCATCGGCAGCAGCCCCATGGCGAACGCGATCGGCACGACGACGGGCGCGATCATCAGATCCCCCCGGCGCACCCAGACGGCGGTCAGCACACACACCGGCAGGAACAGCACGCCGTACGCCGTCAGCGACGCCCCGAACAGCACGGCACACAGCCCGCCGAGCAGGAACATCACCGCTCCGCAGAACAGTCCGCTGCCCAGCCCGGTCAGCCGGGGATTCGGCAGCCGTCCCGCGGTGGACGCGGATGCCGCCGACGCGGGCCCGGTCCGCCGTACCGTCGCCTCACTCCCCGCTCCTCCCGCGCCTCGTTTCGCCTGGGGTGGCAGTGACGATCCCGGCCGGTCGCGTCGCGGTCCGTACCGGGCAGGTCGCGTCCTGTATTGCTCCACTGCACCAACGTAGGTCGTTTAATGTGCCGAATCGCCCCTCAGACACGCCGTGGACCGGTGCTTGGCCAAGCATTCGACAGGTCGCCGGGCCGGTTGCGGGTACGCCGTAGACTGGTGGATCGGCCGGTCCCCTGGCCCCCTGGCCCTCTCCACTCACGGGAAGTCGCAACGTGTCGCTCACGATCGGAATCGTCGGTCTGCCGAATGTCGGCAAGTCGACCCTGTTCAACGCCCTGACCAAGAACGACGTGCTGGCGGCCAACTACCCGTTCGCCACCATCGAGCCGAACGTGGGCGTCGTCGGCGTCCCCGACCCGCGGCTCGGCAAGCTCGCCGAGATCTTCAAGTCGGAGAAGGTCCTCCCGGCCACGGTCGACTTCGTCGACATCGCGGGCATCGTGCGCGGCGCGTCCGAGGGTGAGGGTCTGGGCAACAAGTTCCTGGCGAACATCCGTGAGTCGGACGCGATCTGCCAGGTCATCCGTGCCTTCGCGGACGAGAACGTCGTGCACGTGGACGGCAAGGTCTCGCCCAAGGACGACATCGAGACGATCAACACCGAGCTGATCCTGGCGGACCTCCAGACGATCGAGAAGGTCCTCCCGCGCCTCCAGAAGGAGTCGCGCATCAAGAAGGACATCGCCCCGAAGGTCAAGGCCGTCGAGGAGGCCAAGGAGATCCTGGAGAAGGGCGACACCCTCTTCGCCCACGGGATCGTCCAGGGCGGCGAGCGCAACGAGCTCCTGCACGACCTGCACCTTCTGACCACCAAGCCGTTCCTCTACGTCTTCAACGTCGACGAGGACGAACTGGTCGACGAGGACTTCAAGAACGAGCAGCGGGCCCTGGTCGCCCCCGCCGAGGCGATCTTCCTCAACGCCAAGCTGGAGGCGGACCTCGCCGAGCTCGACGAGGACGAGGCCCTCGAACTCCTCCAGTCCGTCGGCCAGGACGAGCCCGGCCTCGCCACCCTCGCCCACGTCGGCTTCAACACCCTCGGCCTCCAGACCTACCTCACGGCCGGCCCCAAGGAATCCCGCGCCTGGACCATCAAGAAGGGCGCCACGGCCCCCGAGGCGGCCGGCGTCATCCACACCGACTTCCAGAAGGGCTTCATCAAGGCGGAGGTCATCTCCTTCGACGACCTGGTGGAGACGGGCTCGGTGGCGGAGGCCCGCGCGAAGGGCAAGGCGCGCATGGAGGGCAAGGAGTATGTGATGCAGGACGGGGATGTGGTGGAGTTCCGCTTCAACGTGTGACCGGGTGAGAACAAGCGGGGCCCGACTCTTGGGAGTCGGGCCCCCTGCTTTTGCCAGTAGGCCGCCGGGGCTGAAGTAAGATTCAATCTACGTAAGAATCTATCTACGTCACCCTGGGGGTTGCCGTGGAGTTCCAAGGTCGGGTCGGAGATCTTGAACTGCTGGCCGAGCAGTACCGGACTGTGGCAGAGGGTGCTGGAGCCGTTCCAGGGCGGGCTGTGATCATGACGGGTCGGCGCCGGGTGGGGAAGTCGCGACTGGTCCAGGAGTTCTGCGACCGCTCGGGAGCGCCGTACGTGGTCTTTCAGGCCACCCGGGGACGTAACCCTGTGACGGAGCGTGCCGACTTTGCCGCGACCCTCGCGCAGTCGCTGCTGCCGGGGGCGGAGCTGGTGGCCGGTCTCCAGGCGCAGGACTGGAACCAGGCCCTGCGCTCGCTGGCGCTCGCGGTACCCGATCACGCACCCAGCATCGTGGTGATCGACGAGGTGCCCTGGCTGGTCGAGCAGGATCAGGAATTCGAGGGCGCACTCCAGACTGTCTGGGACCGTCACCTGTCTTCCAAGCCCGTGCTTCTGCTGCTGGTCGGCAGCGATACCTCGGTAATGGAGGCGCTGCAGTCGTACGGGCGCCCGTTCTTCGGCCGGGCAGCGAAAATGACCGTCCGTCCTCTGAACCTGGCCGACGTGCAGGCGATGACCGAACTCGACGCCGCAGGGGCCGTCGACGCCCAGTTGATCACTGGAGGATTCCCGGAGATCGTGCAGTCATGGCGGCCGGGTATGGACCGTACGGCCTTCTTGCAGGCTTCGGTCGCCCATCCCCTTTCGCCCCTGCTGGTGGCCGGCGAGCTGACCCTGCTGGGCGAATTCCCCGAGGCTTCGCACTCCCGTGCCGTGCTGGAAGCGGTGGGCAGCGGTGAGCGCACGTTCAGCGCGATCGCGGCCCAGGCCGGCGGTGCCAGTGCGCTGCCGTCCGGCACTCTCTCCCCGCTGCTGGCCACACTGCAGGCCAAGCGAGTCCTGGCCGCTGATCTCCCACTGTCCGCCAAGCCGGACAGCAAGAACAAGCGCTATCGGATCGCCGACCCGTATCTGCGGTTCTGGCTGGCCTTCCTGGCGCGCGCGATCCCGCTCATCGAGCGTGGCCGCGGTGACTTGGCACTGGAACGTATCGAGCGGTCATGGACCACTTGGCGCGGGCGAGCGGTCGAGCCACTGATCCGCGAGTCCTTGCTGCGTCTGATGCCCGCTGACGAGTGGCCGGAGACCGAGGCCGTCGGCGGTTGGTGGAACCGTCAGAACAACCCCGAGATCGACCTCATCGGCGCGGATCGCGAGCCGGTGGCCCGGCAGGTGCACTTCGTGGGGTCGGTCAAGTGGCTGGAGACTCAGCCCTTTGGCCGCCATGAGTACGACGCCTTGGTACGCGACATGCTCGCCGTCCCCGGCACCGCCCCGGATACCCCGCTGGTCGCGGTCTCCCGTTGCGGGGTGGCAGATGATCTGCCGCTGACCGCGCATTGGGGTCCGGAGGACCTCGTACGGGCATGGCAGCCCCGATAACCGCGGAGCTTGACGGTGCTGGGATGACCCGGCCTCGGTTCAGCGCGAAGGGATCGTCAGCCTTCGACGCCGGCGAGTGCCGCGTCGTACTGCTCCTCCGTCACCGGCTCCAGCCAGGTCGTGCCGTCGCCCGTGGGGGTGCCGACGACCAGGGCGATGTGGGCCAGGAGGTTGGTGTCGGTGGCGCCGTGCCAGTGTTCCTCGTTCGGGGGGCACTTGACGGTTTCGCCGGCGCTGACGCGGATGACGTGGCCGTCCCGGGTGCCGACGAGGCCGATGCCGTCGGTGATGTGCAGGACCTGGCCGAGGGCGTGGGAGTGCCAGTTGGTGCGGGCGCCGGGGGTGAAACGGACCAGGGCGGCGGCCAGGCGGGCCGGTTCGGTGGGGGTCTCGATCATGTTGAGGTAGACGTCGCCGGTGAAGCGCTCGGCCGGGGCCTTGAGGGTGGGGGTGTCGGTGATGTGTTCCATGGTTCGCTCCTGTCTCAGGCGTCGCGTCGTCAGGCGTCGCGTCGTCAGGCGTCGCGCGCGTCGGCGATCTGCTTGAGCCGGGTGATCGCGGTCATGGCGTTGGGCCAGCCCGCGTAGAAGGCCAGGTGGGTGATCGCCTCGGACAGCTCCTCTGTAGTCAGGCCGTTGTCCAGGGCCACGCCGAGGTGATAGCCGAGCTGCTCGCCGCGGTACAGGGCGGCCAGCACACTGACGGTCACCAGGCTGCGGTCGCGCGGGGACAGCCCGGGGCGTTCCCAGACATCGCCGAACAGGACCTCGTCGGTGATCTCGACGAGCTTGGGCGCGATCCCGGCCAGCTCCTGGGGTGCGGACTGCTTCGGCATGGAAATTCTCTCCTCGATCACGACGGACTGTGCGGGCTTCGACCGCTGTCGCTATCGAGGAGAACGCAGCCCGGTGTGGTGGAGAAGGGACTGCCGTTACAGGTACTGACAGGGCCCCCCACCCGTGGCACGCCCGGCCTAGCCTGGAACGTGTGAGTACCGAGAGCGACGCCCGCGAGTTCCTGGCATCCCGCCGCGCCAAGATCACGCCGCAGCAGGCGGGGCTGCCCGCCTACGGGGGCAATCGGCGGGTGCCGGGCCTGCGTCGCGAAGAGGTCGCGCTGCTCGCCGGTGTCAGCATCGACTACTACGTCCGCCTCGAACGCGGTCACCTCGCCGGCGCCTCCGAGGAGGTCCTCGACGCCGTAGCTCACGCTCTCCAGCTCGACGACGCCGAGCGCGCCCATCTGTTCGACCTGGCCCGCGCCGCCGCCAAGCGCCCGGCCCGCCGCCCCCGACGCGCCCGCGGCCCGCTGCCGGACAGCGTTCTGCGCGTCCTGCGGTCGATGGCCGACTCCCCGGCCTTCATCCGCAACGGCCGCCTGGACATCCTCGCGACCAACCACCTCGGCCGGGCCCTGTACTCGCCGCTGTTCCCCGACCGCACCGCCGGGACGGTCAACATCGCCCGGTTCCAGTTCCTCGACGCCCGTGGCCGCGACTTCTTTCCCGACTGGGAGGAGTCCCTGAACACCACGGTGTCCCTGCTGCGGACCGAGGCCGGACGCGCCCCTCACGACACCGAACTGACCGGCCTGATCGGCGAGCTCGTCACCCGCAGCGAGGAGTTCCGCACCGCCTGGGCCAGGCACAACGTGCGCCTGCACCACACCGGCCGCAAGTCCTTCCGCCACCCCGAGGTCGGTGTCCTCACCCTCGACTTCGACGCCATGGAACTGCCCGCCCAGCCCGGCCTCACTCTTACCGCCTACAGCGCCGCACCCGGTTCCGCCGACCACGACGCCCTCCGGTTGCTCGCCGCGTGGGCCGCCACCGAGGAGGCGCAGTTCACCGGTGATACCGCCGCCGCCCCCGACCAGCGGCGGCAGGGCTGAGCATGCCGGACCGCGCGCGGTACCGGCCGGTCAGCGCGGTTTGGTCGCGCGGACGATCGCCGAATGCATGCCGTCGGCCACCGCGTGGGTCGGGGTGATCTCCACGTCGGTGAAACCCGCGGCCTCCAGGCCCTGCCGGTACTCGGCGAAGGACAGCGCGCCGGCGACGCAGCCGGCGTAGTCACCGCGCTCGGCACGCTGAGCGGGCGCGAGGGCGTCGTCGGCGACGACATCGGAGACGCCGATCCGGCCGCCGGGCCTCAGCACGCGGAACATCTCGGCGAACACGGCCGGCTTGTCGGTGGACAGGTTGATCACGCAGTTGGAGATGACCACGTCGATGGTGTGCGCGGGCAGCGGGACCGCCTCGATGGTGCCCTTGAGGAACTCGACGTTCGTCGCGCCCGCCTTCTCGGCGTTGGCCAGGGCGAGTTCGAGCATCTCGTCGGTCATGTCCAGTCCGTACGCCTTGCCGGTCGGGCCGACGCGGCGGGCGGAGAGCAGGACGTCGATGCCGCCGCCGGAGCCGAGGTCGAGCACGCGCTCGCCGGTGCGGAGCTCGGCGACGGCGGTGGGGTTGCCGCAGCCGAGGGAGGCGGCGACCGCCGCGGCGGGCAGGGCGTCGCGCTCGGCGGTGGCGTAGAGGGTGGAGCCGAAGTGCGCGTCGACCTCGACCGGCTCGGGGCCGCAGCAGCCGGTGCCGCCGGTGGTGACCGACACGGCTGCCTCGGCGTATCGGCGGCGGACGGTTTCGCGCAGGTCGGTGGAGTGTTCGCTCATGACGGTTGCCTCCGAACGGGCTGTATTGACGTTCGTTGATGCAACCTTGCGCCTTGAATCGAAAAACGTCAACATAGAGGTATGTCGAAACAAGAGCTCGAGGTGATCGACCAGGACGCCGCCTGCTGCGCGGGCCTGGCCACCGCGCCCCTGGACGAGGAACGTGCCCGGGAGTTGGCGAAGGTCTTCAAGGCGCTGGGCGACCCGGTGCGGCTGCGGCTGCTGTCGATGATCGCCTCACGGGGGGAGGGCGGCGAGGTCTGCGTCTGCGAGCTGACCCCGGCCTTCGACCTGTCCCAGCCGACGATCTCCCACCACCTCAAGCTGCTCCGCCAGGCCGGTCTCATCGACTGCGAGCGCCGCGGAACGTGGGTGTACTACTGGGTGCTGCCCGGCGTCCTGGACCGGATCGCCGCGTTCCTGAGCGCGCCGGAGTCCGCTGGAGCTGTTGCGTGAGCATGTCGCGGACCGCAGGAGCCGCTGCCGCACCCCCGCCCCTCGGCCGCCGCCTCGCCGCCGAAGCCCTCGGGACCGGGCTCCTGGTCGCCGTCGTCGTCGGGTCGGGGATCCAGGCCGCCCGGCTGTCGCACGACGCCGGCGTGCAACTGCTCGCCAACTCCCTCGCCACCGTCTTCGGCCTGGCCGTGCTGATCACGCTGCTCGGGCCGGTATCCGGCGCGCACTTCAACCCCGCCGTCACCCTCGCCGTCTGGTTCACCGGCCGCCGCGACGGCACCGGCCCGACCTGGCGGGAGGCCGCCGCGTACATGCCCGCGCAGGTCGCCGGGGCGATCGGCGGCGCGGTCCTGGCCGACGCCATGTTCGGGAAGCCGCTGGTGAGGTTCTCCGCCCAGGACCGCTTCGCCGGGCACCTGTGGCTGGGCGAGGCCGTCGCCACCGCCGGGCTGATCCTGCTCGTTCTCGGCCTGGGGCGCATCGGCCGCACGGCCCTGGCCCCCGCCGCCGTGGCCTCGTACATCGGGGCCGCCTACTGGTTCACGTCCTCCACGAGCTTCGCGAACCCCGCGGTGACCGTGGGCCGTGCCTTCACCGACACCTTCGCCGGGATCGCCCCCGCCTCCGTCGCCCCGTTCATCGCGGCCCAGTTGCTCGGTGCCGCGCTCGGGCTGGGCGTCGTGGCGGTGGTCTACGGACGTCCCGCTCGTGCGGCGCACGTCGTCGTCCCGCGCGGCGAGCCCGAAGTCGCCCACTCCTGACCGACCGTCCCCGTCTGCAAGGACACCGCCATGAGCGCTGCCGCCCCGCGTCCCTCCGTACTCTTCGTCTGCGTCCACAACGCCGGCCGCTCCCAGATGGCCGCCGCCTTCCTCGCCCGCCTCGCCGGGGACCGGGTCGAGGTGCGTTCGGCGGGATCGGCGCCCGCCGCGACGGTGAACCCGGCCGTGGTGGAGGCGATGCGCGAGGCCGGTATCGACCTCTCGGCCGAGACCCCGAAGGTCCTCACGCCCGAGGCGGTCCAGGCGTCCGACGTGGTCATCACCATGGGCTGCGGGGACGCCTGCCCGGTCTTCCCCGGCAAGCGGTACCTGGACTGGCGGCTCGACGACCCGGCGGGACAGGGCGTCGACGCCGTCCGCCCGATCCGGGACGCCATCGAGCAGCGCGTGCGCGGTCTGCTCGCCGAGCTCGGCGTCCCGGACGGGTCAGCGAACTGACGGACCATCATGCATGGGGCTCAGAACTGAAGCGCCCAGGCGTCGATCCGCCCGGTGTCCAGGCGGGCGTTGTCGCTCACCCGGAGGGTCCATGTGCCGTTGGCGGCCTCGGCCGAGGCGTTCACGGAGTACGTGGTGTCGATGTTGTCCGCGCTGCCGCCGGTGCCGTACGCCTTCAGCGTGTACGCCGTGCCGTCGGGGGCGATCAGCTGGACCTGGAGGTCGCCGATGTACGTGTGGACGATGTGGACCTCGACGGCCAGGGCCGAGGGCGCGTTGCCGGTGACGCCGGAGACGGTCACCGGGGACTCGGCGGTGGTGTTGTCGGCGATGGCCTGGTCGGCGGTGTTCTCGAAGCGCGGGCCGGGCGGGGTGGTCGTACCGCCGCCGACGTTCAGGAGCCGGTTGGGCGAGCCGCTGCCGGGGCTGGTGACGACGCCGGTGGTGGCGGCGGCGGTCAGCGCGGCGGAGACCTGCGCGGGAGTGGCCGTGGGGTTGCCGGCCAGGTGGAGGGCGGCGGCTCCGGCGACGTGCGGGCTCGCCATCGACGTACCGGAGATGGTGTTGGTCGCCGAGTCGCTGGAGTTCCATGCCGAGGTGATGGACGAGCCGGGCGCGAACAGGTCGAGAACCGTCCCGTAGTTGGAGTAGCTCGCCTTCGCGTCGCTCGACGTCGTGGCGCCGACGGTGACGGCCTCGGTGACACGGGCCGGGGACCGGGTGGAGGCGTTGGTGGACTCGTTGCCGGCCGCGACCACGAAGGTGACGCCCGAGGTGACGGCGTTGCGTACGGCGGTGTCGATGGCCGTGTCGGCGGGGCCGCCGAGGGACATGTTGGCGACGGCCGGCCGAGCCGCGTTCCGCGCGACCCAGTCGATGCCCGCGACGACCTGGGCGGTGGTGCCCTGGCCGGAGTTGTTCAGCACGCGGACCCCGACGACCTTGGCCTGCTTGGCGACGCCGTAGGCACTCCCGGCGACCGTGCCGGCCACGTGTGTGCCGTGGCCGTGGCCGTCCTGGGCGGTGTTGTCGTTGTCGACGGCGTCGTAGCCGTAGGAGGCGCGCCCGCCGAAGTCGCTGTGGGTGATGCGGACGCCGGTGTCGATGACGTACGCCGTGACGCCCTGGCCGGCCGAGTCCGGGTAGGTGTAGGAGCTGTTCAGCGGCAGGTTCTTCTGGTCGATGCGGTCCAGGCCCCAGGAGGGCGGGCTGGGCTGCGTCCCGGTGATGCCGTAGGTCCTGTTCTGTACGACGGAGGCGATGGCCGGGTCGGCGGCGAGACGTTTCGCCTCGGACGCGGACGCCTCGACGGCGTAGCCGTTCAGGGCCTTGGTGTACGTCCGCTCGATGTGGGCGCCGTACTTGTGCGCGAGGGCACGGCCCTCGGCGGAACCGGCCTTCGCAGTCTTCAGGGTGACGATGTAGCTGTCGGCGACGGCGTTCGCGGCGCCCTCGTACTGGACGCGTCCCTCGGCGGCGACCGGGGCCGCGCCGGCGGGGAGGGCGGAGACGAGGCTCGCGACGAGCGCCGCGGTGGCCGTCGCGCCGAGCGCGGCCAGTCTTCGCCGGGTGGATCCGTGGGGGGTGCGGGGAGTACGCGTCACTGCCATCTGAGGGGTCCTCCTCATCGGTGGTGCGCTGTGGGGTGTGGTGCACGCCCGTCGGAGCCACCCGGAAGCCTGGAGTCATGGTCATGTCAACCAGAGGGTGACTCCTGTGCGTCAGCCGAAAGATTGAGGCCTCCACAGGAATTGCACAAGGGCCCTGCACGGACGTGCAGGGCCCTTGTGACGCGCCGTCAGTCGTCGAACGCCGTGTTCCGGGTGCGCTTCTCCCACGCCACGACCTCGTCCCGGGCCGGACGCGGTCACCGCCGGCGACGGCCCCACGGGTCTCGCCGGCCTTGCCGTACACCCCGGTGTCCGCGCTGGCGCCGGCCCGTCCGGTCGCGAGTGCCGCTCATCCGCGAGGGCCTCCCGGCCCGTCAGCCCGACGAGGAGGACTGCTCCAGCACTTCGGCCGGCAACGCACCGCCGGCCCCGATGACCTCGATGCCGAGGAGCCGCCCCGACGCGTCCACGTCGAGGAACACCTCGGCGTCCGCCCCGACCCCGGCGACGGGGATCTGCCGGACGGCGGCGCCGTCCGCGATGTGCGCGACGAGCGACACATAGGCGGTGTCGTTCTCACGGTCGTACTCGATGTGCATGGTTCGCCTCTCGGGAACGGGCTCAGTTGCGGCCGACGGACACGACGTTCCCGGCCTTGTTGACGACGACCCAGACCTTGCCGGTGGTGTACTTTCACGTGCCGGGCGACTTGCCCTTGGTCTTCTTGCCGGTCTTCACCGTACGCGCGACCATCTCCTGGCTGATGCCGCGCTGGGCCATGCGCTGGGCCGCGTGCTTGGAGATGCTCTTGACGCCCTGGGTGAGCAGCAGCCGCCCGGCGACGATCGCGATCGGGATGAACCACGCCGGGTCCGCCACCACCGGGAAGGCCGTGCCCGGCCCGGGCCGCACGGTCTGGATCAGGGCGCCGCCCTCGACGCGGTACTCGGTGGGCACGGCCTCGCCGCGCGCGTCCTTCGCCCAGGGCGCGTCGAACGTACCGAGGTACTCCTCGCCGCGGCTGACCAGGATGGAGCCGTCCTCGAGGACCTCGGTGGTCGCGTCCGCGGGCAGTCCGAGCGGGAAGCGGTACTCGGTCGGGGCGTCCGCGTCCTTGAGCGTGACGAGTGTGCGCACGCCGTCGCGGTTGGGCTGCACGGCCAGGTCGATGTCCTCGCCCGCGCCGGGGTAGACGACGGTGCCGTTGGCGCCGGCGGTGGCCCGGGAGTCGGCGCTGCCGGGCAGGGTGAGGCGCAGCACATCGGTGCCGTAGGCGAACTCCACGGCTCCGTCGGCGGTGCCGGGCGCGGTGATGCGGGCCGGGGACGCCTCGGTGGACACCTCCGCGCGGGTGGCGCCGCCGCCGAGCGGCGTTCCGGGAACGAGGTCGGAGGTCCCCGTGACACGCTCGACCGTCTCGGCCGCCTGCACGGCCAGGGACGACCGGGACTCGGCGCCACCGGTCTCCGCGTGCGCGCCCGCTGCGGTCAGCAGCACCGCTCCGGCGGTGCAGCCCGCCACGAGGATGCGGGCGTGGAGGCGTCGGCGTCGGGCGGGGCGGTCCTGGGTGTGGTGCATGTGCGTCCTTGCTGAAGGCCCGTTCGACGGGCGGGTGGTGATCGGCGACCTGACGGATCGTGACAGCGGGACACCCGCCGGGGACATCCGCCCGAGGGCGGGAACCGACCCCGCCGACCGGCGGGGGTCGGCCCGGCCGCCGTGTGTCGGGTGGCACACGGCGCCCGTGCAACGTCTCGCGGGGGAGGACCGTCGTAACGAGCGGTGACCGCGCCGGTCGGGGGGCCGGTGGAGCGACGGGTGGGGGAAGCGGAAGTGATACGGGTCGCGGTGGTGGACGACGAGCCTCTGGTGCGTGCCGGGCTGCGGGTGATCCTCGGTTCGGCGGAGGACATCACCGTGGTCGCCGACTGCGGGGGAGCGAGCGCCGTGGAGGCCGTGCGGAGCGGGCGGGTGGACGTCCTGCTGCTCGACATCCGGATGCCGGTCCTGGACGGGCCGTCCGTGCTGCGCCAGGTCGTCGGCCTGCCCAAGGCTCCGGCGGTGGCGATGCTGACCACCTTCGACGCCCGAGAGCACGTGGACGAGGCGTTGCGGCTGGGGGCGGCCGGGTTCCTGATGAAGAACACCGCTCCGGAGCAACTGATCGAAGCGGTAAGGGCGTTGGCGGCGGGCCGCAGGGTGCTGGCGCCCGAGGCGGTGGGGCAGGTGATCGACGGATACCTGCTGGCCGGCCGTGACGAGGAGGCCGTACGGCAGGTGCGGGCGCTCACCGGCCGGGAGCGCGAGGTGCTCGCACTGGTGGGAGAGGGGCTCAGCAACCGTGCCATCGCGGGCCGGCTGCACCTGGCGCACTCCACGGTCAAGGACCATGTGAGCGCGGTGCAGGCGAAACTGGGCGGTCTCAACCGGGTGCAGGCGGCGGTGGTCGCCGACCGGGCGGACCTGGTCGAGGCGGGGGCGGGGCGGGGGTGAGAGGGCCGATGCCGTCTCAAGCGCTCTCGGACGGTGCTCCCCTGGCCGATGCCGGTGCCGGTGCCGGTGCCGGTGCCGCACGCCGGATCGCTTCCCGCGCCCTCCCGGTCCTGGTCGCCCTCGTCGACGGGCTGGTGGTCAACGGTCTGACCGCCGGTCACGGGACGTTGCTGGCCCTCGTCGCCGCCGGCGCGCTGCTGCTGCGGCAACGGGCCCCGGAGGTGGCCGTGCTCGCCGGACTGCCGGGGCTGTACCTCGGCCACATCGCCTTCGCCCCGCTGATCGCGCTGTACTGCGTCGCCGTACGGCGCGGTCGTCTCCTGGTCGCCGTGACGGGCGCGGCGGCGGTCGCGGTGGCGTGGTTCCTGCCCCACCCGGCGGCCGGCGTCCGCGCCCTCGTGCTCGACCGGGAGACCGCGCTGCTGGCCCTGGACTGCTGCGGGCTGGCGGCGGGCGTCGTCGTACTCGGCCGGTCGGTACGGTCACGGCAGGAGCGCCTGCGGGAGGCGACGGCGCGGCGGGCCTGGGAGAACCGGGTCCTCACCGAGCGCGTACTGGCCACCGAACGCAACCGGCTGGCCCGGGAGATGCACGACGTGGTCGCGCACAAGGTGAGCCTGATCAGTCTGCAGGCCGGCGCGCTGCAGGTGGGCCGGCCCGGGGACACCGACGTGCGGGCGACGGCCCGTTCGATCCACGAACTCTCCGCGCAGACCCTCACCGAACTGCGGCATCTGGTGGGGGTGTTGCGCACGGCCGGAGGTACGGACACGCACGCCGCCCCCCGGGCCGGACTGGCCGACATCACCGACCTGGTCCGCGACAGCGGCCTCCCGGTGGACCTCGACGTGCCGACTCCCCCCGGCGCGGTGCCCGAAGCGGTCGAACGCGCCGCGTACCGCACGGTCCAGGAGGCCCTGACCAACATCCGCAAGCACGCTCCGGGCGCCCGTGCGCGCATACGCGTCCACTTCGCGGCAGGCCTGCACGTCGAGGTGCACAACACAGCCCCCGCCCGGATCACCCCCCACCCGGCTCTCCCCGGGGGCGGCCACGGCCTGGTGGGTCTACGAGAGCGCGCGCACCTCCTGTCCGGCGCGTTCCACGCGGGCCCGACGCCGGACGGCGGCTTCACCGTACGGGCGGTGTTTCCCGTCGGGTGGGCGACGTCCGACGACCCGGTGAAGCCCGGGCCACTCACAGGGGCAGCGCAGGCCGGCCCGGCGACCTGAACGCCGCCTTGAAGCCCTCTGCGCTGAACGCGGCCGTCATGTTCCGCCGCACCCGCTTACGATGCGCGCAGCCGTACGACAGACCTCCGACCCACCGCCTCAGCCAGGAGCACCGTCCCCGTGTCGATACCCCCGCCCCCTGGGAGCCCGCAGCCCCAGGACCCGTACGGCCGGCCTCCTGCCGACTGGCCCCAGGCACAGCGTCCGTACGGCACCCCCGTCTCCGTCAACGCGCTCGCCGTGGCCGCTCTCGTGCTCGGCGTGCTCTGCTTCCTGCCCGTCGCGGGGCTCGTCCTGGGGCTGGTCGCGCTGTGGCAGATCCGGAGGTCCGGGCAGAGCGGGCGGGGCATGGCGATCGCCGGGGTGGTGCTGTCGTCCGTCGGAGCCGTGCTGTGGGGGGTGGTGCTGGCCACGGGCGCCGCGTCCGAGGTCTGGGCGAAGTTCGAGGACGGCGCGCGGGGCAACGAGAGTCTGTCGCTGCGCACGGGCGACTGCTTCGACGCGCCCGACGGTCTGGAGGGCGACACCTACGACGTCGACCCGGTCTCCTGCGAAGTCGGGCACGACGGTGAGGTGTTCGGGGTCGTCACACTCCCGGGCGGCGCCTTCCCGGGCGACGGCAAGGTCACCGACATCGCCGACGAGAGGTGCTACGCGCTCCAGAGCCAGTACGCCATGGACTCCTGGGCGATGCCGACCGACGTCGACGTGTACTACCTCACGCCGTCCCGGGAGAGCTGGCGCTACGGCGATCGCGCGATCGTCTGCGTCTTCGGCAGCACCGACGCGAAGGCCGAACTGACCGGCTCCCTGCGCGGCGACCCCACCACTCTCGACACCGACCAGGTCGTCTTCCTGTCCGCGGCCAACGCCGTCGACGCGGCGCTGTACGAGGAGCCGGAAGAGCCCCCGGAGGACGACCTCGCCGGATCCCGGGCCTGGGCCGCGCAGGTGCACGACGTACTCGGCGAACAGATCGAGGCCCTGCGCGGCCACTCCTGGCCCTCGGCTGCCCAAAAGCCCCTCGCCGACCTGGTCGAGGACATGGAGGACTCCCGCGAGCAGTGGTCGAAGGCGAGCGAGGCCGGTGACGTGGACGCCTACTTCACGCACTACGAGAAGGCGCACGCGTACGTCGACGGCCCGGCGACCGTCACCGCGCGCAAGGCCCTCGGGCTGGCCACCACCCCGCCCTCGTTCGACGACAGTGAGAGTGGGAACTCCGAACTCGAGGTGTGACGGCGGCTATAGCGGGGAGAAAGTGCCTGCGTAAAGCCCCCAGGGCCACCATGTCATCACATCGAGTGATTCTCTGGCCTTTGCTTGCACCGCACAACCTACGGTTGCCACGCTGTTGCTGTCTGTACAACCTGATGGGAGCGGCCAGTGACATTCGGTGAGCAGCCGGCGTACCTGCGCGTCGCGGGTGATCTCCGCCAGAAGATCGTCGACGGTCAGCTGCCACCGCACACCCGGCTCCCTTCGCAGGCCAGAATCCGCCAGGAGTACGGCGTCTCGGACACCGTCGCCCTGGAGGCCCGCAAGGTGCTCATGGCGGAGGGGCTGGTCGAGGGCCGCTCCGGCTCGGGGACGTATGTGCGCGAGCGGCCCGTCCCCCGGCGCGTCTCCCGCTCCGGATACCGCCCGCCCGGCGGGGCCACGCCGTTCCGCCAGGAGCAGGCCGACGGGGAGGGGCGCGGCACCTGGGAGTCGAGCAGCGAGCAGTCCGAGGCGAGTGTCGCGGTCGCCGAGCGGCTGGACATCGAGCCGGGCGACCGGGTGATGTGCACGAAGTACCTCTTCCGCGAGGGCGGCGAGGCGATGATGCTCTCCACGTCCTGGGAGCCGCTCGCCGTGACGGGCCGTACGCCCGTGATGCTGCCGGAGGAGGGGCCGCTCGGCGGCATGGGCGTCGTCGAGCGCATGCGCGCGATCGAGGTGATCGTGGACAACGTCACCGAGGAGGTCGGCGCCCGTCCGGGGCTCGCCGAGGAACTGCTCGTCCTGGGCGGCGTCCCCGGTCATGTGGTGGTGGTCGTCCAGCGCACGTTCTACGCCTCCGGCCGCCCGGTCGAGACGGCCGACGTGGTCATTCCGGCCGATCGCTACCGGGTCGCCTACCACCTTCCGGTCAAGTAGCGAACGCTCACATCCGTCCCGGGGCGCGCTCCCTGCGCGCCCCGCTCACACGATCACCGAGGCGGCCGTCGTCGAACGGGACGGTCCGTATTCCCTTGCCGGTCGTCGTCTTCGCAGGTCGCCAGTGGTGTCTGCGGTATGCCTCCGGCCGGATGCGTCGAGGCACTCAGACGGCGCGTTCACTGGCGCGCGCCCCCTGCGTTCTGGCTGGTTGCGTACCTCTTTGTGAAAACCCGTATTCGCTGCGTGAAGGTTAGGCGTAGGCTCGGGCATATGCGCATTGCGGTTTCCTTAGCGGGTGGGGCGCGGCACAGGCCGCGGGTGGGAAGTGGAGGGGCGCGATGAACGACAGCACGATCACTCTTCCCTGGCTCGTGATACGAGAAGACGACAACGGCAACCGCTACCGGGTGGGCCGGTACGCGACCAGGTCCGAGGCCCAGAAGATCGCGGACAGCCTCGATGGCCGCGGTCACAAACAGCTGTACTGGGTCGAGCGGCTGGGGCAGAACGGGGCGGGCGCGTGATGCGCGACTGAGCCCCCCCCAGGTGCCTGCGCCCGGAGTCGGTGTCCGGCCGTGCTCCCGTAGGCTCCCCGCATGAGTGAGCGGATCGTCGTCGTAGGTGCCGCGCTGGTCGACGAGGGGCGGTTGCTGGCGGCCCGGCGCAGTGCGCCCGTCGAGCTGGCCGGGCGCTGGGAGTTGCCCGGTGGCAAGGTCGAGCCGGGGGAGACGGCCGACGCGGCGCTGGTGCGGGAACTGCGCGAGGAACTCGGCGTCGACGCCGAGGCCGGCGGCCGCGTTCCGGGGGAGTGGCCCCTGAAGTCGCCCTACGTCCTGCAGGTGTGGACCGCGCGGCTGCGCCCCGGCTCCGCCGCGCCCGAGCCCCTCGAGGACCACGACGAACTGCGCTGGCTCGGCCCCGGCGAGATCTGGGACGTGAACTGGCTCGACCAGGACGTTCCGGCCGTACGGCAGACCCTCGCGCACCTCGGAGCCGCGGAAGGTCTCGCCCCTTCCGGCCCCGGCGCGGAAGAAGTGCCCGGCGCCTGAGGCCCTCCGGGGGCGTGCGGTGTCGGGCAATTGCTGTACGGGCGCCCCCTATGCCTTTCGTGCCACTGTGCGCTGCCTCCGCGGTACTCCGCCCCGGATATCGGGTATGTGCCCATTAACCCCATGAAACCGGACATGGGCGGGTCTCCTGTCTGGGAAGTGATCGGCGTGTTCGACACCGAAGGTGACTGCGCCGAGTGGACCTTTCCCGCCGAACCGGGCGCCGTGCGCACCGCCCGCCAGGTCGTCCGCGGCCAACTCCGCGACTGGAACCTCGACAGCCTGGCCGACCTCGCGGCGTTGCTGGTCAGCGAGTTGGTCACCAACGCCCTGCGACATGCCACGGGCCCCATCGGGGTCCGCCTGGTCCGCCCGTCCGACCTGGACGGCGTCCTGCGGGTCGAGGTCTCCGACCCGCTCCCGGACCCGCCCCGCGAGCGCGCCGCCCGGCCCGAGGACGAGAGCGGCCGCGGACTGCAACTGGTCGCCTCCTCCTGCCGCCGCTGGGGCACCCGGCCCGGCGCCGCGGGCAAGACGGTGTGGTTCGAACTCGCCGTGCCGGGGTGAAAAATCGGTGTACGTACGCCCTGCCACTGTCGAGCGATTGGTTCAGGCCAGTGGCGGTTGTCGAAAGACGTGATTCGACGACGTGTCCCCTGGTTAGAAGACTGGAAGTGTTGTCACGGTCCGGACCGAAAACCATCGGGACCGTGCTGTGATCGTGAACACCGTGTTGTGCGGCACCGTAGTGCTGGATACTGCGGGCAGCCGCCCCCGGTGACCGGTGCCGGACGCGGTGAGCTGGAGGGGACGGTTCGCGTGAGCGAGATACCAGCGAAGGCCACGGAGTCCGAGGACCCGTCGGACGGCGCGAGGGCCAGGGCCGCGGACGGCCTGGCTTTGGCGGTGGGAGGTGCGCTCGCGGCCGACGGGGTGCAGCCCGGGGACGCCATGTGGCAGAGCAGTCCCCCGGGATCCATCTACGACTACATCAAGGTCGCGTCCTTCTCGATCGGCCCCGACGGGCTGGTCGACCAGTGGAGTCTGCGCGCCGAGCACCTCTTCGGCATCTCGGCCGCGACCGCCGTCGGCATGGACCCGATCGAGGCCTTCATCGATCCGCGCCATCACGAGCGGGGCATGCGCAAGATGGCCGAGATCCTCGACGGCCGCGAGTGGACCGGCGTGGTGCCCTTCCGGATGCCCGCGGGCGCCGAGGGCGGCGAATGCGGTCATGAGGGACTCGCCGAGGTGTACGTCATGCCGACGCGCACCGAGGACGGCGAGAAGGCCGCCGTCTGCATCGTCGTCGACGTCCGCACGCTGCGCAGCATCGAGACCGACCTTGCCGCCTCGCAGGCTATTTTCAGTCAATCCCCTTTCGGTTTCCTGCTGATCGACTCCGACCTGCGGGTCCGCCGCGTCAACCAGCGGTTCGCGTCCATCTTCGGTGGCGAGCCCGACGAGCACCGCGGCAAGGGCGTCCACGACTACCTCCAGCGCGGGGAGGCCGAGCGGGTCGCGGCAACGCTGCGCCGGGTGCTGGAGACCGGCAGCTCCATCACGGACATGCACGTCACGGGTTTCGTGCCGGGCTCGGACGAGCGCCGCCACTGGTCCGTCAACCTCTACCGTGTGCACAGCGGTTCGGGCCGCCCCATCGGGGTCGCCTGGCTCGGGATCGACATCACCGCCCGCCGCGCCGCCGCCCGCGAGGCCGCCGCCGCCCGGCGCAACCTCGCCCTGCTGAACGAGGCCGGTGCCCGCATCGGCAACTCCCTCGACCTGGAGACCACGGCCAGGCAGCTCCTCGACGTGGTCGTGCCCGGCTTCTGCGACCTGGCCACCGTCGACCTGTACCAGGGGCTGCTGGTCGGCGACGAGACCCCGCCCGGGCTCGCCGACGGCAGCGCCGAACTGCGCCGGGTGGCCTTCGCCAGTGCCGTCTCCGACGAGCCCTTCGCCGGCACCGGTGTGCCCGTCTCGGTCGGCGCCGTCCACCACTACCCGTTCAACTCGCCCTGGGCGGACGCCCTGCGCACGGCCCGTCCCCAGTCCGTCCCCGGCGAGGACGGGGGGCTCGTGCAGTCCACGCTCGCCGTGCCGATGGTCGCCCACGACACCGTCGTCGGGCTCGTGCAGTTCGCCCGTACGAAGGGGAGCGAGCCGTTCGGCGACCGGGACCGGGACCTCGGCGTGGAGCTGGCGGCGCGCGCGGCCGTCTGCATCGACAACGCCCGCCTGTACCGGCGCGAGCACGAGCGCGCGTTGATACTGCAACGGTCCCTGCTCCCGCCCGGCGACCCGGAGGCCTCCGGCCTCGACATCGCCTGCCGCTATCTGCCCGGCAACGCCAACACCGGCCGGCCCAGCGAGGTCGGCGGCGACTGGTTCGACGTCATCGAACTCCCCGGGCACCGCACCGCGCTCGTAGTCGGCGACGTCATGGGCCGCGGCCTGCGCGCCGCCGTCGCCATGGGCGAACTCCGTACGGCGGTCAGGACCCTGGCGCAGCTCGACCTCGAACCGGCCGAGGTGCTCTCCCAGTTGGACGAGATCGCCCGCGGCCTCGGCGCTCCCGGGGGTGTCACGCAGGCGACCCGGGCGGCCCGCCGCCCCCGCGAGGCGGACCTCTCGGAGGTCTACCTCGCCACCTGCGTCTACGCCGTCTACGACTCCGTCACCCGGCGCTGCACCTTCGCCAACGCGGGCCATCTCCCGCCCGTCCTGGTCGAACCGGGCGAGTCGGCCCTGATGCTGGACGTGCCGCCGGGCATGCCGCTCGGTGTCGGCGGCGAGCCCTTCGAGGAGGTCGAGGTCGAACTCCCCGAGGGCGCTCTGCTCGCGCTCTACACGGACGGACTGGTCGAAAGCCGCGACCATCCCCTGGACGAGGGCCTCCAGGCCTTCGTCAGCGCCCTGTCCGCCCGCCCGTCGCCCGGCCACCACCCCTCAACGGCGGCGCTGCGCGCCGACCCCTCTCAATACCTGGAGGACGTCTGCGACCACGTCCTCAACACCCTCGATACCCACCACGGCGAGGACGACATCGCGTTGCTGATGGCACGTGTACAGGGCCTGCCGAACGAGTCCGTGGGCGACTGGACCCTGCCGCGCGAGCCGCGCAGTGTGGGCCGGGCCCGTGAGTACGCGCGTGCCCAGCTGATCAGCTGGGACATGGAACCTCTGGTCGACACCACGGAGCTCCTGGTCAGCGAGCTGGTCACCAACGCCCTGCGCTACGGCGAGGGCGAGATACGCCTCCGGCTGCTGCTCGACCGCACCCTGGTCTGCGAGGTCTGGGACTCCGGCCTGGTCCAGCCGCGCCGTCGCCGGGCCCGCGACACCGACGAGGGCGGCCGCGGCCTGCAACTCGTCGGCCTGCTCAGCGCCGCGTGGGGCTCCCGGCGCACGCCCCTGGGCAAGACGGTCTGGTTCGAACTCCCCCTGCCCGGCGGCGAAACGCGACTGACGGATCCCGCGGAGGCGCTGCTGAGCCTGTTCTGAGCACGGCCCGCCGCCACCGTACGCTCACGCCATGCCGATCCCCACCGCACGGCTCCGAGCGACCGCCACACCGACGGCCCCCGCCCTGATCCTGCGCCCCTGGACCCCCGGGGACGCCGCAGGGCTGGCCGCGCTGGGCCGGGACGAGGCCCTGCGGCGCTGGACGTCCTTCGCCGTCGACGACGAGACGAGCGCCGCGCGGTGGCTGCGCGCGCAGCAGCAGGGCTGGGAGCAGGGCTGCCGCTACGCGTTCGCCGTCGAGGAGGTCCAGCCCTCCGGCGCGGACGGGCTGTTGGCCGGCCACGTGGTCCTCAAGGACATCGCCCCCGGGACCACGTCCGCCGAGGTCGGCTACTGGACAGCGGCACACGCACGAGGCCGGGGCATCGCCCCCCGCGCCCTGCACGCCCTGACCGACTGGGCCTTCACCACCTTCGCCCCCACCGGCCTGACCCGCCTCGAACTCCTGCACCAGACGGACAACACGGCCTCCTGCCGAGTGGCGGACAAGAGCCACTACCCCCTCACGGGCATCCTCCCGGCGCAGCCGCCAGACCATCCGCTGGAGGGCCATGTGCACGTACGGCACCTGGCAGAGCGCGCCGGCCCGCCCTCAGCCTGCTGAAGAGCGCCTCCTGATCTTCGAGCCCAGCCATACCAGCGGGTCGTACTTGCGGTCGACCGCTCGTTCCTTCAGGGGGATCAGCGCGTTGTCCGTGATCTTGATGCCCTCGGGGCAGACCTCAGTGCAGCACTTGGTGATGTTGCAGTAGCCCAGGCCGTGTTCGTCCTGGGCGGTGGTCTTGCGGTCCAGGCCGGATTCCGAGGCCGCGTCGAGGGGGTGCATGTCGAGTTCCGCCACCCGCATCAGGAAGCGGGGGCCCGCGAACGCCTGTTTGTTCTCCTCGTGGTCGCGGACGACATGGCAGGTGTCCTGGCACAGGAAACACTCGATGCACTTGCGGAACTCCTGCGAGCGGTCGACGTCCTCCTGCATCATGCGGTACTCGCCGGGCGCGACCCCGGCCGGCGGTACGAAGGCCGGGACCTCCCTGGCCTTGGTGTAGTTGAAGCCGACGTCGGTGACCAGGTCGCGGACGACCGGGAACGCCCGCAGCGGCGTCACCGTGATCGTCTCCTCGCGGTCGAAGACCGACATGCGGGTCATGCACATCAGCCGCGGCCGGCCGTTGATCTCGGCCGAGCAGGAACCGCACTTGCCCGCCTTGCAGTTCCAGCGCACGGCGAGATCGGGGGCCTGTGTGGCCTGGAGGCGGTGGATGATGTCGAGGACGACCTCGCCCTCGTTCACCTCGACCCTGAAGTCCTCCAGGCCGCCGCCTCCGACATCGCCCCGCCACACCTTGAAGCGGGCCTCGTAGCCGCTCACTCGTACAGCTCCTCTTCGGCCAGGTACTTCACCAGCTCCTCCTTGTCGAACAGGGCGAGCAGGTCCGCACGGACGGGTTCGGTGGTCTCGCTGGTGAGGGTGATCTGACTGCGGACCGGGTCAGCCGCCAGCCCGCCCGTCGGGTCGGTGAGCGCGCACAGCAGGTTGATACGGCGCCACTTGCGGTCCATCCCCGGATGGTCCTCACGCGTGTGCCCGCCGCGCGACTCGGTGCGCTCCAGCGCGGCCCGCGCCACACACTCGCTGACCAGCAGCATGTTCCTGAGGTCCAGGGCGAGGTGCCAGCCCGGGTTGAACTGCCGGTGCCCCTCGACCCCGGCCCGGCGCGCCCGTACCCGCAGCTCGGCCAGCTTCTCCAGGGCCTGCTTCATCTCCGGTTCGCGGCGGATGATGCCGACCAGGTCGTTCATCGTCTGCTGGAGTTCCTGGTGCAGGGTGTACGGGTTCTCCGGCGGGCCGCCCGAGGGCTCCTCGATCTCCGCCTCGGCGGAGAAGGGCCGCAGGGCCTCGGCCGCCGCCGAGTCGACCTGGACGTCGTCCACGACGGGCCGCGCCCCGGCCAGCCCCGCCGCGTACTCGGCCGCGTGCCAGCCCGCCCGGCGGCCGAACACCAGCAGGTCGGACAGCGAGTTGCCGCCGAGCCGGTTGGAGCCGTGCATGCCGCCGGCCACCTCACCGGCCGCGAACAGCCCCGGCACCCCGCGGGCCGCCGCCGTGTCGGACTCGACCGCGACCCCGCCCATCACGTAGTGACAGGTGGGCCCGACCTCCATCGCCTCCGCCGTGATGTCGACGTCCGCCAGCTCCTTGAACTGGTGGTACATCGACGGCAGCCGGCGCTTGATGACCTCGGCGGGCATACGCGTCGACACGTCGAGGAACACGCCCCCGTGCGGCGAGCCGCGCCCCTCCTTCACCTCGGCGTTGATCGCCCGCGCGACCTCGTCGCGGGGGAGCAGCTCAGGGGGACGCCGGTTGTTGTCCGGGTCGTCGTACCAGCGGTCGCCCTCGTCCTCCGACTCGGCGTACTTGTCCTTGAAGACGTCGGGGATGTAGTCGAACATGAACCGCTTGCCGTCGGAGTTGCGCAGCACACCGCCGTCGCCGCGCACCGACTCGGTGACGAGGATGCCCTTCACCGAAGGCGGCCAGACCATGCCGGTCGGGTGGAACTGCACGAACTCCATGTTCAGCAGGGGAGCGCCCGCGAGGAGGGCCAGGGCGTGGCCGTCGCCGGTGTACTCCCATGAGTTCGACGTCACCTTGAAGGACTTGCCGATACCGCCGGTCGAGATCACGACGGCCGGTGCTTCGAGCACGAAGAAGCGGCCGGACTCGCGCTCGTAGGCGAAGACCCCCGAGACCCGGCCGTCCTCCTTCAGTACGCGCGTGACCGTGCACTCCTGGAAGACCTTCAGCCGGGACTCGTAGTCGCCGGTCTCCTTGAAGTCCTCCTGCTGCAGCTGGACGATCTTCTGCTGGAGGGTGCGGATCAGCTCCAGGCCCGTGCGGTCGCCGACGTGGGCGAGACGCGGGTACTCGTGGCCGCCGAAGTTGCGCTGGGAGATCCGGCCGTCCTTGGTGCGGTCGAACAGCGCGCCCCAGGTCTCCAGCTCCCACACCCGCTGCGGCGCCTCCCGCGCGTGCAGCTCGGCCATCCGCCACTGGTTGAGGAACTTGCCGCCGCGCATGGTGTCGCGGAAGTGGACCTGCCAGTTGTCGCCGGTGTTGACGTTGGCCATCGCCGCGGCGATGCCGCCCTCGGCCATCACGGTGTGGGCCTTGCCGAACAGCGACTTGCAGATCACGGCCGTACGGGCACCCCGCTCGCGGGCCTCGATCGCGGCGCGCAGTCCGGCCCCGCCCGCGCCCACCACGACGACGTCCCACTCCTGCCGGTCGACCACGGACATCAGAACGCCCCCCTCATCAGAAGAACCGCGGATCGTCGAAGGCGCCGGAGGCGACCAGATAGACGTAGAAGTCGGCGAGCGCCACGCTCACCAGCGACGCCCAGGCGAGCTGCATGTGCCGGGCGTTGAGCTTCCCGGCCCACTGCCACATCCGGTAGCGCACGGGATGCCTGGAGAAGTGCTTGAGCTTGCCGCCGACGATGTGCCGGCACGAGTGGCAGGAGATCGTGTACGCCCAGATCAGCACGATGTTGACCAGGAACACCAGGGTGCCGAGGCCCATGTGGCCCCACGCGTAGTTCTCGTCGCGGAAGGCGAGCACGGTGTCGTAGGTGAGGATCCCGGCGACGGCGATCGCGGCGTAGAAGAAGTACCGGTGGATGTTCTGCAGCACCAGCGGGAAGCGGGTCTCACCGGTGTACTTCTTGTGCGGCTCGGCCACCGCGCAGGCCGGCGGGGACGCCCAGAAGCCCCGGTAGTAGGCCTTGCGGTAGTAGTAGCAGGTCAGCCGGAAGCCGAGCGGGAAGATCAGGATGATGATGGCGGGCGAGATGCCCCACCAGCTGCCGAAGATCTCCCAGTTCGGGCCGGCCTTCATCGGCTCGCACCGCTCCGCCAGGCACGGGGAGTAGAAGGGCGAGACGTACGGCGCCGCGTAGTAGTGGGCGTCGGCGAAGGCCCGCCAGGTCGAGTAGACGATGAAGGCCAGCAGGCCGGCGGCCGTGCCGGCCGGGGCCAGCCACCAGCGGTCGGTGCGCAGGTGCGGGGCGGAGATAGCGGCGCGCGTACCCGCCCGTACGCCGCCGCTTCTGGGTTGGGGTTCGGTGGCGGGAGGTTCCGTACCAGTGGTCACGTGACGACTCCGGTCGGGGTTCGGGGGAGGTGCCGGTCGTACGACTCCTGACCGGTCAGGGAGCGCGCCGGTCGCGGGCGCCGAGCCCCTCGTCGTCCGAGTCGCGCCACAGGGCGGAGTCGTACGGCGCGTCCGAGATGGTGACGAGCTCGGGGCGCTTCGGTGCGGCCGGCGAGGCGGCGGCGTCGCGCAGCAGGGCGACGCTCTCGCGCAGATGGTTGGCGTCGGCACGGACGCGGCGCATCTCCAGGCCGCCGGTGCCGAGCTGCTTCTCCAGGCGCCCCACCGACCGGAGCAGGTCGTCGAGACTGCGCTGGACTGACGTCAGTTCGTCGTGAACGGACATGACTTGCCCTCACTTCCGCGGGTCCTTCGAGGCCCAAGGCGGCAACGTTCATGCGCCTGCGAGTGTTGCGCGTCACACCTTGTGCTGTGAAGGGATGTGCATCGATTGGCCGAGGCGCATGGGTGCGCTTTTGCCGTGTATTGCTCCGCACGGGTGACTCTCCGCCCGTGACCGCCGTGTCGCCCTGTGTTGCCGAACCCTTTCCTCTTCAGTGGGCCGCATACATCAGATGAAATCCAAATACCGCCAAAAGTGATCATAACGCCCGCGGCTTTCCGGAGGTAGCACAGATGTCCCAGCACGGCGTCGGCCCGCGTGCGGTCTCGCGCTCGGTCGCCTTCCTCCTCACCGCGGGAGTGCTCGCGGTTCCCGCGCTCGCCGGATGCGGCTCCGAGGACCCGGCCGGCAAGCCGCTCGCCGGGCAGGACATCCAGCCCGCCCCCCGCGACCGGATCACCGACGGCGGAACCCTGCGCTGGGCCGTCGACTCCGTGCCCGACACCCTGAACACCTTCCAGTCGGACGCCGACGCCACCACCACCCGCGTGGCCCAGGCCGTCCTGCCGTCGATGTTCCGGATGAACGCCGAGGGCCGCCCGGAGGCCAACCCCGCCTACCTGGAGTCCGCGAAGGTCGTCGAGACGGAGCCCAAGCAGGTCGTCCTCTACAAGCTCGACCAGCAGGCCGTCTGGAGCGACGGCAGGGAGATCAGCGCCGCCGACTTCGCCGCCCAGTGGCGCGCCCTGTCGGGCAATGACACCGCCTACTGGACCGCCCGCAACGCCGGCTACGACCGCATCCAGAAGATCGAGCGCGGGGACAACGCCCTGGAGGTCCGGGTCACCTTCAGCCGCCCCTACGCCGACTGGCGCTCCCTGTTCTCGCCGCTGTACCCGAAGGACGTCATGGGCACCCCGAACTCCTTCAACGACGGGGCACGCAAGAAGCTCAAGGTCACCGCGGGTCCCTTCCTGGTGAAGAAGCTCAGCCGCAAGGACGAGCGCATCACCCTCACCCGCAACCCGCGCTGGTGGGGCCGGCCGGCCAAGCTCTCCGAGATCGAGCTGCGCACGGTGCCGCGCGACGAGCGGGCCAAAGAGCTGGCCGCCGGCACCCTCGACCTGGCCGAGATCGCCCCCTCCGAGGCCCGCCGCATCACCGTCGCCGCCCGCCCCCGGGGCTCCAGCAGCCCGGTGATGGGCCCCGAGGCGGACCAGAAGCCGCGCAAGGCGGCCGCCAAGCACGCCCGGCAGCAGCAGGCCCTGCGCGGCTTCGAGGTGCGCAAGTCCCTGGAGCCGGCCTTCACCCAGCTCGCCCTGAACGGGGCCGAGGGGCCGCTCGCCGACGAGCGCGTCCGCAGGGCCGTCGCCCGCGCCCTGGACCGCAAGGAACTGGCCAAGGCCGTGCTGAAGCCCCTCGGACTGCCCGCCGTACCGGTCGGCAGCCACCTCGCCCTGTCCGGGCAGGCCGCCTACGCCGACAACAGCGGTGCCCTCGGCGGCCAGGACACCAAGGAGGCCCAGGCGCTGCTCGCGGACGCCGGGTGGGTGCGGGGCGGCCCGATCAAGGAACAGAAGAAGAAGGGGGAGAAGGCGGCCGGCGCCGAGGGCGAGAAGGCCGGCAAGTCCTCCGGGGACGAGTCCGGGAACGACGACGGCGAATACATCGTCGGCTCGGACGGCAAGGACCAGCAGGACGGCAAGGCGCACCGCGAGAACGACCCGGCCCACCTCGCCCAGGACGGCAAGCAGTACAAGCAGCCCCACCAGGGCGGCGCCCCCGGCGCGTACGCCCCCATGGGCACCGCCGCGCCGGCGGGCCGCGAGGCCGCCCCGCTCGCCAAGAACGGCAAGCCGCTCACCCTCCGCTTCGTGCTCCCCTCCGGGCCCGGCTCCCAGACGCTGCGCACGGTGGCCGACCGCATCGCCCGCATGCTGGAGCGCGTCGGCATCGGCACGGAGATCTCCAAGGTCTCCGACGAGTCCTACTTCAAGGACCACATCGCGTCCGGCCAGTACGACCTCGCCCTGTACTCCTGGCCCGCCTCCCCCTTTCCCGCCACCGACGCCCGCCCCGTCTATGCCAAGCCCGTCCCGGCCGCCGACGGTTCGCTGAACGTCGAGCAGAACTACACCCGCGTCGGCACCGACCAGGTCGACCAGCTCTTCGACCAGGCCGTGGCCACCCTCGACGAGGGCGAGTCCCGCTCCCTCATCCGCAAGGCGGACTCCCGCATCTGGGCGGCGGCCGGCTCGATCCCCCTCTTCCAGCGCCCCCAGCTCATCGCCGCCCGCAAGAACCTGGTCAACACCGGCGCCTTCGGATTCGGCACGCCGGTCTACGAGGACATGGGCTTCCTGAAGAAGGGCGCGAAGCCGGCGTCGGGCCCGTCGGCGAAGGGCTCCGCCACTCCGTAGCTCCCTTGCCACCTCCGCAGGGCGCCCGCATCATGAACGCGACAGTGATCATGATGCGGGCGCCCGGGCGCCCGGGCGTCCGTACACGGGGACGGGGGCCGGCGTATGCGCGGCACGGTACGGCTGACCCGCGCGGCAGGACTGGTCATCGGGGTGCTGATGACGGGCTGACGGCGTGCACGGGGGAGCCGGGCGGCGGCGGGGACGACAAGGCCGACGCCTGTGCGGACGTTGCGTACGCCTGGTCCGGCGTCCGGCGGGAGCAGCGTCTGACCGCGCTGTCCGACCCGATCAGGATCAAGAAGAGGACCGCCTCCCGCACGGCCCGCCTCAAGCCCCTCGGCGACACGGTGTACCGGCCCTTCGGTGACCGGTACGCCCAAGGGTGCCGACGCGGCCGGTGTGATCAAGGCCCTGGGCAGGCATCTGAAGGTCGATGAACCGCTCGCGGGCCCGTCGGAGACGGTGCGGCCCCAGGACGACCACTACTTCGAGTCGGCGACCGGCGACCACCACGGCGCCTACTACGCCTGGGCGGCGATCGACCTGGTCGAGGCCGACTTCACCTACACCTGTGGGGACAGCGAGCCGGCCAAGGGGCAGGTGCGGACCTGGGAAGGCACCGGCGCCGGTTTCCTGTCCTGTTCCGAGGAGCCCTCGGACGAAGCGGCCGGCCTAGTCGCCGCCCAGCGGACCTGTCCCGCCCGATCCGAGGCCGCGTAGAAGGCCTGACCTGCGCCGACGTATCCCGGCTAACCTCTGCGGCCGCAGCCCCGTACCATGGGGAGCGGCCGTGGCATGTTGAGCCCGGCAGGGCCCGCGCACCGCAGACGTCCGCGCAGGGCATTCCTCACACTCCGGGAGAACGCCGCAATATGGCCACGCGCCACGACATCCGCAACGTCGCTATCGTCGCCCACGTCGACCACGGCAAGACCACCATCGTCGACGGCATGCTGAAGCAGGCCGGTGCCTTCGCCGCCCACCAGCTCGAGGGCGTCGACGACCGCATGATGGACTCGAACGACCTGGAGCGTGAGAAGGGCATCACGATCCTGGCCAAGAACACGGCGGTGAAGTACCACCCGAAGGACGGGGGGGACGTCATCACCATCAACATCATCGACACCCCCGGTCACGCCGACTTCGGTGGCGAGGTCGAGCGCGGTCTGTCGATGGTCGACGGTGTCGTCCTGCTCGTCGACGCCTCCGAGGGCCCGCTGCCGCAGACCCGCTTCGTGCTGCGCAAGGCGCTGCAGCAGCGCCTGCCCGTCATCCTGTGCATCAACAAGACGGACCGCCCGGACTCCCGGATCGACGAGGTCGTCAACGAGACCTACGACCTCTTCCTCGACCTGGACGCCGACGAGGAGCAGATCGAGTTCCCGATCGTCTACGCCTGCGGCCGCGACGGCATCGCCTCGCTGACCAAGCCGGACAACGGCACGGTCCCCGCCGACTCCACCAGCCTGGAGCCGTTCTTCTCCACGATCCTGGAGCACATCCCGGCGCCGACGTACGACGAGGCCGCCCCGCTCCAGGCCCACGTCACCAACCTGGACGCCGACAACTTCCTCGGCCGTATCGCGCTGCTCCGCGTCGAGCAGGGCGAGCTGCGCAAGGGCCAGACGGTCGCGTGGATGAAGCGCGACGGGTCCGTCAGCAACGTCCGCATCACCGAGCTGATGATGACCGAGGCGCTCACCCGCAAGCCGGCCGAGATGGCCGGCCCCGGTGACATCTGCGCGGTCGCCGGTATCCCGGACATCATGATCGGCGAGACCCTGGCCGACCCGGAGAACCCGGTCGCGCTGCCGCTGATCACGGTCGACCAGCCCGCGATCTCCATGGTCATCGGCACCAACACCTCCCCGCTGGTCGGCCGTGGCGCCACCGGCAAGGGCGCCGACAACAAGGCGGCCGTCAAGGACCGCAAGGTCACCGCCCGCCAGGTCAAGGACCGCCTCGACCGCGAGCTGATCGGTAACGTCAGCCTCCGCGTGCTGGACACCGAGCGGCCGGACGCCTGGGAGGTCCAGGGCCGTGGTGAGCTCGCGCTCGCCATCCTGGTCGAGACGATGCGCCGGGAAGGCTTCGAGCTGACCATCGGCAAGCCGCAGGTCGTCACCAAGGAGGTCGACGGCAAGACGCACGAGCCCGTCGAGCGCATGACGATCGACGTGCCCGAGGAGCACATGGGCGCGGTCACGCAGCTCATGGGCGTGCGCAAGGGCCGCATGGACAACATGTCGAACCACGGCTCCGGCTGGGTCCGCATGGAGTTCGTCGTCCCCTCCCGCGGTCTGATCGGTTTCCGTACGGAGTTCCTGACCCAGACCCGCGGCACGGGCATCGGCCACTCCATCCACGAGGGCTTCGAGCCCTGGTTCGGCACGCTCCAGACCCGTAACAACGGCTCCCTGGTCGCCGACCGCGCCGGTGCGGTCACCGCGTTCGCGATGACCAACCTCCAGGAGCGCGGCGTGCTGTTCACCGAGCCGGGCACCGAGGTGTACGAGGGCATGATCGTCGGCGAGAACTCCCGCGCCGACGACATGGACGTCAACATCACCAAGGAGAAGAAGCTCACCAACATGCGGTCCTCCTCGGCCGACTCGTTCGAGGCGATCGTCCCGCCGCGCAAGCTGTCGCTGGAGCAGTCCCTGGAGTTCTGCCGCGACGACGAGTGCGTCGAGGTCACCCCGGAGGCCGTGCGCATCCGCAAGGTGAACCTGGACGCCCGCGAGCGCGCCCGCGCCGCGAGCCGCGCCAAGCACGGCTGACGCCTGCCGCCGCACGACGACGCCGGGCACCCCGCGATGCGGGGTGCCCGGCGTCGTCGTCGTGAAGAAGAGGCGACGCGAAGGGAAGGGTGAGGGAAAACCCTCGATTTGGCGGGGAAAGCCGTCCGGAACGCCCCGCTCCCACTAGCCTGTCGCGGAAGTGCTTCGCCCTGCCCGGATTCGGTGCCGTACAACGGCCCTGCGGCGGAGGCCTTTTGAGAGGGCGACAGCTGCCCGGGGCACCCTGCACGGCAGCCACGGGAGCCGCAACCCGTTTATCTCATTCTCGCGTCCGGAATGCGGACACCTGCCACCGATAGATGTGTAACAAGTCCGTTTCGCAGGGATCTTTCACCAAACCCTTTGTCCGGATTTTGGAAGATGTATACGCGAGCTGTGATCGAACCGAGACCTCGAGGGTGTGGTTCGGTCCCAGTGTTTGGCAGATAGTTAGGCGCGTAGAGCTCGGATGTACGGGTCAGTAGCCGGCAGCGGCGCGACTCACGAGCGCGGGGGCACTCGACGAATTCCGGCACCGGCGACGGGCGGGGGCCGTGATGTGTCGTGTGCTCCCTTCGCGGTGAACCAATGACTTCATAGGAGGAACCCATGCGCGGTGCCAAGAGCGCCAAGTGGGTCGCGGGGGCGATAGTCGTCGCTCTGGCCGCCACTGCCTGCGGCGGCGACAGTGATGGTGAGGGAAAGAGCAAGGGTTCCGGACCTGCCGGCTATGTGTCGATCGACGTCGGCGAGCCGCAGAAGCCGCTCGTCCCGGCCGACACCAACGAGGCCAACGGCTCGTACGTCATCCAGGCGCTCTTCACCCAGCTGCTGGACTTCGACGCCAAGGGCAACATCGTCTACACGAACGCCGAGTCGGTCACCACCAAGGACTCCAAGACGTGGACGGTCAAGCTCAAGAAGGGCTGGAAGTTCCACAACGGCGAGGAAGTCACCTCCAAGTCGTACATCGACGCTTGGAACTGGTACGCCAACATCAAGAACAACCAGCAGAACTCCTTCTGGTTCCAGGACATCAAGGGCTACGACGACGTCCACCCGGAGAAGGGTGACCCGAAGGCCGAGGCCATGTCCGGTCTGAAGGCCGTGGACGACCACACCTTCACCATCGAGTTGAAGAACACCATGCCGTACTTCAACTACAAGCTGGGCTACACCACGTGGGCCCCGCTGCCCAAGGTCTTCTACGACGACCCGAAGGCCTTCGGCCAGAAGCCGGTCGGCAACGGTCCCTACAAGTTCGAGAAGTGGGACCACAAGAAGCTCATCCAGGTCAAGGCCTGGGACGAGTACCAGGGCCCGAACAAGGCGAAGAACAAGGGCGTCCAGTTCAAGGCCTACACGACGCTCGAGGCCGCCTACAAGGACGTCGTCTCCGGCAACCTGGACATGATCCGCCAGGTCGGCCCGACGGACCTGCCGAAGTACAAGCAGGACCTGGGCGACGGCGCCATCGAGCAGCCGTACGCGGCCATCCAGACGCTGACGCCGGCGTTCTACTCCAAGACCTTCAAGGACATCGACCCGAAGGTCCTGCAGGGTCTGTCGATGGCGATCGACCGTGACACGATCACCAAGACGGTTCTGAACAACACCCGTACGCCGGCCAAGGGCTTCACGCCTCCTGGCGTCAAGGGCAACCAGAACCTGGACACCGACGTGTTCACGTACAACCCGGCGAAGGCCAAGCAGCTCATCAAGGAGGGCGGTGGCGTTCCGGGCAACAAGTTCACCGTCCAGTACAACACCGACGGTGGGCACAAGGAGTGGGTGACCGCGGTCTGCGAGTCCATCCGCAAGGCCACCGGCGTCGACTGCGTCGGCGACCCGAAGCCCGACTTCGCCACGGACCTCGAGGCCCGTGACAACGACCAGGTGAAGGGCATGTACCGCGGTGGCTGGGTCGCCGACTACCCGGTCAACGCCAACTTCATGAAGGAGCTCTACCACACCACCGCCGAGGCCAACAACGGTCGCTTCTCCAACAAGGAGATCGACGGGCTGATGAACAAGGCCGACAAGGCCAAGTCCCTCGACGAGTCGGTGAAGGCCTTCCAGGAGGTCGAGAAGAAGCTGGTCGAGCACATGCCGGCCATCCCGCTCTGGTACTACCGCATCAACGGCGGCCACGGTAAGAACGTCGACAACGTCAACGTCGACTTCCACGGTGACCTCGAAGTGTGGGCCGTCACCACCAAGTAAGAGGAGCCTCGCAGGCTCTTCCCACTAGGCCGTAAGCCCGCCGCCGCTCCGGTGGCGGTGGGAGGTGCGTGGGGCCGTCTCGTCACCAAGAGACGGCCCCCGCACCTGCGTTAACCCCTCACGGAGGCACCTATGGGGCGCTATGTCGCACGACGACTGCTCCAGATGATCCCGGTCTTCATCGGGTCAACCCTGCTCATCTTCTGCATGATGTACGCCCTGCCCGGCGATCCCGTCCGGGCGATGATGGGGGATCAGGCGTACGACCCGACGGTGGTCGCGAGCATCAAGAAGGACCTCGGCCTCGATCAGCCGCTCATTCAGCAGTACGCGAACTACATGATCGGGCTGTTCCAGGGCGACTTCGGTACCCAGATCGCCAGTCAGCGGCCCATCGCGGACGTCATCGCCGACGCGTTCCCGGTGACGATCAGACTGACGCTCTTCGCCTTCACCTTCGTCACGGTCGTGGGCATCGGCCTCGGTGTCGTCGCCGGCCTGCGCCCCGACACGCTGCGGGACCGCGGACTGCTGACGCTGACGCTGATCCTCGTCTCGATGCCGTCCTTCGTGCTGGGCTTCCTGCTGCAGTACCTGCTCGCGTTCAAGTGGTCGGTGACCACGCCCACGGTGACCGACTCGACGGACTTCTCCCAACTCGCGCTGCCCGCGACGGTATTGGCGTCGCTCTCACTGGCCTACGTCGCCCGGCTGACCCGGACGTCGATCGCGGAGAACCTGCGCTCCGACTACATCCGCACCGCCGTGGCCAAGGGGCTGCCGCGCCGCCGTGTCGTCGGTGTCCACCTGATGCGCAACTCGCTGATTCCCGTGGTCACCTTCCTCGGTATCGAGATCGGCAGCCTGATGACCGGCGCCATCGTGACCGAGGGCATCTTCAACGTGCGGGGTATCGGTATCGAGATCTACGACGCCCTCAGCCGGCGCGAGGGCGCCACGGTCGTGGGAATCGCCTCGCTGATGGTGCTCATCTACCTCGCTGCCAGCTTGATCGTGGACCTGCTCTACGCGGTCCTGGACCCGAGGATCCGGTATGCCTGACAAAACCGTCGAGAAGAAGGTCGAAGCCCTTCCCGGTGACACCGTGAGCACCGCGGGCGTCGTCGTGACCGACTCCGGCCCGGCTCCCGAGAAGGCGCGCAGCCTGTGGTCCGACGCCTGGCACGACCTGCGGCGCAACCCGCTGTTCCTGATATCGGCCGTGCTGATCGTGTTCCTGCTGGTGATGTCGCTCTGGCCGGGACTGTTCACCAGCGCCTCGCCGCGCGACGCCGATCTGGCCAAGCACTACCTCGGGAAGCCGAACTGGGGCCACCTCTTCGCCCCGGACTGGTTCGGCTACGACGTCCAGGGCCGCTCGATCTACGCACGGGTCGTCTACGGTGCCCGCGCCTCGATCACCGTCGCCGTGGGCGTCACCCTCGCCGTCACCGTCATCGGCACGGTCATCGGCATGATCGCCGGCTACTTCGGCGGCTGGACCGACACCCTGCTCTCGCGGGTGACCGACATCTTCCTCGGCATCCCGTTCCTGCTCGGTGCCCTGGTGGTGCTCAACTCCTTCGACGACCGCACCGTCTGGGTCGTCATCATGGCCCTCGCCTTCCTCGGCTGGACCCAGATCGCCCGTGTCGCCCGCGGTGCTGTGATCACCATCAAGCAGGCGGACTACGTGGTGGCCGCCAAGGCACTCGGCGCGTCGACGTCCCGGATCCTCTTCCGGCACATCCTGCCCAACGCGCTCGCGCCCATCATCGTCGTGGCGACCATCGCGCTCGGCGGCTACATCGCGGCCGAAGCCACCCTGTCCTTCCTGGGCGTGGGCCTCGGTGACACGGCGGTGTCCTGGGGCGGCGACGTGGCGCGTGGACGTGAGCAGCTCCGTATCGCCCCCCACACCCTGATCATCCCGTCGGTGATGGTCTCGATCACGGTGCTCTCGTTCCTGATGTTCGGCGATGCGGTACGCAACGCCCTCGACCCCAAGCTGCGCTGAGGGAGGCGTACGTGACCACCATCGATGAAACGGCCGAGAGTCCCGCGCCCAACGGCGCCGAGGACTCGGGCCGCCCGCTGCTCGAAGTCCGCGACCTGCACGTGGAGTTCCGCACCCGTGACGGGGTCGCCAAGGCCGTCAACGGCGTCAACTACTCCGTCGCCGCGGGCGAGACGCTCGCCGTGCTCGGCGAGTCCGGCTCCGGCAAGTCCGTCACCGCCCAGGCCATCATGGGCATCCTCGACATGCCGCCCGGCCGCATTCCGAAGGGGGAGATCCTCTTCCGCGGCCAGGACATGCTGAAGATGTCCAACGAGGAGCGCCGGAGGATCCGCGGCAGCAAGATCGCGATGATCTTCCAGGACGCGCTGTCCTCGCTGAACCCGGTGCTCACCGTGGGTTACCAGCTCAGCGAGATGTTCCGCGTCCACCAGGGCATGTCCAAGAAGGACGCCAAGGCCAAGTCGATCGAGCTGATGGACCGGGTGAAGATCCCGGCCGCCGCGGCCCGGGTGAACGACTACCCGCATCAGTTCTCCGGCGGTATGCGCCAGCGCATCATGATCGCGATGGCGCTCGCCCTGGAGCCGGACCTGATCATCGCCGACGAGCCGACCACGGCCCTCGACGTGACGGTCCAGGCCCAGGTCATGGACCTGCTCGCGGAGCTGCAGCGCGAGTACAACATGGGTCTCATCCTGATCACCCACGACCTCGGCGTCGTCGCCGACGTCGCGGACAAGATCGCGGTGATGTACGCGGGCCGGATCGTGGAGACCGCCCCGGTGCACGAGCTGTACAAGCGGCCCGCGCACCCGTACACCAAGGGTCTGCTGGACTCGATCCCGCGCCTGGACCAGAAGGGCCAGGAGCTGTACGCGATCAAGGGTCTGCCGCCCAACCTGCTGCGCATCCCGACCGGTTGCGCCTTCAACCCGCGCTGTCCCCAGGCCCAGGACGTCTGCCGTACGGACGTTCCGGCGCTGCACCCGGTCGCCGAGCGGGACGGCACCGAGCTGGCCGGCCGCGGATCGGCCTGCCACTTCTGGAAGGAGACGATCCATGGCTGAGCTCAGCAAGACCGACGAGCCGCAGGACGCCACGCCGAACGTCTCCGAGGTCGAGGTCGTCGACGCCCACTCCGAGACGGAGGCGGTCGCCGCGATCGAGGCGCCGGTCGAGCGGGGCGAGCCGATCCTGCAGGTGCGCAACCTGGTGAAGCACTTCCCGCTCACCCAGGGCGTCCTCTTCAAGAAGCAGGTCGGGGCGGTCAAGGCGGTCGACGGCATCTCCTTCGACCTCTACCAGGGCGAGACGCTCGGCATCGTGGGCGAGTCCGGCTGTGGCAAGTCCACGGTCGCCAAGCTGCTGATGATGCTGGAGAAGGCGACCGCGGGCGAGATCTTCTACAAGGGCCAGGACATCACCAAGCTGTCCGGGCGTGCGCTGAAGGCGGTGCGCCGGAACATCCAGATGGTGTTCCAGGACCCGTACACCTCGCTCAACCCCCGTATGACGGTGGGCGACATCATCGGCGAGACCTTCGAGATCCACCCCGAGGTGGCTCCCAAGGGCGACCGCCGTCGCAAGGTCCAGGACCTGCTGGACGTCGTCGGCCTCAACCCCGAGTACATCAACCGCTATCCGCACCAGTTCTCGGGCGGTCAGCGCCAGCGCATCGGCATCGCCCGCGGCCTCGCGCTCAACCCCGAGATCATCATCTGCGACGAGCCGGTCTCCGCGCTGGACGTGTCCGTCCAGGCGCAGGTCATCAACCTGATGGAGAAGCTCCAGGACGAGTTCAACCTCTCCTACCTCTTCATCGCGCACGACCTGTCGATCGTCCGGCACATCTCGGACCGGGTCGGGGTCATGTACCTCGGCAAGATGGCCGAGATCGGAACCGACGAGCAGATCTACGACCACCCGACGCATCCCTACACCCAGGCGCTGTTGTCGGCGGTCCCGGTGCCGGATCCGGAGGCCCGTGAAGGCCGCGAGCGGATCATCCTGACCGGCGACGTGCCGTCCCCGGCCAACCCGCCCTCCGGTTGCCGGTTCCGTACCCGCTGCTGGAAGGCGCAGGACAGGTGCGCCGAGGAAGTGCCCCTGCTGGCGATCCCCGCGCGCTTCGAGGACGCGGACACCCCGGCGGCGCACGAGTCGGCCTGCCACTTCGCAGAGGAGAAGGACGTGGTCCACGCGGCCTGACGGCCACGCACGACGTCCCTTCCGGTTCCCGGTGCCCTCGTCCGAGGGCACCGGGAACCGGCGTTTTCCGACAGGGGTCAGGAATGCTGCACCACATCGAACTCTGGGTCCCCGACCTGCCCCGGGCGACAGGCGAATGGGGCTGGCTCCTGGCCCGCCTCGGCTACGGCCCCTACCAGGAGTGGGAGCACGGCCGCAGCTGGCGCTTGGGCGTGACGTACCTCGTCGTCGAGCAGTCACCTGCCCTGCGAGGAGCCGAGCACGACCGCATGCGGCCCGGCCTCAACCACCTGGCGTTCCACGCCGGGACAGCCGCGGAGGTCGACGTGCTGGCCCGCGAGGCGCCCGCACACGGCTGGACGCCCCTCTTCGCCGACCGCTATCCCCACGCCGGGGGCCCGGAACACCACGCCGCCTACCTCGTCAACACCGACGGGTTCGAAGCCGAGCTGGTGGCCTCCCAAGTGCCCACAAACCACCGCCAACTGCGTTAACACGCAAGCAACTTCGCCGACCCGGTCCCGATATACGGACGCGTCAGGCTGGACAGCGTACGGCCGTGCGGGTGCCGTAAGCGGGCCGGGGCGCGCCATGTCGCCCCGGCCCGTTGCCGTGCACTCAGGTGGAGATGCCCAGGGAGCGCTTCAGGAAGTCGACCTGGAGGAGGAGCAGGTTCTCCGCGACCTGTTCCTGGGGGGTGATGTGCGTGACCCCGGACAGCGGCAGCACCTCGTGCGGGCGGCCGGCGGCCAGGAGGGCCGAGGAGAGGCGCAGGGCGTGGGCGACGACCACGTTGTCGTCGGCGAGGCCGTGCACGACCATCAGGGGGCGGTGCGGCTCGGCGGGGGAGGACAGGCCGTCGGCCGTGACGAGGGAACTCGTCGCGTACGACTCCGGGTGCTCCGCCGGGGTGCCCAGGTAGCGCTCGGTGTAGTGCGTGTCGTAGAGGCTCCAGTCCGTCACCGGCGCCCCCGCGATGCCCGCGTGGAAGACATCGGGGCGGCGCAGCACCGCGAGGCCCGCCAGCCAGCCGCCGAAGGACCAGCCGCGGATCGCCACCCGGGACAGATCCAGGGGATACCGCTCCGCGAGGTCCCGCAGCGCCTCCACCTGGTCGTCGAGCGACAGCGTGAAGTCGTGGTGGATCCCCTTCTCCCACGCCGGGGAGCGGCCCGGCGTGCCGCGGCCGTCCGCGACGATCACCGCGAAGCCCTGGTCCGCGAACCACTGCGAGGTGAGGTGCGGGTTGTGCGCGGCGACCACCCGCTGCCCGTGCGGTCCGCCATAGGGGTCCATGAGCACCGGCAGGGGGGTGTCACCGGCGTAGTCCCGAGGCATAAGCACGGCGCACGGGATGCGGCGTGCGCCCCCCTCGGTAAGCGTCACGCGGGGGGACATACCAGGGTCTTCGGCGTAAGAGGGGACACTCGCCGTCGGTTTCCCGTCGCGCAGCACCTGCACCCGCACACCTGGCCGATTCAGCGTCGCCGAGACCAGAACCGTGACGTCCCCGGCCCGCACCGCCGAGTGCACGCCCGGCTCCTGCGACACCCGCTCCAGGCCCAGCTCGTTCACCCGGTACACATGCGTCTGGCCCGTCTCCGCCTCGCCGGCCTCCTCGCCCGCCGACGCCGAGACCAGCACGTCGTCGTCGGAGACGTCCAGCACGGCCCGGACGTGCAACTGCGCTCCCGTGAGCGGCCGTTCCCCGACCGCCAGCACCCGCGCACCGCCCTCGTCCGCGATCCGGACCAGCTGCCCGGACGGGCTCCAGCACGGCACCCCGGGGAAAAGATCAAGCCATGTTCGATCTTCGTCGGCGTGCACCATCCGCGTCGCGCCCGACTCCGGGTCCACGGCCAGGATCAGCTGGCTGCGCTGGTCGCGCGCCTGTACGAGCAGCAGCGGCGCGCCCGCCGCTGACCAGTGGACATGCGCCAGATACGGATACCGCGCCCGGTCCCAGGCGACCTCCGTGCGCAACCCGTCCAGACCGATCACGAACAGCCGCACCTCCGCGTTGCCGGTGCCCGCCGCCGGATACGCCACCCGCTGCGGCTCCCGCCCCGGATGCGCCGGATCGGAGATCCACCACCGGTCCACCGGCGTGTCGTCCACCCGCGCCACGAGCAGCCGGTCCGACTCCGGCGCCCACCAGAAGCCGCGCGAACGCCCCATCTCCTCGGCCGCGATGAATTCGGCGAGTCCGAATGAGACATTCTCCGACTCCGGCTCGGCGAGCGCCCGGTCGCCGTCCCCCTCGGCGCCCACCACGCGCAGGGCGCCCCGCGCGACGTAGGCGATGTGCCGCCCGTCGGGCGACGGACGCGGGTCGATCACCGGCCCGGGCGTGGGCAGTCCACGCGCCGTCCCGGCCCGCAGCTCGGCCGCGAAAAGCCGCCCTGACAAGGCGAAAGAGGCCAACTCGACGGCCGAGTCGGTGGCGTACCCGACGATGCCCGCCCCGCCCTCGCGGCTGCGCTCACGCCGCGCCCGCTCCTCGGGCGACAGGTCCTCCGAGGCGCCGCCCAGCAGGGCGTGCGGGTCGGCGGCGACGCGCTCTCCGCCCCCCTCCGTGTCGAGGACCCACAGCGAACTCGCCCGGTCCGTACCGGAGCTGGAGCGCAGGAACACAACACGTGAACCGTCGGGCGCCACACTGAACGAACGCGGCGCACCGAGCGTGAAGCGCTGGGTGCGGGCGTGCCGGCGGGGGAAGGAGTCAGGCTCGGTCGTCATGCCCTGACCATATTGGCCATGCGCCCCCTTGTGCGGCAGTGCGCCGATCGATGCGCACGGACGGATAGTTATGATCAATGTCGCATAGTGGGTATGAACCTGCTGGCTGCTGTACGGATTTAATGCCCCCATAGTCCGACCCCCCCCGCGACCTTGTGGATCATTGGAGGTGACCGCCGTGGCACTCTCGATTTCGGCGGTGGTGCTGCTGGCGATCATCGTCTTCTTGCTCATCAAGAAGTCGGGACTGAAAGGCGGGCATGCGGTCGTGTGCGTGCTGCTCGGCTTCTACCTCGCCTCCTCGACCGTCGCTCCCACGATCAACGAGCTGACGACGAACATCGCGGGCATGATCGGCAGCATCAAGTTCTGACCGCGCCGCGGGAGCCGAAGGTTCAGCCCTCGACCGCGTACGGCACGAAGGTGCCCCACGCGGCGGGGGCGAAGGCCAACCGGGGCCCCTCGACGTTCTTCGAGTCACGGACGTGGACGGTGCCGGGCTCGGTGGCGACCTCGACGCACGAGTCGCCCTCGCTGCTGCTGCTGTAGCTGCTCTTGAACCAGGCCAGGTCGGAGGCGTCTCCGGACGAGGTCTTGCGGATCATGTCTCCCCCAGCAGTTGCTCGATGAATGAGGCCGACTCGCGCGGCGTGAGGGCCTGCGCCCGGATGATGCCATACCGGAGTTCCAGGATACGGAGCTGCCTGAGTTCGGAAACCGGTCGGCCGTTGGCAACTGCCGGTGAGCGCCCCACCATCGAGCCGTCCTCGAACTTCAGCACCTCGATGCCGCCTGCCAGGCCGGCATGCTCCTCACGGTCCATCGGCATCACCTGCAACTCGACGTTCCGCGACTGACCGATCTCCAGCAGATGTTGCAGTTGCTGGCGCAGCCTTGCCGTTCCGCCGAGCGGGCGCCGCAGCGTCCACTCCTCCAGGACGAAACTGAGTTCAGGGGCAGGGTCCCGTTCGAAGACGGCCTTGCGGGCCACACGAGCGGAGATGAATCGCTCCACCTCCTCCGCAGAGTAGGCAGGGCGCCTCATGAGGAGCAGCCCACGTGCGTAATCGGGCGTCTGCAACAGCCCATGGATGTTCAAGGGGTCGTAGAGCTGAAGCTCCACCGCCCGCGCCTCCAGCTGCGCCAGATCCCGCACCTTCTTCGGGTACCTGACCTTCTTCACGTCCTCCTTCATCGCCGCGACAAGACCCCCGGCATCCAATGCCTTGTCCGCCGTGTCCAGATAGTCGGGCCGGGGAATCCGCTTGCCGCTCTCGATCTTGTAGACGAGGTCCTCGCCGTACCCGACCGCCGCCGCGAAGTCGCCGACCCGCAGCCCGGACGCTTCCCGGCGGAGCCTCAACTGCCGTCCCACCGTGGCGACCACGGCGAGCGCCCAGTCGTCGTCCGGGTCCACCTCCCAGCCCGGCTCCTCCGTCTGCTCCACCTCACCGTTCACCGACATGCGTACCCCTCCGTAGTGCGTCACGCCCTGCCTGTGGGAACAGCGTCGACAGTCCGGACAGCACCGGACAGACCTTGGACGGTTGCTCTACGTAACAGGGCAATCACGCATCACGGTAAGGCTGGTCGGCCACGCTGAGTGACGTGAATCAGGAAACTCAGGAAATCGCCGGACCTGGGACCCGACCCGAACCCAGGGGCGAGGTCCGCAACTTCACCGTGCTGCTGTCGTCCACACCGCGCGGTGCCCGCCTCGCCCGCCTGCTCGCGGTCGACGCGCTCCGGAGCTGGGGGCTTCCGCACGAGAGGGCGAGCCACGTCGTCGCCGAACTGGCGGCCAACGCGGCCACCCACGGCCGTCTCCCCGGCCGCAGCTTCCGCCTGACGCTCTACGTGGTCGGCGCCACGGTCCGCATCGAGGTCACCGACACGCGCGGCGACCGGCTGCCCGTGCTCCGAGCGCCCGACGCCGTGGCTGAGTCGGGCCGAGGCCTGCTGCTCGTTGAGGCGCTGGCCGACCGCTGGGGAGTGACAGAGGGACTGTCCCCGCGCAAGACCGTCTGGGCCGAACTGAGCTTCACGGCACCGGAACCCGCACCCTCACGCTCCGGTGCCGTCGGCGACTGAAAGACAAAGAACCGAGGGGAGAAAGGACCCCGCCAAGCCCACCCCTCCCGCCCGCGGCCCGCGCTCACTCGGGCGGGTGAACATCCCCGAACCGGCTGGATTTCGCGACCCCCGAGGCCCGACGCTCAGCGCAACGCACCACCACCACAACCGCAGACATGAAACGGCCCCCGCCGGGACGCCAATCCCAGTGCGAGGGCCTGACCACCGAGGAAGATCGGACCTTCCTGATGGATATGCAGAACCCTAGCGCGCCCCCGCACGCCCAGGCCCGCGTTGCGGGCAACATGCACCCGAACCGGCGGCCCGGCACTGCCCACCGCACCGGCGGGCTCCAGCACGACAACACCCGCCACACCACCCGCTTCACGGTGATCGGCAACCACCTCACCCAGCACCCCGAGCTGTCCCTCCTCGCCATCGGCCTGGCCTGCCACCTCCAGTCGCTGCCCAAGGGCGCCCGGGTCGACATCAAGGCCCTCGCCGCCCGGTTCCCCGAGGGGGCTACCCGGATCGCCGCCGCCCTGCGCGAACTGGAGGCCCACGGGTATCTGCGCCGCGAACGCGTCCGCACGCCCACCGGCCGCATCGTCACCCGCACGACCTCCTGCAATCAGCCCGTGGCGGCGTGCCACCCCGCCGAGGCGACCCTGGCGGCCACGGAACCGCAGCCTCCCGAGGCCTGCGAAGAGCGCGCACCAGCACCGCACGGGACGCGTGAGCGACGAGCACCCCGCAAACCGCTCCCGGACGTACCCCGGCCCGCGTATCCCGCCCCCGCCCTCCTCCAAGCCGCCACCGACCTCCTCGCGGACCTCCACCGGCACGACCCCCGGCTGCTGCTCTCCGCCCGCGACACGGCCCACCTGGCCCCCGGCGTCGCCGCCTGGCTGGAGCGGGACGTCGCCCCCGCCGCCGTACGCCGGGCCCTGAGCGCCGACCTGCCGCCCGAGGGCGTACGCCGCCCCGCGGCCTTCCTGGCCCACCGCCTTGCCGACCGGCTTCCGCCTCCGCCACCGTTCCGGGCACCGGCCGTACCGCGGCCGTCCCCGTCGGCGATGCGGAACTGCGACGGCTGCGACCGGGGCTTCCGCTCATCCGACCCCGCGGCCCGCTGCCGCGACTGCCGCTCCGACCAGCAGGAGGCCGCCTAGCATGAACGTGACGATCCTTGCCCCTGGGCACAGACGACGAGGAGCGAGCGCCATGACCACCGCATCCGGCAACGCGCGGCAGGACGGCTCCCATCTGTACCGGTCCATGAGGGATGTCGTGCGGTCGCTGGACGACACCCTCCCCGGGAAGTTCGAAGTCACCAAAGAGGGGATCGTGCACGACATGATGTCGCCGGGAGGCCCGCACGAGGTCACGGCCGCGCACGTCAGCCGCCGTCTGGAGAAGGTCATGCCGGACGACCTGCTGGCCCACAACGGCACGCCTGACGTGGAAGACGTGCCCGAGGGCATCATGCGGCATCCGGACGTGATGGTGATCGCCTGGGCCGACCTCGACGTCGAAGGCTCCGTCGACCCCCGTACGGTCGTCGCCGCCATCGAGATCGTCTCCCGGTCCAGCCCGGAGAACGACTGGGTGGGCAAGATGCGCGACTATCCGCTGCTCGGCATTCCGATCTACGCGATCTTCGACCCCCGTACCGGCACCGGTGCCGTCCTCACCGACATCCACTCCACACCGGAGGGCCCTCGCTACGCGGTGCGCAAGAACTTCGTCTACGGCGAGGACGTCACCATCGGCGAGTGGACCATCTCCACGAGCGGCCTGCCGCGCTACCGGACCGACGACGCGGAAGAGCACGACGAGGGATGACGGCCCGGGGGCGCGCCGACCAGCCGCCCCGGGCCTCATAGGCTGGCCCCATGACGGAACTGCCCTCCCGTCGTCTGCTGCTCGTGCACGCGCACCCGGACGACGAGTCGATCAACAACGGCGCCACCATGGCCAGGTACGCGGCCGAGGGTGCCCACGTCACCCTGGTCACCTGCACCCTCGGCGAACGCGGCGAGGTCATCCCGCCCGAGCTCGCGCACCTGAGCGGCCCCGCCCTGGGCCAGCACCGCCGGAGCGAGCTCACCGCCGCCATGGCCGAGCTGGGCGTCCAGGACGTCCGCCTGCTCGGCGGCGCCGGACGCTACAGCGACTCCGGGATGATGGGCCTGCCCGACAACGACGACCCCGGCTGCTTCTGGCAGGCCGACGTCGACGAGGCCGCAGCACACCTCGTCGAGGTGATCCGCGAGGTACGCCCCCAGGTCCTCGTCACCTACGACGACAACGGCGGCTACGGCCATCCCGACCACATCCAGGCCCACCGCGTCGCCATGCGCGCGGCCGAACTCTCCGCCGAGGCCGGCCGGCCGGTCCCGAAGGTCTACTGGAACCGGGTCCCCCGGCCCGTTGTGGAGGAGTCCTTCGCCCGGCTCCGTGACGACCTGCCCGGCCTCCCCTTCACCAAGGCGGCCGCGGTCGACGACGTACCCGGTGTGGTCGCCGAGGAGCAGATCACCGCGGTGATCGACGGCACCGCCCACGCCGCCGCCAAGGCCGCCGCGATGCGCGCCCACGCCACCCAGATCACCGTTGCCGAGCCGTACTTCGTGCTGTCCAACGAACTCGCCCAGCCGATCCTCACGACCGAGTACTACGAGCTGGTGCGAGGCGAGCGGGGTCCCGGTGAGCGGGAGACGGACCTGTTCGCCGGTGTCGAGGAGGCCTCATGAGTGACCGGAGTCCGATGCTCGCCCAGCCCATGCGGCCGCCGTCCGCCGCACGGGTCACCGCCTGCCTGGGGTTCTTCCTGCTCGGCGCCGTGGTCGGCGTGGCCGGGGCACTGGTGCAGCCCGCGTGGTTCCCGGGCGGACTGCTGCTCGCCCTCGCCGGGGAGGCCGGAGCCGTCCTGGGCGCGGCACGCGTCACCCGCGGCCGGGTCGGAGGCGTCGCGGCCGCCGCCGGCTGGATGCTCGCCGTCATCCTGCTCACGGCCAGCCGCCCCGAGGGCGACTTCCTCTTCGCCGCGGGGAGCGGCTCCTATCTCTACCTGCTCGGGGGCATCGGTGTGGCTGTGATGTGCGCCACCCTTGCCCCGGGGCGGCAACCAGACGGCGGTCCCGTCCGACTTGCCAAGTGACGTACCACTTCGCCAGGACGCGCCCGTGGGGGTCCGGTGTGGGATTCCCGGCGGTCGTGGGATACGGGCCAGAAGTGGCCAGTATGGTGGTGCGCGCCGCCGAGCTGCCCGCGTGAGGTTGTGTCGGGCGGCGGAGCCAACCGGGAGAACCTGCCTTGAGTCGTGAAACTGACACTCCGTCCTCCGGGCCCAACGGGCGCGGTGGATCCGCCTACCCGTCGGGTACGCCGCCGTACGGGACCCCGAAGGTCTCCGACGGCGGTACGGACGCGGGCCGTTCGGCCGCGCGGCCGGAGGAACGCAAGACCGAGACCACGCTGACGACCCGGATCCGGATCAACATCCCCGGGTCACGGCCCATTCCGCCCGTCGTGGTGCGCAAGCCCGTCGGGGACACGGCGGGCTCGGGCGACACCGGGACCGGTGCGGGCACCGGCAACGAGACGTCCGCGCCGGGTGCCGTCACCTCCAGGGGCACCGGCACGGTCGAGCCTCCCGTCGAGCCCGCGCAGTCCGCCGACGACAAGCCGACCAGCGACTGGTTCGCGCCCCGCAAGTCCGGCACGGGCCCGGGCGGTCAGGGCAGCGGCTCCACCAACGGGGCCGGTCTGCCGGGCGGTTCGAACCCGGCGGCGGGCGGTTCCGGCGCGGGCGCCCCTGGTGCGGGCGCTCCCGGTGCCGGTGCGTCCGGCGGGGCTCGGCCCGGTGCCGGGCGGCCCGGAGGCGTGGTCGGTTCCATGGGCGCGCCGGGTGGTTCCCGGTCCGGCGGTACGAACGGTGCCGGGCTCCCCGGCGGCGCGACCGGTGGACCCGTCGCGCCCGGGCACGGCGGCGGCACCGGCTCCTTCGACGTCACCGAGGCACTGGCGGCGGGCCCGCTGGGCAACGGTTCGCGTCCCGCCCCGGGCAGTGGCAGTGGCAGTGGTGGTGGCGAACCGCGCCGCGACGATCTGCCCTACTTCTCGGAGAACGACCGTGTGGGCCAGGGCGGCCCCGGCTCCCAGGGCCCGGCCGGCCCGACCGGCGGTCCGGTCACCGGAGACGGCCCGATGGCGCCGCCGGCCGGTGCGCCCGGCGCACCGGGCGGCTTCACCGAGCAGAGCGGTCCCGGCGCTTTCGCCGGACCGGGTGGACGAGGTGCCCCGGGCGGCCCCGGTAGGCCTGGCGGTCCTGGTGGGCCCGGCGGCTTCGACGAGCCGGGCAGGCCCGGTGGTCCTGGTGGCCCCGGCGCCTTCGACGAGCCCGGTCGCCCCGGCACGCCCGGCGGCCCCGGCGCCCCCAGCGCCTTCAACGACCCCGGCCGACCGGGAGGCCCCGGCGCCCCCGCCGGCCCCGGAGCCGTAGGCGGGCCTGGTGGCCCCGGCCGCCCGGGCGCACCCGGCCGCCCCGCCGGCAAGAGCGGCCCCGGAGGCCCCGGTGGCCCTGGCGGCCCGGGTACGGCCAACCCCGGCGGCCCTGCGGGTGCCGGCGGTCCCGGCCCCCTGGGCGGCGCCCCCGGCGGCGGCATGAGCGACGACACCGCCATCCTCACCCCGCAGAAGCCGGCCCCCGAACCGGACGGCCAGGGCTACGGCCCCCGCCACGACAACGTCTCCGGGCACACCGTCACCAGCGGCATCCCGGTCGTACCGTCCGGCGCGGCCTCTCCGTTCGGCCCGGGCGCGCCCGGCGAGGGCCCGGTGCCGCACGGGGCCCCGAAGCTGCCCGAGCCGGTCTCCCCGCCCCCGGCGAGCTCCTCGAAGGCGCCGAAGAAGAAGGGGCGCAACAAGCTCGTGCTGCTCGCGGTCGGCGTGGTCGTCGTCGCCGGCGGCGTCTACGGCGCCGGCCTGCTGATGAACCGCACCGATGTCCCCAAGGGCACCAGCGTCCTCGGCGTCGACATCGGCGGCACCACCCGCGACGGCGCGGTCAAGAAGCTCGACGCCGCCTTCGACGACCGTGCGGGCAAGCCGCTGAAGCTGTCCGTGGGCGGCAGGACCGTGCCCCTCGACCCGGACAACGCGGGCCTCCAGTTCGACATGGACGCCACGGCCGACGCGGCGGCGAAGAGCGACTACAACCCGGTCTCCGTGATCGGCTCGCTCTTCGGCAACCACCGCGTCGTCACTCCCGTCATGCCGATCGACGAGGAGAAGCTGCACGCGTCCCTGGAGACCGCAGCGGGCGGTTCCGGCTCGTCGTCCGACGGCACCATCAAGTTCCAGGGCGGCAAGGCCGTCGCCGTGTACGGCAAGGCGGGCCAGGGCATCGACGTCGACAAGTCGACCGCCGCGGTCGAGGAGGCCTACCGCACCCAGGTGGAGACCGGCACGGCGGGCGCGGTGACGCTCCCGACCACCTCCCGGAAGCCGACGGTGTCGAACGCCGAGGTCGACCGGATGCTGAAGGAGTTCGCGCAGCCCGCGATGTCCGACCTGGTCACCGTTCGCACCGACGCGGCCCACAGCATCGACTTCGGCCCCGTGTCCCTGCCGAAGATCCTCGGCTTCAAGGCCGTCGACGGCAAGCTCGTGGACACCTACAACCTCAAGGCGCTGCAAGAGGCGTACGGCACGACCTTCGAGGGCGTGCAGATCGAGGGCGCGAGCGGCAAGCGCGACGTTCTGCCGCAGGACGTCGTCTCCGCGCTGCGCAAGGCCCTGCGAGGCAAGACACCGGCGGAGCGCGTCGGAGTCATCGAGACCAAGCCGAACTGACCTCGCACGGCCCGGACGGACAGCCCCTGCCCCCCACCGGGCAGGGGCTGTCCGGCGTCGTCACCCGCGCGGCATGACATCTGTCATCCGGCACTCCGGACGCCCGACACTGCCCCCGCCGACACCCCCGAAGCCACCATGGCCGTATGACAACGACAGCCTCGGTGGTCGCGTTCGACCAGGTGAGCAAGGCATACGACACCGTCCGGGCCGTGGACGGACTGACCCTGACCCTGCGTCCGGGGGAGACCGTGGCGCTGCTCGGCCCCAACGGCGCCGGCAAGTCCACCACCCTCGATCTGCTCCTCGGTCTCAAGAAGCCCGACAGCGGCACGGTCCGCCTCTTCGGAACCGGCCCCCGGGAGGCCATCGTCGCCGGGCGCGTGGGTGCCATGCTGCAGAGCGGCGGGCTGATGGACGAGGTCACGGTCGCCGAGCTGGTGCGGCTCGCCTGCGACCTGCACCCGAAGCCGTACCGGCCCTCCGAGGTCCTGTCCCGCGCGGGCATCGCGCAGCTCGCCGACCGCAAGGTCAACAAGCTCTCCGGCGGCCAGGCCCAGCGCGTCCGCTTCGCCCTCGCCACCGCGGGCGACAGCGACCTCATCGTCCTGGACGAGCCCACCACCGGCATGGACGTCACCACCCGCCAGGCCTTCTGGGCCACCATGCGCGAGCAGGCCGACCAGGGACGGACCGTCCTCTTCGCCACCCACTACCTCGAAGAGGCCGACGCCGTCGCCGACCGGGTCCTGGTGCTGCACCGCGGCCGGCTCCTCGCCGACGGCACGGCCGCCGAGATCAAGGCCAAGGCGGGCGCCCGCCGTGTCTCCTTCGACCTGGCGGGCGACGTCGACGTGGCGGCCCTGCGCGGCCTGCCGTTCCTGACCTCCCTGGCGCTCTCCGGCCGGACCGTCCGCATCCAGTCCACCGACGCCGACGCGACCGTCCACGCCCTGTACGGCCTCGGCGTCTACCCCCGCAATCTCGAAGTCGCCGGGCTCGGCCTGGAGCAGGCCTTCGTCGCGATCACCGCCGCCGAGGAGGCGAAGCCGAAGTGAACAGCCTGATCAAGCTGGAACTCACCCGCGCCCTGCGCAACCGCAAGTTCCTCTTCTTCTCCGTGATCTACCCGTCGCTCCTGTTCCTGATCACCGCGGGCAACTCCGACAGCACCACGAAACTCCCCGGCACCGGCCTGACCCTGCCGACCTACATGATGGTCTCCATGGCCTCCTTCGGCGCTCTCACGGCCGTCCTCATGGGCAACAGCGAGCGCATCGCCAGGGAGCGCGAGGACGGCTGGGTGCGGCAACTGCGCCTGACCACCCTGCCGGGCCGCGGCTACGTCCTCGCCAAGACCGCGAGCGCCGCCGTCGTCAGCCTGCCGTCCATCGTCATCGTCTTCGCCGTCGCGGCGGCCGTGAAGGGCGTACGCCTGGACGCCTGGCAGTGGCTCGCCCTCACCGGCGCGATCTGGGCCGGCAGCCTCGTCTTCGCCGCGCTCGGCGTCGCCCTCGGCTACCTCGCCAGCGGCGACGCGGTCCGCCCGATCACGATGATCACCTACTTCGGCCTGTCGATGCTCGGCGGCCTGTGGATGCCGACGACGACCTTCCCGGTGTGGCTCCAGGACATCGCGAAGTGGCTTCCCACGCACGCGTACGCTGCGCTGGGGCGGGCCATCGAGCAGAGCCGCGCCCCGCACGTCCAGGACCTCGCCGTCCTCGTGGTGTCGTTCGCCCTGTTCGCGGGCGGCGCGGCCTGGTTGTACCGGAAGGACACCCTCAAGGCGTGAACGACGTCGGCGTCGGTATCGGGCAGCGCCCGGTCAACCGCAGGCAGCGGGTGGTGAAGTCGCTGTGGACCGGCATCTGGCTGGCCTACCTGAGCGCACCCGTCACCGACCTGCTGCACGGCGGCCACAGCACGGGCGTGCGGATCCTCGGCTGGATCGGCCTGGCCGCGTTCGTCACCTGGTACATGCTGCTGGTCTTCCGCACCGGCCGCGGCGAGCGCAACGGCCTGGTGCTCGGCTCGCTCGGGGTCCTCGCGGCCCAGTCCACGCTCCTCGCCCTCACCCTGGGCCGCGAGTGGCTGGTGCTGTTCGTGTACGTCTCGATCGCGTCCGGGGCGGCCCTGCCCATGCGCCTGGCCCGCTGGACGATCCCGGCTTCGTGCGCGCTGCTGACCGCGGTGGCGCTCGCGACGCACGACGGCCTGGCCTATCTGTCCGGGCTCCTCATCCCGGCCCTGCTCGGCGGTTTCGCCATGACCGGCGTACGCGAACTCGTCCGGACGGCCATCGCCCTGCGCGAGGCCCGCGCCACCGTCGCCCAGCTCGCCGCCAACGAGGAACGCCTGCGCCTGGCAAGGGACCTGCACGACCTGCTCGGCCACTCCCTCTCCCTGATCACCCTCAAGAGCGAGCTGGCCGGCCGGATGCTCCCAGCCCAGCCGGACAAGGCGGCCCAGCAGGTCGCCGACATCGAGCAGGTCAGCCGCCAGGCCCTCGTGGACGTGCGCGAGGCCGTCACCGGCTACCGCCGCCCCCGCCTCGGCGCCGAACTCGCCGGTGCCCGGGTCGCCCTGACCGCGGCCGGCGTCACCACCGACCTGCCCGCCGAGCCGCCCGGCCTCGCCGGTGTCCCCGAGGAGAGCGAGTCCGCCCTCGCCTGGGCCCTGCGCGAGGCCGTCACCAACGTCGTACGGCACAGCGGCGCCGGCCGCTGCACGGTCGAGCTGCTGAGCCGCCAGACCCTCGACGGCCCGGTGCTCGAACTCACTGTCGAGGACAACGGCTCGGGCGGCCCGGGCGGCGGCCACGGCAACGGCCTCACGGGCCTCACCGAACGCCTGGCCACGGCGGGCGGCACCCTGGAGGCGGGCCCGCTCAAGCACGGCTTCCGCCTGGTCGCCCGCGTGCCGACGGCCGACCCGGCGGACGTAGGATCCCCGGCATGAGCCGCACGATCAAGGTCCTGCTCGCCGAGGACCAGTCGATGGTCCGCGAGGCCCTGGCCGCCCTGCTCGGCCTGGAGGAGGACATCGAGGTCGTCGCCCAGGTGGCCCGCGGCGACGAGGTCCTGGAAGCGGCCCGCGAACACGCCGTCGACGTGGCCCTCCTGGACATCGAGATGCCCGGCGCGACGGGCATAGAGGCCGCGGCCCGTCTCCACGAGGCGCTCCCGGCCGTGAAACTGGTCATCCTCACCACCTTCGGCCGCCCCGGCCACCTCCGCAGCGCCATGGAGTCCGGCGCCGACGCCTTCCTGGTCAAGGACGCCCCCGCCGCCCAGCTCGCCGAGGCGATCCGCAAGGTCCTCACGGGCGAACGCGTCATCGACCCCACCCTCGCGGCAGCGGCCCTGGCGGACGGCGCCAACCCCCTCACGGACCGGGAGCGGGAGGTCCTCAGAGCAGCGGCGGACGGCTCCACCAACGCCGAACTGGCAGCCACCCTGCACCTCTCCCAGGGCACCGTCCGCAACTACCTCAGCACAGCCATCCAGAAGCTGGCGGTGAGAAACCGAGCGGAGGCGGTCCGAGCAGCACGCGAAAAGGGCTGGTTGTAGAGCTCTCAGGGGCGCGGGGAACTGCGCGATCAACCACAACGCACCCGCACACGCCACACCACACATGTCGCACGGCGAGAGGGCATCAGTTGAGCATCGCCCGAGCCGCGAAAGCCTCCCCCCGAACCCGCTCAGCAGCCCCCTCATCCACTGCCGCCACGACATCCGCATAGGCCTCCAGCTCCAAGGCCCCCGGCACGAAATCCCCCCGCTGCACCAGCAACCGCGCCCGCTCGTACCGCAGCCGAGCCGGATGCGAGGGCAACAGCAGCGACAACTCGACCGCCCACAGCGAGACGTCCGACCGCTCCGGCCTAGCCGCCGCCCACGCCCGCACGTTGTTCAGGATCCGCAGCACCACGTCCAGCGGATCGGCAGGCCGCAGCATCGCCGGATCGAGCCCCGTCCCTGTCGCCCCGGCGACCAGCACCTCCGCGTCCGCCCCCGTCAGCACCCGCCCCCCGTCGAACGGGTCCGCGAGCACCTGCCCCTCGTCGGGCCCGAACCCGACCACGAAATGCCCCGGCAGAGCCACCCCGTACACCGGCGCCCCGGCCCGCCGGGCCACCTCCATCCACACCACGGACAGCAGGATCGGCAGCCCCCTGCGCCGCACCAGCACCTCGTGCAGCAGCGAGGACTCCAGCCGCTGGTAGTCGGCCGGGCCGCCGCCGAATCCCATCCGCTCACCGAGCAGCTCCCGCAGGGCGACCGCCCAGGCCCGCGGCCCGCCGGGACGGTACGGCAGCAGCCCGGCCAGCCGGTCCAGCTCGACCTGCGCGGCGTCCAGGCCCGCCTCGTCCAGCTCCCGGTCCGCCTCCGCGCCCAGCAGCAGGCACAGCGCCGACAGATCGGGTCGCTCGGACCGGGCCTCTTCGGCGAAGCGCCGCCGCAGCTCGGCGGAACGCTCCGGGGACGGGGGATAGGGGGGACGCATAGCTTGCTGGTGCCCTCTCGCGACGATCGGTTACCGGCCGGTGCCGCCGGATTCCGGCGCCCGGTAGTGGTGGTAGGCATGGTGCGCGGCGAAGCCCATCCCGGCGTACAGCTCCCGCGCTCCCGCGTTCTCGGCCTCGACCTGGAGCCACGCGGCCGACGCGCCCTCGTCGAGGGCACGCCGGGCCAGCGCCGCCATCACCGCCGTGCCCAGCCCCTGCCGCCGCAGCGCCGGATCGACCTCGACGGCGGCGAACCCGGCCCACCGCCCGTCGACGACACACCGCCCGATGGCGGCCGGAGCGGCTCCCTCCGTGGCACCGGGCACCGTCGCGAACCACACCGAGGGCCCTCCCCCGAGCACCCGCAGCGCCACGTCGCTCACGCCCCTGCGCTGGTACCGGGCCAGCCACGCCTCATCCGCCTCCCGGGACAGCACGACCCCGGAGGGCTCCTCCCGGTCGGCGACCGGCGCCAGCGGCCCGACCCACAGCTCGGCGGTCACCTCCCGCACCCAGCCCCGCGCCTCCAGCTCGGCACACAGCAGCTCCTGCGTGCCCTCGGCGCCGGTCGCGGTCTGGACGTAGGCGGGCAGCCCGCGGTCGCCGTACCAGCGCCGCACAGCGCCCAGCGCCTCGTCGAGCGGCACCCCCGGCCCGCCGAGCGGCAGCACCGAATTGGCCCGCCGCGTGAACCCGGACGCGGCCCGCAGCTCCCAGTCCCCGAGCCGCTCGCTCTCCACGGGCCGCCACGCCCGCGCGGCGACCCGGGCCAGTTCCTCGTACGAGGCGGCCGGACCACGGCGACGCGCCGGAGCGGCGGGCACCACCTTGCCCGCGACCAGCGAGGATTCCGCGATGCGGACACTCTCGCCGCTCCTGCGTGTGATCAGCAGCACACCCTTGTCCCATGATGTGAGAACGCCGACCGTGTCGGTGAACTTCTCACCCAAAGCCGCATGTTCGATCAAGCTCCGGACGGAGACCCGTTTGCCCACGTCAGCAGCGGTGATAGCCACCTCGAGGCGACCGGCGGCAGAGATTTCCACAGGTCCGTACACCCCTCCTGTTCGGATCATGCCCAAGAACGGAGATACTAGGGGCGGGCATCGACGACGCCGCGCTCCCGCGCGCCAGGCGGCGGAGCCTGAGGAGGCCCGCCAGCGCCCTATCGAGGAGGAACGACAGCGTGACCTACGTCATCGCGCAGCCTTGTGTCGACGTCAAGGACAAGGCGTGCATCGAGGAGTGCCCGGTCGACTGCATCTACGAGGGCTCCCGGTCCTTGTACATCCACCCGGACGAATGCGTCGACTGTGGTGCCTGTGAGCCGGTCTGCCCGGTCGAGGCGATCTTCTACGAGGACGACACCCCAGAGGAGTGGAAGGACTACTACAAGGCGAACGTCGAGTTCTTCGACGAGCTCGGCTCGCCCGGCGGCGCCAGCAAGCTGGGGCTGATCGAGCGCGACCACCCCTTCATCGCCGCGCTGCCGCCGCAGGCCTAGTCACCGCGAGAGGCCGCACACCGTGCGCCGCCTCGGTCCCGTACGGCCCGATCACGCCCTGATCGCCGTACGGGGCCGAGGCGTTTGCCCTGGACGGCTCGTACGTACCGGAAAGTGAGCCAGAAACCGTGTCCGCAGTCTCCGACCGTCTCCCCGCTTTTCCCTGGGACAAGCTGACGCCGTTCAAGGCCACGGCCGCCGCCCACCCGGACGGCATCGTGGACCTGTCCGTCGGCACCCCGGTCGACCCGGTCCCCGAGCTGATCCAGAAAGCGCTGGTCGGCGCGGCGGACTCGCCGGGCTACCCGACCGTCTGGGGCACGCCCGAGCTGCGCGACGCGATCACCGGCTGGGTCGAGCGCCGCCTCGGCGCCCGCGACGTCACCCACCGCCACGTTCTCCCGATCGTCGGCTCCAAGGAACTCGTCGCCTGGCTCCCGACCCAGCTGGGCCTCGGCCCCGGCGACCGGGTGGCCTACCCGCGGCTGGCCTACCCGACGTACGAGGTGGGCGCCCGCCTGGCCCGTGCCGAGTACGAGGTCTACGACGACCCGACGGAGCTGGACCCCGAGGGCCTGAAGCTCCTCTGGCTGAACTCCCCGTCGAACCCCACGGGCAAGGTCCTGTCGAAGGCGGACCTCACCCGGATCGTGGCGTGGGCCCGTGAGCACGGCATCCTGCTCTTCTCCGACGAGTGCTACCTGGAGCTGGGCTGGGAGGCCGACCCGGTCTCGGTGCTGCACCCCGACGTCAACGGCGGCTCGTACGACGGCATCGTGTCCGTCCACTCCCTCTCCAAGCGCTCGAACCTCGCGGGCTACCGCGCGGCCTTCCTGGCGGGCGACCCGGCCGTCCTGAGCCCTCTCCTGGAGATCCGCAAGCACGGCGGCATGATGACGTCCGCGCCGACGCAGGCGGCGGTCGTGGCGGCCCTGAGCGACGACGACCACGTCCGCGTCCAGCGCGAGCGCTACGCGTCCCGCCGCGCCCTCCTGCGCGAGGCCCTCCTGTCGCACGGCTTCCGCATCGAGCACAGCGAGGCCAGCCTCTACCTGTGGGCCACCCGGGGCGAGTCCTGCTGGGACACCGTCGCCCACCTCGCGGAACGAGGCATCCTCGTGGCCCCGGGCGACTTCTACGGATCGGCCGGCGCGGAGTTCGTCCGCGTGGCCCTGACGGCGACGGACGAGCGGATCGCGGCGGCGGTACGGCGTCTGTAGCCGCTGTAGCCGCCGTGGGCCCGTCGGGCGCCCGGCAGCCCGGCACAAGACACGGAACACGGCGAAGGGGTCCAGGGACATTCCCTGGACCCCTTCGGCGGTCTGAGCCCGGCGTCAGCCGATCGGCAGGCCCTTCGCCGGCAGCGTCTTGGCGGACGGCACGCCGCCCTTCGTCAGGGAGTCCGTCGGCAGGCCCCCCTGCGCCGAACCGGCGGCTTCACCGACGAGCTGCCCGGCGGAGCCCGCCGCTTCGCCGGCCGCCTTCTGCGCGACGGGCGTGGCCTTCTTGACCGTCTTGCCGCCGAGATTGCCCGCGGCCGGCACCGCCTTCTTGACGGTCTTGCCGCCGGTGTCACCGGCGGACTTGCTGACGTCCGTCGCCGCGCTGTCGACGGTGTTGCCGACGTTCGCCCCGTCCAGGGCGGTCAGGCCGCCGAGGTTCGGGTTGGCCGGCAGCTCGGGGGCCGCACTGGCGGAGCCGGCCGCACCGACCCCGGCAGCCGCTCCCGCAGCGACAATGAGCGCGGCACGGGCGATCCGACGGGTCAGGGGGAGGGACATGGTGCTCCTTCGACGGAGAGAACAGTGAGGTTCGTGAAGTGTCCGACCGGCTCCGGGAGTTGATCGACTGGCTGTGGACCGCCCCGGCTCGGACGCAGTGACTACCGCTCGAAGCCCGGGAAGGTTGCGGCGTCGCAACGTAAAGAGTTGGTAATGCGTCGCATAATCAGCTGCGGACAAACGGGCAAAAAGGTCCACACCGGAAAGTCCGCCGAATCCTTCCAGCCCTGTACGCCCATGGGGTTTCACGGATTCCCGGGTGAGGGCGCGAAAACCAGCGCACACCGTCACGGCCGAGCCGCGCGGGTAACCCCCAGGGGTGAGTTCCCGCACCCCTGCGCGACCCAGGCGCGAACTAGCGCATCGTGACAATACGGACGGCGTCCGCGTCCCGCTCCGCACCCGCGGTGCCCTTCGCCGTCGGAACGCGCCACTCGCTGGCGGTGTTCCCGGCGACCCACTCCCGCCCGGCGTACGTCACGCGCGCGATGTGCAGCTCGGAGGCGTTGGCCACGGCCCAGTGCGCCAGCTGCCAGCCGCGCTGGTCCAGGCTCCGCCGCGTCGCGGAACTCGTGTCGGCGGTCACCGGCAGCGTCACCGTCCGCCCGCCGGGGTCGCTCGTACCACCGCTCGGGGACGGCGTCGGCGTGGCCGCCGAGGAGGCGCCCACCTGGGCACCGGCCGGCTCCAGCACATCGCGCCCGAAGTCCCGCACCAGCGCCGTACGCACCCCGTCCGGGCCCGTCGCCCGGGTCGCGCCCGGGCGGCCCTCGCAGGTCAGCGTGGCCGCGGACTGGCCGGTGAGGGCGGCGGCGAGCAGCGCGGCGTCGGGCTCGTGCTTGGCGTAGGCCTGCGGGAAGCCACTGCGCTGCACGCGCTGCGCGGCGACGGTGAGGGGCAGCCGTGTGTAGCCGGGCACCTTGACCAGGTGGTCGTAGAACTCGCCCGCCGAGTACGTCGGGTCCATAATCTCCTCCCGCGTGCCCCAGCCCTGCGAGGGCCGCTGCTGGAACAGGCCGAGCGAGTCCCGGTCGCCGTGGCTGATGTTGCGCAGGCTCGACTCCTGCAGCGCGGTGGCCAGCGCGATGGTCACGGCCCGCTCCGGCAGTCCGCGCCCGGTGCCGACGGCGGTGATCGTCGCCGCGTTCACGGCCTGCTCGGGCGAGAACGCGTACGACGCCCCGTCGCCCTTGCCCGAGACGACTTTGCAGCCCGGTTCGCCCGTGCCTCCGGTGATGTACTGCACGACGAGGTAACCGGCGACCGCGAGGAGGGTCACGAAGGCGGATCCGCATCGGAAGAGGCGGCCACGACGCTTGGGGGAGGACGGCTCTGGCACGCGGTACAAGGTACTGGAGAGTATGGATCCCCATGTGCCCGGTGGGGAGAGAGGGCACAGGGTCTGGCGCGTTAGGGTCGACGGCATGGCCGACACCTCGCTTGACCTCACGCTGGACGCCGCGGAGCTCACCGCCCGGCTCGTCGACTTCCGCTCCGAGAGCGGCACCGAGAAGCCGCTCGCGGACGCGATCGAGACCGTGCTGCGCGCGCTGCCCCACCTGACGGTCGACCGGTACGGCAACAACGTCGTGGCCCGTACGAACCTGGGCCGCCCGGAGCGGGTGATCCTGGCCGGCCACATCGACACTGTCCCGATCGCGGACAACGTCCCCTCCCGGCTCGACGAGGACGGCGTCCTGTGGGGCTGCGGCACCTGCGACATGAAGTCGGGTGTCGCGGTGCAGCTGCGCATCGCGGCGACGGTCCCGGCCCCCAACCGCGACCTGACCTTCGTCTTCTACGACAACGAGGAGGTCGCCGCGGAGCTGAACGGCCTCAAGCACGTCTCCGAGACGCACCCCGAGTGGCTGGAGGGCGACTTCGCGGTCCTCCTGGAGCCCTCGGACGGCCAGGTCGAGGGCGGCTGCCAGGGCACCCTGCGGGTGCTGCTGAAGACCACGGGCGAGCGAGCCCACTCCGCACGCGGCTGGATGGGCTCCAACGCGATCCACGCGGCCGCCCCGATCCTCGCCCGCCTGGCCTCCTACGAGCCGCGCTGGCCGGTCATCGACGGCCTGGAGTACCGCGAGGGCCTGAACGCGGTGGGCGTCGGCGGGGGAGTGGCCGGCAACGTGATCCCCGACGAGTGCGTCGTCACCGTCAATTTCCGGTACGCGCCCGACCGCACGCCCGAGGAGGCGATCGCCCACGTCCGGGAGGTCTTCGCGGACTGTGGCGTGGCGGAGTTCGAGGTCGTCGACCACAGCGGCGCGGCGATGCCGGGCCTGTCCCACCCGGCGGCGAAGGCGTTCATCGAGGCGGTGGGCGGCACCCCGATGCCGAAGTACGGCTGGACGGACGTCTCCCGCTTCTCGGCGCTCGGCGTCCCCGCGGTCAACTACGGCCCGGGCAACCCCCACTTGGCCCACAAGCGGGACGAGCGGGTGGAGACCGCGAAGATCCTCGCGGGCGAGGAGCGCCTGAGGAGCTGGCTGACGGCCTGATCCCGTCCGGGGCGCCCTCGTGTTTACGGCGCTTTATCGCGGACATGCTCACGTCCCTCGTTCGTAACCCGCGTAGATCTACGCTGAGGTGGAACGACAGGCACGACGGAGGGAGCGCACATGGCGACCGGCAACCCCGAGGGGAAGAAGCAGCCGCCGGAGGAGAAGCGCCTGGGCCCGGTCCTCCAGCGGCGGGACCAGGTGCAGGCCAGCACCACCGACCAGCGGCTGCTGGACGAGCGGGCCCCCTCCGACTGGGTCCACACCGACCCCTGGCGCGTGCTGCGGATCCAGTCGGAGTTCATCGAGGGCTTCGGCACGCTCGCCGAACTCCCGCCCGCGATCAGCGTGTTCGGCTCGGCCCGGACATCGGCGGAGTCACCCGAGTACGACGCGGGCGTCCGGCTGGGCCGGGGCCTGGTGGAGGCGGGCTTCGCGGTCATCACGGGCGGCGGCCCGGGCGCGATGGAGGCGGCCAACAAGGGCGCCCTGGAGGCCAAGGGCATCTCGGTCGGCCTGGGCATCGAGCTTCCCTTCGAGCAGGGACTGAACCCGTACGTCGACATCGGCCTCAACTTCCGCTACTTCTTCGTCCGGAAGATGATGTTCGTCAAGTACGCCCAGGGCTTCGTGGTCCTGCCCGGCGGCCTCGGCACCCTCGACGAACTCTTCGAGGCCCTCACCCTCGTCCAGACCCAGAAGGTCACCCGCTTCCCGATCGTCCTCTTCGGCAGCGAGTACTGGGGCGGCCTGGTCGACTGGCTCCGCGGCACGGTCATCGCCCAGGGCAAGGCCGCGGACAAGGACCTCCTCCTGTTCCACGTCACGGACGACGTGGACGAGGCGGTGGCCCTGGTGTCGAAGGAAGCCGGCCGCTAGTCGAACGGGTCAGGCCAGTCCGCGCCGGGCAACGGCGGGTTCCCGATGCCCGGCGATGGACGCCACCATCTCCAGCACCTGCCGCGTCTCGGCGACCTCGTGCACCCGGTACACCTGCGCCCCCAGCCACGCGGACACGGCAGTCGTCGCCAGCGTCCCCACGACCCGCTCCTTGACGGGCCGGTCCAGCGTCTCTCCCACGAAGTCCTTGTTGGACAGCGACACCAGCACCGGCCACCCCGTGGCGACCATCTCGCCCAGCCGCCGGGTCGCCTCCAGACTGTGCCGCGTGTTCTTCCCGAAGTCGTGCCCGGGATCGATCAGCACCGACTCCCTCGGCACCCCCAGCGCCACCGCCCGCTCCGCCAGCCCGACGGTCACGTCCAGAATGTCGGCCATGACATCGTCGTACTGGATCCGATGCGGCCGCGTCCGCGGATCCGCACGTCCCGCGTGCGTGCACACCAGCCCCACCCCGTACCGCGCGGCGACCTCGGCGAGCCCCGGATCGACCCCACCCCACGCGTCGTTCAGCAGATCGGCCCCGGCCTCGCACACGGCCTGGCCGACCTCGGCCCGCCAGGTGTCCACGCTGACGATCACGTCCGGGAACCGCCGCCGCACCTCGGCTACGAAGCCGACCGTCCGCCGGGCCTCCTCCTCGGCCGTGACCTCCTCGCCCGGCCCGGCCTTGACCCCGCCGATGTCGATGATCGCGGCTCCCTCGGCCACCGCCTGCTCCACGCGCGCGAGCGCCGGCTCGTCGTGGAACGTCGCGCCCCGGTCGTAGAAGGAGTCCGGGGTCCGGTTCACGATCGCCATGATCACCGGATCGCGCGGCTCGAATTCCCGCCTGCCCAGCCTGAGCATCCCCTGTGACCTTTCCTGGTACGTCCCCGTCTTCCGCCGCCTGCGACCCTAACTGTCGGACTCGCATGGCACGATCGGAGCCTGACAACATCCGTCTCCGAAGACTCCGAGACATCCGACCGTGGGGGCCCCGCGATGGTTATGTTCCTGTTCCTGGTCGTCGCGCTGGTCCTCGTGGTCGGCGCGGTGACTCTGGCCGTGCTCGGCGGCGGCGAGAACGGCCCGCTGCCAGAGGCCGCCCCCGAGCAGCTGCGGGACCCGCTGCCCCCGGACCGCCCGGTCGACCGCGCGGATGTGGAGGGCCTCCGCTTCCCGCTCGCCGTCCGCGGCTACCGCATGGGGGACGTGGACGACGCCCTCAGCCGCCTCGGCGCCGAGCTCGCCGAGCGTGACTCCCGCATCGCGGACCTGGAATCGGCCCTGGCCGGCGCCCGGGCGGCCGCCCCCCACGGTCCGGTGTCCCCGCAGCACCACGCGTCAGCGGAGAACCACGTGTCCATGGACAAGCCCGGTCCGCGACAGGAGGACCGGCCGTGAGCGACGGCGCCGCCCTCCCCGGTCCGGACGGCGCGCCGCGCTGCCCCTGGGCCCTGTCCGCCCCGGAGTACGTGACGTACCACGACGAGGAGTGGGGCCGCCCGGTCCACGGCGACGACGCCCTCTACGAACGTCTCAGCCTGGAGGCCTTCCAGTCCGGCCTGTCCTGGATCACGATCCTGCGCCGCCGCCCCGGCTTCCGTGCCGCCTTCGCCGACTTCAAGATCGCCTCGGTGGCCGCCTTCACCGACGAGGACCGCGAGCGCCTGCTGGCCGACACCGGCATCATCCGCAACCGCGCCAAGATCGACGCGACGCTCGCCAACGCGCGCGTACTGACCGAGTGGGCCCCGGGCGACCTGGACGAGCTGATCTGGTCCCACGCCCCCGAGCCGGGCACCCGCCCGGTCCCGAAGGCGCTCGCCGACGTCCCGGCGATCACACCCGAGTCGACGGCCCTGTCCAAGGCGCTGAAGAAGCGGGGTCTGCGGTTCGTCGGCCCGACGACGGCGTATGCGCTGATGCAGGCCTGCGGACTGGTCGACGACCATCTGCGGGCCTGCGTCGCGCGTCGTGCCTGACGCCGTGGCCGCGGGTCAGCGTCAGCGGCCCAGGTACTTCGGCTTCTCCTTGTTGACGAAGGCCCGCACCGCGATCGCGTGGTCCTCGGAGGACCCCGCCCGCGTCTGCAGCTCGTCCTCCTTCTCCAGGGTCTCCTCCAGGGAGTGCGTCAGCCCGTAGGCCATCGCCTCCTTCAGCGCCGCGTACGCCACCGTCGGCCCCTCGGCCAGCGCCCGTGCCACCTTCTCGGCCTCCGCGCGCAGCTCGCCGGCGGGCACCAGGCGGTTGGCGATGCCGAGGTCGTACGCGTCCTGCGCGCTGATGCTCCTCGGGAAGAGCAGCAGGTCGGCGGCCCGGCCGGGGCCGATCACCCGCGGCAGCGTCCACGAGATCCCCGAGTCGGCGGTCAGTGCCACCCCGGCGAACGAGGTGTTGAACGAGGCCGTGTCCGCCACGATCCGGTAGTCCGCCGCCAGCGCGAAGCCGAAGCCCGCCCCGGCCGCCACGCCGTTCACGGCGGCGACGACCGGCTTCGCCGCCTCGGCCAGCGCCCGCACGATCGGGTTGTAGTGCTCCCGCACCGTGTTCATGGTCTGCCGCGAACCGGTCTCCCGGTCCTGGACCAGCAGCCCGATGTGCTCCTTGAGGTCCTGCCCGACGCAGAACGCCCGGTCACCGGCGGCGGTCAGCAGCACCGCCCGCACGGCGGCGTCGTCCGCCGCGGACCGGACCGCCTCCCGCAGGGCGACCTTGGCCTCCACGTTCAGCGCGTTCATCGCCTCGGGGCGGTTCAGCGTGATCGTCGCGAGCCCGTCGCTCACCTCGTAGAGCACGGTGTCGGCCATGGCGTATCCCCTCCGTGTCGCTGCTCGGGGACCTACCGGCCGGTAGGTCCCGGGTCTGCAGGACAGCATGACGGAGATCGCCGACCGGTGACCGCACCGGACGTGTGACCTGCGTCAAAGAATTCTCACCCGTTTTCGTTCGGCGGATGTGTGTGCGGTGGCGGAGTATCGCAGCCACTTCGCCGAATTGAGTGGTTTTGCTCGCGTGCGTTGCCCAAGCGATGCCTACTGATGTTGGTCATCGGGTCCTGAGATGCGGGATAATGGCTTGGAAGCAATGTGTTCGATGCCGGTGTCGCGTGTCCTGCTCAGGGCCGCACGTGTGCCCTTCTCGGGGCCGACGGCTTTGACGAAGAGCTGGGTTTCAGGAAGGGGAACGAGCATGGCGGCCATGAAGCCGCGGACGGGCGATGGCCCGCTCGAGGTGACCAAGGAGGGGCGGGGCATCGTCATGCGAGTTCCGCTCGAAGGCGGCGGTCGGCTCGTCGTCGAGCTGACCCCGGACGAGGCCGACGCGCTGGGCGATGCCCTCAAGAAGGTCGTCGGCTGAGGCGCAAGCGACCATACCCTTTCAGCTGCCCCGGCATCACGTGTGGTGCCGGGGCGGTTGTTTTCTCATCAATGACTTTCGCCTGCCCCGGCTTCCGCTCCGCTAACGTGCGACCCGGCTAGCGTTTCACCGCGCACAGCAGTCCGTCGCCCACCGGCAGCAGTGACGGCACCAGCTCCTGGCTCTCGCGCACCGTGCGCAGCAGCTCCCGCAGGCGCAGCACCTCCGTGGGCTGCGGTCCGGAGTCCACCGTCCGGCCGTTCGCGAAGGCGCCCTCGAAGACGACGAGCCCACCGGGGCGCAGCAGCCGCAACGATTCAGCGAGGTAGTCCATGACCTCGAGGCGGTCACCGTCGCAGAAGACGAGGTCGTAGCCGGAGTCCGCGAGGCGGGGCAGCACGTCCAGGGCGCGGCCCGGGATGAAGCGGGCCCGGTTGCTGGCGAAGCCGGAGGCGCGGAAGGCCTGGCGGGCGAACTGCTGGTGCTCCGGCTCGGGATCCACGGTCGTGAGCACCCCGTCGGGCCGCATCCCGTGCAGGAGGTGGATCCCGGAGACACCGCAGCCGGTGCCGATCTCCGCGACGGCCTTCGCGTCGACGGAGGCGGCCAGCAACCCCAGCGCGGAGCCCGTGCCGGGCGTCACCGAGCGCAGCCCCGCGTCACGGGCCCGGTCACGGGCCCAGCGCAGCGCGTCGTCCTCGGCGACATAGGCGTCGGCGAACGCCCAGCTCGTCTGCCGGTTGCCGGTAATGACCCTCTCCTGTCCCCGTGAATGCCTGGGCGTGACTGTATCCGTTGGGTGCGGGAACCCGCAGATGGGACCGGTCGTTTAAAGGGATGAGCGAGCGGCGCGTGCCGGGACGGGGAGCAGGCAGTGGACGAGGACGCCGAGCAAGTGTCGTCGCAGCAGTACGAGGCGTATCAGCCCAGATCAAATTCTCGTAAAACCGCTTATCCGGTCCTAACGGGCGAGGTGGCTATGGTAGGGGCTCCACTGGACACCACCAGAGCTGACAGGGGAGGTGCGGCTGCGCCTGGGGATCGCGGAGGAGTGTTCCGGCGCTTCCTCGGATCAGCGGGCAGGCCGACATCCGTGAACGACACCGCTGACCACAGCCACGCCGCTGACTTCGCCCAGACCGCGACCTTCTCCACCGACGCGGACGGGCAGGCGTGGACTCCGCCCACCTGGGAGGAGATCGTCAGCACGCACAGCGGCCGGGTCTACCGGCTCGCCTACCGCCTCACCGGCAACCAGCACGACGCCGAGGACCTCACGCAGGAGGTCTTCGTCCGCGTCTTCCGCTCCCTGTCGACCTACACGCCGGGCACCTTCGAGGGCTGGCTGCACCGCATCACCACGAACCTGTTCCTGGACATGGTCCGCCGCAAGCAGCGCATCCGCTTCGACGCGCTCGGCGAGGACGCGGCCGAGCGGCTGCCCAGCAAGGAGCCCACGCCGCAGCAGGTCTTCAACGACGCGCACTTCGACGCGGACGTCCAGCAGGCCCTCGACACCCTGGCCCCCGAGTTCCGCGCCGCGGTCGTCCTGTGCGACATCGAGGGACTGTCGTACGAGGAGATCGCCGCGACCCTCGGCGTCAAGCTCGGCACGGTCCGCTCGCGCATCCACCGTGGTCGCTCCCAGCTGCGCAAGGCCCTCGCGCACCGCTCCCCTCAGGCGCGTGCCGAGCGCCGCTCCTTCGTGCCCCGTGTTCCCGCACTGGGAGGAGGGGGCGCGAGCGCGTGAGCGGATCACGTCCTGAGTCCTCCGAGGGACACCTCGCAGAGCAGCACCTGGGAGACCGACTCTCCGCCCTGGTGGACGGAGAGCTCGGTCATGACGCGCGTGAGCGCGTACTGGCGCATGTGGCCACCTGCCCGAAGTGCAAGGCGGAGGTGGACGCCCAGCGCCGGCTGAAGAACGTGTTCGCGGAGGCGGCCCCACCGCCTCCCTCGGAGAGTTTCCTGGCCCGCCTGCAGGGACTACCCGCGGGGGGCGACCCGGACGGTGACGGTATGCCCCCGGGTGGCGGAGGGCTGCCCGGCGGACTGTCCGGCCGGTTCGGCTCGTCCGGGGCCTTCGGCGCGAAGCGCGGCGAGCGGTTCGAGTTCGGGTACGCCCCGTCCCGGCCGCACCTCCCCGTGCTGCCGTCCGACGACCGAGGCCTTCCCTCGGGGAGCCGGGGTTTCCGTATCCATGACGTCGGCCGGCACGAGACCGACAGGTCCTCCTCGCGGCTGCGGTTCGCGTTCGCGGCCGCCGGGGCCGTGTCCCTGGCCGCGATCGCCCTGGGCGGCGTCACCACCGGCACCCCTGGCGACACGGAAGCCCGCAGCGGCTCCGGCACGGGAAGCAATGCGACGCCGATGCGTACGCAGGGGTCGGGCGCGACGACGTCGCCGGAATCCCAGCGGCGCCGGGGTGCGGCGCCGCTGCTCGGACAGGCGCACGGCCAGAGCATGGTCGGACAGACCCCGGCCGCCCCGACCGAGGTGTCCGCACCGCTGCTGCCCGGATTGCCGCCTGCCGCACGGCATCACGCCGTGCACGCGCTGACCGCCCCGGTGGTGGCCGGTGCCGTGGCCATGTCCCCGTGGATACATCCGTTCGGGGTGGCCGCGCCGGCCGCTCTGACCTCGTGGTCCGCGATTCCCGAGAGCGGGGCGCCGCTGCTCGCCGTGCCCCTTCCGGACCCGACCTCGTCCCCCTCTCCTCCCGCCTCCTCCCGGACGGCCCGCTGACCGGCCTCTGCGCACCGGGCGGCGAACCTGATTGAATCCGGGGGTTGTCGCCCGCTGCCGAGCTGTGGCCGGGCGCCGATTCGACGAACCGCGGCCACCGCGTCGAGCCGTGCCGCGGCTGTGGGGAGAGCATGAACGAGGGGAAGCCCACGAAGGCGAAGTGGTGGAGCCGTCCACGGCCGCAGGACGCTCCGGGGGAGCCGGAGGGGCAGGGGGCGGCCCCGGCGGACTCCGCCGACACCGACGGTGACTTCGAGCTGGCGCGGCCCGCCGTGCGGCGGGACGATCCACCGGGGGCCGCGGGTGACTACGAGTTGAGGCGCCCCGAGGAGCCCGCTGACGCCGCCGTGGAGCCCGCCGTACCGGTCGGCGGTACGCCCAAGCCGCTGCACGATCCCGACCCGTACAGCACCCCGCCCTACGGCGAACCGGGCCCCTGGGCGCCCGCGCCGCCCGTCCAGCATCCGGCGGCGACGCCGACGCACGGCACGGCGATACCGAGCCGGCCGTCCATACCGGGGGCAACCGTCCCGCCGGCGGCCGTCGCACCGGCAACCGTCCCGCCGGCGGCCGTCGCACCGGCACCCGTCCCGCCGGCGGCCGTCGCACCCGCGGCGTCGGCGCCGGCAACCACTCCCGGCATCCCGGCACCGTCACCGGCACCTGCTGCCCCTGCACCTGCGGCACCTGCGCCCGCTCCCGACCCCTGGCAGCGTTACGACCCCTGGGCGGCTCCCGCGGCCGCCGGGCCTCTGCAGCAGAACGGGGCCGGTGTACCCAGCACGGAGCAGCGGCGCAAGCGGGGCAGGAAGGCGCTGGTGGGTGCTGCCGTGGTGCTGGCGCTCGTGTCCGGGGGGATCGGCGGCGTCGTAGGGACCTATCTGGAGCGGAACGGGGGCGTCGGGTCCGTCGAGCTGCCGCAGGCCGGGAAGGAGTCCGCGGGGCGGGACGCCGACAGTGTGGCCGGGATCGCCCAACGGGCCCTGCCCAGCGTGGTCACCCTGCATGTGAGCGGCGGCGGAGAACAGGGCACCGGCACCGGCTTCGTGCTCGACGACCGCGGCCACATCCTCACCAACAACCACGTCGTGCGGCCCGCCGGATCCACCGGCGAGATCACCGTGACCTTCAACAGCGGGGAGACCGCCCAGGCCGAACTCGTCGGCCGGGACAGCGGCTACGACCTCGCCGTCGTGAAGGTCAAGGGCGTGCGCGGCCTCACCTCGCTGCCCCTCGGCAACTCGGACAACATGCAGGTCGGCGATCCGGTCGTGGCCATCGGCGCGCCCTTCGACCTGGCCGGCACCGTCACCTCCGGCATCATCAGCGCCAAGCAGCGCCCCATCACGGCGGGCGGCGAGAAGGGCGACGGCAGCGACGTGTCGTACGTCGACGCGCTCCAGACCGACGCGCCCATCAACCCCGGCAACTCCGGCGGGCCCCTGCTCGACTCCCGGGGCCGGGTCATCGGCATCAACTCGGCGATCCGCTCGGCGGACAGCGGCTCCGAACTGGAAGGCGGCCAGTCCGGCTCCATAGGCCTCGGCTTCGCCATACCCATCAACCAGGGCAAACGCGTGGCCGAGGAGCTGATCAACACCGGGAAGGCGACCCACCCGGTGATCGGCATCACCCTGGACATGGACTACACGGGCGACGGCGCCCGTGTCGCCGCCGAGGGCGGCGAGGGCGGACCGCCGGTCACCGTGGGCGGGCCGGGCGCCAAGGCCGGGATCAAGGCGGGCGACGTCATCACCACGGTCGACGGTCAGCGGGTCCACTCCGGCGAGGAGCTGATCGTCAAGACGCGGGCCCACCGCCCCGGCGACCGGCTGGAGCTGACGCTGGAGCGCGGTGGCAAGGAACGGACGGTCGCACTCGTCCTCGGCTCCTCCGGCGGCAGCTGAGACGTGATGTCCGGGACGTACAGGACCCAACAAGGCAAACAATTCGGAAAGCGCTCCCACTCCCCGCACTCGGAGGTCTCGGGACAGTACCGGTCGGACAGGATCGCCGGGTACCGTGGATCCGGCCCGGACCACGGCAAGACCCGCACCGACCACCGAGGGCCGACCACCGAGGGCCGAGGACCGAGGACATCGCAAGGAGCTTCAGGTGTTCAATGACATAGGACCACTCGAGCTGGTGACGCTCATCGTCCTTGCCGTGCTCGTCTTCGGTCCGGACAAGCTCCCCAAGGTCATCCAGGACGTGACCCGCACGATCCGGAAGATCCGTGAGTTCTCGGAGAGCGCCAAGCACGACATCCGGGAGGAACTCGGCCCGGAGTTCAAGGACTTCGAGTTCGAGGACCTCAACCCCAAGGCGTTCATCCGCAAGCAGCTGGACAACGAGGACCTGGGGCTCAAGGAGATCCGCAACGGCTTCGACCTGAAGAAGGAGATGGCCGAGGTCACCGACGCCGTCCACAGCCGTGACTCCGACACGTCGTCCTCCGGCGCCGGTTCGTCCGGTGGTCGTATCGACATGACGAAGAAGCCCGAGACGCCCGACCGGGACGACCGTCCGCCCTTCGACGCGGACGCCACCTGAGCGACTCGCGTGACGCGTTTCATACTCCGGTCGGGCTGTGTACGGCCTGAACCGGGCCCCCGTGCGGCCCACGCGCCGGGCGCTTTCCCTGCTGCTCGCAGCGGTGTGGCTATGCTGCCGAGTTGTTGTGCGGACCGGAAGAGTACGCCCGAAGGGGGGCGGGCCGTTCCGGTCCGACTAGAGCGAGGAGGCGTCCGGGCACATGGAGACGACGAGTCCAGGAGTCGCGCAGGCGCCGGCCGCGGAGGACGGACAACAGGTCCCCTCCGCCCGGCGTAACGTCGACGGCTACCTGCGCGCGCCCTTCCCGTGGTACGGCCTCGACGAGGCCTTCACGGGACCGCGCTGGCTGATGCAGGTCGGTACGACGGCCGACGGGGCCGTGGAACACGGTTCGATCGGGCACGGAGACGAACCCAGGGTGCGCAACGAGTTCGTCGCCGGGGGTGATCAGGAGGCCAAGGAGAAGTTCGCGGTCGTGGTCACCGTCGCGGCGCATCCCTCACGGCGCAGTGCGGACGGTACGGGGCTGCTGGAGGCCACGTCGGTGTCCTCCGCGGCGTGGCTCGCGGGTGTGGGGCTGCTGTCCTCCACCTGGCCCGGGCAGATGGACCACTCGCTGCGGGACGACTGGCTGGAGCAGCAGACCGAGACGGCGTGGGTGCTGGCGGACGACCTCGACGGGGCCGACTGGTCGACGTTGTCGTTGCCGGTGGACGGTGTGCCGACGGCGTTCCACTACCGGGAGTCCGAGTTCGGGTGGGTGCTGGCCGGGTCGACGTCGGCCGGGGTTCATGTCGGGGCGTACGGCAGGGGCATGAGTGCGTATGGGCTCGGCTTCGCCGTGGTGAAGGACATCGCCGCCTACGCGTGAGGTTTGGGGCGCCGGGTTGGTTTCGGCGCCCCTTCGCCCGTAAGGGTTTCTCGTGCGCGGGCGGCTGCGGGCCGTCGAGGGCTGATCGCGCAGTTCCCCGCGCCCCTGAGGGGCGCTGCCCTCAGCGGCGTCGCGACTAGAACTTGTTCCTCGGGGTGATCCCCAGGGACAGGCCGGACAGGCCCCTCTGTCGTCCTCCCAGCTTCCCCGCGATGGCCCGGAGGGCGGACCCCGCCGGGGAGTCCGGGTCCGTCAGGACGACCGGCCTGCCGTCGTCGCCGCCCTCGCGGAGGCGGACGTCGATGGGGATGTTGCCGAGGACCGGGACGTTGGCGCCGGTCGTGCGGGTCAGGCCGTCGGCCACCACCTGGCCGCCGCCCGTGCCGAAGACGTCGACCATCTCGTCGCAGTGCGGGCAGGGCAGGCCGGACATGTTCTCGACCACGCCGACGATCTTCTGGTGGGTCTGTACGGCGATGGAGCCCGCGCGCTCGGCGACCTCGGCCGCCGCCTGCTGCGGGGTCGTGACGACCAGGATCTCGGCGTTCGGGACCAGCTGGGCGACGGAGATGGCGATGTCGCCGGTGCCGGGCGGCAGGTCCAGGAGGAGAACGTCCAGGTCGCCCCAGTAGACATCCGCGAGGAACTGTTGCAGGGCGCGGTGGAGCATCGGGCCGCGCCAGACGACCGGGGCGTTGCCCGGGGTGAACATACCGATGGAGATGACCTTCACGCCGTTCGCCGACGGCGGCATGATCATGTTCTCGACCTGGGTGGGGCGGCCGTCGGCGCCGAGCATGCGCGGCACGGAGTGGCCGTAGATGTCGGCGTCCACGACACCGACCTTGAGGCCGTCGGCCGCCATGGCCGCCGCCAGGTTCACCGTCACCGAGGACTTGCCCACGCCGCCCTTGCCGGAGGCGACCGCGTAGACGCGGGTGAGGCTGCCGGGCTTGGCGAAGGGGACCTCGCGCTCGGTCTGGCCCCCGCGCAGGGCGTTCGCCAGCTCCTTGCGCTGCTCGTCGCTCATCACGTCGAGCGTGACGTCGACGCGGGTGACCCCCTCGACGCCGGAGACCGCATCGGTCACGCGCTGCGTGATCGTCTCCCGCATCGGGCAGCCCGAGACCGTGAGGTACACGGTGACCGCGACCGCCCCGTCCGCGCCGATCTCCACCGACTTGACCATCCCGAGTTCGGTGATGGGCTTGTGGATCTCGGGGTCGTTCACCGTCGCCAGTGCCTCGCGCACCGCGTCTTCCGTAGCCATAGGACGATGGTACGGCGCTGTACCGGTGCGTAGGAAAGCCTGTCAGCGGTCGTCTGCGTCACGTCCCCGTGACCGTTCCGCCGGGAATACGACGGGGTCGTGACGGTGGCCGTTCTGCCGTTCCTCCATCTCCTTGATCGTGTCCTGGAACTCCGAGCGGATCCAGTCGCGGGTGGCGACCTCGCCCAGGCCGATCCGCAGGGCGGCGATCTCGCGGGTCAGGTACTCGGTGTCCGCGATCGACCGCTCGTTCTGCTTGCGGTCCTGCTCCAGATTGACCCGGTCGCGGTCGTCCTGCCGGTTCTGCGCGAGCAGGATCAGCGGAGCGGCGTAGGAGGCCTGGAGCGACAGCATCAGGGTCAGGAAGATGAACGGGTACTCGTCGAAGCGCAGGTCGCGCGGGGCGAGGCTGTTCCAGGCCACCCACAGGACGATGGCGGCCGTCATCCAGACGAGGAACCGCCCCGTGCCGAGGAAACGCGCGATGCGTTCCGACATCCGCCCGAAGGCCTCGGGGTCGTATTCGGGCAGGAACCGGTGCTTGGGCACACCGGGCTGGTCGAGCCGGGTCGCGCGCGGCCGGCTCGCGGCCGTGGCGCCGGCCGGCGTGCGCTCGCGCAGGGTCTCGCGCTCAGGAACCATCGGTCGGCACCTCCTCGTCCAGATGGAACTCCGTCTCCCGCCAGTCCTCGGGCAGCATGTGGTCGAGGACGTCGTCCACGGTCACCGCGCCCAGCAGCGCCCCCGCCTCGTCGACCACGGGCGCCGCGACCATGTCGTACGTGGCGAAGAACCCGGCGATGGCCGGCAGATCCGCCTCGGGGTCGAGCGGTTGCAGGTCGCTGTCCAGGATCGAGCTGACCAGGGACGGCGGCGGCTCGCGCAGCAGACGCTGGAAATGGACCGTGCCCAGATACTTGCCGGTCGGCGTCTCGTCCGGTGGTCGGCAGACGTAGACCTGGGCGGCGAGCGCGGGGGAGAGGTCGGGATTGCGGACGCGGGCGAGGGCGTCGGCGACGGAGGCGTCCGGGCGCAGCACGATCGGCTCGGTGGTCATCAGACCGCCCGCCGTGCGCTCCTCGTACGACATCAGGCGTCGCATGTCGGCCGCGTCGCCGGGCTGCATCAGGCTCAGCAGCCGCTCCTGCTCGTCCGTCGGCAGCTCGCCCAGCAGGTCGGCCGCGTCGTCCGGGTCCATGGCCTCCAGGACGTCGGCGGCGCGCTCCTCCTTCAGCTTGCCGAGGATCTCGATCTGGTCGTCCTCCGGGAGCTCCTCCAGTACGTCGGCCAGCCGGTCGTCGTCGAGGGCGGCGGCGACCTCGGCCCGGCGCTTGGGGGAGAGGTGGTGCAGGACGTTGGCCAGGTCGGCCGCGCGCAGCTGCTCGAACGTGGCGAGCAGGTTCTCCGCGCCCTGCCCCTGCTCCTCCAGGGAGAAACCGGTGACGGCGGTCCACTCGACGGTCAGCGCCTCGCCCTTGGCCCGCCGGAAGGCGCTTCCCTTTCTGCCCTTGCGGACGAAGACCCGGTCGATCTCCCACTCCCGGCGGGCCGGCAGCTGATGCACCGACAGGTCGAGGACGGTGACGTCCTCGCCGGTCTCGGTGAGCGTCACGCGCCGGTCCAGCAGCTCCCCGAAGACCAGCCGCTCGGTGGGCCGCTGCTCGAAGCGCCGGACGTTGAGCACGCCGGTGGTGATGACCTGGCCCGACTGGATGGCGGTGACCCGGGTCATGGGCAGGAAGATGCGGCGGCGGGTGGCGAGTTCGACGACGAGGCCCAGCAGCCTCGGCGGCCGCTGCCCCACCCGCAGCATGACGACCAGATCGCGCACCCGCCCCACCTGGTCACCTGCGGGGTCGAAGACGGCGACACCGGAGAGGTGCGATACGAAGATCCGGGGGGCGCCCGCTGCCATGGCCGCGGCTCCTTTTCGTGCGGGGTGTTTCCTGGTGCCTGTCTCTGTGCCTGCCTGTGTATCCGTCTGTTCCGAATTGCCCGCTCGGGTGGGCTTCAGGCTAGCCCGTCCCGATCGGCGGTGCGTCGGCGGGCGGTCCGGACGGACTGGCTCCGACCTGCCCGCACGTGCCCGGTACCCTGCGGTACGCCGTTCAGGTCTCCCCGCAGAGAGGCAGCTCCACCTGTGACTCCGATTCGCCACGGCCGAAGCCGTAGTGCCGTACTCGCGAGCGCGATGTGCGCGCTGCTCGTGACGGGGACGGTGCTCACCGGCTGCGCGGAGGATCCCAACGAGGGCACCAACGGGATCGGCAGACTGCCCGCCGGGAAGATCCAGACCAAGACCCGCACGGCCGCCGAGTCCGCCGGGGCGGTCCGGGTGCACGGCAGCGTCGTCAGCGGTGAGAAGACGTACGCGCTCGACATGCGGCTGAAGGACGACGGAGGCGAGGGGTCGGTCACCACCGAGGGCACGACCTTCCAGCTGCTGCGCATCGGCGAGCAGCTCTTCGTCAAGGCCGACGCCGGGTTCTGGAGTCACGGTGACGGCCAGGGCGGGAAGGGCGAGGGGGACGCGGCCGCGGCCTCCAAGCTCGGCGGCAAGTTCGTGAAGGTGCCGCAGGGCGACCCCGCGTACAAGAAGTTCAGTGGTTTCACGGACAAGGGTGTCCTCCTCGACGGTCTGCTGACCCTGCACGGCACACTCGCGACGGACGGCCACGAGGAGCAGGCGGGCGTCCGTACCATCCGCGTCACCGGCGACAAGGGCTCCGGCGGCGCCCTGGAGGTCTCTCTCGAGGGCAAGCCGTATCCGCTGCGCCTGGAGCGGGCCGGCGGCGCGGGCACCCTCACGTTCTCCGCCTGGGGAGAGGACTTCTCCCTCAGGGAGCCGGAGAAGAACGAGACGGTGGACTACGGCCGACAGCTGCCGACGTCGTAGCGACCGCTCCGCGCGTCCGGCCGCTACGTGCGTTTGCGCTTCTTCAGCAGCAGGCGGGGCAGGCCCGCCGGAATCGGCCGGCGGGTGATCGCCGGGGACGGCAGGGGCGGCTCGGACAGGGAGTCGTCGGGCAGGGGTGCCGTCGCCCCGGTCGGTTCCAGGCGCAGTACCCGGCACTCGCGGGCCCAGCGGCCGGTCATGGCCTCACCGTCGGGCGCGTTCAGCCGTTTGCCCTTGAGCTCGGCGACCGTCGCGTCCCACGCCTCGGAGCCCGGCGCGAGTTCGGTGACCCGGGCCGTCCAGGAGACCAGCCGGCCTCCCTTGTCCTTGCTGCGGACCGTCACCCGGGCCTCGGCCCCGTCGGCGAGACCCGGCAGCGGCTGCTCGCCCGGCCCGTCGCCGATCAGGCACGCGGCACCCTCGTGCCACACGTGCCAGAGCGCACGCGCCGGGCCGTCGGGGCCCTGGACCCAGACGAGGCCGGACTTCTTCGTGGCCTCCTCGATCAGGGCCTGGCCGAGCAGCTCGCTTGTCATGGGCCCCAGCCTATCCAGGCTGCTCACAGCCAGCCGTTCCGCTTCAGTGTGCGGTGGATGCCCAGGCAGATGGCCACGGTGATGCCCATGATCACCGGGTAGCCGTACCGCCAGTGCAGCTCCGGCATGTGGTCGAAGTTCATGCCGTAGACCCCGCACACCATCGTGGGTACGGCGACGATCGCGGCCCACGAGGTGATCTTCCGCATGTCCTCGTTCTGCGCCACGGACGCCTGCGCGAGGTTGGCCTGGAGGATGGAGTTGAGCAGCTCGTCGAAGCCGAGGACCTGCTCCTGGACCCGGGACAGGTGGTCGGCGACGTCCCGGAAGTACTTCTGGATGTCCGGGTCGATCAGCCGCATCGGCCGCTCGCTCAGCAGCTGCATGGGTCGCAGCAGCGGCGACACGGCCCGCTTGAACTCCAGCACCTCGCGCTTGAGTTGGTAGATCCGGCCGGCGTCCGAACCGCGCGGCGAGCCCTTGCGCCCCGGGGAGAACACCTCGGTCTCCACCTCGTCGATGTCGTCCTGCACCGCGTCGGCGACCGCGATGTAGCCGTCCACGACATGGTCGGCGATGGCGTGCAGCACGGCCGAGGGGCCCTTGGCCAGCAGCTCGGGGTCGTCCTGGAGACGGTGCCTCAGGGCCCGCAGGGAACCCTGGCCGCCGTGCCGGACGGTGATGAAGAAGTCCCGTCCGGTGAAGCACATGACCTCACCGGACTCGACGACCTCGCTGTTGGCGTCGAGCTGGTCGTGCTCGACGTAGTGGATGGTCTTGAAGACCGTGAAGAGCGAGTCGTCGTAGCGCTCCAGCTTGGGCCGCTGGTGGGCCTGGACGGCGTCCTCCACGGCCAGCGGGTGCAGCCCGAACTCACTGGCGATGCCGGAGAATTCGGCCTCGGTCGGCTCGTGCAGGCCGATCCACACGAAGCCCCCGTCGCGGCGCACCAGGCGCACCGCCTCGTGCGGGGTCAGCGGGGTCTCGGTCTCGACGCGGCGGCCGTCCCGGTAGATGGCGCAGTCGACGACGGCGGTGGCCGTCGCCGGGCTGCGGGTGGCGTCGTACGTGCCACTGTCCTTGCGCAGCGAGACGCGGGACGGACGGACCACGGCGCGCAGGTCGCGAATCATCGACATGGCGGGCTCCTTCGCGAGAGGGCAACGAAAGGCGCCGGCGGCGACGGGTGGAACTACCCGGAATGAGGACGTAGTGACTGCTGATGTTTGGCACGTCCACAAAGCGGGGAGCACCGCACCGTCGCGGTGGCGAGCTTCGTTACTGATTCAGCTACTGAGGCAGATCAGGAAAAACGAAACGAAGCGCTCTTCCGCGGTGAAGCGAGTGCGAGAGGTGGCGGCCGGCCAGAGAGACAGAGCAGCTACATCAGCGGCGGGAGAGCGTGGTGCTACTGCACGGTCGACTTCGATCCATTGCAGCCCCACCTCCTCCGGCCGGTCCCTCGTAAGGGAGTTCCATCGGCGTCGGGGCTTGATCGCGACTCTCCCAGTGCCTGAACGGCCTGGGTGGTACCCCCATCTGCGCGCTGCCCCGAACCACCGGGCAAGAGTAGCAGCCGTCAAAACTGTCAAGGTGCTCCTTTGCCCGCTACTGACGAGTTCTATGCTCGCGTCATGGCTGATGTTCTTCCTCTGGTCGAGGCCCGGTTGCGTACCGCGCTGGGCGAACCGGACGCGCGCGCGGCAGTGACGTTCCTCGGTACGGACCGCATCGAGGTGCTGCGCTTCCAGGAGGGCGACATCGCCCGCTACGCCACGCTCGGCATGTCCGCGCAGCCCATGACGGAGCCCACGGCGGCGGTCGCCGACCCGGTCAAGGGGCCGCGCGCGGAGCTGGTCCTGTCGGTCCGCGCGGGGCTTGCCGAGACGGACAAGGTGCTCCGCCCCCTCGCCGTGCTCGCCGCGTCTCCGCAGGTCGAGGGCGTGGTCGTGGCCCCCGGAGCCTCCCTCGACGTCGGCGAACCGCTGTGGCCCGGCGCCCCCTTCACCTCGGTCCTGGTCGCCGAACCGGGCGGCCTGGTCGAGGACCTGGAGCTCGACGAACCCCTCGACCCCGTACGGTTCCTGCCGCTGCTGCCGATGACCCCGAACGAGGCCGCCTGGAAGCGGGTGCACGGCGCGCAGGCGCTCCAGGAGCGGTGGCTGAACCAGGGGACGGACCTCCGGGATCCGTCCCGGAAGTCCGTCCCGCTGGAGTGAGGAACCTCACCAACCCAAGGCCGAAAAGCATCAGTTGGCTCAGCCGGCGAAGACGGTGACGCTGTCCTCGGTCGCGTGCTTCGGCTCCAGCTCCTCGGCTTCGTGGGTAAGCGCCTTCCGGCGTACGACCACGACCACGGCGCCCAGCACGGCCGTGACGGCCGCCACCACGAACGGGATGTGGAGATCGGTCCACTCCTCGATCTTCGGCGCGAAGAACGGGGCCGCCGCCGCCGCGAACCAGCGCACGAAGTTGTAGCCCGCGCTCGCCACCGGCCGGGGCGCGTCCGAGACGCCGAGGGCCAGCTCGGTGTAGACGGTGTTGTTCACGCCGATGAAGGCACCGGACAGGATCGTGCAGACGACGGCCGTGGTGTGGTCGCCGTAGCCGAGCACCAGCACGTCGGCCGCGAGCAGCACCAGTGAACCGCCGAGCACCTTCAGCGAGCCGAACCGCTTCTGCAGGCGCGGCGCCACGATCACCGAGAACACGGCGAGCAGCACACCCCAGGCGAAGAACACCGCACCCGACCGGTACGGGCTCATGTTCAGCACGAACGGGGTGAAGGCCAGCACGGTGAAGAACGTGTAGTTGTAGAAGAACGCCGAGACCGCAGCGGAGGCGAGGCCGCCGTGGCCGAGGGCCTTGATCGGGTCCAGGAGCGAGGTCTTGCGGGCCGGCTTCGGCTGCTCCCTCAGGAACACCGCGATGCACAGGAAGCCGACGGCCATCAGGAAGGCCGTACCGAAGAACGGGTAGCGCCAGCTGGCGTCACCGAGCAGGGCGCCCAGCAGTGGACCGCAGGCCATGCCGAGGCCGAGGGCCGACTCGTACAGCAGGATCGCCGCCGCGCTGCCGCCCGCGGCCGCTCCGACGATGACCGCGAGGGCCGTCGAGACGAACAGTGCGTTGCCGAGCCCCCAGCCGGCCCGGAATCCGACCAGTTCGCCGACGGACCCGGAGGTGCCCGACAGTCCCGCGAAGACCACCACCAGGGCGAGGCCGAGCAGCAGGGTCTTCTTGCCGCCGATGCGGCTGGAGACGAAGCCGGTGACCAGCATCGCGATCGCGGTGATGAGGAAGTACGAGGTGAACAGCAGGGAGACCTGGCTGGCGGAGGCGTTCAGGCCCGAGGCGATGGACGGCAGGATCGGGTCGACGAGTCCGATGCCCATGAAGGCGACGACCGACGCTCCGGCGGTCGCCCACACGGACTTGGGCTGCTTGAGGAGGCCGCCCGCTCCGGCGTCGAAGGGGTCCATTGCTTGCTCCCTTTCCCGAGACGAGGTAGTTGGTATATACACATACTAAGTTAGTCATGCTAACTAATGCAAGCTACATCTAGTGCGGGGGTGAAGGGTTCCGTCCGGTTGGGTGATCGTCCTTGACGCGGCGGGGCGGGGGTAGGACCGTGGGGCCCTATGAGGGGCGAACCCAGTTGCCCGAAGTGCGGTGGCCGGGTCAGGGCTCCCGGCCTCTTCTCCGACTCCTGGCAGTGCGATGTGCACGGCACCGTCCATCCGGTGCAGCCCGTGATACCGCCGAGCGTCGACGCCCTCAACGTCGTGGTGCACCGGACTCAGGTGCCGGTGTGGATGCCCTGGCCGCTGCCGGTCGGCTGGCTGTTCACGGGCGTGGCCTGCGCGGGGGACGACCGCACGGGTGGCCGCGCCACAGCCGTGGCCTGTACGGGGCCCGGGCCGCTCGGCGGGATGGGCGAGCTGATCCTGGTGGCCGAGGAGCTGGGTGTCGGTCTCGGCGCGCGGTACGCGGGCCTGGACGGTCCGGACCCGGGGCCGCACATGAACGTCGAGAAACCGGCCCAGGCGAAGGTGCTCGCCGCGGGGCGGCCGACGCCGCTGTGGCATGTGACCGGTGCGCCGGACGATCGTGCGGTGTTCGCCGGTGAGGCGCTCGGGATGTGGCTGTGGGCGGTCGTGTGGCCTGAGCAGTCCGGGTTGCTGATGTACGACGAGCTGGTCTTGGCGGATGTGCGGGACGCGGGCGCGGAGGTGGAGCTGGTGCCGTGCGGGGCATTGTCGCCGCGCCTGCTCCAGCCGTAGGGCCGCTGCGCTTGTAAAGGGCGCTACCCCGGTTCGGGTGTGACAGGGGTCGTTGAAAATCCGGTTATCCTTGAGCAGCCCTGTTCGTCCCGTCAGTGTCTGGAGTCCGTGTCGTGCGTATCGATCTGCACACCCACTCCACCGCTTCCGATGGCACGGACACCCCTGCCGAGCTGGTGCGGAAGGCTGCCGCGGCGGGGCTGGATGTCGTCGCGCTCACCGATCACGACACCACTCGCGGGCATGCCGAGGCGATCGGTGCGCTGCCCGAGGGGCTGACGCTGGTCACCGGGGCCGAGCTCTCCTGCCGGCTCGACGGCGTCAGCATGCACATGCTGGCCTACCTCTTCGATGCCGGGGAACCGGCGCTGCTCGCCGAGCGCGAGCTGGTGCGGGACGACCGGGTGCCCCGGGCGCAGGGCATGATCGCCAAGCTTCAGGGGCTGGGCGTGCCCGTGACCTGGGAGCAGGTGGCGCGGATCGCCGGTGACGGGTCCGTCGGGCGTCCGCATGTGGCGACCGCGCTCGTCGAGCTGGGTGTGGTGCCGACCGTGAACGACGCCTTCACCGAGGACTGGCTCGCCGACGGCGGCCGGGCCTACGTCGAGAAGCACGAGACCGACCCCTTCGAGGCGATCCGGCTGGTCAAGGGCGCGGGCGGGGTCGCGGTGTTCGCGCATCCCGCGGCGAGCAAGCGGGGGCGTACGGTGCCGGAGGCCGCGATCGCCGAGATGGCCGCGGCCGGGCTGGACGGCGTCGAGGTCGATCACATGGAGCACGACGCGGACACGCGGGCGCGGCTGCGGGGGCTGGCGAAGGAGCTGGGGCTCCTGGTGACCGGGTCCTCGGACTATCACGGCAGTCGGAAGACGTGTGTGCTCGGGGAGTACACGACGGATCCCGAGGTGTACGGGGAGATCACTCGGCGGGCCTTCGGGGCGTTTCCGGTGCCCGGGGCCGGCGGAGCTGTCTGAGGTTTCTCTCCTGTAGGTCCGTTTTCAGGCACTCGGCGCTGTCCGCCGTGCCCACCCGTTCCTCCGTGCGGAACGCCTGCCCACAGCGGCAACCGTGCGTTTCATCGACCCTGCAAGGCCATCACACCCATGTTCGAACTCGCCGTCTTCGGCTCCCTCTTCCTGACCCTCTTCGTCATCATGGATCCCCCCGGGATCACCCCGATCTTCCTCGCGCTCACCGCCGGCCGGCCCGGCAAGGTGCAGAAGCGGATGGCCTTTCAGGCCGTCTGTGTCGCCGGTGGTGTGATCACCGTGTTCGGGCTGCTCGGGCACCAGATCCTCAACTATCTGCATGTCTCCGTGCCCGCGTTGATGATCGCGGGTGGGCTGCTGCTTCTGCTGATCGCGCTCGATCTGCTCACCGGGAAGACCGACGAGCCGAAGCAGACCAAGGACGTCAACGTCGCCCTCGTGCCGCTGGGCATGCCGTTGCTGGCCGGGCCCGGGGCGATCGTGTCGGTCATCCTCGCCGTGCAGAAGGCGCACAGTGCCGCCGCGCAGGTGTCCGTGTGGGCGGCGATCCTCGCCATCCATGTCGTGCTGTGGCTGGTGATGCGCTACTCGCTGGTGATCATCCGGATCATCAAGGACGGCGGTGTGGTCCTGGTGACACGGCTCGCGGGCATGATGCTCTCCGCGATCGCCGTGCAGCAGATCATCAACGGCGTCACGCAGGTGATCCAGGGGAGCTGACGGGGCGGCGCGTCAGCTCCGGCCGAGCACCGCGCCGATCGCACCGGCCGCTCCCGCGTGGGCGAGATACTCATCGATCTTGTGCGCACGGTCGCGGCCGTTGGAGACGGCGAGCTGGGTGAGCTTCCCCCAGCGCTCGTCCTCCAGGGGGCAGCCGATGGCCACCCCGTCGGTGGGGCACCAGACGTTGACCCAGTCACGCACCCGGGGCGGCCGGTGCGGGCCGTGGGCGAGGAGCCGTTCGTTGACGCCGTCCAGGCCGAGCGGGCTGCCCGCGGTGACGAGCAGGACCGGGTCGAGACCGTCCGGAAGCCGGGTCAGCAGGTCCAGGCCTACGACCGTGCCCAGGCTGTGCGTGACCAGCACCAGTTCGCCGGTGGTCGGCATGGTCTCCATGACGCTGTCCAGCACGGACTGCCGCACGGCGCTGTCGCCGAGGTACAGGTCGACGTCCCGCAGGAACCTGGCGATGGTCCACTCGTCCAGGTCGGACCGTGCGGCCAGCCAGCTGAGCGGCCGGTGCAGGGCCCCGACCAGGCCCGCCCCGAAGCCCTCCGTGGTCGCCGGACCGTTCTGGGGCATGCCGGCCCGGGTGGCCGCCTCGTAGAGCAGTCGCTCGTAGGAGCCCGTGGGCGACTCCCCCGCGAAGACCTCGGCGGCAGCGGCGGCGCTCACCTCGTCCAGGCCGATGGCCTCGGCCGTGCTCTCCCTGCCGGTCACGAGGCTGTGCAGTCTCGTGCCGTAGAACGGGAACCACACGTCCTCCGGGTCGATCGGAGGCAGGGACGCGAGGGTGAGTCCGCGGTTCAGGCCGGAGGCCCAGGTCCGGCGGAGTTCGTCCGGCTGCTTCTCGTGTTGGTCCCTGCCGTGCAGGAAGACCAGGTGCCGGCGGCCGCCGAAGGCGGTGCTCCGGGCCGGGCGTCCGGACTCGGGCTTGCGGGCGTCCGTCCCGCTCTCCGTGACCTGGGTGGCGGTGAGCGGCGTGGGGGTGACGCCGGGTACCGCCGGCGAGGTGAGCGCGGGCGCGCTCCGGTCCAGGCCCGAGTCCGGGCCCATCTCGGTCAGCAGGGCACGCCGCGCGGGGTCGAGGTCCAGCCCGGCCAGGTGTTTCAGGACCGAGCTGATGCGGACGCCCTCGTTGGCGACCCACTCGATCGCGCCGTCGCCGTCGCCCTGGTGCCAGGGCTGTCCGTCCTTCCGCAGGACGCGGCCCTGGTCGTCCTTCTTCGGCACACCGCTGTGGTGCAGGGCCACGACCTCCCACTGGTCGTTGAAGACGGGGGAGCCGGAGTTGCCGGGGCGGGTGTCGGTTCGGTAGTGGACGAAGTCGTCGAGCCGCACCAGCACCGCGTTGTCGCGCAGAACGATCTCCTTGAGGCGCCCGTCCGGGTGACCGATGATGTTCACCTTCTCGCCGAGCACCAGTTTGCCGAGCTGCACGCTGAGCCGGTTCCAGCCGAAGATCTCGCCCGGCGGGCGGCCGTCCGGGGCGGGCGTGACCGCGACCAGGGCGAAGTCCAGCCGTCGGTCCGCGGCGAAGAAGGCCCCCGGGTCGAGTTCCAGGCGGACGGCGGTGTCGGGGACGTTGTCGACCGTGACCTGGGCGTTGAACTCGGCGAAGCACCGGCGGGCGAAGCCGTCGTCGGGCAGCACGTGGTGGTTGGTCAGCATCAGCCGCGGCGACACCAGGAAACCGGTGCCGTGCGGAAGCTCACGGCCGTCGCGGCGCAGGGTGATCCGGGCGACCGAGGCCCCGGCCCTGACCCCGCGCGGCAGGAAGCTCCAGGCCTGGAGCTCGTTGGACAGGTCGATGATGCGTTCGTTGGCGTCGGGCAGGTCCATGGCCTCGCCGTGGATGTCCGCCACGACCGCCGAGGGCGACAGACCGCCCCGCTCCAGGATCCGGTCGGCGCGGACGGCGAGCGCGTCCGGGGTGTCCGGGAACCGCACTCCGGCCGCCAGCCGGCCTTCGACCCGCTCCCGCTCCGCGCTGGAGTCCTCGTACCGCCGCGCGGCCTCGGCCGCCTGGCCGTGCAGTTCCTCGTTCGACCGGCCCGTCACGGACATATGTCACACCGTCCTGTTCGCTCTCGCTGGGCCCCTCAGCCAGTACGCCCCGGGGCACAGCGGTCCGCAACAGCGGAGCCCCCGCACGGCCGATGCCGGGCGGGGGCTCCGAAGTGTGGGAGAGCTGCGCGCGTTATGAGGCCGTGGTCCCGGCCGGGCGGATCCAGAGGCGCTGCCCGGTGGCGGCGGCCTGCTGAACGATCCGGTTGACGGAGGCGGCGTCCACGACGGTCGTGTCCACGGGCGTGCCGTCGACATCGTCGAGGTGCATGATTTCGAAGCGCAAGGGCTTCTCCCTTCGTCTGGTCATCCTCCTGAGGAGAACTACTTGGTGTGGCGGCCCACGAGGCTCCGGTGCCCGGTGTTCCATATGGGTCAACAGGACTGCATGGTTCAAACATTCCCTACGCTAAGGAAATTTTTCGAACGGCTAATTACCGAGCCGTAAGAGTGTCGTTACGAGACCGACCGGGACCATTTGTGTTCGCAGCGTGACCGCCGGGACAATGGAGGCGATGAACGATGACCTCGCGGCCCTGAGCGCCCGCATCGACCACACCAACGAGCTGCTCCAGCGCATGCTCGCCGAGGTGGCGAAGACACCCTCGACCCACGCGATCTTCGTCGATGCCGGGTACCTCTACGCGGCCGCGGGACGGCTCGTCGCCGGTACGGAGGACCGCCGCGCCTTCGACCTGGACGCCGAGGGCCTGATCGACGCGCTCATCGACAAGGCCCGCACGATCTTCGCGGACAGCAGGCTGCTGCGGGTCTACTGGTACGACGGCGCCCGCCGCCGCATCCACACGGCGGAACAGCAGACCATCGCGGAGCTGCCGGACGTCAAGGTGCGACTGGGCAACCTGAACGCCAACAACCAGCAGAAGGGCGTCGACTCGCTCATCCGCTCCGACCTGGAGTCACTCGCCCGGCACCGCGCCATCAGCGACGCGGCCCTGCTCGGCGGCGACGAGGACCTTGTGTCGGCGGTGGAGGCGGCGCAGGGCTACGGTGCCCGGGTCCACCTGTGGGGCATCGAGGCGCCGGAGGGCCGCAACCAGGCGGAACCCCTGCTGTGGGAGGTCGACAGCCAGCGCACCCTCGACCTCGACTTCTTCAAGCCGTACGTCTCCCGCCGCACGACCGCCGCCTACGAGACGACCCCGGGCCGGCCGACCCGCGAGGACGTGCGGTTCGTGGGGGCCCAGATCGCGGCGAAGTGGCTGGCGGCACGCGGCCGGGAGACGCTGGGGGAGCTGCTGCACGGGCACCCCTATCTGCCCGGTTCGGTCGACCAGGACCTGCTCGTGGAGGCGGAGGGCCTGTTGCAGTACTCGCTGCGCGGGCAGGCCGACCTGCGGCGCGCCCTGCGGGACGGCTTCTGGGAGCATCTGCGGGCGCAGTACTAGCTAGCCCCTTTGGACGCTGTTCCTCTCGGCGCTGTCCCAGAAGTCGGCGAGGGCGCGGGCCATCGGCAGGGGCCGGTCGGCGTTGGGGGAGTGCTCGGCTCCCGTGATGACCGTGCGGTGAGCGTTCAGCCGCAGGGCCATGTCGTCGAGGATCGCCACCGGCCAGGTGTCGTCGCGCGCGCCCGACAGGACGTGGAACGGCAGCGGTACGGCGGCGAGTTCGGCGACGCGGTCCGGCTCGGTGCACAACTGGTGGCCGGTCGCGCGCAGCTGGGCGGGCTTGTTGCCCAGCCAGCGCCGGCGCAACTGCTCCTGGTCACCGATGCCGCGGGCGGGCCCGCCGACCTCCTCCGGCGGCCCCATGGCCTGGATCGCCCCCCACACCTCCTCCATCGACATGACGGCGAGCGCGTCCCGCAGCAGCTTCACGCGCTGCTGCTGGGAGACGGAGATCTCCGCCGGGCCGGACGAGACCAGGGTGAGGGAGAGGAAAGGGGTGTGGTCGAGCAGCACGGCCGCACGCGCGATCTGCCCGCCTAGCGAGTGCCCGACGAGGTGCAGGGGAACGCCGACCGCCTCGGCCTGTGCGAGCACGTCCCGGGCCAGTTCCCGCTGGGCGTAGGCGGATTCGTCGGCCACCGGCCCGTCCGACTCGTGCTGCCCCCGTCCGTCCACGGCGACGAGCCGGTACCCGCGCTCTACGAGCGGCTCGTGGAGCAGGCTGAAGTCCTCCTTGCTCCCGGTGAATCCGGGCAGCATCAGGACGATTCCCCTGACCTCCGCGCTCGCCTTCGGCGACGAGTCGACCACGGCGAACTCACCGCGGGCCGTGCTCAGGGAGTACGCACGGGCGCCGGGTGGCGGGGTGAAGGTGGCTTGCCTGCTCACGGGGCGAGGGTAGCGGGTGGGATGCGCTCTCCGGTGGGTGGAGTGCGGGCACGTGAACGCCGACGGCCCGGCCCCACCTGGGTGGGACCGGGCCGTCGGGCGGAGTGTCAGCCCTCCGTGGGCTCCGCGGTGGCCGTGGCCTTGCGGGTGCGGCGGGTCCTGGGCTTCGCCTCGGCCCCGCCCTCGGCGGAGGCCGTGGCGGCAGCGGCCGTCTTCCGCGTGCGGCGCGGCTTGGCTGCCTCGGGCTCCTGAGCCGTCTGGGCCGGGATCCCGGCGGTGACGGTCTCGACTGCCTCGGCGGCCTTGCGGGTGCGGCGGCGCGGCTTGGCCTCGGTGCCCTCTGCCGTGTCGACGGAGGCTTCGGCCGTGGCCGCGGTCTTCCGCGTCCGGCGCGGCTTGGCCTCGGCGGCTTCGCCATCCGGAGCGGCCGCTGCGGTCTTCCGCGTGCGGCGCGGCTTCGCCTCGGTCGCCTCGGCCGTGTCGGCGCTCGCCTCGGCCTTGGGCGCCGCCTTGCGGGCACGGCGCGGCTTGGCCTCGACGGCCTCGGGCTCCTGAGCCGTCTGGGCCGGGATCCCGGCGGCGACGGTCTCGACTGCCTCGGCGGCCTTGCGGGTGCGGCGGCGCGGCTTGGCCTCCGCGCCCTCGGCCGTGTCGACGGCGGTCTCGGCTGTGGCTGCGGTCTTGCGCGTGCGGCGCGGCTTGGTTTCCGTGGCCTCGGCCGTGTCGACGGCGGTCTCGGCCGTGGCTGCGGTCTTGCGCGTGCGGCGCGGCTTGGTTTCCGTGGCCTCGGCCGTGTCGACGGCGGTCTCGGCCGTGGCTGCGGCCTTGCGCGTGCGGCGCGGCTTGGGCTCCGTGGCCTCCGCCGTGTCGACGGCGGCTTCGGCCGTGGCTGCGGCCTTGCGCGTGCGACGGGGCTTGGTTTCCGTGGCCTCGGCCACATCGACGGTGCCTTCCGCCGCTGCCGTCGCCTTGCGCGTACGCCTCGGCTTCGCCTCGGCGGCCTCTGCCGTGTCCACGGCGGCTTCGGCCGCTGACGCGGCCTTGCGGGTGCGGCGCGGCTTGGGCTCCGTGGTCCCGGCCTGCTCGGCGGGGGCCTCGGCCTTCGCCGCGGTCTTGCGGGTACGCCGCGGCTTCGTCTCCGCCGGCTCCGCGACGGACGCGGTGGTCCCCTCGGCCGTGTCGACGGCCTGCTCGGCAGTGGACGCCGCCGTGCTCTTGCGGGTGCGGCGACGCGGCGTGGTGGCGGAGGCCTCGGGCGGTGCGGTCACCGGGGCATCGTCTGCGACGGCCGCGGACTCCGTGGCCGACGGCGTCACCGCGGCCTCGGTCTCCACCACCGGCGTCTCCACCGGCGTCTCCACCGGCGTCTCCGACTGGCGCGTACGGCGTCGGCGCGGCTTCGCCGCCTCCGGCGTCTCCGCGTTCGTGCCCTCCGCCGTCGCCACGGCGTCAGCCGCCTGCTCGGACGGGGCGGACTCGACGGCCGTCACCGGCGCCGACTCGGCCTGGGCACCACCGCGGGTGCGGCGGCGGCGACGTGGGGTGCGCGGAGCCGTGACGGCGTCCGCCTCGGCGGTGCCGCCGGCGGCCTTGGTGTCCGGTGCGCCGGTGCCGGCGGACTCGGGTGCCGAGCCCAGCGGCGCTCCGCCGCGCGTACGGCGGCGGCGTCGCGGCGTGCGCTCGGAGCGCTCGCGCTCGGCCGGCCGGGACTCTTCCCGGCCGCCGCGGCCGCTTCGGCCGCCGCGCCCGCGCGGCGCCCGGCCGCCCGGCTCGCCCAGGTCCTCGAGCTCCTCCGCGTCCAGCCCGGCGCGCGTGCGCTCCGAGCGCGGCAGGACGCCCTTCGTGCCCTCGGGGATGCCGAGGTCGGAGAAGAGGTGCGGGGATGTGGAGTACGTCTCCGGCGGGTCGTTGAAGCCCAGCTCCAGCGCCTTGTTGATCAGCTGCCAGCGCGGGATGTCGTCCCAGTCGACGAGCGTGATCGCCGTACCCTTCGCACCCGCGCGGCCCGTACGGCCGATGCGGTGCAGGTACGTCTTCTCCTCTTCCGGCGACTGGTAGTTGATGACGTGGGTCACGCCCTCGACGTCGATGCCGCGGGCGGCGACGTCGGTGCAGACGAGCACGTCCACCTTGCCGTTGCGGAAGGCGCGCAGGGCCTGCTCGCGGGCGCCCTGGCCGAGGTCGCCGTGGACCGCGCCGGAGGCGAAGCCGCGCTGCTTCAGCTGGTCGGCGAGATCCGCCGCCGTCCGCTTCGTCCGGCAGAAGACCATCACCAGCCCGCGGCCGTCGGCCTGCAGGATGCGCGCGACCATCTCCGGCTTGTCCATGTTGTGCGCGCGGTAGATGAACTGTTTGGTGTTCGCGACCGTCGCGCCCGCGTCGTCCGGCGCCGTGGCGCGGATGTGCGTGGGCTGCGACATGTAGCGGCGGGCCAGGCCGATGACCGCGCCCGGCATGGTCGCCGAGAACAGCATCGTCTGGCGCCGGACCGGAAGCATGTTGATGATCTTCTCGACGTCGGGCAGGAAGCCCAGGTCGAGCATCTCGTCGGCCTCGTCGAGGACCAGGCACTTGACGTGCTTCAGGTTCAGCTTCTTCTGCCCGGCGAGGTCGAGCAGCCGGCCCGGGGTGCCGATGACCACATCGACGCCCTTCTTCAGGGCCTCGACCTGGGGCTCGTAGGCCCGGCCGCCGTAGATCGCCGTCACGCGCACGTTGCGGGCCTTGCCGGCCGTCAGGAGGTCGTTGGTCACCTGCTGGCACAGCTCGCGCGTGGGGACGACGACGAGGGCCTGCGGGGTGTCGGTGAGGTCCTCGGGCTTGGCGCGTCCGGCCTCGACATCGGCGGGAACGGTGACGCGCTCGAGGAGCGGGAGGCCGAAGCCCAGCGTCTTGCCGGTGCCGGTCTTGGCCTGGCCGATGACGTCCGTGCCCGTGAGGGCCACGGGCAGCGTCAGCTCCTGGATGGGGAAGGGGGTGGTGATGCCGACGGCCTCAAGGGCCTCGGCGGTCTCGGGAAGGATTCCGAGCTCTCGGAACGTCGTAGTCAGGGTGCTGCCTCTTCTGTGTGGGGCGGTGCGAGGCGAGCGCGGGGGTCGTGTACGGACCGTGCCGGGGACGTCGGCGGCCTTGCGGCGGTGCCGTTGGGCACGGGACCACTGTCGACGCTCTAGCGCTCGTACCGCTGAGGGTGTCCCTCCGGGCTCCGTACGCACAGTGCCGTACGGACGCGGAGGTCTGTCGGGTCGGAGCCGATCGGGCCACCGACCGGGCATCCTCATACGTGCGGCCTGTCGAGGTACGTCGAAGTACCAGCAGGCGCATTACCACCATACCCCGGATTCCCGCACATGCGATGGCCGATTTGGTCACGTAGCCGTTGTCACAGTGATTGACCAGGGCCTTACGCCTTCCGGCGGGCGAGCTATTGTGCGCTTCATGACGAGCTCTGACAAGCCTGAGAACGCCTCGGACGCCACCGCCACCCCGGCCGAACACACCGGAGTCGCCGCCCGGGACTGGGCGACGGCCTCCGCCGACCCGCAGTACCGCGCCGCTGTCGTGGACCTGCTCGGCGCGCTCGCGTACGGGGAGCTGGCGGCGTTCGAGCGGCTCGCGGAGGACGCCAAGCTGGCACCGACGCTGGCGGACAAGGCGGAGCTGGCGAAGATGGCGTCGGCCGAGTTCCACCACTTCGAGAGGCTGCGCGACCGGCTCGCCGAGATCGGGGAGGAGCCGACGCGGGCGATGGAGCCCTTCGTCGGCGCCTACGACGGATTCCACAAGCAGACGGCCCCCTCGGACTGGCTGGAGGGGCTCGTCAAGGCGTACGTCGGTGACTCCATCGCCAGCGACTTCTACCGGGAGGTCGCCGCCCGCCTGGACTCCGACTCCCGCGACCTGGTGCTGGCCGTGCTCGACGACACCGGCCACGGCGGCTTCGCCGTGGAGAAGGTGCGTGCCGCCATCGACGCCGATCCGCGGGTGGGCGGGCGGCTCGCGCTGTGGGCGCGGCGGCTGATGGGCGAGGCCCTGTCGCAGTCCCAGCGGGTGGTCGCCGACCGGGACGCGCTGTCGACCATGCTGGTGGGCGGCGTCGCGGACGGCTTCGACCTCGCCGAGGTCGGCAAGATGTTCTCCCGGATCACCGAGGCCCACACCAAGCGGATGGCCGCGCTGGGGCTGGCCGCGTAGCGTTCCGCCAGGGGTGGTTTCGGCTGCGTCGCGGCTGTCGGCATGAGCGCGGTGCGCGCTTGCGCGGGCTGTGGGGAGGCTGCGGGCCGCCGGTGGCTGGTCGCGCAGTTCCCCGCGCCCCTTTCAGGGGCGTGGTCCCCCGCCGCCCCTGACGGCTCCGGCTACGCCGTGGCTGATCGTCGGCGCAGGTGGCGTCCCGCCGGGCGCAGCAGCAGCGACAGCGAGGCCACGGAGACGATCACCGCGCCGAGCAGGACCAGCAGCAGATGCCCGGCCTCCAGCGCGCTGTGCATGACGAAGGCTCCGAAGAGGGCTCCGGCGACACCGGTCGACAGGACCAGGGGGCGGGCCGGGAGCCGGTGCGACAGGCGTTGTGTGGCCGCCCAGGCCAGAGCCAGGCCGAGGATCGCGGAGCTCAACGCTTCCAGGAGCATGTCGGGGTCCCTCCCACATGGCCGGCTGCCCAAATCGGTCGTAGCCCGTCTTACCCCTGACCTGCGGAATCCAATCCCTTTCTGTGGGCGCTCTGTGCTCCATCCGTGGAGGAACCCAGGTGCCGCACGGGGACCCGGAGAACGCGAGCGGGGGGGGGGGGGGGGGGGGTGTCCCCCCCCCCCCCCCCCCCCCCCCCCGCTCCACTCACGCGCCTACAGCGCGCCGAAGCCCACCTTGCGCGGGGCCGGCTCGCCGATCTCGACGTACGCGAGACGGTCGGCCGGGACCAGGATCTTGCGGCCGTGTTCGTCCACGAGGCTCAGCAGCTGCGACTTTCCGGCCAGTGCCTCGGCCACGACGCGCTCGACCTCCTCGGGGCTCTGACCGCTCTCCAGAACGATCTCGCGGGGCGCGTGCTGCACGCCGATCTTGACCTCCACGGCTATGTCCCTCCGACGGTCAGTGATGTGCGCGACCTTCCGCGCCGTACGCAGCACACATTAGCCCGGCGAGGGGACGTACAGTTCCCGCCCGAGAACGCCACGAGCGAACATCGGGCGGGAACAAAGCGCCCGTCAGTGGTGATCGGTCCCGTGCAGCGGGAAGCCCGCGATGCCGCGCCACGCCAGCGAGGTCAGCAGCTGCACCGCCTGATCGCGGGGCACGCTGCGGTCGCTGTGCAGCCAGGACCGCGCGACGACCTGGGCGAGGCCGCCAAGGCCCGAGGCGAGCAGCATCGACTCCGCCTGTGACAGGCCGGTGTCCTCGGCGATGACCTCGCAGATCGCCTCCGCGCACTCGTTGGTGACCTTGTCGACGCGCTCGCGCACGGCGGGCTCGTTGGTCAGGTCCGACTCGAAGACCAGGCGGAAGGCACCGCCGTCGTCCTCGACGTACGCGAAGTACGCGTCCATCGTCGCCCGGACGCGCTGCTTGTTGTCCGTCGTCGAGGCGAGCGCGTGGCGCACGGACTGGATGAGCGACTCGCAGTGCTGGTCGAGCAGTGCGAGATAGAGGTCGAGCTTGCCCGGGAAGTGCTGGTAGAGCACCGGCTTGCTGACGCCCGCGCGCTCGGCGATGTCGTCCATCGCCGCCGCGTGATAGCCCTGGGCCACGAAGACCTCCTGGGCGGCTCCCAGGAGCTGGTTGCGTCGGGCACGGCGTGGCAGGCGTGTGCCCCGCGGGCGAACCGCCTCTGTCTGCTCGATGGCTGTCACGCCGCCTCCCATAGTCGTCCACGTGCGGATCTGGCCGCGTCGCCATCGTACTTTTCGGTAACCGTGGTGTGCGCGGTGAGAGCGCAGAATTTCACGGACCGGACGGTCGCGAAAGCGGTTGCGAAGGTTTCAAACAGGGGCAGAGCGGGCAAAACGCAGCCTCATTCCTGTTACTGGCGCTGTTCGCCGCCCCCGGTGGGGGCTGTCACCGGTAGTCGTCCTCGTCGAGGGAGACGACCCGGGCCTGCTCCGCCAGGTCGGCCTCGTTGGCGCGGTCCGGGTCGACGCCGGTCAGTGGATCGTCGCGGTACGGCGCGAGGTCCGCGTGCTGTTCGGCCGCGTCGACCTCGGGGGCCTCGACGTCGTATTCCTGCGCCTCCGGCGCGTCCTCGGCCTCGAATGTCTCGGGGTCGGTGGGGTCTACGGCCATGTTGGGCTCCCTTCCTACGAACGTCCCTGAGGATGCAGGGGCCACACGCGGGTGCCCTCTGTACGAGCCTAGGAGACACCCGATCCGGACGCTATGCGATCCGCGTCCGGGGTGTGACGCAGTGCGCATCCCCTGAACTGCTCCTGTCCGATTCTTGTGACGGCGAACACAGGCGAACACATGAGCCACTGCGTGATCGTCTCGTAACATTGCCGCATGTCTTCGACCGAGCTGCCGTTCGTGCCGCCCGCCAATGTGCTGCCGAAGGTGGGGGGCGTCAGGGTCGCGGAGGGCGAGCGGCTGCGGTCGGTCGAGCTGCCCGGGGTCTCGCTGACGGTGCGCTCGCGACCACCCGCGCGCGAGGGGCTGCCTCCCGCCCTGTACGTGCACGGGCTCGGCGGTTCCTCGCAGAACTGGTCGGCGATGATGCCGCTGCTGGAGGAGGTCGTCGACAGCGAGGCCGTCGATCTGCCGGGCTTCGGCGACTCCCCGCCACCGGACGACGGCGACTACTCCGTCACGGGACACGCGCGCGCGGTCATCCGTTACCTCGACGCCTCCGGGCGCGGTCCCGTGCACCTGTTCGGGAACTCGCTCGGTGGCGCCATCACCACCCGTGTCGCAGCGGTACGGCCCGATCTCGTCCGTACGCTCACGCTCGTGTCGCCTGCCCTGCCGGAAATCCGCGTGCAGCGCTCCGCCGTGCCCACGGGGCTGCTGGCGGTGCCCGGTGTCGCCCTGCTCTTCACCCGGCTCACCCGCGCCTGGACGGCGGAGCAGCGGGTCCGCGGTGTGATGGCGCTGTGTTATGGGGATCCGGGCATGGTGACGCCGGAAGGTTTCCGCAACGCCGTGCAGGAGATGGAGCGGCGGCTGCGGCTGCCATACTTCTGGGACGCGATGGCGCGGTCCGCGCGTGGGATAGTCAACGCGTACACCCTGGGCGGCCAGCAGGGGTTGTGGCGCCAGGCCGAGCGCGTTCTCGCGCCGACCCTCCTCGTCTACGGTGGCCGTGACCAACTGGTCGGCTTCCGCATGGCCCAGAAGGCGGCCCGGGCCTTTCGCGACTCGCGGCTGGTGACGTTGCCGGACGCGGGGCACGTGGCCATGATGGAGTACCCGGAGACGGTGGCCCTGGCGTTTCGTGAACTCCTCGAGGATTCGGGAGAGTTGGGCATACGGCGGGCACGGCGGGCCCGGGGTGACGCCGTCGACAGTGAAAGCACCGACGAGAGCATGGGGGGCTGAGGCGCGACGTGGGACGCCACAGCCGCCGCGGGGCCGTCGCCAAGGGCGACACCGCGGACGCGACCGCAGTACGGGACAACCGGGCCGGGTCGGCGCAGGGAGAGAGACCAGGGCAGAGCCAGGCACCGGACTCGAGCCCGGGAGGCAGGCCGGCATCGCCCGGCGCCGGGCAGGGCGGCTGGCCGGCGCAGGGCGCGGGCCCTCGCCGTACGCCGGGGCCGCGGCCCGCGCCGGGGTCCGGGTCCGCGCCGGGTTCCGGCACGCCGCCGTACGGGATGCCGCAGCTGCCGGACGGATGGAGTCCGGACGGCGCCCCGGGGCGCGGCGTGCCGCGGCTGCCCGACGGCACCCCCGCGCACGGCTTCCCCCCGGCCCGTGGAGGCCACCCCGAGCAGCGGGAACCCGGCGGCGGCTGGGGAGAGTTGAGGGAGAACGGCCGGGGCGCCGCTCCCATACCGCGGCAGCGGCGCGCGTCCGTGCCCGGGCCGCGACAGGAGTACCTCGACGCCTTCGGTGAACGGGACGACGCCTTCGGTGAACGGGACGACGTGTTCGGCGTACGGGACGACGTCTTCGCGCCTCGTACGGCCGCCTCCGCCCACGCGGCGGACGCCTACGCCTCCGTCACGGACTGGAGTGCGGGCACCCCGGCCGACACCCCCTTCGACGACCGTGACCACGACCAGGACCGCGACCGTGACCACGACGACGCGGAGCCCACCGGCGCGCCCGCGCCGGCCAAGGGCGGCAAGGGCCGTACCTTCACCGGCATCGCGGCCGCCGCCGTCACCACCGTGCTGGCCGTGATCGTCGCCGGCCAGGTCGCCGACGACCAGGGCGGTGCCGACGTGCAGTCGCAGTCCGCCACCGACCAGGCCCGCGACCTCCGGGGCTCCGCGCCCCACGGGGGCGGGCAGAGCCCCGCCCCGGACTCCGACGCGAAGCCGCTCACGTACGACCAGAAGATGGCCAGGACGTACCCGCTCGGCGCCAAGCTCAAGGGCTCGGGGAAGTTCGACGCCGTCCCCGGAATCGCGAAGGCGCCCGGTACGGGGCAGAAGCACACCTACCGCGTGGACGTGGAGCAGGGACTCGGGCTGGACGGCGAGCTCTTCGCCGAGGCCGTGCAGAAGACGCTCAACGACCAGCGCAGCTGGGCCCACAACGGCGCGCACACCTTCGAGCGCATCTACTCCGGCAAGCCCGACTTCGTGATCACTCTCGCCAGCCCCGGCACGACCGCCGACTGGTGTGCCAAGTCCGGCCTGGACACCACCGTGGACAACGTCTCCTGCGACTCGGCCGCGACCGAGCGCGTGATGATCAACGCCTACCGGTGGGCGCAGGGTTCGCCGACGTACGGCGACAAGATCCACGCCTACCGGCAGATGCTGATCAACCACGAGGTCGGGCACCGCCTCGGCAACGACCACGTGACCTGCGACAAGGACGGCGACCTCGCCCCGGTCATGCAGCAGCAGACCAAGTTCCTGAACCATGACGGCATTCGCTGTCGTCCCAACCCCTGGGCCTACCCCGGGAATTGACAGGCATCACAGGGGTTGGCCCGTACCGCGCGTTGACATGCGCAGAAAAGTCGTACATATTTCTGCGCATGTCGCCCCGTCCCGCCTCCGTTCGCGCCGCCATCGAGCTGGCGCTCATCGGCGTGACTCCGCTCTGCGTGGCCGACATTCACTGTTGCTGACGCCCGCCCCAGGCGCGCGTCGCGAAAACCCATGCCCTCCGTGACCCGGTCACGGCTTCTTCGGCCACGGCTTCTTCGACGACCCGGCGCCGGGCAGACGTCTGATTTTCTTCGTCTCACCCTTCGTCATCTCGTCTCGCGATCCGAGACATCATCGAGAGGTCGTCATTCCGATGCGCCAACCGTCCGTCACAGCGCGCCGCGTGGCCGCGGCATCCGTCAGCCTGGTCCTGGCAGCGGGCGCCGCCGCCTGCGGGCCTGAGGACAACGATGCCAAGGGCGCCGGCGGCGACTCCACGCCCCACAAGGGCGGCACCCTCACGGTCCTGAACGCCAACCCCCAGCAGGACTTCGACCCGGCACGCCTGTACACCTCCGGCGGCGGAAACGTCCCGTCCCTGGTCTTCCGTACGCTCACCACCCGCAACCGCGAGGACGGCGCCGCCGGCACCGAGGTCGTCCCCGACCTCGCCACCGACACCGGGCGCCCCAGCAAGGACGCGACGGTGTGGACGTTCACCCTGAAGAAGGGCCTCAAGTACGAGGACGGCACCCCGATCACCTCGGCCGACATCAAGTACGGCATCGAGCGCTCCTTCGCCCCCGAGCTGTCGGGCGGCGCCCCCTATCTGCGGGACTGGCTGGTCGGAGCCGCCGGCTACCAGGGCCCGTACAAGGACAAGAAGGGCCTCGACGCGATCGAGACGCCGGACGAGCGGACCATCGTCTTCCATCTGAACAAGCCCGAGGGCGAGTTCCCGTACCTGGCCACGCAGACGCAGTTCACGCCCGTCCCGAAGAGCAAGGACACGGGAACGAAGTACGAGGAGCACCCGGTCTCCTCCGGGCCGTACAAGGTCGTGAGGAACGAGAACGACGGTGAGCGGCTGACCCTGGAGCGCAATACGCACTGGTCCGCCTCGACCGACGCCGAACGCAAGGCCTACCCGGACAAGATCGACGTACGGTCCGGGCTCGACTCGTCCGTGATCAACCAGCGGCTGTCCGCGTCACAGGGAGCGGACGCCGCCGCCGTCACCACGGACACCAACCTCGGTCCGGCCGAGCTCGCCAAGGTGACCGGTGACAAGGAGCTGGCGGCTCGCGTCGGCACGGGGCACTTCGGCTACACCAACTACATCGCGTTCAACCTGACCATCAAGCCGTTCGACAACGCCAAGGTGCGGCAGGCGATCTCGTACGCCATCGACCGGTCGTCCGTGGTCAACGCCGCCGGCGGTTCGGCGCTCGCCGAGCCCGCGACCACCTTCCTGCCCGACCAGAAGTCCTTCGGCCACACGCCGTACGACCTGTTCCCGGCGGGCAAGGGCGGCGACCCGCAGAAGGCCAAGGAACTGCTGAAGGAGGCCGGCCACCCGAACGGTCTCACCATCACGCTGACGCACTCCAACGCCAAGGACTTCGAGACCAGCCCGGAGATCGCGACGGCGATCCAGGACGCGCTCAAGAAGGCCGGCGTCACGGTCAAGCTGCAGGGCCTGGAGGAGAACGACTACTCCGACAAGATCCACAACGTGAAGACCGAGCCGGGCTTCTTCCTCGCCCACTGGGGTGCCGACTGGCCCTCCGGCGGTCCGTTCCTCGCCCCGATCTTCGACGGCCGGCAGATCGTCAAGGACGGCGCCAACTTCAACACGGGCCTGCTGAACGACAAGTCGGTCAATGCCGAGATTGACGCGATCAACAAGTTGACGGATCTTGACCAGGCCGCCAAGCGGTGGGGTGCACTGGACAAGAAGATCGGCGAGAAGGCCCTGACCGTCCCGCTGTTCCACCCCGTCTACAAGCGCCTGTACGGCGAGGACGTCAAGAACATCGTGATCAGTGACTGGACCGGTGTGCTGGACATCTCCCAGGTCGCGGTGAAGTAGCGCCGTGAGCGAGGCAGTTCTCGCCGTCGAGGCCCCCGGAGTGTCCGCTCCGGGGGCCTCGGGGGCCCGTCAGTTCTGGCGGCGGCTGCGGACGCAGCGCGCCGCCCTCGTCGCAGCGGTCGTCGTCGCGCTGCTCGTCCTGGTCGCGCTGGCCGCACCTCTGCTCACGGCACTGGAGGGCCAGGACCCGACCACCTACCACCCCTCCCTGGTGGACTCCGCGCGCGGGGGCGTGCCCATCGGGTCGCTCGGCGGCATGAGCGCCGACCACTGGCTCGGCGTCGAACCGCAGACCGGACGCGACCTGTTCGCCCGGCTGACGTACGGTGCGCGGGTTTCGCTGGGCGTGGCGCTGGCGGCGACCGTCGTGCAGGTCGCCATCGGGATCACCATGGGGGTCGCGGCCGCGCTCGGGAAGCGATGGGTTGATCAACTGTTGAGCCGGTTCACGGACATCATCGTCGCGATGCCGCTCATGATCATGTCGTTGGCGCTGCTCGCGATCGTGCCGTCGAGCTTCCCGCGGCCCGTGCTGGTCGCGCTCGTCATCGGCCTGATCGGCTGGGGCAACATCGCCCGGATCGTGCGCGCGCAGACGCTCACCCTCAAGGAACTCGACCACGTCTCCGCCGCCCGGCTCAGCGGCTGGGGCACCTGGAGCATCGCTCGCCGCGAGCTGCTGCCCGGGATCGCCGCGCCCGTCATCACGTACGCCGCGCTGCTCGTCCCGTCGAACATCACCGTCGAGGCCGCGCTGTCCTTCCTCGGCGTCGGCGTGAAGCCGCCGACGCCCTCCTGGGGACAGATGCTCACCGCCGCCGACGTCTGGTACCAGGCTGCCCCGCAGTACCTGCTGCTGCCCGCGGGCGCGCTGTTCGTGACGGTGCTGGCCCTGACCGTCCTCGGCGACGGCGTGCGCACCGCGCTCGACCCGCGCGCGGCCTCACGACTGCGCATCGGGACGGGGCGGAAGCGGGAGTCGAGGGCGGCCGAGGAGCGCGGGCGTGACTCGAAGGCCGCCGGGGGAGGTGCGGCATGAACGGTCTCACCGGCTTCGTCCTGCGCCGGGCCGTCGGCGCCGCGGTCACCCTCCTCGCCATCTCGGTGATCGTCTACGTCGTCTTCTACGTCACTCCCGGCAACGTCGCCCAGATCACCTGCGGCCCGCGCTGCTCACCGGAACAGGTGGACCAGGTCGCCCGGCAGCTGAACCTGGACGACCCGTTGTTCGCGCGGTACTGGCACTTCCTGCAAGGGCTCGTCGCCGGCCAGGACTACTCGACGGGTACGTCCGTGCAGCACTGCTCCGCGCCCTGCCTCGGCCTGTCGTACCAGAGCGACCAGCAGGTCACGCAGCTGATCTGGGCAAAGCTCCCGGTCAGTCTGTCCCTGGTGTCCGGCGCGATGGTGCTCTGGCTGCTCCTCGGCGTCGGCACCGGCGTGCTCTCCGCCTGGCGGCGCGGCCGGTTCTCCGAGCGGGTGCTGACCGGCATCACCCTCGCCGGCACCGCCACCCCGGTCTTCGTCATCGGCCTGGTCCTGATGATCGTCGTCTGCGGGGAGCTGCAGTTGCTGCCCTTCCCGCAGTACGTCGCCCTCGGCGACGACCCCGAACAGTGGGCGTGGAACCTGGTGCTCCCCTGGCTGTCACTGGCCCTCATCGAGGCCGCCGCGTTCGCCCGGCTGACCCGGGCGTCGATGCTGGAGACGCTGGCCGAGGACCACATCCGCACCTTCCGCGCGTACGGCGTCGGCGAACGGTCGATCGTCGGACGGCACGCGTTGCGCGGGGCGTTCGCGCCGGTCATCGCGCTGAACGCCAACAACGTCGGGTCGGCGATCGGCGGCGCGGTGCTCACCGAGACGCTCTTCGGCCTGCCCGGCATCGGACAGGAACTCGTCCATGCCGTCAAGGTCGTCGACCTGCCGGTCGTGGTCGGCACGGTCCTGGTCATCGGTTTCTTCGTGGTCCTCGCCAACGCCGTCGCCGACGTGCTGTACGCGGTGGCCGACCGACGGGTGGTGCTGACATGAGCCTGGTCGACGTGACCGACCTGAGCGTGGACTTCGGCGAGCTGCGTGCCGTCGACGGACTCTCCTTCCGCCTGGAACAGGGCGCCGCCCTGGCCCTGGTCGGCGAGTCCGGCTCCGGCAAGTCGACCGTGGCGTCCGCCCTGCTCGGCCTGCACCGCGGCACGGGAGCGCGGGTCGGGGGCTCGGTCGAGGTGGCCGGCACCGACGTACAGCGGGCCTCCGACGAGGAGCTGCGGCGGCTGCGTGGAGGCCAGGCCGCGATGGTGTTCCAGGATCCGCTGTCCTCCCTCGACCCGTACTACGCGATCGGTGACCAGATCGCGGAGGTGTACCGCGCCCACGCGCGGGTGTCCCGGCGGGCGGCACGCGCGCGTGCCGTCGAGGTCCTCGACCGGGTGGGCATCGCGGACGCGGCCCGGCGGTCCCGTTCCCGGCCGCACGAGTTCAGCGGCGGTATGCGTCAGCGCGCCCTGATCGCCATGGCGCTCGCGTGCGAGCCCCGCCTGCTGATCGCCGACGAGCCGACGACCGCCCTCGATGTCACCGTCCAGGCCCAGGTCCTCGACCTGCTGCACACGCTGCGCGAGGAGACCGGCATGGGCCTGCTGCTCGTCACCCACGACGTGGGCGTCGCCGCCGAGAGCGTCGACGAGGTGCTGGTGATGCGGCACGGGCGGGCGGTCGAGCACGGCCCGGTGTCGGGTGTGCTGGGCGCGCCGGCCCAGCCGTACACCCGGGAACTGCTGGCCGCGGTGCCACGGCTGGACGCGCCCCGGAAAGCCTCGTCGGCGCATGAGGAGGTCGTGCTGGAGGCGACCGGGCTGAAGCGCGTGTTCGGTCGCGGAAAGCGGGCGTTCACGGCCGTGGACGAGGTGTCGCTGACCCTGCGGCGCGGTGAGACGCTCGGCATCGTGGGCGAGAGCGGCAGCGGGAAGACGACCCTGGGGCGCATGCTCGTCGGGCTGCTGGAGCCGACGGCCGGATCGCTGAGGTTCGAGGGCCGCGCGCACACCGGGGTGAACCCGGCCGTGCAGATGGTCTTCCAGGACCCCGTCTCCTCCCTCAACCCCCGCCGTACCGTGGGCGAGTCCATCGCCGATCCGCTCCGGGCGCGGGGCGAGTCCGAGGAGGGGCGCATCCAGGAGCGCGTGGCGGAACTGCTGGAGCGCGTGGGGCTCGAAGCGGCGCACCACGACCGCTACCCGCACGAGTTCAGCGGCGGCCAGCGCCAGCGCATCGGGATCGCGCGGGCGCTCGCGGCCGACCCGCGGGTCATCGTCTGCGACGAGCCGGTCTCGGCCCTCGACGTCACCACCCAGGCGCATGTGGTCGACCTGCTGGGGGAGTTGCAGCGCGAACTCGGCCTCGCGCTGGTCTTCGTCGCGCACGACCTGGCCGTCGTACGCCAGGTCAGCGACCGGGTCGCGGTGATGCGGGAGGGCGGGATCGTCGAGGAGGGACCCGTCGCCGAGGTGTACGGGTCGCCACAAGAGCCGTACACCAGGCAGCTGCTGGCCGCCGTGCCGGCGCTCGACCCGGAGGCCGCCGCGCGACGCCGTGCGGAGCGACGGGAGTTGGCCGCGGCATGACGATCCGTGTCCGCTTGATCTCCTAGCGCGACAGAACGCGACCCGCACGGGAAAGTTACGACCGTTCACCCCTTTTGGTGGTGCGACGGACAACCGTCCGTCGCACCACCGCCTGGACCGCATACGTTCGTCCCGCTGCGAGCCGCCGGGCAACGGCGGCTCCCCATACGGGAGATCGGGGGTGCACACGTGCGCATCGGACTGCTTACGGAGGGTGGCTATCCGTATGTGAGCGGTGACGCCAGGCTCTGGTGCGACCGGCTGGTGCGTGGGCTCGCACAGCACGAGTTCGACGTCTACGCGCTCAGTCGCAGTGAACACCAGGAGGACGAGGGCTGGACCCCGCTGTCGCCGAACGTCCGCAGGGTGCGCACCGCGCCGCTGTGGATGACCGAGGAGGACGGAGTCGTCCTGGGGCGCCGTGCGCGTCGGCGGTTCACCGAGTGCTTCGGCGAACTGGCCGCTGTGCTGTGCGGGGCGTCCGGGAGTGCGCCGGTCGCGGAGGGCGCGTCGTTCTCCGGGCGCCCGTCGACCTCTGGGGAGAACTCGCAGGCCGGGGGTGCGTCGACCCCTGAGGCGGACCGTTTCGCCAACGCTCTGTACGGCCTCGCCGAACTCGCCCGTGAGGAGGGTGGCCTCGCCGGCGCTCTCCGCTCCGAGGCCGCCGTCCGCGCCCTGGAACGCGCCTGTCGTGCGCCCGGCGCCCACCGTGCCGTGCGTGAGGCCCGGGTCCCGGATCTGCTCGCCGTGGCCGCGTACCTCGACCGCGCGCTGCGCCCCCTCTCCCTCGACTGGTACGAGGAGGACGGACTCGGCGCGGTCGACCTCTGCCACGCCGCGTCCGGCGGCCCGGCCGCCCTGCCGGGCCTGCTGGCCCGCCACTTCATCGGCGTCCCCCTGCTCGTGACCGAGTACGGCGTGCGCCTGCGGACGCACTACCTCACCGCCCCCGACGCCCCGCCCGCCGTACGGTCCCTGCTGGCGGCCTTCCACGGCAGACTCGCCGCCGAGGCCTACGGAGCGGCCGAGGTCGTCACCGCCGGCAACACGCACGCCCGCCGCTGGCAGGAGCGCTGCGGTGCCGACCGCGAGAAGCTCCGCACGGTCTACCCCGGCATGGACGCCCGGCCCTTCGCGCAGGTGGGCGAGTCCGCGGAGTGCGCCGACCCGGACGCGCTCGTCTGGGTCGGCCGCGTCGAGCCCGCCAAGGACCTGGTCTCGCTGCTGCACGCCTTCGCCGAGGTCCGCAAACAGCAGCCGAGGACGCGCCTGCGCATCGTCGGAGCCCCCGCCGGCACCGAGGGCGCGGCCTATCTCGCCCACTGCAGGGCGCTGGCCGCCCAGCTCTTCCCCGACGAGGCCGAGGGCCCGCACGCCGCCGGCCACAACCCGGTGTCGTTCGAGGAGGTCGGCGGGCCGGACCTCCCGGCCGCCGCCGACGCCTACGCCTCGGGTGCCGTGGCCGTCCTGTCCAGCGTCGTCGAGGGCTTCCCGACCGGCCTTGTCGAGGCCATGCTCTGCGGGCGCGCGACGGTGTCGACGGACGTCGGCGCGGTCGTGGAGGTCATCGGCGGCACGGGGCTGGTCGTACCGCCGCGCAACCCCCGAGCGCTCGCCGAGGCGTGTGTCGCGCTGCTGCGCGACCCGGAGCGCCGTGAGCGTCTGGGCGCCGCCGCCCGGGCCCGTGCCCTCGAACTGTTCACGGTCGAGCAGAACATCGAGGCATTTCACGGCATTTACCTGGAGATCGTCTCACGCGCTCCCGTCCGCCGTGTCGTCCTCGACGCGGCGGGGGCGCCGCTGCCCTTCGCGGTGCCCGCCGAGGCCCGCGTCCCGGTCCGCTGGGCCGCCCCGACCCCCGGCCTCGCCGCCCGCGGCGGCCCCGGCTGGACCGGAGGCAGTCCCGTACGAGCCACCACTCCCGTCCCCGCCCCGGAGAGAGCGCGATGAACGACTTGGGCGCACTGGACCGTCCTGGAACACCGGCCGGCCCGGGAGCAGCGGATGCCCCCGCGGAGCAGGCACCCGGCTCCACGACCACGGCCTCCACGGCCTCACCGGCCCCGGAACCGGCCGCCGACCGCGAGCCGTCCGTGACACAGGAACCGGCCGCCGACCGCAGGCTGCCCTCCCCGCGCCGCGGTGCCGCCGACCCCGTGAAGGCGCTGATGCACCGTCACCGGGAACTCTGCGAACGCGCGGTGGACCCCCTCGAGATCGCGGCGGGGCTGGAAGCGCACGGCATCACCGAGCGGACCGCGGCCCGCTTCCGCCACCGGGACGTCTTCTCCCTCGCCGAGGAGATGTACGCGCGAGTCACCCGAGACGGAGACGCGCCCGCGACCCCGGAGCCCGCCGCTCCCCGGGCGCGTGCGGACTGGGTCCTCCTGACGCTCCTGCCGGGCGCTCTGTGCGCCGCCGCCGTGGCCGCCGCGCACCTCACCCACGGTCGCTCGCGCCTGTTCGCCGCAGCGGCAGGCGTCCTCGCCGTGGGCCTGGCCCTCCGCGCGGCCCTCCGCCGAGGCCCCCTGAGCCGGACCGACCGCACCGCCCCCGCCGGAAGCACCCTCCGGATCTCCTGGCTCATCGCCTACTCCCTCCTGGGCAACGGCCTGCTCCACAGCGCCGTCACCGGCGGCCCCGACGGTCTGCCCACCGGCACGGCAGACGGCCCCTGGCCCCTCACCGTCGCCCCGGTCCTGGCCCTCGCCCTGGCCTGCGCGCCCGCGGCCTGGATCGCCCACCTCTTCACCGCGCGTGGCCGCCGCAGGCTCACGGCAAGCCGCGGCCTCGAGGACTTCGCCGCCGCCGTACGACCGCTCCTGCTCGGCACGATCGTCCTCTTCCTGGGCACACTGACCGCCCTGCTCGCCCTCTGCGCGGCAGTCCTCGACGAGCCCGCGGGCTACGCGGAGGCCCTCGCCCTGGGCGCCCTCCTCTTCATCGCCCGCCTCCTCGCCACCCATGGGTTCGCCTACGCCCCGGCCGTGGTCCTCACCGCGACGGCGACGGTCCAGGCAACCGCCCTCGCCACGGTCTTCATCGCCCGCCTCCCCGGTCTCGGCTTCCTGGGCACCCCCGTGGAGACCCTCGTCAGCCTCTGGGGCGCCGGCAGTGTGCCCACCCTCGCCTGCGGAGCGGGAGCTCTGGCCCTCCTCGTCCACGCGACGCGCAAGCTCACCAGGGCCTCGGCCCACGCACCGCCGTCCCCCTCACGGTGACCGCCCCGCGAGCCAGGACTGCCCGACCCCACCCCAAGCCACAGACACCGGCCCACCGCCGGAGGCACCCGCCCCGTCCCGTCCGCCCCGCACCAAGGAGAAGTCCGATGACCACCCACCCAGGAGTCCCAGCCGTCCCAGGAGCCGCGCGATGAGAGTCCTGCTGATCGGAGCCAACGGCTACATCGGGCGCTTCGTCGCCGACCGCCTGCTCGCCGACCCGGCCGTGCAGCTCACCGCCCTCGGCCGCGGCGACGACGCCGACGTCCGCTTCGACCTCGCCTCCGGCAGCCCTGGCGCCCTCACCCGCTTCCTCGACGCGGTCCACCCGGGCGTCGTCGTCAACTGCGCCGGCGCCACCAGGGGTGGTGCCCGCGAACTCACCCGCCACAACACCGTCGCCGTGGCCACCGTCTGCGAGGCCCTGCGCCGCAGCGGCTGCGGCGCCCGTCTGGTGCAGATCGGCTGCAGCGCGGAGTACGGCCCCAGCCAGCCTGGCTCCTCCACGGCCGAGGACGCCGTCCCCCGGCCCGGCGGCCCGTACGGCGTCAGCAAACTCGCCGCCACCGAACTGGTCCTCGGCTCCGGCCTGGACGCCGTCGTCCTGCGCGTCTTCTCACCGGCCGGACCCGGCACCCCCGCCGGCTCCCCGCTCGGGCGCCTCGCCGAGGCCATGCGCCGCGCCATGCAGTCCGGCGACGGCGAGCTGAAACTCGGCGGCCTGGGCGCGCAGCGCGACTTCGTCGACGTCCGTGACGTCGCCCGCGCCGTCCACGCCGCCTCGCTCTCCGCCGCACAGGGCGTCATCAACATCGGCTCCGGCCGCGCCGTGCGCCTGCGCGACGCCGCCGCTGTCCTCGCCCGCGTGGCCGGATACGGCGGCGCCCTCCACGAACTCGACGGCCCTCCCGGTGCCCTGCGCCCGGCCATCGGCCACCCCCGCCCGGAACCGGACCACGCCCCCCAGGTCGCGTACCCGTACCCCGACGGCTGCGGCAGCTGGCAGCAGGCCGACGTGCGCACCGCACGCGACCGGCTCGGCTGGCGCCCCCGGATCGGCCTCGAGGAGTCCCTCGCCGACATCTGGATGGAGGCGGCATGCCGCATCTGACCAGCACACGACCACGCACCTCCGGCACCGAACTCCGCCCTGGCGTCGGCGTCCCCGGCTATGCCCACCCCCTCCTCGCCCCCACCGAGTGGGGCGAACTCACCCGCCCCGGCACCCCGCTGCACTGGGTCGTCCTCAATGTGGCCGACGGCCCCGGCACCCGCCCCGACCCGCACTGCCTGGAGGCGGCCGGCCGCCTGCGCAACGCGGGCATCCGGGTCCTCGGCCACCTCGACACCCGGTACGGCACCCGGAACTTCGGAGAGCTGATCTCGGACGCCCACCGGTTCGTCGACTGGTACCAGGTCGACGGCTTCCTCCTGGAGCGCTGCCCGGCGGACCACGTGGGGCTGCCCGAGGTGCGCCGCACGGTCGCCACGCTCCGTGTGATCCGTGACGAGGCCCACATCGTCCTCGGTCACGGCATCCACCCGCACCCGGGGTACGTCGAACTCGCCGACCAGCTGGTCACCTTCTCCGGCCCGTGGAGCGACTACCGCTGGTCGCAGGTGGCCGAGTGGACCACCGACCACTCGCCCGAGCGCTTCTGCCACTTCGTCCACGGAGTGCCCCGCTCCCACCTGGGGGAGGCGCTGAGCATCGCCCGCTGGCAGGGCGCCGCGACGATCTACTTCACCGACCACACGGACTGTGGCGGCCGCACCGATCCCTGGGAGGCCATGCCCGGCTACTGGGACGAAATCGTCTCGCGTGTCGGAACAGGTGTCTCGGAATGAAAAAGCGCATGGCACTGTTACGGGGAGAACAACCGTAGTGATTGACCGACCAACGGAGTCCCCGTGTCGCTGCCACCCCTGGTCGAGCCGGCTTCCGAGCTCACCGTAGACGAGGTCCGCAGGTACTCCCGCCACCTGATCATCCCCGACGTCGGGATGGACGGGCAGAAGCGGCTGAAGAACGCCAAGGTGCTGTGTGTGGGCGCCGGCGGCCTGGGCTCGCCGGCGCTGATGTACCTGGCCGCCGCCGGCGTCGGCACCCTCGGCATCGTGGAGTTCGACGAGGTCGACGAGTCGAATCTGCAGCGCCAGATCATCCACAGCCAGTCCGACATCGGCCGCCCCAAGGCCGAGTCCGCCCGTGACTCCGTCCTCGGCATCAACCCGTACGTGAACGTGATCCTTCACGAGGAGCGGCTCGAGGCCGACAACGTGATGGACATCTTCAGCCAGTACGACCTGATCGTCGACGGCACGGACAACTTCGCGACCCGCTACCTGGTCAACGACGCCTGCGTGTTGCTGAACAAGCCGTACGTCTGGGGTTCGATCTACCGCTTCGACGGCCAGGCCTCCGTCTTCTGGTCCGAGCACGGCCCCTGCTACCGCTGCCTCTACCCGGAGCCCCCGCCCCCCGGCATGGTCCCCTCCTGCGCCGAGGGCGGCGTCCTGGGCGTGCTGTGCGCGTCCATCGGCTCCATCCAGGTCAACGAGGCCATCAAGCTGCTCGCCGGCATCGGCGACCCGCTGGTCGGCCGACTGATGATCTACGACGCTCTGGAGATGCAGTACCGCCAGGTCAAGGTCCGCAAGGACCCGGACTGCGCGGTCTGCGGCGAGAACCCGACCGTCACCGAGCTCATCGACTACGAGGCCTTCTGCGGCGTCGTCTCCGAGGAGGCCCAGGCGGCGGCCGCCGACTCCACGATCACTCCCAAGCAGCTCAAGGAGTGGATCGACGACGGCGAGGGCATCGACATCATCGACGTCCGCGAGCCGAACGAGTACGAGATCGTCTCCATCCCGGGCGCCCGGCTGATCCCGAAGAACGAGTTCCTCATGGGCACCGCCCTGGAGAGCCTCCCGCAGGACAAGAAGATCGTCCTGCACTGCAAGACGGGTGTCCGCAGTGCGGAAGTCCTCGCGGTCCTGAAGTCCGCGGGCTTCTCGGACGCGGTCCACGTCGGCGGCGGCGTGATCGGCTGGGTCAACCAGATCGAGCCGGACAAGCCGGTGTACTGAGCCGTATCCGGCCACCCTTCCCGAGCGGCGGGGGCTTCGGGCACCACGAGTGCGCGAAGCCCCCGCCGTCGTCATGAGCAGACCTTGCCGTCCTTCGGGACCGACCCGTCCAGCAGATAGGCGTTCACGGTGGAGTCCACGCAGTCGCTCCCGCTGCCGTACGCGCCATGCCCCTCGCCCCGCCAGGTGAGCATCACTCCGACGCCCTTGCCCAGCTCGTCGGTCATCCTCCGGGCGCCCTCGTAAGGGGTCGCCGGGTCGCCGGTGTTGCCGACCACCAGGACCGGCGCAGCGCCGGGGGCGCTCACCTCCGGGGTGTCGTGCTGTCCGGGCACCGGCCAGTCGTGGCACCAGCCGGCCGTGTCCCAGCCCAGGAAGGTGCCGAAGACCGGGGAGATCTTCTCGAACTCCGGCAGCAGCTCCTTCGTCCGGGCCGCGGTCGGCCGCTGCCTGTCGTCCAGGCACGATATGACCCGTTGCGAGTGGGTCGTCGTGCCGTAGTGCCCCGACGGGGCGCGATCGTTGTAGCCGTCGGCGAGGGTCAGCAGCTCCGAGCCGTCCCCCCGCTCGGCCGCGTCGAGGGCGCTGGTCAGCGTCGGCCAGCTCTCCCTGCTGTACAGCGGCAGGGTGAGGCCGGTGACCGCGAGCGTCTGTGTCAGCTTCCGCCCGGGCGTGGCCGTCGGCAGGGGCCGGGCGTCGATCCGTCGCAGCAGGTCCGCGATCTTCCGCGTGCCCTCCTGAGGGTCCTGGCCCGTGGACTCGAGATAGCCGTTCAGCGCGCGTTGGAAGCCCCTGGCCTGGTTCTGCGCATGGCCCACGGTGTCGGCGCCGGGATCGACGACCGCGTCCAGTGTCATCCGTCCCACCTTCTTCGGGAACAAGTGGGCATAGGTGCCACCCAGTTCGGTGCCGTACGAGATGCCGAAGTACTGCATCCTGTCGTCGCCGAGAACTTCCCGGATGCGGTCCATGTCGCGGGCCGAGTCGGCGGTCGAGACATGAGCCATGAGCTTCCCGGCGTCCTTCCGGCAGCCCTTGCCGAAGTCGGCGGCGTCCTGGAAGTACGCCTTCTCCTCGGCCGGTGTGTCGGGGGTGACGTCCACCGACTCGGCGGCCTGGATCTCCTTGTCGCCGCGGCAGCGCACCCCCTCGCTGGCGGCCACCCCGCGTGGGTCCCAGCTCACCAGGTCGTACCGCTCACGGAGCCGGGAGACCGTCGGGGCGTACGACGGCATCATGGACAGGCCCGAGGCGCCGGGGCCGCCGAAGTTGAACAGGAGCGAGCCGACGCGGTCGTCGCCGCGGGCCTTGGCGCGGATCAGTGCCAGTCCGATCGTCTCGCCGTCCGGCTTCGACCAGTCCAGCGGCACCTTCAACGTCGCGCACTGCCACTCGCTGCTCGGCGCGGGGGCGTCGGCGGTGGCCTTGCAGCGGCCCCAGGAGAGCCCGCCGCCCTTGCCGTCGTCGGACGAGCCGCCGCTGCAGCCCGCCGCCAGCAGTGCCGAGGCGACCGCCACAGCGGTACACCGTACGAAGCGCGACATGCGCCCAGTCCCCCCTCGCAGGCCGTCCGCACCGTGCTGCGGATGGCGGTCAGGCCATGGTAGGCAGATCCCGCGCCGACCGTGCCAGCCTGTGGATAACCTTCTGACCTGCGACTTTGCTGGGGCCATGGCTGTTCTCAGGTGCAGACGGTCCCCGCCTGCGGCACCTTTCCGTCCAGCAGATAGCCGTTCACCGCGTCCTGCACGCACTTGTTCTTGCTGTTGTAGGCGCCGTGCCCCTGTCCCCGGTACGTCAGCTCGACACCGACGCCCTTGCCCAGCGCGTCCACCATCTTCCGCGCGCCCTCGTAGGGGGTGGCCGGGTCGCCGGTGTTGCCGACGACCAGGATCGGCGCCGAGCCCGGCGCGCTCACGTCCGGGTGTTCGGCGGCGCCCGCCACGGCCCAGTCGGTGCAGCCGATCATGCCCCACGCCAGATAGTCGCCGAACAGCGCGGACGCGGCCCGGAACTCGGGCAGCTTCCGCTCCACATAGGCGGTGTCGTAACGCGGCTTGGAGTCGGAGCAGCTGATGGCGGTGTGGGCGGCGGCCGAGTTGTCGTACTCGCCGTTCTCACTACGCCCGTTACTCGAGTCGGACAGCAGCATCAGGATGCTGCCGTCGCCGTCGTACGCCTGATCGAGGCCGTCCGTGAGGTACTCCCAGAAGTCCTGAGAGTACAGCGCCTGCACGATGCCGTTGGTCGCCGCGGTCTGGGTCAGCTGGCGAGGGAAGACGCCCGGGATCGGCTTGCTGTCGAGGTCCTTCAGCAGCGTGGCGATACGGTCCTTCACATTCTGCGCGCTGTCACCGATGGGGCACTCCTCGGTCTTCGACACGCAGTCCTCGGCGAAGTTGTCGAGCGCGAGCTGAAAGCCCTTGGCCTGCCCGAGCGAGCCCTGCTCGGGGTTCTGCGTGGGATCGACTACGGCGTCGAACACGGCACGACCGACGCGCTTGGGGAACAGGTGCGCGTAGACGCCGCCGAGTTCGGTGCCGTACGAGATGCCGAAGTAGTGCAGCTTGTCGTCGCCGAGGACCTGGCGCATCAGGTCGAGGTCGCGGGCCGCGTCGGTGGTGCGCACATGCGGCAGGATCTTCTCGGAGTTCTCCTCGCATGCGCCGTTGAACTCCGTGGTGTTGTCCAGGAGCTCGGTGCGTTCGGCGCTGTCGTCGGGCGTGGCGTCCTGCTGGAAGTACGCGTCGAGCTGCTGGTCGTTCTCGCAGATCACGGGGTCGCTGCGGCCGACGCCGCGCGGGTCGAAGCTGACCAGGTCGTAGCGGGTGCGCAGGGTCTTGTAGTCCTCGGCGAAGCCGGGCAGCGCGGTGACGCCCGAGCCGCCGGGGCCGCCGAAGTTGAAGACGAGCGAGCCGATGCGTTCGCTCGCGTCGCCGGTGGTCCTGACCCGGATCAGTTCGAGGCCGATCGTGTCGCCCTTGGGGTCGTTCCAGTCGAGAGGGGCCTTCATGGTGGCGCACTGCCACTCGCCGTCGTCCGGCAGGGGAGAGGGCGCGGTGCCTCCGCCCTGGGCCTCGTCCGGCGCCGGGCAGGCCTTCCAGCTCAGTTCCTGCCGCGTGAGGTCCTCGCCCTTGGTGTCGTCGTCACCGCAGCCCGCCAGCACGGTGGACAGCAACACGGCAGTGGCGGTCAGGACGGCGGCGCGCAGCCGGAGGAGCGAAGGCATGGTTCCATCCTGCGGCGGCACGGGGCCGGACGCGCGGGACACGTGTCGTACGAGGTAGGAGCGGCTGGTGTTGCCAAAACCCCGCCCGCCGGGCCGCCGGCGTCAGAGGGCCTGCTTGCGGGTGAGGTGGTTGAAGGCCAGCCAGCCCGGCAGCACGGGCAGCCACAGCGTCAGCAGGCGGAACAGCAGGACGGCCGGTGCCGCGACCTCCTTCGGGAGGCCGACGGCGATCAGACCGACCGTCAGGGTCGCCTCGACCGCGCCCACACCGCCCGGTGTCGGAGCCGCGGACCCCAGGGCGTTGCCCGCGAGGAAGACGACGGCGACGCTGGCGAGGCTGATCGAGGTCGACTCGTCGCCGAACGCGCGGATCGACGCGTCCAGGCACATCACGAAGCAGGCGGTCAGCAGCAGCATGCCGCCGATACCGGTGACCAGCTTCTGCGGCCGCTGCAACACGTCCAGCATGCGCGGCACGACACCCGCGAACAACGACCGCACGCGCGTGACGACGAACTTCCGCAGGAAGGGCACCGAGGTCACCACGAGGACGAGCACCGCCACCGTCAGCAGACCGGCGATGACCGTCCGGGACGGCGACAGCGACGGCGTCTTCTCCGTCCCGGTCAGATAGCCGAATGCCAGCAGCATCAGGATGTGGCAGCCGAGCCCGAACAACTGCGACGCGCCCACGCTCGCCACCGCGAGCCCCGGCCGCACTCCCGCGCGCTGCAGGAAGCGCGTGTTCAGGGCGACACCGCCCACCGCCGCCGGGGCGACGATCTTCACGAACGATCCGGCGACCTGCGCCGCCACGGTCCGCAGGAACGGCACCCGCTCGGGCACGAACCCCAGCAGCGCCATCGCCGCCGCGAGATAACTGCACATCGAGAACAGCACCGCCGCGGCGACCCAGCCCCACTCGGCGTTCGCGATGAGCGGTCCGAACTCGATGTGCGTGAGCTGCGTCAGCAGGAAGTACGCGCCGATCGCGCCGGCCATGAAACTGATCAGCGTGCGCGGCCGTACCCGCTCCAGCCGGGCGGGCTCGACCGGTGCCTGTGGCCTGATCAGCAGCACCTCGTGGCGGATCTGCGTGAGCAGGTCCTCCTCGCGCGCCTCCTCCACGGCCTCGTCGATGGCGCGCTTCTCGGCCCGCTGCTCCGCCCTTACGGTCTTCTTGTCCGTCTTCTCCGGGACCGGCACGGCCTCGTCCGACGAGGACTCCTCCAGGCGCGCCTGCTTGGCCAGCCGGGACGCCTCCAGAACCGCCTCGCGCTCGCGCTGCGCCCGCTCCCTGGCCAGTTTGCGCAGCGTCGCGCGCGTGGAGCGGCTGAGCGCGATGGGCTGGAGCATCGGCAGACAGTCCGCCACCGCGTCCGGGCCGAGCACGCCCACCGCCGAGGCCACCGCCCGCTCGGCGCCCACCCGGAGGCCGAGGGTCACCAGCAGCTGGGAGATGTCCATGCGCAGCAGCAGGTCGCCGGCCGCGATCTCGCCGACGCGCAGGTCGGTGAGGATCACCTTGCCGGAACGATCCACCAGAATCGCGTCGCCCACCAGCCTGCGGTGCGCGATACGCCGGGACTGCAGGGCCTTCACCTGGTGCCAGGTGTCGCGCAGCAGATCGTCGGTGATCTCCTCGTCCGGCAGTGAGTCGAGGGTGTGCGCGCCGCTGTGTTCGTAGACGAGCATGACCGCGTCGGGGCCGAGCTCGGAGGTGGCGATCAGCTTGGGCGCGTTGGCACCGGCCGCGATGGCCGCGTACGCCAGCAGCGCCTCCTGCTCCAGGGCCTGGCGCAGCGACTGGAGGCTGCTGCGGGTGGCGAAGCCGCGCAGGGTCAGATTGCGCCACGCGCGGTAGAAGAAGCCCTGGGCCTGCTGCTCCCGGTCGACCACCGTGACGTCCAGCGGCGGTCCGTCCTCGAGCGTGACGAAGTACCGCCGGCCCCGGTCGCCGGTGTCCGGGTTGTCCGAGGCGTCCTCGCGTGACGCGCTGACCGGGCGGAAGCCGACGGTCCGCAGGCCGGCCATCAGGGTCTGCCCGGTCGGCCGGACGTTGGGCGAGCCGACCGCGTAGAGCGTGCCGTAGGCCACGGTCCAGCCGATCAGCACGGTCAGGATGATCGAGAACGGTGTCGTGTACCCGGTGACGAGCATCGAGAAGGCGTCGAGAAGCAGCACGACCCACAGCACCGTGCGCCACCTGGGTCTGCGTGACATGCCGACGGCGGTCATATAGGCGATGACCGGCGCCAGATAGCCGTGCACGGGATCGGTCAGCGCATGGATGTCCCCGGGGGAGGGCTGGGTGAGTGCCTCCTGGATCGAGTCGGGGGCGGCCCGGGCGACCCACAGGTCGGTGGCGAGTGTCACACCGTGCGCGAGGACCGCGGCGAGCACGCCGTCGGCGATTCTGAGGCCGTCCCGTTTGATCAGCCGCTCGATCGCGAAGGCGACCGGCACCAGCAGGATCGCGATGCTGGACGCCAGCCCCGCGATCTTGATGAGCAGGTCGGGTGCCTGCCCGGTGCCCTTGTTGATGTCCTGTTCGAGGCCCGAGGTGGTGCCGTGCGCGAACGCGGCGATCCCGATGAGCACCGCGACGGCGAGCACGCCCACCAGGAGACGCATCAGATCGGACGGGCGGTGCACGCGCGCGGGGAGCAGCGGTTCGTCGCCCTCCACCTCGTCGATGTGCGCGATGTCGGGCTCCTCGCCGGCCGTCTTCGGGCGGTCCTCCGGAGTGCCCGGGCGCGACGAAGCGTCAGAGGTGCCCCCCGTGTCCTCGGAATGCGCACCCTGCTGCTTCATCGTCTCTTCTTGGTCTCGTATCACCGGTCACCGCCCGCACGATGGTGGCATGCCGCACCGATACGCGGGGGCATCAGGGTGCACATGCGGGGGCGGACAGTCTGCCCGACGCGGTCCTGCCGGGCGAGGGAAACGCTCGTGGGTACACGCGTCCCGTTGTCGGCGGGGTGGGGCAGGATGGGGCGGATGAGCGAGGAGAGCCTTCCGGAGGACGCCGGCGCGCAGGACACCCGCACGGGGTACGACGACGCCCGTACGGAACCCGGGGAAGCCCTGCCCGCGTATGCCGAGCGGGTCCTCGACGTCGCCGAACTGATCCCGCCGGGCCGTGTCATGACATACGGGGACGTCGCCGAGTGGCTGGAGGAGGGCGGTCCGCGGCAGGTCGGCCGTGTGATGGCTCTCTACGGGGGAGCCGTTCCGTGGTGGCGGGTCGTCCGCGCGGACGGCGTCCTGCTCCCGGGACACCAGCAGCGGGCGCTCGGCCACTACCGCGCGGAGGGCACGCCCCTGAAAGAGGCGAGCCGGGCCGCCGAGGGCCACCTGCCGCGGATCGACATGCGACGGGCGCGGTGGGACGGCGGCGAACGCGCGGAGGGTCACACCTGACAGCTTCCGCCATCGGACGGCCTCCCGTGTGGCCCGTGATCCGGACGGGGGAATCGGGGCACGTCGGTGCCATGACGTACGTTCGTGAGGCGAGGGGCATGAGTGGTACGAGTGCCGAGAGTGGCCGGCGGGAAGAAGGGGAAGCCCTGCTTCCGCCTCACCCGTCGGCGTAGCGTCGGCTGCGCGCGTCCCCGTCACCCCGCGGTCACCGCCCGCCACGCGCGGTGGCCCGCCAACCAGTACTTCCACCAGGACCGGCGAACCACGTGAGCTCCTCTTCCTCCACCAGCGGCCTGTCGCACCCTCGGGCGCGGCGGGGGAGCCGTGGCGCATACCGACTGGTTCGTACCCCTCCCGCCCGGGTGGACCCCCCTCTGTTGGACGCCTCGCAGCGCTCCGTGGTTGACCACGCGGCCGGCCCGCTGCTCGTCCTCGCAGGTCCGGGCACCGGCAAGACCACCACGCTCGTCGAGTCCGTGGCCGAGCGCATCGCCCGGGGCGGAGACCCCGAGCGCGTCCTGGTCCTCACGTTCAGCCGCAGGGCGGCCGTCGAACTGCGCGACCGCATGGCCACCCGGGCCGGGGCGGCCCGCGCTCCCCTGGCGACCACCTTCCACTCGTTCTGCTACGCCCTGGTCCGCGCCCACCAGGACAGCGACCTGTTCGTGGAGCCGATGCGGCTGCTGTCCGGCCCCGAGCAGGACGTCTCCGTACGAGAGCTGCTCGCGGGCCAGGTGGACCTGGAGCGGCTCGGCCTCGCGCACGTGCGCTGGCCGGACGAACTGCGCGCCTGTCTGACCACGCGCGGTTTCGCCGACGAGGTCCGCGCGGTCCTCGCCCGCAGCCGGGAGCTGGGCCTCGGCCCCGACGCCCTGGACGCTTTCGCCCGCCGCACGGGACGCCCCGACTGGCGCGCGGCGGCCGCCTTCCTGGCCGAGTACCTCGACGTGCTCGACCTCCAGGGCGTGATCGACTACGCGGAGCTCGTCCACCGTGCGGTGCTCCTCGCCCGCCGCCCCGAGGTCGCCGCGTGGCTCGCCGCCCGGTACGACGCCGTCTACGTCGACGAGTACCAGGACACGGATCCCGCTCAGGTACGACTTCTGCACGCCCTGGCAGGCGGTGGCCGCACCCTCGTCGCCTTCGGTGACCCCGACCAGTCGATCTACACGTTCCGCGGGGCGGACGTGAACGGCATCCTCGACTTCCCGCACGCCTTCCCGCGCGCGGACGGCCGCCCGGCCCCCGTCGCGGTGCTGCGCACGTCCCGCCGCTCCGGTGCCGACCTGCTGGCGGCCACCCGGCTGCTGACCCAGCGCATGCCGCTGACCCGCCTGCCCGCGGAGAAGGTGCGCGCCCACCGCGAGCTCGCGCCCGTGAGGGACGGCGGCCGGGTCGAGGCGTACACGTACCCGACCTCCGGGACGGAACTGGACAACATCGCCGACATCCTCCGCAGGGCCCACCTGGAGGACGGCGTCCCGTGGAGCGAGATGGCCGTGCTGGTGCGCGCCGGCTCCCGCACCGTCCCCACCGTCCGCCGCGCCCTCACAGCGGCCGGCGTCCCGGTGGACGTCGACGGCGACGACGTACCCCTGCGCCACGAACCGGCGGTGGCGCCGCTGCTGACGGCGCTTCGGGCGGTGGCCGCGGCGGAGGCGTCGCGCGGTCTCGAGTCGGGGGCTTCCGGGTCGGGGTCCGGGTCGGCTTCCGGGTCGGGGTCCGAGTCGGGATTGGAGTCGAGGTCCGATTCGGGATCCGAGTCGGGGGCTCCCGAGAGGAAGACCACTCCCCAGGACGCCCCCTTCGCCGAGCCGGCCCCCTCCTGGCTCGACACCGAGACCGCCCTCACCCTCCTCACCTCCCCCCTCGCGAGCATGGACGCCGCCGATCTGCGCCGCCTCGGCCGGGCCCTGCGGGACGAGGAGCGGGCCGCGGGCAACCCGCTGCCGCCGCCCTCCGACGTTCTTCTCGCACAGGCGCTCGCCGAGCCGGAGCGGCTGGCCGTGCACGACCCCGCGTACGCGCGTGGCGCCCAGCGCCTCGGTGCGCTGCTCCGCAAGGCCCGCGAGCGCCTGGCGGGCGGCGGTACGGCCGAGGAGGCGCTGTGGGACCTGTGGGACGGCACACCGTGGCCCGCGCGGCTGGAGCGGGCCGCCCGCCGGGGCGGCGCGGCCGGGCGCAACGCGGACCGCGACCTGGACGCGGTCTGCGCGCTGTTCGCGACGGCGGCACGCGCCGAGGAGCGCACCGGCGGCCGGGGCACGCTGAACTTCCTGGAGGAGATCGAGGCCGAGGACATCGCCGCCGACACCCTCACACGGCGTGCCGTACGCCCCGAAGCCGTCCGCCTGATGACCGCACACCGTTCCAAGGGCCTTCAGTGGCGCCTCGTGGTCGTCGCGGGCGTCCAGGAGGGGCTCTGGCCCGACCTGCGCCGCCGAGGCTCCCTCCTGGAGGCGGACCGCATCGGGCGCGACGGACTCGCAGAACCCCTCACTCCCGGCGCGCTGCTCGCCGAGGAGCGCCGCCTGTTCTACGTGGCCGCCACACGCGCGCGTGAACGCCTGGTCGTCACCGCGGTCAAGGCCCCGGCGGACGACGGCGACCAGCCCTCCCGCTTCCTCACCGAACTCGGCGTCGAACCCAAAGACGTCACCGGACGCCCGCGCCGCCCGCTGTCCGTCGCGGCACTCGTCGCCGAACTGCGCGCCACCACGGTCGACCCGCGCGTCTCCGATGCCCTGCGGGAAGCCGCCGCCCGCCGCCTGGCCCGGCTCGCCGCCCTCGCCGACGAGGACGGCCGCCCCCTGGTGCCGTCCGCGCACCCCTACCGCTGGTGGGGCATGTTCGAACCGACCGAGTCCAAGGTGCCGCTGCGCGACCGCGACCAGCCTGTCGTGCTCTCCGGCAGCGCCCTCGACCAGCTGGCCAACACCTGCGCCCTGCAGTGGTTCCTGGGCCGCGAGGTGAAGGCCGACGCGCCCGCGACCGCCGCGCAGGGCTTCGGCAATGTGGTGCACGTCCTCGCCGACGAGGTCGCCTCCGGGCACACCCCGGCCGACCTCTCCGTCCTCATGGAACGCCTCGACTCCGTGTGGAACGCCCTCGCCTTCGACGCGCCCTGGAAGTCGGACCAGGAGAAGGACAACGCGCGCGTGGCGCTCGAACGGTTCCTCCAGTGGCACGTCATGGACCGCACCGGACGTACCCCGGTCGCCAGCGAGCACGACTTCGACGTCACCCTCGAAGCGGGCGACTACCAGGTGCGCATCCGGGGCCAGATGGACCGCGTCGAGGCGGACGGCGACGGCCGCGCCTACGTGGTCGACTTCAAGACCGGCAAGCAGGCGCCCACCGGCAAGGAGGTGGAGCGCCACCCGCAGCTCGCCGTCTACCAGCTGGCCGTCGGCGAGGGCGCCGTCGACGACGTCTTCGACGGCGTGCGTCCCGGGCCGGGTGGTGCCGAACTCGTCCATCTCCGGCAGGGCGCCGCCCAGCGCGACGGCGGCGAGACCCTGCCCAAGGTGCAGGCCCAGGAGCCGCTGGAGGGGGAGTGGGTCGGCGACCTGCTGGCCACCGCCGCCGGGAAGGTCCTCGACGAGCGGTTCACTCCGACCGCCGGGCAGCACTGCACGCACTGCGCGTTCCGGGCCTCGTGCAGCGCGCGGCAGGAGGGCCGCCATGTCGTCGAGTGATCTATCGCACCACATGTGCTGACCTGGTCTTCTTCCTCCCTGGGGCCTCCCCGGATCCTCCCTGGAGACCCGATCCGGCCGTCGCTGTCAGTGGTCGCCACTAGCCTCTGTCGATGTGCCCGCCCGTATCACCGATCCCGAACAGCTCAAAGAGCTCCTCGGCATCCCGTTCACCCCGGAGCAGACGGCCTGCATCACCGCGCCGCCCGCCCCGCAGGTGATCGTGGCCGGTGCCGGCTCGGGCAAGACGACGGTGATGGCCGCCCGTGTGGTGTGGCTGGTCGGCACCGGCCAGGTCGCCCCCGAGCAGGTGCTCGGCCTCACCTTCACCAACAAGGCCGCCGCCGAACTCGCCGAGCGCGTCCGTAAGGCGCTGGTCAAGGCCGGCGTCACCGACCCGGACGCCATCGACCCGGACAACCCGCCGGGCGAGCCGGTGATCTCCACGTACCACGCCTTCGCGGGCCGCCTGCTGGCCGACCACGGCCTGCGCATCGGGCTTGAGCCCACCTCCCGGCTGCTCGCCGACGCGACCCGCTTCCAGCTCGCCGCGCGCGTCCTGCGCGAGGCCCCGGGGTCCTACCCGGCCCTGACCCGTTCCTTCCCGGACCTGGTCGGCGACCTCCTCGCCCTCGACGCCGAACTCGCCGAACACCTCGTACGCCCGGAGGCGCTGCGCGCGTACGACGCCGAACTGCTGCTGACGCTGCGCGGCGTCAAGCTCAGCAACGCCGACCTGCGCAAGGTCCCCGACGCGGCCGCCGCCCGCCGTGAACTGGCCGAGCTGGTGAACCGCTACCGGGCCGCCAAGCGCGAGCGGGACCTGCTCGACTTCGGCGACCAGATCGCCCTGTCGGCCCGGCTCGCCGGGATCCCCGAAGTGGGCCGCGTCCTGCGCGACGAGTTCCGGGTGGTCCTGCTCGACGAGTACCAGGACACCTCCGTCGCCCAGCGCGTCCTCCTGGCCGGCCTGTTCGGCGAGGGCACCGGCCACCCGGTCACCGCCGTCGGCGACCCCTGCCAGGCGATCTACGGCTGGCGCGGCGCCTCTGTCGCCAACCTCGACGACTTCCCCGAGCACTTCGCCCGCTCCGACGGCCGCCCCGCGACCCGCCAGGCGCTCAGCGAGAACCGCCGCAGCGGCGGCCGCCTCCTCGACCTCGCCAACGGCCTCGCGGAGCCCCTGCGTGCCCTGCACGCGGGCGTGGAGGCCCTCCGCCCCGCCCCCGGGGCGGAACGCGACGGCATCGTGCGCTGCGCCCTGCTGCGCACCCATGCCGAGGAGATCGGCTGGGCAGCCGACTCCGTCGCCCACCTCGTGAGGACCGGGACGGCACCCGGCGAGATCGCGGTCCTGTGCCGCACGGCGACAGACTTCTCCGAGATCCAGGGCGCGCTCGTGGCCCGGGACATCCCGGTCGAGGTCGTCGGCCTGTCCGGGCTGCTGCACCTGCCCGAGATCGCCGACCTCGTCGCCGTGTGCGAGGTACTCCAGGACCCTGGCGCCAACGCCTCCCTGGTTCGCCTGCTGACCGGCCCGCGCTGGCGTATCGGCCCGCGCGACCTCGCCCTGCTGGGGCGGCGGGCCCGGCTCCTCGTGACCCACGCGCGCGTGGAGGGCGACGACGACCCGGACCGCCGCCTCGCCGAGGCCGTCGAGGGGGTCGACCCGGCCGAGGTGGTCTCCCTCGCGGACGCCCTCGACACCTTCCTGGAGACGCCGCTGGACGGCCACGGGGACGACGACGGGCTGCCCTTCTCGCCCGACGCGCGCGTGCGCTTCGCCCGCCTGGCCACCGAACTGCGCGACCTGCGCCGCTCCCTGTCCGACCCGCTGATGGACGTCCTGCACCGGGTCCTCGCCGTCACCGGCCTGGAGGTGGAGCTGTCGGCGTCCCCGCACGCCCTGGCCGCGCGTCGCCGCGAGACCCTCTCCAACTTCCTGGACGTCGCCGCCTCCTTCGCCGCCGGCGACAACGAGGCCAGCCTGCTCGCCTTCCTCGGCTTCCTGCGCACCGCCGCCCAGTACGAGAAGGGCCTCGACAACGCCCTCCCCGGAGGCGAGAACACCGTCAAGGTGCTCACCGCCCACAAGTCCAAGGGCCTGGAGTGGGACGTCGTGGTCGTCCCCGGCTTGGTCACCGGCACCTTCCCCAGCAGCCAGGGCCGCGAGAAGTGGACCTCCCAGGGCAAGGTCCTGCCCCACGAACTGCGCGGCGACGCCGACACCCTCCCCGACATCACCTCCTGGGACGCCAAGGGCCTCAAGGCCTTCCACGAGGCCATGAAGGACCACCAGCACACCGAGGAACTCCGCCTCGGCTACGTCACCTTCACCCGCCCCCGCTCCCTGCTCCTGGGCTCCGGCCACTGGTGGGGACCCACCCAGAAGAAGCGCCGCGGACCGTCCGCGTTCCTCCAGGACCTCTACGAGCACTGCGCGGCCGGGTACGGCGAGATCGAGGCCTGGGCGGACGAACCCGCCGAGGACGAGGAGAACCCGGCCCTGCACCAGGCCACCGCCGACCAGGTGTGGCCCCTGCCCCTGGACGAGGCGGCCCTGGCCCGTCGCCGCGCCGCCGCCGAGACCGTCCTGTCCCACCTGGAGGACCTCGCGTCCCACGTGGACGGGCACCCGCCGGCCGTGCACGACCCGGACGCGTTCGACGACCCGGAGTGGCCCCCGCCCCCCGAGGACGACGAGCCTCCGTACGACGAGCCGGACCCGTTCGACTTCGACGAAGCCCCCTTCGGCGAAGACGCTTTCGCAGAAGCGGAGCGGGCGGCGGACGAGGACGACGCCCGGCCGGCGGACGGCCCCAAGGTCCCCCACCAGGCGGGGCCGCCGGACCCCCCGGCCCCACTCCGACACCGCAGGCCGCACCTCACCCCGGAGGAAGCCCGCACCATCGCCTCCTGGGACCGCGACCTCGACGCCCTCACCGGCGAACTCCTGCGCGCCCGCGACAGCGTCACCGAGGTCCCCCTGCCCACCTCCCTCACCGCCTCCCAGCTGCTGCTCCTGGCCGCCGACCCGGACGGCCTCGCCCAGGAGCTGGCCCGCCCGCTGCCCCGTCCGCCCCAGCCCGCCGCCCGCCGCGGCACCCGTTTTCACGCCTGGGTCGAGGCCCGCTTCGAAGAGCTGACGCTGCCCCTGCTGGAGCCGGAGGAGCTGCCCGGCCGCGAAGCGGAGATCGCCGACGAACGGGACCTGGAGGCCCTCAAGGACGCCTTCGAGCAGACCGAGTACGCGCACCGCACGCCCTACCGGGTGGAGGCCCCCTTCCAGCTCGCGCTCGCGGGCCGCGTCGTACGGGGCCGCATCGACGCCGTCTACAAGGTGGGCGACGGTGAGGGCACGACGTACGAGATCGTCGACTGGAAGACCAACCGCGCACGCACCGCGGACCCCCTTCAGCTCGCCGTCTACCGCCTCGCCTGGGCCGAGCAGCAGGGCGTACCCCCGGAGTCCGTCACGGCCGCGTTCCTGTACGTGCGCAGCGGCGAGGTCGTGCGCCCCGACGACCTGCCGGACCGCGCGGCGCTGGAGCGACTGCTGAGCGAGGAGCCGCCCGGTGAGGAACCGCACTCCGAGGACGTCATTGCGGGCCGATAGGCTCGTGACCATGAGCCAGACCCCGGACAGCGTCGTCCGTACGTACATCCAGCAGCACCGCGACGCCTTCCTCGACGACCTCGCCGAATGGCTGCGCATCCCGTCGGTGTCCGCCCAGCCGGACCACGCGCCCGACGTACGACGCAGCGCCGACTGGCTCGCCGCCGAACTGAAGGAGACCGGGTTCCCGACGGCCGAGGTCTGGCAGACCCCCGGCGCCCCCGCCGTCTTCGCCGAGTGGCCCTCCGACGACCCGCAGGCGCCCACGGTGCTGGTCTACGGCCACCACGACGTGCAGCCCGCGGCCCGGGAGGACGGCTGGGACAGCGACCCCTTCGAGCCCGTCGTCCGCGAGAACCGTCTCTACGCGCGCGGGGCGGCCGACGACAAGGGCCAGGTGTTCTTCCACACCCTCGGCGTCCGGGCCCACCTCGCCGCCACCGGCCGCACCACCCCGGCCGTGCATCTGAAGCTGCTGATCGAGGGCGAGGAGGAGTCCGGCTCGCCCCACTTCAGGGCCCTCGCCGAGCAGCACGCCGAGCGGCTCGCCGCCGACGCCGTGATCGTCTCCGACACCGGCATGTGGTCCGAGGACACCCCCACGGTGTGCACCGGCATGCGCGGCCTCGCCGAGTGCGAGATACGGCTGCACGGCCCCGACCAGGACATCCATTCCGGTTCCTTCGGCGGTGCGGTGCCGAACCCCGCGACGGCCGCCGCCCGCCTGGTGGCCGCGCTGCACGACGACCATGCGCGCGTGGCGATCCCGGGCTTCTACGACGGTGTGGTCGAACTCACCGACCGCGAGCGCGAACTCTTCGCCGAACTGCCCTTCGACGAGTCGCAGTGGCTGCGCACGGCCAAGTCGCACGCCACCCAGGGAGAGGCGGGGTACACCACCCTGGAGCGCGTCTGGGCCCGCCCCACCGCGGAGGTCAACGGCATCGGCGGCGGCTACCAGGGCCCCGGCAGCAAGACGATCGTTCCCTCCTCCGCCCTGGTGAAGCTGTCCTTCCGGCTCGTGGCGGGCCAGGACCCCGACCATGTGGAGAAGGCCGTCCGCGCCTGGGCCGAGCAGCAGGTGCTCGCCGGGATCCGCTGCGAGATCACGTTCAGCGGTGCCACGCGCCCCTGCCTGACCCCGCTGGACCACCCGGCCCTCCAGTCGGTCGCCCGCGCGATGGGCCGGGCCTTCGAAGAGCCGGTCCGCTTCACCCGCGAGGGCGGCTCCGGACCGGCGGCGGACCTCCAGGACGTCCTCGGGGCTCCGGTGCTGTTCCTCGGCATCTCCGTCCCGTCCGACGGCTGGCACGCCCCGAACGAGAAAGTGGAACTCGACCTGCTCCTCAAGGGCGTCGAGACCACCGCGTACCTGTGGGGCGACCTCGCCGAGAACTGGCGCCATGCGCCCTGAGCGTCCCGGGCCGCCCGGACCGGCCGCGCGCGAGGGGCACACTGGAAGAGCCGCCCCGCACCGCCCGAGCCCCGCCGGACCCGGTTGCCTCCCGCCGTACGTCCCGCTGATCAGCCCGCCGAACCCGACCGTTCCACCGGGGAGTTGGAAGCACCAGTGACCACCTGGACCGACCAGAACGCCGACCGACCCATCTCGCTCACCGCCCCGAGCGGCATCGACAGGGGTGCGCACCACCGGCTCGACGAGGCCTGGCTCGCGGCGGCGTGGAGCCACCCCTCGACGCGCTGTTTCGTGGTCTCCGGCGGCCAGGTCCTCATCGACGAGACGGCGGACGGGCACACCGAACTCGTCATGACCCCCTCCTTCGAGGCCCCCCTCACCGAGGCGCACCGCTACTTCCTCGGCATCGACGAGGACGGCGTCAGCTACTTCGCCCTCCAGAAGGACTCCCTGCCCGGTCGTATGGACCAGTCCGCGCGCCCGGCGGGCCTGCGCGAGGCGGGCTTGCTCCTGTCTGCCCGTGACGTGGGCCTGATGGTGCACGCGGTGGGTCTGGAGAACTGGCAGCGCACGCACCGTTTCTGCTCGCGCTGCGGCGAGCGCACCGTCATCGCCGCGGCCGGCCACATCCGCCGCTGCCAGGCCTGCGGCGCCGAGCACTACCCGCGCACGGACCCCGCCGTGATCATGGCCGTGACCGACGAGGACGACCGTCTCCTGCTCGGCCGGCAGGTCCACTGGCCCGAGGGCCGCTTCTCGACGCTCGCCGGCTTCGTCGAGCCCGGTGAGTCCATCGAGCAGTCGGTTCGCCGCGAGGTCCACGAGGAGGTCGGCATCACCGTCGGCCCGGTCGAGTACGTCGCCAGCCAGCCCTGGCCCTTCCCGTCCAGCCTCATGCTGGGCTTCATGGCGCGCGCCACCTCGACCGAGATCGAGGTCGACGGCGACGAGATCCACGAGGCCCGCTGGTTCTCCCGCGACGACCTGCGCGCCGCCTTCGAGTCCGGCGAGGTGCTCCCGCCGTACGGCATCTCGATCGCGGCCCGCCTGATCGAGCTCTGGTACGGCAAGCCGCTCCCGATGAGGAGCGTGGCCTGACACCCGTGTGAGCCACGTACACCCTGGCCGCGCAGACGGAGAAGGCGGTTCCCGAGCCGCCTCAGGAACCGCCTTCCCCGCACAACCGCGCTGCGCCTACGCGCCGACCTTCTGCTTCACCTGAGCCAGCGACGGGTTGGTGAGGGTGGAGCCGTCCGGGAACAGAACAGTGGGCACCGTCTGGTTTCCGCCATTCGCCTTCTCCACGAACGCGGCGGATTCCGGGTCCTGCTCGATGTTGATCTCGGTGTACGCGATGCCCTCGCGGTCCATCTGGCTCTTCAGCCGGCGGCAGTAGCCGCACCACGTGGTGCTGTACATCGTCACAGTGCCCAGCATGTCTCTCGTGCTCCTTCGGTGGCTCGGGGGCGGGTGGTCGCAGAGGTGGAACGTACGTGAGGGGGCCGCCATTCCCGGGGTCAGGGCCCTGCCGGACGTGACGCCTGCCGCATTAGTACGACTATCAGGGCCCGCCTGTGGACAACCGGCACGGCCTTCTCCCGCGACCTGGCAGCATGGCCGTGTGACAGCAGCAACGCACTCCACCCTGTTCCCGCAGGTACCGGACTCGGCCGACGCGGTGCTCGACGGGCTCGACCCCGAGCAGCGCGAGGTGGCCACCGCCCTGCACGGTCCGGTGTGCGTCCTGGCGGGCGCGGGCACGGGCAAGACCCGGGCGATCACCCACCGCATCGCCTACGGGGTGCGCGCGGGCGTCCTCCACCCCTCCAGCGTGCTCGCCGTCACCTTCACCAACCGAGCCGCCGGAGAGATGCGCGGCCGGCTGCGCCAGCTCGGTGCCGCGGGCGTCCAGGCGCGCACCTTCCACTCGGCGGCCCTGCGTCAGCTCCAGTACTTCTGGCCGAAAGCGATCGGCGGCTCCATGCCCCGGCTCGTCGACCGCAAGATCCAGCTCGTCGCCGACGCGGCCGCGGCCTGCCGCATCCGGCTCGACCGGGGCGAGCTGCGGGACGTCACCGCCGAGATCGAATGGTCCAAGGTCACCCAGACCGTCCCCGCGGACTACGCGCCCACCGTCGCCAAGTCGGGCCGTGAGGCCCCGCGCGACCCCGCGGAGATCGCCCAGCTCTACGCCGCCTACGAGGACGTCAAGCGCGAGCGCTCCGTCATCGACTTCGAGGACGTGCTGCTGCTGACCGTGGCCGTCCTCCAGGACCGGCACGACATCGCCGAACAGGTCCGCTCCCAGTACCAGCACTTCGTGGTCGACGAGTACCAGGACGTCAGCCCCCTCCAGCAGCGTCTGCTGGAACTGTGGCTCGGCGAGCGGGACAGCCTGTGCGTGGTCGGAGACGCCAGCCAGACGATCTATTCGTTCACGGGAGCAACTCCGGATCATCTGCTCGATTTCCGCACCCGCCACCCCGGCGCCACGGTCGTCAAGCTGGTCCGCGACTACCGCTCCACGCCCCAGGTCGTCCACCTCGCCAACGGCCTGCTCGCTCAGGCCAGGGGTCGCGCGGCCGACCACCGCCTGGAGCTCGTCTCCCAACGTGCGCCGGGACCCGAGCCCGCCTACACGGAGTACACCGACGAGCCCGCCGAGGCGGAGGGCGCGGCCCGCCGCATCCGTGAACTCGTCGACGCGGGGGTCCCGGCCGCCGAGATCGCCATCCTTTTCCGGACGAACGCACAGTCCGAGACCTACGAACAGGCCCTCGCCGACGCCGGGGTGCCCTACCAGCTGCGCGGCGCCGAGCGGTTCTTCGACCGCCCGGAGGTGCGCAAGGCGGGCGTCGCCCTGCGCGGCGCGGCCCGCTTCGGCGGCAACGACTCCCTCCTGGACGACGTCGTCGACCTGCCCTCGCAGGTGCGTGCCGTGCTGTCGGGCGAGGGCTGGACACCGCAGCCACCGGCCGGCTCCGGCGCCGTCAGAGAGCGCTGGGAGTCCCTGGCCGCCCTGGTGAACCTCGCCCAGGACTTCGCCGCCGCCAAACCCGGCGCCACCCTGGCGGACCTCGTCGCCGAGCTCGACGAACGGGCGAACGCCCAGCACGCCCCGACCGTGCAGGGCGTCACCCTCGCCTCCCTGCATTCGGCCAAGGGTCTGGAGTGGGACGTCGTCTTCCTGGTCGGCGTGGCCGAGGGCATGATGCCGATCACCTACGCAAAGACCGACGAACAGATCGAGGAGGAGCGCCGCCTGCTGTACGTCGGCGTCACCCGCGCGCGGGAACACCTCCAGGTCTCCTGGTCCCTCTCCCGCTCACCCGGCGGCCGCCCCAACCGCCGCCCCAGCCGTTTCCTCGACGGGCTGCGCCCCGGCTCGACGGCCACCAAAGGCCGTACGACCGGCGGTGCCGCGGGTGGCATCGAGCGCGGAATTCCCGGAACCAGGGGTTCCGCCCCGAGACGAGTGCAGCGAACCCCCGCCCGCTGCCGCGTCTGCGGCCGCACGCTCACCGACGCGGGCGAGATGAAGCTGATGCGCTGTGACGGCTGCCCCTCCGACATGAACGAGGGCCTCTACGAGCGGCTCCGCGAGTGGCGCGCCGACCAGGCACGGAGCAGTGGTCAGCCCGCCTTCTGCGTCTTCACCGACAGGACACTGGTGGCGATCGCCGAGACCGCGCCCGACGACGAGCACGAGCTGGCGCGCATCCCGGGCGTCGGGATGCGCAAGCTCACCCGCTACGGAGCCGATGTACTGGCCATCTGCGCAGGCCAGTACATCGGAGTGGACACAGATCAGGACTGACACCAACTCGTCGAAAAAATAGTTTGCGCATGCCCCAGCAATCCCCATAGGTTCTTAGGCACGAGAGCAGCGGCCTTCTCGAAGGCCCTGATTCCGTGTTGTACTTGCATATCCGTCGGACTGGTTCACCCAGTCCCCCGAGACGCCGAGAGGAGGCGAGTCCAGTGATCAGCATCAACAGCAGCTCCATCAGCACCGTGAAAATGACCGATCGCTCGGCCGTCTCCACGTGCATGCTCGGCGTTTCGAACCTGGGCACCGGTCTGTCCGGCATTCGTGCCGTCCGTCCGGCGTCCTCCTCCCTTGCTCCCACGGGCCTTCCCGTCCGTGAGCGCAATGAGCGACCGACCAAGGCACTGGAAGCAGCAGTAAAGGGACAGGCGCGGGCCTATGCCTTTACGGCGACCGGTGCCGGATTCCGGACGCAGACGACGCAGCACCACCAGATGTGGGCCTTCCGTGGGCCAGAACCCTGGAGTGATCCAGCCTGATCTGATCAGGCCGGCGCCTTCAGGGCCGCGGAACCCCATCCGGGATCCGCGGCCCTTCTGTTTGTCCCTGACCAGGGACGACGGACCGAAGGAGCCTCGGGACAAGAAAAGAACCGGGTACCAGCCGCCCCCCGGCCAACAGGCCGGAACGACCAGACGAGGAAGACGAACCGTGCAACTCGAAGCGCACGCCCCGTCCGTACCGCCTTCCGACACGATCCCCAAGCCCGGCTCCACGGAGGACTCCGCCTTGACCCCGCTCACCGCGCTCACCGCGCTCGACGACGCCATCGAGAACCTCGGCGTACCCGTCCCGTGCCGCTCCTACGACCCGGAGGTCTTCTTCGCCGAGTCGCCGGCGGACGTGGAGTACGCCAAGTCCCTGTGCCGCACCTGCCCGCTGGTCGAGGCCTGCCTCGCCGGTGCCAAGGAGCGGCGTGAGCCCTGGGGCGTCTGGGGTGGCGAGCTGTTCGTGCAGGGTGTCGTCGTCGCCCGGAAGCGGCCGCGTGGCCGCCCGCGCAAGAACCCGGTCACGGCATGAACACCGCAGGAACGATCGACCGTCCTTTCACGCACGACCCCCAGAAGCAGGCCCCGATGAAGCCGTCCACCCACGAGCCCGCAGGCTCCGCGACTCAAGACCTCACCCCGCACGGCGCGAAGGACTCGCGCCAGAACAGGACCCGAGAGATGCAACTCATCCCAGAAGCCATGGCTCGTGCACATATGCACGAGCGACTGCAGGAGGCGGAGCGAGACCGCCGGGCTGCGCGCCTGGTGGCCGCCCGCCGGATGCAGCGCAAGGCGGAGCGCGCCTCACGGCGTGCCCGCCGGGCGCTCGCCATGGCGGTCATGCAGTAACCGACCCCACCTGAAGCGGTGGCCTCCCGACCTGGAGGCTGAGCTCACCCGCGGGGGCCGGTCCGTGCGAACGGACCGGCCCCCGCGGTGCGTTGTGTCTGCGAAGCCGCCGGGTACGGAGATATCGTCGGCGCGTGACGAGTCCTCCCGGAGGAAACGACGACGACGGCCCCGCCGCGGAGCCCGAACGCCTTGTCTGCGCCCGCTGCGGCACCTCGGCCGAAACCCCGCAGCTCACCTGGACCTGCTCCGTGGAGCACGGCGCCCGCCGGGACTTCTGCGAGACCTGCTCCCGGGAGAACCTCAGATCGATCGAAGGGCGGCTGGACTCGGACTGGTGGTAGAGCGCGGGCAGCGGATCACCTGTGGGACCCCGCCGGGGCTCACGCCTCCACCGCCGCCTCCTCGCCGTCCGCCGGGTCCTCCGGGACGAACCCCGGCAGCCACTCCTCCAACTCCTCGCGCAGACGCACCGCCGCCCCCAGCTGGCACAGCACCCCGATCGTGCTCAGGGTCACCCGGTGGATCAGCAGATATGCAGGGGGCAGGTTGAGCTGCTTGGCGAGCTGGTAGGCGGGGGAGCGGGGGTCGGCCACGCGGGCCGCCTGGCTGCGCATCCAGCCGCGGGTGAAGGCGAACTCCTCGACCTGGGCCGGCTCGATGATCGGCAGCAGGTAGTCCAGGACCGCGTCGGGATCGAGCTCTATGGTCTCCTTGACGAACCCCTCCGCGCAGAGAAGCTCGTAGACCGCCTCGGCCTCCCCGTCGAGGGTCATCCGCAGGGACTCGCCGATGGTGGCCGGCAGACCACCCGGAAGGCGGTCGACCGTGCCGAAGTCCAGGACACCCAGGCGCCAGTCGTCCTCGCCCTCCGGGCCGCCGGGCAGAAGCCGGAAGTTGCCCGGGTGCGGATCGGCGTGCAGCAGGCCGGTGCGGGCGGGGCCGGAGAACAGGAAACGGGCCAGGAGCTGGCCGGCGCGGTCACGCTGCTCCTGGGTGCCGTCCGCGATGATCTCCGACATCGGGATGCCGTCGATCCACTCGGTGACCAGGACCTGGTCGGACTGGTGCACCACCTGCGGTACGACGACGTCCGGGTCGTTTGTGAACTCCTCCGCGTGGGCCTGCTGGGCCTGGGCCTCGAGGCCGTAGTCCAGTTCCTCCGAGACGCGGTCCTTCAGCTCCGTGATCAGCGGCTTGATGTCCATCCCGGGGATCAGCGGACCGAGCAGACGGGAGAAGCGGCTCAGCTGGTTCAGATCGGACAGCAGGGCCTCGCCGGCACCCGGGTACTGCACCTTGACCGCCACCTCACGGCCGTCGTGCCACACCCCTCGGTGTACCTGGCCGATCGAGGCCGCCGCGGCGGGCTTGTCCTCGAACTCCAGGAACAGCTCCTGCCAGCCCTCGCCGAGCCGCTCCTCGAGCACCGCGTGCACGGTGCGCGTCGGCATCGGGGGCGCCGCCTCCTGGAGCTTCGTCAGTGCCGCCCGGTACGGGCCGGCCACCTCCTCCGGCAGGGCCGATTCGAAGACGGACAGGGCCTGGCCGAACTTCATCGCGCCGCCCTTGAGCTCGCCGAGCACCTTGAACAGCTGCTCCGCCGTGCGCTGTTGGAGCTCGCGGCCGACCAGATCCGCGGACTCGCCGACGATCCGCTTGCCGAATCCCCAGGTCGCCCGCCCGGCGATGCCGAGCGGGAGTGCGGCGAGCTTGGCGGTCCGGGTGACCGCCTTCCGGGGAAGATCAGACATGCGCCCTCCAAGTCCCAGCCGGCCGCTCCGCCTCTGCCTCACGGCACTGCTCCGACGGCCGTTGCACCGCCATTGTCTCGTGTGACCCCCCTTCCTCCGAGAGGCGCTCCCCCTTTCCCCTCTCCGCCGCAGCGCACGGGCATGCCGGATGGGCCCAGATCGGCCGAGCATGCCAGTGGAGACCGGGGACGGACACCTCCCAGCGTGCCCCGGCGCTCGACGGCACCCGGCCGTCGAGGAAAGCGAGCGCGTGGGCGGCCGCCAGTCCGGCCACGGTCGTGGCGAGTGCCAGATCGCAGGGCCGCACCTGCCGCTGCCTGCCGGAGCGCCACTGGGCGACCAGGCGCGGCCAGGTCGGATCCCGGTCGGTGCGGCTGTTGTGCAGACAGCCCGCGCAGCCCGTCTCCCCGGGCAGGACGAGAGGGCCGACCATGCCGGTCCCCTCCACGACACCGGCGTACAGATGGGGTGTCCCGGCGGACATCAGCGACTCGGCGGCGGACGGGTCCGGCGCGTACACGGCCACATCGTCCCGCGGGGCGACGATCACCAGCGAGAAACCGGGGTCGCCGTCCTCCGGGGTCGTCTGTGCTGTCGCGGGGCGCGGCGGCCGGTCCGGGGCCGCCCGGCGCGCGGCACGTCGGGCCGCCTCGTCGCGGCGGTCGCCGACGGCATCGGCGGGCAGCCCGCCCGGCGCGACGTCCCACGGTTCCACCCGTCCGAGGTCGCGCACATCGACCTCGCCGACGCCGGCCCCCGCCAGCAGCGAGGCCAGCACGGCGCCGACCCGGCCCGCACCCCGCACCTGAACGCGTTGCGCGCGCCGGGCGGCCAGCTGGCTGATCGCGTCGCCGGGAGCGGAGGTGGTCAAGGACAGGGAGGCCAGGTCGGGGCGCAGCCGGTCGAGGACCTCCTTCTTCCGGCGCAGGGCGTCGGCGGCCGGTCCGCCGCCCCGCGCGTCGTCCAGAAGACCGGCCCGCGCGAGCCGTCCCACCAGCCCGTCGACATGACCGTCGGGCAGATCCATACGGCGTCCCTCCTCGCGCAGCAGCTCCAGCCCCCGCGTGCCGTTCAGCAGGTCGAGGAAACTGCCCGTCGCCAGGTCCATCGGGCCGAGAGTCATCGCATGCGCCGGTGTCATCCCGAACTGCACCGTATTGAGGTCGCGCCAGCCACGCCTGAGCGCGGGTTTCACCATCGGATGCATGACAGTCCCCCGTATGTCATAGATCGTCCCCGTGTGCCGGTCGAGTGCGCGGAGCAGCCCGAGACTGGCTCGCAGGCCCGGCCCTGGTCCCGGGCCGAACCCGCCCATCGCTTCGCCGACAAGAGCCAGCATGCCCAAACCCGCCGTCGGCTGCCGAAAGTTGTCCACAGGCACGGGTATTCGTCGTACAAATCCGGCGGCCGGTGGGGGCATCGGCACCGAACCGTCCCGGAGCCGGGACTTCCCCGTGTGCAGCGGGTAACGTCGGGGCGTGCCCGCCGACCCACTGCACCGCGCCGGAAAGCCACAGCGCAGCACGACGAGCCAGCCGCCGAGCGGCTCGAGGGCGAGCGCGATCGAAGTCCGCAGAAGCACCCGCCGACGCCGAACGGTCTCCGCGTACCGCGAGGGCGATCGCACCGTTGTGCTCATCCCCGCCCGGATGTCCGAGGCGGAGGAGCAGCGCTGGGTGACCGTCATGCTCGACAAGCTGGCCGCCCAGGAGAGCAAGCGGACCCTCGGCGACACCGAGCTGGCCGAGCGGGCCCGGCGTCTTTCGGACCAGTACTTCGGCGGGCGGGCCCGGCCCGCTTCGGTGCGCTGGGTGACCAACCAGAACACGCGCTGGGGATCCTGCACCCCGTCCGAGGGCAGCATCCGCCTGTCGCACCGCCTCCAGGGCATGCCCGAGTACGTCGTCGACTACGTCCTCGTCCACGAACTCGCCCATCTGCTCGTCCCCGGACACGGATCCCGCTTCTGGGAGCTGCTGGAGGCCTATCCGCGGACGGAGCGGGCCCGGGGCTACCTCGAAGGCGTGGTCGCCGCCGAGCGGTTGCCGCACGTGCCCGGCGCCCGAGGTGAACGCCCCACGGGGTGAGTGAGCGCTTTGCGTGAGCGAGCAGCCGATACGGCTGCGCGGGGGTTGTGTACCGGGTCTGTACCGACTTCGTCCGGTGTCAGAGTTTGCCGTTAGCCTGGCGCGACGCAATCACGTTCTGGATGGGGGACGGTCGTTACGCATGGCCAGGGAATTCCAACGCGGCCACAAGGCCAGGATCAGTGACCTCACCGCGGGCACGGATCTGTACGTAGGCGTGCAGATCTCCGGCCCCGGACTGAGCTTCGACATCAGCTGCTTCGGCCTCGACGCCGACGAACGGCTCTCGGACGACCGCTACTTCGTCTTCTTCAACCAGCCGAAGTCCCCCGAGGAATCCCTTCAGCTCCTGGGCGCCCAGGCGGGCGATACGGAGTCCTTCCGGGTGACGCTCGACCGGATCCCGTCGCAGATCCAGAAGCTGTCCTTCACGGCGACGATCGACGGCGCCGGCCAGATGTCGCAGATCGCCCCCGGGTACATCCGCATCGTCGCGGGCGGCGAGGAGGTAGCCCGCTACTCCTTCAACGGCTCGGAGTTCTCCACCGAACGGGCTGTGATGCTGGGCGACTTCTACCTCAAGGACGTCTGGCGGTTCGCCGCCGTCGGACAGGGCTTCGACGGCGGCCTCGACGCGCTGCTGAAGAACTTCGGCGGCGAGGTGGCCGAGGAGGAAGCGCCCGAGCCCGCCCCGCAGCAGCCGCAGGCCGGCGCCGCCCCTGGCTTCGCCCCGCCCGCGTTCGGTGTCCCCGGCACTCCGGAACCGGCCCCTGCCCCCGCACCGGCAGCGCCTCCGGCCCCCGCTCCCGCGCCGCCGCCCGCTCCTCAGCCCGCCGCGCAGGGCTTCGCGCCGCCTCCGGCACCGGCACCCGGAGTGCATGGCGCCCCGACCATCGTCGCGCCCATGAACACCCCGCCCGGCGGTTCCCCGGTACCACCCCCGGCCCCGGCACCCGCGCCCTACGGCCAGCCGGGCCAGCAGCCGCCGCCGTACGGCCAGGTCCCCGGCCAGACGGCCCCGCTGCCTCCCGGCTACGGCCAGCCCCAGGCACCTCAGGCACCTCAGGCACCTCAGGCACCCCAAGCCCCGGCCCCGCCCCCTGGTTACGGCCAGCCCACCCCGCCCCCTGGCTACGGCCAGCAGCCGCCGTTCGGGCAGGCGCCCTACGGTGCCCCGCAGCAGGGTGCTGCCCCGCAGGCCGCCGCTCCCCAGGGCGCCGGTGTGTCCGCCGCGCTCCAGCAGTTCAAGGAGACGCCCACAGGGCAGCGCTGGACGCAGCAGAACAAGAAGCTCGTCCGTGTCGACCTCGGCGTCGGCGGACAGCCCGTACTGGCCCGGCAGGGCAGCATGGTGCTCTACCAGGGCAAGGTCGACTTCAGCTACAAGGGCGCCGGCTTCGCCGGCCGGATCGTGGGCAACGCGACCGGCCAGGAGATGCAGCTGATGCGCTGTACGGGCCAGGGGCAGGTGTTCCTCGCCGAGAACTCGACCATGCTGCACCCCATCGAGCTCCAGGGCGACGCCGTCTGCGTCTCCGCCGAGAACGTCCTCGCGTTCGACGAGAGCCTCACCTACGAGGTCCGCCGCATCGAGGGACACGGCATCCCCGGAGGCGCGCTGTTCACGATGCAGTTCCAGGGGAGCGGCACCATCGTCGTGAAGACGCACGGCACACCCGTGGTGCTGCCGGTCACGCCCACCACTTTCGCCGACTGCAACGCCGTGGTCGCCTGGTCGGCTGCGGCCCAGGTCGTCGTCTCCAGCCAGGTGCGGATGCGTCGCAACGCCTACCCGGGTGACACCGGCGAGAGCGTGAACCTCCAGTTCCGGGGAGCGCCCGGCAACTTCATCGTCGTCCAGCCGTACGAGGTCTGAGGGAGCCCGTCATGACACAGCAGCTCGCGGGCCACGCCCCCGCACCCGTCACAGCCCGCATGGAGAACCACGGCAATCACATGCTGAAGGTCGCCATGCAGACCGGGAACGACCTCCTCGCGCGCGTGGGGTCGATGGTCGCCTACGAAGGGTTCGTCCAGTACGAGCCCAACCCGCCGGCCGTGCGCCAGATCGCCAAGGACTGGATGACCGGCGAGGGCGCGCCCCTGATGAAGTGCTCCGGCGACGGCCTGCTCTACCTTTCCGACTACGGAGCGAACGTCGTCGTCATCAACCTCAACGGCGACGGCATCTCCGTCAACGCCACCAACCTGCTCGCCTTCGACGCCCACCTCACGTGGGGCGTCGAGCGGGTTAAGGGCCTGGCGAAGTTCGCCGGGCAGGGCCTGTGGAACACCAAGATCTCCGGGCAGGGCTGGGTCGCGCTGACCTCCCGGGGCAAGCCGATCGTCGTCGACTGCGGAGGCGGCGAGGACGAGACGTACGTCGACCCCGACGCGCTCGTCGCCTGGTCCCCGAACCTCAAGGTCAAGGGCAAGCGCAGCTTCAGGGCCCAGTCGCTGATCGGCCGCGGCAGCGGCGAGGCCTACCAGATGGCCTTCTCCGGTCAGGGCATCGTCGTCGTCCAGCCCAGCGAGGACAGCACCGACCGCCTCCGGGTCCGGGGCTGAGGGGGAGCAACACGCCATGCAGAGCCCGATTTTCGCCTACAACGAGCAGCAGACCCAGGACCGCTGGAGCCTGCAGAACAAGCAGATGCTGCGCGTGACCCTGGAGGGCCACGACGACATCCTGGCCCGCAAGGGCACCATGGTCGCCTACCAGGGCCTCGTCGAGTTCGACGCCGAGTACCAGGGCAACGACCAGTCACGCGCGCGTGCGCACACCGGTGAGGGACTCGACCTGATGCGCTGCCACGGGCAGGGCACGGTCTACCTCGCCAACCTCAAGCAGCACGTCCACGTCATGGAGGTGGAGCAGGACGGCCTCACCGTCGACAGCAGCTACGTGCTGGCGATGGACTCCTCCCTGCACCACGAGGTCATCGCCGTCGACAGCCTGTACGGCATCTCCGGCTCCGGGAAGTACCAGCTCAACATCACCGGCCGGGGCAAGATCGCCCTGATGACCTCGGGCATGCCGCTGCTGATGCAGGTGACCCCCGACAAGTACGTCAACTGCGACGCCGACGCGATCGTCGCCTGGTCGACCAGCCTGCGCGTGCAGATGCAGGCCCAGACGCACTCCTCCGGGGTGTGGCGGCGCCGCGGCGACACGGGCGAGGGCTGGGAGCTCAGCTTCATGGGCACCGGTTACGCGCTCGTTCAGCCCAGCGAGCTGCTGCCGCCGCAGAACGCCCAGGTCGGCTCGGGTCTCTCCGCGCAGTACGGCATGGGCCAGCAGGGGGCACGCGGGCAGAACCAGGGCAACGTCTGGAGCTGAGTGCTCCGCGGGTTCGGCCGGCGGGCTCCAGGGGGCTACGGGCCGGTTGTCGGCTGCGGGCCGTGTGTGGCTGGTTGCGCAGTTCCCCGCGCCCCTGAGGGGGCGACCCCACTCATGGCGGTCGCCCCCTCGGTCGGCTGTGAGCTCACAGCCTCGCGCGGGTCGCCTCCAGCAGGCGTACCACCGACTCGTCGGCCACGTCCGCGACCTCGTCGTACCCGAACCAGCGCACGTCGAGCGACTCGTCGCTGACCTCGTGCGCGGCGTCCGGTGGTGCCACGACCGCGTACTGGACGTCGAAATGGCAGTTGCACGGTGGCGGGATCGGATGCCGGTCGAGGCGGACCGGGCCGCCCGGCAGCAGCGAGAGCCCAAAGACGCCGGACTCCTCCGTCGCCTCCCGCAGGGCCGCGGCGGCCAGGGAGGAGTCGCCCGGTTCACAGTGACCGCCCATCTGAAGCCACATCTGCAGCTTCCTGTGCAGCGTCAGCAGTACCCGGCCGCCCTCGGGGTCGATCACCAGGGCACTCGCCGTGATGTGGCCGGCGTGGCACGCCTTCCACAGGCCGTCAGGGTGATCCGCCAGGTGGTCGAGGTAGGCCTGGCGCAACTCGGGCTGGTCCTCGTACCCCTTCAGCACGAGGACCGCGTCGTCGTACAGGCTCACCCGGCGTCGTCGCCCTTGTTCTTGTCCTCGCCTTCGCTGTCGGCCTCAGCCTCGGCCTCGGCCTCAGCCTTCTTCTTCAGATCGGGCTTTCCCGCCGCCTCGCCGAGCATCTTGTCCAGCTCGGAGAAGTCGATCTGCTCGCGGTGCACGAAGCCGTCCGGGTCGTCCAGGTCGGTCGCCGTCGGCAGCATGTCCGGGTGGGCCCACAGGGCGTCCCGGCCGTCGACACCGCGCGCGTCCGTGAGCGAGGCCCACAGACGGGAGGCGTCGCGCAGGCGGCGCGGGCGCAGCTCCAGACCGATCAGCGTGGCGAACGTCTGCTCGGCAGGACCACCCGAGGCGCGGCGGCGGCGCAGCGTCTCGCGCAGGGCGTCGGCGGACGACAGACGGGGCTTCGCGGCGGCGTGGACCACCGCGTCCACCCAGCCCTCCACGAGCGCCAGAGCCGTCTCCAGACGCGCCAGGGCCGCCTTCTGCTCCGGCGTGTCCTCCGGCTGGAACATGCCCTGCTGGAGGGCCTCCTGCAGCTGCTCGGGATTCTGCGGGTCGAACTGGCCGACCACGTCCTCCAGCTTGGCCGTGTCGACCTTGATCCCGCGGGCGTAGCCGTCGACCGCGCCGAACAGATGCGAGCGCAGCCACGGCACGTGCGCGAAGAGGCGCTGGTGGGCGGCCTCGCGCAGGGCGAGATACAGCCGCACCTCCTCCTGCGGGACGCTCAGGTCCTTGCCGAACGTCTCCACGTTCACCGGCAGCAGCGCGGCCTTGCCGGCCGGGCCGAGCGGCAGGCCGATGTCGGACGAGCCGACGACCTCGCCCGCGAGCACGCCGACGGCCTGCCCGATCTGCGTGCCGAACATGGCGCCGCCCATCGAGCGCATCATGCCGATCAGCGGGCCGGCCATGGCCTGCATCTCCTCCGGCAGGACGTCGCCCATGGCGGTGCCCACGCGCTCGGCGACCGGGTCGACGAGCTCCTTCCACGCGGGCAGGGTCGCCTCGACCCACTCCGCGCGGCTCCAGGCCACCGCGGAGGTGGCGCCGGACGGCAGGGACGTGGCGTCGTCGAGCCAGAGATCGGCCAGGCGGACGGCCTCCTCGACGGACTTGCGGTCGGCGGGGCCGACGCTCGTGTCCTTGGTGCCGTCAGGGCTGCCCTGGGAGACCGTCTGGCGGGCGATCTGCTTGGCCATGTCCCAGTTCACCGGACCGCCCTCGTAGGAGAGCATCTGGCCCAGCTGCTGGAACGCGGCGCCCAGGTCGTTGGGGTTCAGGGAACCGAACATGGCAGCGAACGGATTGTCCGCACCTGGGCCACCAGGGCCGCCGCCAAAGCCTCCGGCTCCTGGCAGGCCGCCGAAACCGAACGGGTTGGCCGGTCCCTGACCACCACCGCTCTGCTGGTCCTTCTTCTTGCCCTCGTCGCCGTCGTCCGGCTCCTCCGGCGGAAGGCCGAATCCGAATGGGGTGTCACTCACGGGATTCCTCGGCTTGTAGGGCCGCCGGTTCTTTCCGGCGGCACGGCTGCCCGACATCACCACCCAGCGTAGACACCTCGGGGCGGATCGGGCCTCGGTGCTTCGCCGACTGACGGCCTGCGGCAGGATGGATGCCACCTGGTACGCACGCTTCACTCGTGCTCGTACTGAAGACAACCGCTGGAGACGCCCGGTGAGTTCCCCAGATCCGCAGGTTCGCGCAGCGCGAAACCAGTCAACCAGTTCCGCGAGTCCCGCGGCGCGCGGGCCCGTCGTCGCGGTCACCGGCGCCGCGTACGGCATCGGAGCGCTGCTCACCGAGCAGCTCGCGGCGTCCGACGAGGTCAAGCAGGTCGTCGCCATTGACGAGCGGCGTGGCGAGTGCGCGGCGGCGCAGTGGCACATCCTGGACGTACGGGATCCGGCCATCGCGGAGAAACTGCGCGGCGCCGACGTCGTGGTGCACCTGGCGCTGGATCTCGACCTGGAGACCGACGCGGCCGCCCGGACGGCCTACAACGTACGGGGGACGCAGACCGTCCTGACGGCGGCGGCCGCGGCCGGAGTGCACCGGGTCGTGCTGTGCACCTCGGCGATGGTCTACGGGGCGCTGCCGGAGAACGAGCTGCCGTTGTCCGAGGACGCCGAGCTGCGGGCCACGGCGGAGGCGACAGGCGTCGGCGACCTGCTGGAGATCGAGCGGCTGGCGCGGCGGGCCCCGCGGGCGCACCCGGGGCTCAACGTCACCGTGGTCCGGCCCGCCGTGCTGGTGGGAGGCACGGATACCGCGCTGACCAGGTACTTCGAGTCTCCTCGGCTGCTTGTCGTCGCCGGGTCGAGGCCCGCGTGGCAGTTCTGCCATGTCGAGGACCTGTGCAGCGCGCTCGAGTACGCCGTCCTGGAGAAGGTCGACGGGGAACTGGCCGTCGGCTGCGACGGGTGGCTTGAGCAGGAGGAGGTCGAGGAGCTCAGCGGCATCCGGCGGATGGAGCTGCCGTCGGCGGTCGCGCTGGGCGCGGCGGCGCGACTGCACCGGATCGGGCTCACGCCGTCTCCGGCGGGGGACCTGGCGTACACGATGTACCCATGGGTGGTGAGCGGGAGCCGGCTGCACGACTCCGGATGGCGCCCGCAGTACACCAACGAGGAGGTGCTGGCGGAGCTCCTGGAGGAGGTCTCCGGCCGGCACACGGTGGCCGGGCGGCGACTGGGCCGCAAGGACGCGACGGCCGCGGGCGCCGCGGGCGCGACGGTGGCGCTGCTGGGTGCTGCCGCGGTGGTACGACGGGCCCGCAAGGCCCGGCGGCGGATCTGAGAGCCCCCCTGTGGAGAGACCACCTGTGGGAGCGCACCTGAGCGCACCTGTAGGAGGCTCCAACGCCTACGCGCGCGTGCCGGTCGATAGGTCTATTCCGTGTTGTCAGTCGCGTGCGGCACGATGGAGGCATGGCATCCACGAGCGATCACCCAGGTGAGCAGGGAGCACAGGATCCGATCAAGCTGATCGGGATCCGGGACACGGCCCTCTCCCTGGACGAGGTGTTCCGGGCCGTCGGGGACGACGCGGCCGGCGGCACCGCGCTCTTCGTGGGGACCGTCCGGAACCACGACGGGGGCGCCGACGTCGCGGAGCTCGGGTATTCCTGCCACCCGAGTGCCGAGGCCGAGATGCGGCGGGTCGCCGAGAAGGTCATCGCCGACTTCCCCGTGCGGGCGCTGGCGGCCGTGCACCGGGTGGGGGACCTCCGGGTCGGAGACCTCGCCGTGGTCGTCGCCGTCTCCTGTCCGCATCGGGGAGAGGCCTTCGAGGCCTGCCGGAAGCTGATCGACGACCTGAAGCACGAAGTGCCCATCTGGAAGCACCAGAAGTTCTCCGACGGCACCGAGGAATGGGTCGGCGCCTGCTGATCCCCGGAACCGCCCTCCGGTTGCGTAACCGCACCCCTGGCGTGAGCGTTGTCACTGCGGATGGTTAATCTGCTGATCAGTCAGTTGCGGACGCTCAATGGGGTTGGAGGTCGGCATGGCGGCTCTCGCCTGGTTGCTGATTCCGCTTGTGGCTGCCATCGGCGCGGGGCTCTGGGGCAGTTGGGCCAACCGGACTCGGAAGGCCCGCGGCGACGGCCCGGAACTCACCGGATACGCCCGCTTTCGCGAGGCCATGGAGAAGCCCGGGCCGGGTAGCTGAAGGCCACGGAAACAGCAGGTCACAGACGGTATAGCCCACAGGGCCGCCCCGGACGGGCGGCCCTGACGGTGCGCTGACAGGCCCGTCCCGTACTGTCGAGTCATGCCACGCCGCACCGCGACGATGCTCGCCTCCACCCTGATGCTGATCGCGCTCCTGTGCGCGGGAGTGTTCATCCCCGTGCCGTACGCGGAGATGTCCCCGGGGCCGACGGTGAACACACTTGGCGATCATGACGGCGAGCCGGTGCTGCAGATCTCGGGGCGCAAGACCTATGCGGCCAGTGGCCACCTGAACATGACCACGGTCCGGGTCACGAGCGCCGACTACCGGATGAACCTGGTCGAAGCCGTCTACGGCTGGCTCGCGCACGACAACAAGGTCGTGCCGCGCGAGACGCTCTACCCGGACGGCAAGACCGAGGAGCAGTCGACCCAGGAGAACGCCGAGGAGTTCAGCCAGTCCCAGGAGAGCGCCAAGGTCGCCGCCCTGAAGGAACTCGACGTTCCGGTGAAGTCGTGGGTGATCGTCTCGACGGTCGTCAAGGGCTCCCCGGCCGAGGGCAAGCTGCACGCCGGGGACGTGATCAAAGCCGTCGACGGCAAGACGGTCAAGGAGCCGGCCGACGTCGCGAAGCTCGTCACCGAGCGCAAGCCGGGCCAGGACGTCCGCTTCACGATCGTGCCGGCCAAGGAGCAGACCGCCGCCGAGAAGGAGAAGCGGACGCCGACGAAGACGCAGGACATCACCATCACCACGACGACCTCGGACGACAACGGCGAGAAGCGCGCCATCGTGGGGATCTCCGCGGGGACCGACCACACGTTCCCGTTCACCGTCGACATCAAGCTGGCCGACGTCGGCGGGCCGAGCGCCGGGCTGATGTTCGCGCTCGGCATCTACGACAAGCTCACGCCGGGCAATCTGACCGGGGGCAAGTTCGTGGCCGGCACCGGCACGATCGACGACACCGGCAAGGTCGGTCCGATCGGCGGCATCGAGATGAAGACCGTGGGTGCCCGGGCCAAGGGCGCGCAGTACTTCCTGACGCCCGCCGACAACTGCGCGGCAGCCGCCAAGGACACCCCCGAGGGCCTCACCCTCATCAAGGTGGACACCATCCAGGACGCCCTCGGCGCCCTCAAGGACCTCCGCAGCGGCGATACGGCGGACCTGCCGAAGTGCGGCAAGTAGTCCGCGGGGCCGAGGACGCGTCGGAGCAAGGCGGCCGGCGCGGCTGAGGGGGCTTGCGGGACCGGTGGGGCCCGAGGGTCCCAAGGGACCGGCAAGCCCCCTCACGCCACGGTGCTCCCGCTCTACTCCTCCTCGAACGTCGCAGCCAGCGCCTCCGCCAGGCCCGGGACCAGGTCGGAGCCGGTGAGGACCTCCGTGGCGGAGTCCTTCTCGCGCAGGCGCAGGGCCGACTCGCGGGCGCCGTCGCGCAGGACCGCGACCGTCATCCGGACCTCCTGGCGGTCCGGGTGGTCCGCCACCCACTTCGTCAGCGCGGCCTGGCTCAGGCCCTGCGGAACCTGGGCTTCCGCGGACGGCGGCAGCATCAGACGCTCCACGGCGAGGGCGCAGCCGACCACCGCGTCGGGCCAGGCGATGGTGGCGAGGAACTCGTCGAGCGGCTTGCCCGTTGGAACCTCGTCCTGCTCGATCGGGGTGAGGCCGGAGTTCTCCGACTCGTCCCCGAGACCGAGCCGGTCGGCGAGCGAGGGCTGTTCGGCCCGCAGCCGTGCGGTGTCGACGAGGGCGAAAAGGCGGGCGGGCTGGTCCCAGCCGAGGCCGGAGACGTACTCGTCGATCTCGAGAACGGCCCGGGTGAGCGGGTTCGCAGCCATGGGAGTGTTGGACATGGTCACAATCCTGCCTCGTTCCTGGCCGGAATCGGGAACCGAGTAAACGGTGAGTAAGTTGCATAGGTGGGGCCCACGATCACCGGGGGCCACGCACGGCCCGTGAAGACGCGGGCCTGACGGATCAACAGCGAACTTCGAGGTGCGCACCTTGGCTTTCCAGATGCCGGACCGCGGCGGAGGCCCGACAGGGCCGCGGATGAGAGTGGGCCGCCCGTCCCGGCGTGTCCGCACCCTGCTCATGACGCTGGGCGTCCTGGCCGTCCTCGGCATGGCGTTCACCATGTTCGCGGGCTTTTGGACGGACTGGCTCTGGTACCGGTCGGTGAACTACTCGTCGGTCTTCACCACGACCCTGTGGACCAAGATCGGGCTCTTCTTCGTCTTCGGCCTGCTCATGGCAGCCGCCGTCGGCCTCAACATCTGGCTGGCGCACCGGCTGCGGCCACCGCTGAGCGCCATGTCGATGGAGCAGCAGAACCTCGACCGCTACCGGATGGGCATCGCGCCCTACAAGAAGTGGCTGCTGTTCGGGATCACCGCCCTGGTGGGCCTGATCGCCGGCGCCTCCGCGTCCGGCCAGTGGCGTACCTGGCTGATGTGGGTCAACGGCGTGCCGTTCGGCGAGAAGGACCCCCAGTTCAAGCTGGACGTCTCGTTCTACGCCTTCGACCTGCCCTGGTACCGGTTCCTGCTCGGCTTCGGCTTCGCCGCGGCGATCCTGTCCGTGATCGCCGCCGCGCTCACGCACTACCTGTACGGCGGGCTGCGCGTCACCAGCCCCGGCGCGCGCGCCACGGCGGCGGCCACCGGGCACCTGTCGGTGCTCATCGGCGTCTTCGTGGCCCTGAAGGCGGTCGCGTACTGGCTCGACCGGTACGGACTCGCGGTCAAGTCCAGCGACTTCAGGGCGACCGACAACTGGACGGGCCTGAGGTACGTCGACGCCAACGCCTATCTGCCGGCCAAGACGATCCTGTTCTGCATCGCCGTCATCTGCGCGCTGCTGTTCTTCGCCACCCTGTGGCGGCGCACCTGGCAGCTGCCCGTGATCGGCTTCGGCCTGATGGTGCTCTCCGCGATCCTCATCGGCGGCCTGTACCCGGCGATCGTGCAGAAGTTCCAGGTCCAGCCGAACGAGCAGGCCAAGGAAGCGCCGTACGTCGAGAAGAACCTCGAGGCGACGCGCAAGGCCTACGGCATCGACGGCACCAAGGTCACCGACTACACGGGTACCAGCAAGACCGAGGACAAGACCAAGCTCCGTGATGACGTCGACTCCACGGCGAGCATCCGGATCATGGACCCGAACATCGTCTCGCCGACGTTCCAGCAGCTCCAGCAGATCAGGAACTACTACGCGTTCCCGAACAACCTGGATGTGGACCGTTACGCCAAGGACGGCAAGGACCAGGACACGGTCATCGGCCTGCGTGAGCTGAACCTCGCGGGCATCCCGAAGAAGAACTGGATCAACAACCACTTCCGCTACACCCACGGATACGGAGCGGTCGCGGCCGAGGGCACCAGCGCCGACGCCCAGGGCCGGCCGAACTTCACGGAGTCCGACCTGCCTTCCGAGGGCGACCTCGGTACGTACGAACAGCGGGTCTACTACGGCGAGAAGACCACCACGTACTCGATCGTCGGCGGTCCCCAGAAGGAGATCGACTACTCCGACGACAACGGCGAGAAGACCACCAGCTACAAGGGCGACAGCGGGGTCAACCTCTCCAACCCGGTCAACCGGGCCGCGTACGCGGTGGCGTTCGGCGAACCGCAGATCCTCTACTCCGGCGCCATCGGCGAGGGTTCGCGCGTCCTGTACAACCGCACGCCCAAGGAGCGCGTCGAGGCGGTCGCCCCCTGGCTGACCATCGACGGCGACGCCTACCCGGCGGTCGTGGACGGCCGTATCCAGTGGATCGTCGACGCTTACACGACGACGAACGGATACCCGTACTCCTCGCGTACGACCCTCGGTGACACCACGGCCGACTCGCTGACCGCCACCAACGACAACCGCGCGGTGGTGGCCCAGCAGAACCAGGTCAACTACATCCGCAACTCGGTGAAGGCGACCGTCGACGCGTACACCGGCGAGGTCAAGCTCTTCCAGTGGGACACCAAGGACCCGGTCCTGAAGACCTGGATGAAGGCCTTCCCGGACACGGTGAAGCCCAAGAGCGAGATCTCCAAGCCGCTGATGGATCATCTGCGCTACCCCCAGGACCTGTTCAAGGTCCAGCGGGAGCTGCTCACGCGCTACCACGTGAAGGACGCGACGACGTTCCTCAGCGGCAGCGAGGTGTGGCAGGTGCCGGACGACCCGACGAACCGGTCGGGCAACGCGGTGCCGCCGTACTACCTGAGCATGAAGATGCCCGACCAGAAGGCACAGGCGTTCTCGCTGACGACGACCCTTACGCCCAACGGCCGGGACAATCTCAGCGCGTTCATGGCCGTCGACGCCGAGGCGGGCGCCAGCGACTACGGCAAGATCAGAATCCTGAAACTGCCGACCAACACCACGGTCAACGGACCCAAGCAGGTCCAGAGCCAGTTCAACTCGCAAGAGGACATCGCCGAGTCCATCAGGCTCCTGAGAGGCGGCGACTCCGAGGTCGAGTACGGCAACCTGTTGACGGTGCCCCTCGACGGAGGACTGCTGTACGTGGAGCCGGTCTACGTACGCGGTGGTGGACTGAAGTACCCGCTGCTGCGCAAGGTGCTGGTCACCTACGGAGGCCAGACGGCCTTCGAGAACACGCTCGACGAGGCCCTCAACAAGATCTTCGGGGCGGAGGGCGCCACGCCTGAGCCACCGGACGACGGCGACACGACACCACCACCACCGACGTCCGAGGACCCGACGGTCAAGCAGGCCCTGGAAGACGCCCAGAAGGCGTTCACCGAGGGCCAGGACGCCCTGAAGGAGAACGACTGGGAGGCGTACGGCCGGGCGCAGAAGGACCTGGAGGACGCCCTGCAGCGCGCTGAGGAGGCGCAGGCCGCGGCGGACAAGGCCGGCGGTGCCGGGGGCGGGGAGAGCAAGCCCGGCGGCAGCCCCAGCGCCAGTCCGAGCGGCAGCCCGAGCTCGAAGCCGAGCAGCTAGGCCTCCGGCCTGGTCAAATGCTCCCCCCGCGCCGTGATACGGTTGTGAACACAACGGCGCGGGGTGGAGCAGCTCGGTAGCTCGCTGGGCTCATAACCCAGAGGTCGCAGGTTCAAATCCTGTCCCCGCTACTGAAATCGCGAAGTCCGAGTGACGGAGCGACATCGAAGGCCCGGATTCCACAAAGGAATCCGGGCCTTCGTGATGTGTGAACGCATGTGCTGGTGGGGGCTGCGGCCGTGCCGCCGGGGGGAGTTGGGAGATCTGTGTTTGACTTGTCTCTCTGTGGGCATGTCGACAAAACGCTGTAGTGACCTCAATGGCTGCGGTATACCAGGTGTACCCAGGTTGCAGGTGGTGCGACGATGGACGTTATGGGGGACAAGGCAACTCTGTTCGAGACAGGGCGTTTTGTGCAGCCTTCCAGCCGGGAGGACACCGACACCCCGGACGAGACCGGGGAAATCGCCGACGAGGCGGCCGAGGAGCTGCGTCAGCGGCTCGCCGCGGAGGCCGGTGATGTCGAGGCGATGAGTGTTCTCGGGGCCATGCTGCTGCGCCGTGGTGATCTCGACGGTGCCGAACCTCATCTGCGTGCCGCCACCGCCGCGGGCGACCGGGCGGCCGCCAACAACCTGGGAGTCCTTCTCCACCAGCGGGGATACGCCGACGAGGCCGCCGGATGGTGGCGGATCGCCGCCGTCGCCGGATCCACGGCGGCCGCGCACGCCCTCGGCCGGCACCACCGCGAGCGCGGCGACGAACCCGCCGCCGAGTACTGGCTGCGCCAGTCCGCGGAACAGGGCCACACCCTGGGCGCGTACGCCCTCGCCGACCTGTTGGAGCACCGGGGCGACGCCGGGGCCGAGCACTGGATGCGGGCCGCGGCCGAGCGCGGGCACCGGGAGGCGGCGTACCGGCTGGCGCGGGCGCTGGACCGCAAGGCGGCGCGGGAGGCCGGCGACGACGGCGCACCCGTGCCGGACGAGGCCGAGCAGTGGTACCTGCAGGCCGCCGCGCGCGGCCACCGGCGGGCCGCGCTGCACCTCGGGACGATCCTGGAGAAGCGCGGCGAGCTCAAGGAGGCCGGGCGCTGGTACCTGACGTCCGCCAAGGACGGCGAGGCGCGGGCCGCCTGCGCGCTCGGATTCCTGCTGCGCGACGCGGGCGACACCGAGAACGCCGCCGTGTGGTGGCTGCGGGCCGCTCAGGAGGGCGACGGCAACGCGGCGAACGCGCTGGGCGCGCTGCACGCCGAGCGGGGCGAGACCCAGACCGCCGAGCGGTGGTACCGGGCCGCGATGGACGCGGGCGACGTCAACGGCGCGTACAACCTCGGGCTGCTCTGCGCCGAGCAGGGGCGCACCCCGCACGCCGAGCAGTGGTACCGGCGCGCTGCCTACGCGGGGCACCAGGAGGCCGCGAACGCGCTGGCGATCCTGCTGCTGCGGGCCGGGGACGAGACGGGCGCGGAGCCGTGGTTCTCCAAGGCCGCGGAGGCCGGGAGCGTGGACGCCGCCTTCAACCTGGGCATCCTCCACGCCGGACGGGGCGAGGAGCAGGCCGCGCTGCGCTGGTACGAGCGGGCCGCCGCCGCCGGGCACACGGAGGCCGCGCTGCAGGTCGGCATGGCGCGGCTGCGGGACGGCGACGACCAGGAGGCCGAACGGCACCTGCGGTGCGCGGCCGGAGGCGGGAGCGCCGAGGCCGCGTACCGGCTGGCGACCGTGCTCGACGCGCGCCGGCCGCCGGAGCCGGCGCACGAGCTCGGGGAGCCGGTGCACCGGCGGAGCGAGTGCGAGGAATGGTACGAGCGGGCGGCCTCGCAGGGGCACCGGCGGGCGCAGGTACGGGTCGGCATGCACGCCGCGGCCCGGGGTGACGTCGTCGAGGCGGCTCGGTGGTACCGGGAGGCGGCCGAGGCCGGGTCCCGCAACGGCGCGTTCAATCTGGGGCTGCTGCTGGCCCGGGAGGGCAGCGATCCCGAGGCGGTGGTGTGGTGGACGCGGGCCGCCGATGCGGGGCACGGGCGGGCGGCGTTGCGGCTCGCCCTGGTCTACGCGCGTCGGGGCGAGCTGACGGAGGGGCAGCGGTGGGCCGACCGTGCGGTGTCTCTCGGGCCCGCGTCTGTGGCGGAGCGGGCGGCTCGCTTGCGGGACGCGCTTCGCCAGGAGCTGTCGGCGTAGAGCTGGGCCGGGCTGCGAGGTGCTCGGCCCGGCCCGCCGCCAGGCCTCGTCGTGAAGCGATTTGCATCCGGCCTCCGCGTTCACGTAACGTTGCATTCAACGACGCGGGGTGGAGCAGCTCGGTAGCTCGCTGGGCTCATAACCCAGAGGTCGCAGGTTCAAATCCTGTCCCCGCTACTGAAGGCCGAGGGCCGGAATCCGAAAGGGTTCCGGCCCTCGGTGCGTGTTCAGGAGTGCGTGTATAGGAGTGCGTGTTCAGGGGCGGTGCCCCACCGCCTCCTCGTAGAGGGAACGGTTCACGGTCCGGGACTCGGGGAGCGCGGCGTCTTCCGCCACACCCTGTGCCCGGTAGGCCGCCTGGAGGCGGGCCGTCGTGCCGGCGCGGATCTCCCAGTCCATGCGCAGGGACGGGGTGGAGCGGAGGATCGCCTCGTCCGTCTTCAGGAGATCCGCCAGGTACGTGACGTACCTCTCGTTCTGTTTGTAGTCGGCCGCGAAGTACGTGTTCACCGTGCGGATGTACGCCCGCAGCAGGGCCACGCCCGCGTCCACGTCGTCGTTCAGCAGGCTCGGGCCGTAGAGCATGCCGCCCAGGGGCTCGCCGGGTGGCTGGCCTCCCAGGAAGGCGTAGCCCGGCTCGCCGTCGACCCGGCGCCACACCGGGTCCAGCAGCCACGCGGAGTCGACGCCGCCGTTCCGCAGGGCGGTGAGGACGTCGGCGGAGCCCAGCTGCTGGTAGCGGATCCGGTCGAGGCCGCCGCCGTGCTGCTCCAGGGCCTGTTCCATGGGGTAGGCGATCACCGAGCCCTTGCCGATCATCGTGCCGAGTGTCCGGTCGGCCATCCGGACGGCGGCCGGCGTCTCGCCGTCCTTCAGCCGGACCCACAGGCCGCTCTTGGACTTCGGGCCGGGGGAGAAGTTCCCTGCGACCCAGCGGATGACGAAGCCGCCGCGGATGCCGTTCATGACAGCCGCCTCCGGGGCCGCCCAGAGCGCGTCCACCTCGCCCTTGGCCAGCAGCGGGAGGGCCTCGGGCGTCGGCAGCACCTTCAGCGTGACGTCCAGGCCCTCTTTCTCGAACTCGCCCTTGTCGAGGGCGACCCGCAGCGGTGCCACGTACTCCGCGCTCAGCGTGCCCGTCGCGATGGTCAGCTTCCGGGGCTCGGCGAGCCGTTGCGGGGCCGGGGAGCCCGGGCGGCAGCGGGCCGGGGCGCGGTCGGGGGCGCGGTCGGCGGGGTCCGTCCAGGACGCGGCGCCGCAGCCCTGGACCGGGCGGATCGTGCGCGTCGCCGTGTCGGCTTCCGGCCGCGACGGTCCGGAGGACGGCGACGAGCAGGCCGCCGAGGCCAGCAGCGCGCCCGCGAGCAGGGCGAGGCCGTACGTACGTGCCCTCATGCCTGCCCCCGTCCCCGGTCGCGCGGTGCCCACGGGGTGAGCAACCGGCCGACGAAGCGGACCAGTTCGGAGAAGAGCACGCCCAGGGCGGCGACGCAGACGATGCCGACGAACATCACGTCGTTCCGGAAGAGGGCGCGGGAGTCGAAGATCAGATGGCCCAGGCCGTCGGACGCGGCGATCTGCTCGGAGGCGACGATCACCAGGACCGCCACGCCCGCCGCGATCCGCGCGCCGACCAGGACGGCGGGCAGGGAGGCCGGGAGCAGGACATGGCGGAACATCTGCCACGGGGAGGCTCCGAAGACCCGGCCGGCGTCCCGGTGGCCGTCGGGGACCGCCATGACCGCGGACATCGTGGAGATCCAGACGAAGAAGAAGACCGTGGCCGCCACCAGGGCCACCTGCGGGCCCTCGCCCAGGCCGAACATGTTCAGGAAGACGGGCAGCAGGGCCAGCTTCGGTACGACGTACAGGGCGTCCAGGAGCGGTTCCAGGGCGGCCCGCACCAGCGGCAGCGAACCCATCAGCAGGCCCAGCAGGTAGCCCGCCGCCGTGCCGACGGCGTAGCCGGCCAGGACGCGCTTGAGTGTCGCCCACACGTCCGGCCACAGGTCACCGGCCGCGGCCCGGTCCCAGCCGTCGGCGAGGATCGTGGTCGGTGCCGGGTAGATCCGCTCGTCGATCCAGCCCCGGACGGCCGCGAGCTGCCAGAGCAGCACCAGGAGGAGGGGGACGGCCGCCGCGAGGGACAGTTCCAGGGCGCGGCGGCGGCGATGGGTACGTACGGGGTGCGACTCGTGCGGGCCCGGGCGGCGGACCAGGGCCGGGCCTCGCGTCCCGGGGGCGACGGTGGTCATGCGGGCACCGCCTCCTTCCGCAGCAGGTCCCACAACTCGCTCTTCAGCGCGGTGAACTCGGGGGTGGCGCGGACGTCGCCGGTGCGCGGGCGCGGGAAGGGCGGGCGGTGTTCGGCGATGATCCGGCCCGGGCGGGCGGACATCACGCACACGCGGTCGCCGAGCACGATCGCCTCCTCCAGGCTGTGGGTGATGAAGAGGGTCGTGGTGCGCAGGGCCTGGGTGATCTCCAGCAGTTCGTCCTGGAGGATCATGCGGAGCTGGGCGTCCAAGGCGGCGAACGGTTCGTCCATCAGCAGCAGTTCGGGCTCGACGGCGAGCGCGCGGGCGATGGCGACCCGCTGGCGCATGCCGCCCGAGAGGGTCGCCGGATAGGCGTGCGCGAAGTCGGCGAGGCCCATGCGGGCCAGCCACTCGGCGGCGCGGGCGTTCGCCTCCCGGCGCGGGACGCGCTGCACGTCGAGGCCGAAGCGGACGTTGGCCTGGACGGTCTTCCAGTCGTAGATGCCGTAGTCCTGGAAGATCATGGCCGCCGGGCGTGCGCTGGAGGTGCGGATCTCCAGCGTGCCGGTGCTGGGCCGGAGCAGTCCGGCGGCGATGCGCAGCAACGTGGATTTGCCACAGCCCGAGGGGCCTACGAGGCAGACGAACTCGCCGGGAGCGACGGTCAGGTCGAGGGGACCGAGGGCGTCGACCGCGCGGGGGCCCCGGCCGAAGGTGCGCGTCAGGTCATGGGCGGTGAGTTTTGGATACGGCTCTCCCACTTCGGTCTCCTCGCGGAGTGCGGAACGGACTGGTGGGTGCCGTTGACCATATGACGACCCGTCAGATACGGGAAGTGCGCAGACACGGACAAGCCCCGGCACCCATCGGTGCCGGGGCTGTCGGGAAGGGGGGAGCTAGGCGGCCGCGCAGTTCGGGCAGACGCCGCGGTACGTCACCTCGACGTCCGAGACCGTGAAGCCGAAGCGCTCCGAGTCGGGGAGGTCCGCCAGCGGGTTGCCGATCGGGTGGACGTCCCGGATCGCGCCGCACTGGGCGCAGACCAGGTGGTGATGCGGCTGGTGGGCGTTCGGGTCGTACCGCTTGGCGCGCTGGTCGGTGGAGACCTCGAGCACCTCGCCGAGGGACACGAGCTCGCCGAGCGTGTTGTAGACGGTCGCCCGGGAGATCTCGGGCAGCTTGGCGACGGCCCGGGAGTGGACCTCGTCGGCCGTCAGATGGACGTGTTCGCCGTCGAGGACCTCGGCCACGACACGCCGCTGCGCGGTCATCCGCCATCCGCGTCCGCGCAGCCGTTCCAGAAGGTCGCTCATGGCCACCAGCCTAACAGCAAAGCTGACCAGGTCCCGAACAGGTGTGAGTTTAGAATCCACCTGGTGTTGGATCCTGTCTAACTCGTCTCGGTGCTGTCAGGCGGGCACCTGCTGGCGTGCCGGTACCCAGCAGCGGATGATGTCGCGGACCGAGACGATGCCGGCGGGTTCGTCGTCCTCCAGCACGATGAGATGGCGGAAGCCGCCGTGCGTCATGGCCTGTGCCGCCTCCTCCAGGGTCCAGGCCGGAGCCGCGAACACGACGTCGGTGGTGGTGTGGGCGTGGGCGCGTTCCGTGTCCGGGTCCTGGCCCTTGCCCACGGAGTTGAGGATGTCGCGTTCGGTGAGGATGCCGATGCCGCCGGCGTCGGGGTCGTGGACCACGGCCGCCCCTACCCGACGCGCGGACATCAGCGCGGCGGCCTGGCGAAGGGTGTGGGTCGGGCCGATGGTGAGGACGACGGTGCTCATGGCGTCACGGACGAGCATGGATGGAGCCACCTCCTGGGAGTGCCCCCGCCGTTTGTTCAGTGTTTCACAAATTCACAAGTTGGGGGGACTCTCAGGGTGGCAGGTAAAGGGAGGGTCAACAAGGGGGCGCTCGGTAACAACGGGGCGCGCTCAGTAGCGCTGGTTGAGATATCCGAGCAACTCGTCGTGCAGCAGGCCGTTCGACGCGGCCGCGTCGCCGCTGTGCGGGCCCGGGCGGGCGTCGAGTCCGGTGAACGTGCCGCCGGCCTCGGTGACGATGATCGCGGTGGCGGCCATGTCCCACAGCGACAGCTCCGGCTCGGCGCACATGTCGATGGAGCCTTCCGCGACCATCATGTACGGCCAGAAGTCGCCGTACGCGCGCGTGCGCCACACCTCTCGGGTGAGGTCCAGGAAGCCGTCCAGGCGGCCCTGCGCCTCCCAGCCACTGAGTGACGAGTACGCGAAGGAGGCGTCGGCGAGCTTGTTGACGCGGGAGACGTTCAGGCGGGAGGCCTTGGTGAGGCTGCGGCCGGTGAAGGCGCCGTGGCCCTTCGCGGCCCACCAGCGGCGGCCGAGGGCGGGGGCGGAGACGACGCCGACGACGGGCTGGAAACCGCCCTCGCCGGCCTCCATCAGGGAGATGAGGGTGGCCCAGACGGGGACGCCGCGTACGTAGTTCTTGGTGCCGTCGATCGGGTCGATGACCCAGCGGCGGGGGCCGGTGCCCTCGACGCCGTACTCCTCGCCGAGGATCGCGTCCCTCGGGCGGGCGCGCTGGAGTTGGCCGCGGATGAGTTCCTCCGCGGCCTTGTCCGCTTCGCTCACCGGCGTCATGTCCGGTTTGGTCTCGACCTTGAGGTCGAGGGCCTTGAACCGGTCCGTCGTCGCGGCGTCGGCGGCGTCGGCGAGGACGTGGGCGAGACGCAGATCGTCGAGGTAGTCGGGCATGCAACGAACCTATCTGCCGAGGTGGGGGTGGGGCTACACGGGGTTTGTGCCGGGGTGTGGGGGCGTTGTGGTTGCCCGGCGTGCGGGGGCCCGGCGGGGGGCTGGGGCGGGTGGGTGCGCAACCGGCGGAGCGGGGTGCCGCCGCGCCCACCCGTGCCGCCCTCAGCGGCACGATTGCCCGCAGCCAGAGGGAGGCGGCCCCGGTTCAACCGCCGGAGGTACCCGCGCAGGTCGGCTCAAAGGCGCCCCCGCATGCCCTCGCGAACCCTTGACAGTGGTTCGACGCGCGTCAAACCTGGGCGCAGAGCCGCTGGCCCCAAGGGGAGGCAATGATGCCTGCAGCGCGGGAATCTCTGTTGGACGCCGCCTACGCGGCGCTGGCGCGCCGGTCGTGGTCCGCCGTGCGGATGGTGGACGTGGCCCTGGCGGCCGGAGTGTCCCGGCAGACGCTCTACAACGAGTTCGGCAGCAAGGACGGCCTCGCCCGGGCGCTCGTGAGGAGAGAGGCCGACGGATACCTCGCCGGTGTGGACCGCGCGCTCGCCGGCCACAGCGACCTCCGCGACCGGCTCACCGCCACCGCCGAGTGGACCACGTCGGCGGCCCGCGAGAACGCCCTGGTCCGCGCCATGCTCACCGGCTGCTGGAGCGAACGGCTACCCTCGCCGACCCTCTCGGCCGTGCCCTCCACCTCGGCCGTACCGGCCCAGCGCCGCGCCGACGGCCCGCTGCCCTCACCCGGCGACCTCGTCACCCTCATCCGCGACCGAGCCGTCATCGTCCTGTCCGGACCCGGTGCGCCCAGATCCGACACCGCCGACCTGTCCCGCTCCTGCGAACTCGCCGTCCGGCTCGCCCTGTCCTGCGTGGCCGCGCCACCCGGCGAGGGCGGCGTCACCGACCTGGTCCGCAGCGCCCTGCACCGGCACTCCGGGTGACAGGGCGTCAGTGCGCCGAGCCCGACAACTGCAGCCCGATCACACCGACGATGACGAAACTGATCGACACCAGCTTCAGCGTCGACACCAGGTCGCCCAGGAACACCATGCCGTAGATCGCCGTGCCCGCCGCCCCGATGCCGGTCCACACCGCGTACGCGGGACCCACGTCGAGTCTCCTCAGCGCCAGGGTCAGCAGCCCGAAACTGCCGAGGGCGAAGACGCAGAACGCGACCGTCGGCCAGAGCCGTGTGAAGCCGTGCGACAGCTTCAGACACACGGCGAAGCCGGTCTCCAGCAACCCGGCCACGATGACCAGCAGCCACGCCATGAGCCGTTCCTCCCGTGTCCCACGTTCAGTGACCGCTTGCATTCGGCTTGGTGCGATGAGTGATTATGCACTTACCGTCCGCACGCCATGACAAACAACGCTGAGGTCAGTCGCCTTCCTTCCGCTCCCGCGTGGCCAGCAGCCGGCGCAGCGAGTACAGCCGCGCCGGGTCCGCGTGCCCCTCGGCCACCCATGCGTCCAGCGCGCAGTCCGGCTCGTCGTGGCTGCACGCGCGCGGGCAGCCCTCGGTGCCCGGCTCCAGGTCGGGGAAGGCGTGGATGACCCGGGACGGGTCCACGTGGTGCAGGCCGAAAGACCGCAGGCCCGGGGTGTCGATCACCCAGCCGTCGTTGTCCGACAGCGGCAGCGCCAGCGCCGAGGTGGTGGTGTGGCGGCCTCGGCCCGTCACCGCGTTCACATGCCCGGTCGTACGCCGTCGCTCCTCCGGTACGAGCGCGTTGACCAGGGTCGTCTTGCCGACTCCGGAGTGCCCGACGAACGCGGTGATCTTGCCGTCGAGCTGCTCGCGCACCCGGGCGATGGCGGTGCCGTCCTGCAGTTCCTCGCGGCTGGTGACGACGTAGGGGGTGTCGAGGTGGCCGTACAGCTCCAGCAGCTTGTCGGGCGGGGCGAGGTCCGACTTGGTCAGCACCAGCAGCGGATCCAGGCCACCGGCGTAGGCCGCGACCAGGCAGCGGTCGATCAGGCGGGGGCGGGGCTCCGGGTCGGCCAGGGCGGTGACGATGGCCAACTGGTCGGCGTTGGCGACGATCACACGCTCGAACGGATCGTCGTCGTCCGCCGTACGGCGCAGCACGGAGGTGCGCTCCTCGATGCGGACGATCCGGGCGAGGGTGTCCTTCTTGCCTGACATGTCGCCCACGAGGGCCACGCGGTCGCCGACCACGGCCGCCTTGCGGCCCAGCTCGCGGGCCTTCATGGCCATCACGACTCGGTCCTCCACGAGGCAGGTGAGGCGGCCCCGGTCGACGGTGAGGACGAGGCCCTCGGCGGCGTCCTCGTGCTTGGGGCGGATGTTCGTCCGGGGCCGGGTGTTCCGGCGCCCGGGACGGGTGCGGATGTCGTCCTCGTCGGTGTGCTTGCCATAGCGGCGCATGACGTGATCCCTGCGTCCTACGCCTCGAGCATCCCGGTCCACAGATCGGGGAAGTCGGGCAGGGTCTTGGCCGTCGTCGCCACGTTCTCGATCTGTACTCCCTCGACCGCGAGGCCGATGATCGCGCCGGCCGTGGCCATGCGGTGGTCGTCGTACGTGTGGAAGATCCCGCCGTGCAGCCGGCGCGGGCGGATGTGCAGGCCGTCGGCGGTCTCCGTCACGTCGCCGCCGAGCTCGTTGATCTCCTTCGTCAGCGCGGCCAGCCGGTCCGTCTCGTGCAGCCGCAGATGGGCCACGCCGCGCAGGGTCGAGGGGGAGTCGGCGAGGGCCGCGACCGCCGCGATGCCCGGCGTCAGCTCGCCGACCTCGCTCAGGTCGACATCGATGCCGTGGACCGAGCCGGAGCCGGTGAACGCGAGGCCGTACTCGGTCAGTTCGCAGGAGCCGCCCATCTCGGTGAAGATCTCGCGCAGCCGGTCACCGGGCTGGGTGGTGCGGTCCGGCCAGGCCGGGACGACGACCTTGCCGCCGGTCACCAGCGCGGCCGCCAGGAACGGCTGGGCGTTGGACAGGTCCGGCTCGATGACCAGGTCCCGGCCGAGCAGGGCGCCCGGCGTGACCCGCCAGACGTTCGGCTCGCCGCCCGACTCGGGCGTGTCCACCTGGGCGCCCACCGCGCGCAGCATGTCGACGGTCATACGGATGTGCGGCATGGAGGGCAGTGTGGTGCCGGTGTGGCGGACCTCGACGCCCTGGTTGAAGCGCGGTCCGGACAGCAGGAGCGCGCTCACGAACTGGGACGAGGAGGACGCGTCGATCGCGACCTGGCCGCCCTCCAGGGCACCGCTGCCCTGCACGGTCAGCGGCAGCGCGCCGCGGCCGTCGTCGTCGATCCGGGCGCCGAGCTGACGCAGCGCGTCGACGACTCCGTTCAGGGGACGCTCGTACGAGCGGGGGTCGCCGTCGAACCGGACGGGACCGTCGGCGAGCGTGGCGACCGGCGGCAGGAACCGCATCACCGTGCCGGCGTTGCCGACGTCGACCGTGGCCGGTCCGCGCAGGCCCGTGGGGAGCACCCGCCAGGCCTCGCCGGTGCCGTCCGGGCCCACGCCCTCCTCGATCTCGATGCCCATCGCGCGCAGGGCACCGGCCATCAGCAGGGTGTCGCGGGAGCGCAGCGGGCGGCGCAGCCAGCCGGGCTCGGAGGCGAGTGAGGCGAGGACGAGGGCGCGGTTGGTGACTGACTTGGACCCGGGCACGTGGACCGTCGCGTCGACGGCTCCGCTCGCGTGCGGGGCGGGCCAGAGGGCGGTGTCTGCGGTGTTCGGGGCCATGGCCCCCACTTTATAAGCAGGCAGTGGTTCGAGTGCGGCTGCGTCGTGGCTGGTCGCGCCCCGCGGCGGAGCCGCAGATCGGCACAGCCCCGCGCCCCTGAGGTGGGCTGGTCACAGGCCCAGTAGCCAGCGCCCTCCCCCGATCAGCGAGCACAGCGACACCGCGTGGAACAGGAAGAACCACAACCCCGCCGGTACATGCGTCAGCCGTGACAGCTGGTCCGCGTCCGAGTCGCCCGCCCCGCCCCGGGCCCGCTTCGCCTGGAGTTCGAACGCCGGGCGGACTCCGCCCAGCAACAGGAACCACACCACCACGTACGCGAACGCCGCCTGTACCTGAGGGCCGGCCAGCCAGGACACCAGGACGAACAGGCCGCCGGTGACGATCATGGTCAGGGCGCCGTACGCGTTGCGGATCATCACGAGCATGGCCAGGAGCAGGGCGGTGGCCAGCCACAGCAGGAGCGTGATGCGGCCGGCTCCCAGCAGGGCCGCTCCGCCCAGGCCCAGCAGGGGCGGGGCGGTGTAGCCGGCGGCGGCGGTGAGGATCATGCCGATGCCGTGCGGCTTGCCGCGGCTGACGGTCAGGCCGCTGGTGTCCGAGTGCAGGCGTATGCCGGTGAGGGTGCGGCCGGTGAGCAGGGCCACGAGCCCGTGGCCGCCCTCGTGGGCGATGGTGATGGCGTTGCGGGAGACGCGCCACAGTCCGTGCGGGATCACCACGGCGAGCGCGGCGGCCAGAGTCGCGATCACCACCCACAGGTCGGGGTCGGGCTGCGTGCCGGAGACCTCGTCCCAGAGGGAGGCGAGCGAGGCGGTAGCGGTGCTGTCCATGTAAGGCGTTGGCTCCCTGTGGTCGGATGGAATCTGGCAGTGTGGCACGTATGTGCGGACGGTATTCGGCGAGTCGCAGGCCAGAGGATCTCGCAGGAATCTTTGAGATCGAGAAGTGGGAGCCCGAGGAGACCCTCGAGCCGGACTACAACGTGGCGCCCACCAAAGAGGTCTACGCCGTCCTCGACCGCCCTCTGAAAGACGTGGACGATCCGCGCCCGGTTCGGCAGCTGCGCAAGCTGAAGTGGGGGCTCGTCCCGTCCTGGTCGAAGACCCCCGAGGGCGGCGCCCGGATGATCAACGCCCGCGCGGAGACCGTCCACGAGAAGCCGTCCTTCCGTCGCGCCTTCACCTCCCGGCGCTGCGTCCTGCCCGCTGACGGCTACTACGAGTGGGTCACCGGCCTGCAGGAGCGCGAGCTGGAGGTCGAGGGCAAGAAGAAGCGGCCCCGCAAGCAGCCGTACTTCGTGACACCGGCGGACGGGTCGGTCTTCGCCATGGCCGGGCTGTACGAGTTCTGGCGGGACCGGACGCTGCCCGACGACCACCCGCGGTCCTGGTGGGTGACGTGCTCCGTGATCACCACCGAGGCCGAGACGAGCCCGCTGGCGGTGTCCCCGGCGGACGGTCCGCATGCCCTGGCCGAGATCCACCCCCGGATGCCGCTGATGCTGACGCCCGACCGCTGGGACGCCTGGCTCGACCCGTCCCGCACGGACGCCGACGATCTGCGCGAGCTGCTCGCCCCGCCGCCCGCCGGGCTGATGCGCGCCTACCCGGTCGCCACGGCCGTCAGCAACGTCCGCAACAACGGGCCGGAGCTGCTGAAGGAGCTGGAAGGGCCGGAAGAGGGCACACTCTTCTGACGTGAGTTCCGACACGACCGAGATCATCGAGACCGACGCGGGCCCCGCCCGGATCACCTGGCACCAGGCGAGGAAGGCGCGGCTGGTGCTCGCCGTCGGCCACGGCGCCGGCGGCGGCATCGAGGCCCGCGATCTGAAGGCCCTGGCCGCCGTCCTCCCCGCCCACGGCGTGACCGTGGCCCGTGTGGAGCAGCCCTGGCGGGTGGCCGGGAAGAAGCTGGCGCCCGCGCCCAAGACCCTGGACGTCGGCTGGCGCGGCATCTGGCCCGCGCTGGCCGGGCCCGGACTGCCGGTCGTGTCCGGCGGCCGCAGTGCCGGGGCCCGGGTCGCCTGCCGTACCGCCACCGAACTGGGCGCCCACGCGGTCCTCGCCCTCAGCTTCCCCCTCCACCCGCCGGGCAAGCCGGAGAAGTCCCGGGCCGACGAACTGCTCGGTTCCGGGGTGCCCACCCTGGTCGTGCAGGGCGGGAACGACCCCTTCGGGAAGCCGGAGGAGTTCCCCGCGGGCTCGTACGAACTCGTCGAGGTGCCGTACGGCGATCACGGCTTCGCCGTCCCCAAGCGCGCGGACATCTCCCAGGACGAGGCCGTGGCGCTCATCACGAACGCGGTCGTGGAGTGGACCGGGTCACTCGGGTAAAGCTCCGGGAATGCGGGGGCGGCGAGCACTGTTGTGCGGGACGTACGGGCTGGAGACCAGCACAGACGTCGCAGGAGAGGAAGTCCGCCGCATGGGTTCGACCATCTGCCCGAGCCGCAGCAGCCGCGCCGACCTGGAGTGGACGGTGCTGCACGCGGCCAGGACCGCCCCTGTTCGGGCGGCGGGCGGACCGGATCGTCGTCTATCCTCCGATTCGGGTGAGACCGGTCTCGGTCTCACGAGAACACTCGAGGAGGTGGGTCCGGTCACAGGGACCGACGCAGGGACCGAACACGGCCAGGCGGAGCAGCCCGAGGGCCAGGGCGGCACGGGCGCGGAGACGGCCGCGGAGCGCAGTGCGCGCTTCGAGCGGGACGCGCTCGAGTTCCTCGACCAGATGTACTCGGCCGCGCTGCGCATGACGCGCAACCCGGCCGACGCCGAGGACCTGGTGCAGGAGACGTACGCCAAGGCGTACGCGTCCTTCCACCAGTTCCGCGAGGGCACCAACCTCAAGGCGTGGCTGTACCGGATCCTCACCAACACCTTCATCAACTCGTACCGCAAGAAGCAGCGCGAACCTCAGCGCTCCGCGGCCGAGGAGATCGAGGACTGGCAGCTCGCCCGCGCCGAGTCGCACATGTCGACGGGCTTGCGCTCCGCGGAGTCGCAGGCGCTCGACCACCTGCCCGACTCGGACGTGAAGGAAGCGCTCCAGGCGATCCCCGAGGAGTTCCGAATCGCCGTGTATCTCGCGGACGTCGAGGGGTTTGCCTACAAGGAGATCGCCGACATCATGGGGACACCCATCGGTACGGTGATGTCCCGGCTGCACCGGGGCCGCCGTCAGCTGCGCGGCATGCTGGAGGACTACGCCCGTGACCGCGGGATGGTCCCGGCCGGCGCCGGAGAGTCGAACGAAGCGAAAGGCTCGGGGTCATGAGCTGCGGAGAGCCGCACGAGACGGATTGCAGCGAAATCCTCGATCATCTCTACGAGTTCCTCGACCGTGAGATGCCGGACTCGGACTGCGTGAAGTTCGAGCACCACTTCGAGGAATGCTCGCCCTGCCTCGAGAAGTACGGGCTCGAACAGGCCGTGAAGAAGCTGGTCAAGCGCTGCTGCGGGCATGACGACGTGCCGGGCGACCTGCGGGCCAAGGTCATGGGGCGGATCGACCTGATCCGTTCCGGCCAGGCGGTCCCCGATCAGGACGTCACGGCCTCGCCCGCCACGCCGCAGGAATCCTGACACTCCTGCGCTTTTCAACTACCCCGCCTTTCCAGGGGTAGTCATCCTCAAGTCATCGTCGAACGCGTCACTCGAACGTGCTAATCCGTGGGCTATCGGCCCATGGAGCCCCTCACTGGCGTCCTAGGCTCCGGGCCTGACGGACATGGCCGGGGAGGGGCTCATGGAAGCGGTATCGGCGCGGGCTCGTGTGTATGTCGCCTGTGTCGCCGTCACCGCCCTGTGCTGTTTGCTCCCACTGCCCGGCGTCCGGACGCCCTGGTGGGCGGTCGTACTGCTCGCCGCGCTGTACGCCGGGTGCGAGCGCGTCGCCCGGTCCCGGTTCGTCGGCATCTCGCACCCGGCCGGGACCTTCTACCCCGTGCTGCTCGCCGGCGCCTTCCTGCTGCCGGCGCCCGCCGCCGCCCTGGTCGCCGTGCCCGCCGCGCTGCTCTCGTCCGTCGGGCAGCGGCCCGTGGCGCTGCGGCGCATCTGGCGGGCCGCCCAGCTCGTCCTCGGGGTGTGGGCCGCGGCCCGGGTGCACTGGGCGCTCGGCGGGCGGGACGCCGTCGTCGCGGGCGACGTCCCCTACGCGCTCGGGCCGGCCGGGGCCGCCGTGCTGGCGTTCTGCCTGGTGCTCGCGCTGCTGGACGGCGGGATCCTCGCCGCCGCCGAGCGGGTGCCTGTGCGGCGCGCCTGGCGGGGACTGGTGGCGCGGTCGCTCGCGCCGATCGCCGTGCACGGGCTCGCCGGGCTGATGATGGCCGTCCTGTGGCGCAGCCCCTACGGTCCCGTGGCCGCGCTGCTCGTGCTGCTGCCGATGTGCGTCTCGTGGTGGGCCTTCGCGCAGTACCACCGGGAACGGGCCGCCCACCAGGCGACCATCCGGGCGCTGGTCCAGGCCGTCGACATCAAGGACGGGTACACGCGCGGGCACAGCGAGCGGGTCGGACAGGCCTCCATGATGATCGCGTGCGAGCTGGGCATGGACGACGAGCGCGTCGAGGTGCTCCGCTTCGCCGGGATCCTGCACGACGTCGGCAAGCTGGGCGTGCCCACCCGGCTGCTCAGGAAGAACGGGCCGCTGACCCCCGAGGAGCGGCGCGTGATCGAGCTGCACCCCGAGTACGGGCACGAGATGGTGCGCGGCATCGGCTTCCTCGGGGAGGCCCGGGCCGCCGTACTGCACCACCACGAGCGGCTGGACGGCAGCGGGTATCCGTACGGGCTGGTGGGCCGTCAGATCCCGGAGTCCGCACGGGTCGTGGCGGTTGCCGACGCCTTCGACGCCATGACCTCCACCCGCAGCTACAGCAGGGCCCGCCCCGTCGCGGTGGCCCTGGAGGAACTGGAGCGGTGCGCGGGCAGCCACTTCGACCCCGTGATGGTCGCGGCCCTGGTGGAAGCCGTACGGCGGGCGGGCTGGCACCCCGCGGTGACCGCCGACGACGCACACACGCCCCGGATCCCCCCGCCCGGCGCACCCGTCTCCAGCCGGCCGGGGGCCCATCGATGAGCGCGTACCGGACACCCCTCCTGCGCACCCTTGTCCACACCTGCGCCGCCCTCCTCGCCACCGGCTCCCTCGCCGTCACCCTCTACAACGGACTCGAGGAACGCCGCGTCGCCCTCGCCTTCGGGGTCCTCGTCACCGTCGGCGAGCTCACCCGGCGCAACGGGGCGCGGGTCCGGGAACCGGCACCGCTCGGAGCCGCGGCGGCCCTGTCGTACGCGCTGCTCGGGGAGGCCGGCGGGCAGGCCACCCACCACGGCCTCGCCCAGGTCGTCGCCGTCGTGCTGGCCGCCTCACTGCTCGGCAGTGTGCCGCACGTCGCCCGCGGACAGGGGCCCACCCTCGACCACCTGGCGCGCCGCATGCTCACCGTCGGATTCGTCGCCGTGTGCTTCCAGCCCCCTTACAACCGTGGGATGTTCGACGACTGGGGCGGACCCGCCTACGCGCTGCTGCTGCTCGCGCTGCTCTCCCTGACCGCGCTGTGCGACGCGGTGCTCGCCGCCGCCCTGGCCCACTCCCGCACCGGCTGGCCCTTCGGCCCGGTGCTGCGGGACGAGCTGCGGGCCGTGTGCGGCATCGGGTCCGCCGTCATCGCGACCGGGGCCGTGATGGCGCTCGCGGTCGCCGTCGTCGGGCTGTGGGCACTGCCCGTCTTCTCCGTGCCGCTGCTGCTCGCCCAGATGTCGTTCCGGCGGTACGCCGCCGTCCGGGCCACCTATCGCCAGACCATCGCCTCCCTCGCGCGGGCCACCGAGGTCGCCGGCTGCACCCCCTGCGGGCACGCCCGGCGCGTCGCCGCCCTCGGCCAGGCGGTGGGACGGGACCTGGGCCTGACCGAGCCCGAACTGGCCGTGCTGGAGTACGCCGCGCTCATGCACGACATCGGCCAGCTGAGCCTCGTCGACCCGGTGCCGGCGGGCGCCACCGCCGATCTGCCCGCCGCTGAACAGCGGCGGATCGCGCTGCTCGGCGGGGCCGTCGTACGGCAGACGGGGGTCGACGAGGCGGTCGCCGTGGTCGTGGAGCGGCAGGCCGACCCCTACGCCGAGCAGCCGCTCGCCGCGCGAATCGTCCGGGCCGTGAATGCGTACGAGGAGAAGTCCAGGGAAGGCGGGCCCGGCGGGCCGCTGACGGCGCTGGAGGAACTCCGGCTCGCCACCGCCGGGAAGTACGCGCCGGAGGTGGTGGAATCACTGGCCCGCGTACTGGCGAGGAGCAGTCTGACTCTGCCCGTGGCTGGGTAACCCATGGGTAATGAGCGCCTCGGAGGCCGTACGTGGTTGGATGCGAAGGAGAAGGTGTCCGGGGGCTCGAAACACAGCTACGGCCAGCCCACCGAACGGAACTGGCAGGCGGGAATCGTGAGGATCTTCGGCAAGGGACGGCACCGGCCCTCCGCCTCCTGGCGGCAGGCCACAGACCGGGCGTTCACACTGATCGGCGACGGCCGGTACGAGGACGCGGGCGCACTGTTGACACGTGCCGCCGACCTGGAGCCCTGGCTGTCCGAGTCGTGGTTCAACCTCGCCCTGCTGCACAAGTTCCGGCACGACTGGGAGCAGGCGCGGGCGGCGGGCCTCAGGGCCGTGGCCCTGCTCGACCGGGACACCGGTGCGCCCGACTGGTGGAACGTCGGCATCGCCGCGACCGCCCTCCAGGACTGGCCGCTGGCCCGGCGCGCCTGGCAGGCCTACGGGCTGCGGACGCCGGGTTCGGCCACCGCCGCCGACGAGCCCGTCGGCATGGACCTCGGCAGCGCGGCCGTACGGCTGTCCCCCGAGGGGGAGGCCGAGGTCGTGTGGGGGCGGCGGCTGGATCCCGCGCGGATCGAGGTGCTGTCCATTCCGCTGCCGTCGTCGGGGCGGCGCTGGGGCGAGGTCGTGCTGCACGACGGGGTGCCCCACGGGGAGCGGACCACGGCCGCCGGGCACACCTACCCGGTGTTCGACGAGATCGAGCTGTGGGCGCCGTCGCCGGTGCCGACCTGGGTGGTGCTGCTGGAGGCGGCGACCGAGGCGGACCGGGACGCGCTGGAGCAGCTCGCGGGTGACGCCGGGTTCGCAGCGGAGGACTGGTCTTCCTCGGTGCGGTTGCTGTGCCGGATGTGTTCCGAGTCCCGGATGCCGTCGGATGAAGGTGACGGGGAGCACCTCGATCCGCATGATCACAGTGAGCCGGGGCATCCCGGGCCGCTGGGGCATCGGACGGACGGGCAGCTCTGGGTTCCGGAGCGGGAGTGTGGGCTGGCCGCGCCGGCGTCCCTGGTGCGGGGGTTGCTGGACGGGTGGGTGGCTGACAGTCCGGATTCTCGGGACTGGCGGGATCTCGAAGAGGTGTGCTGAGGTCGTCGTGCGGGTGCGGGCGCGCCGTGGGCTGATCGCGCAGTTCCCCGCGCCCCCAAGGAAAAGATGGGCGTCCGACACCGGCGTAATCTGTATCAGCATCTCAGCCCGGTTTGTTTCAGGAAGGCGTACGTAACGTCATGGCTCAGCAGGACACCGATCAGCAGCACGCGGGCGTGCTCCCCGTCGATGACGAGGGGTACGTGATCGACACGGAGGACTGCGAGGAGCGCGAGGCGGCCTGGCGGGAGCGGGGGATCTCGCGGCCGATCACGGTGGTCGGGAACCCGGTGCTGCACAAGGAGTGCAAGGACGTCACCGAGTTCGGCGAGGAGTTCCAGCAGCTCGTCGCGGACATGTTCGCCAGCCAGCGCACCGCCGAGGGCGTGGGCCTGGCCGCCAACCAGATCGGTGTCGACCTGAAGGTCTTCATCTACGACTGCCCCGACGACGAGGGTGCCCGGCACACCGGCGTGGTCTGCAACCCCAGGCTCGTCGAACTGCCCGCCGAGAAGCGCCGGCTGGACGACAGCAACGAGGGCTGCCTGTCCGTGCCCACCGCGTACGCCCCGCTCGCGCGGCCCGACTACGCCGAGGTGACCGGGCAGGACGAGAAGGGCAACCCGATCAAGGTGCGCGGCACCGGATACTTCGCTCGGTGTTTGCAGCACGAGACCGACCACCTGTACGGCTACCTGTACATCGACCGGCTCTCCAAGCGCGAGCGCAAGGACGCGCTGCGGCAGATGGCCGAGAACGAGCCCCGCTACCCCGTGGTCGCGAACGACTGAGGCCTCACGAGCACCAGGCGAACGGCGTCTGTTCGGGATTCCCGTCCCGAACAGACGCCGTTCGTCTGTGTCGTTCGCCTGTCCGTCGCACGTTCGATCGCTTCTGCTCTCCTGATGATCCGTCACCAGTCACACACCGGGAGGATCCCGGCACTGTGGGGGAGTGAATGAAGCAAATACGTTCCCAGAGCGGTCAGTTGTAGTGCTGAATGGGATGAGCGGGGTATGCAACGGCGCACGCCCGGCACGAAGGGAGGGGCGCCCGCGCCAACCGGCGGCTGAGAGGGGTTAGTTCGTGCATGCTTTGTCACACGGCACCACATCGACACCGACCACCATCGCAGTTCCACCGTCGCTCTCTCTCCCGGTGATCGAGGCGACGTTTCCCCGGCAGCTCCACCCGTATTGGCCGAAGTGCCAGGAGAAGACCCGGGCCTGGCTGCTCGAAAAGCGGCTCATGCCCGCGGACAAGGTGGAGGAATATGCCGACGGACTTTGCTACACCGACCTCATGGCCGGGTACTACATCGGTGCCTCCGACGAGGTCCTCCAGGCGATCGCGGACTACAGCGCCTGGTTCTTCGTCTGGGACGACCGGCACGACCGCGACATCGTGCACGGCCGTCCGGTCGCCTGGCGGCGGCTGCGGGACCGGCTGCACACGGCCCTCGACTTCCCCGGGGCGCACCTGCACCACGAGGACCCACTGGTCGCCGGGTTCGCGGACAGCGTCCTGCGGCTGTACGCGTTCCTGCCGAGGACATGGAACCTCCGGTTCGCCCGGCACTTCCACGCGGTGGTCGACGCATACGACCGGGAGTTCCACAACCGCACCCACGGAATCGTGCCCACGGTCGACGAGTATCTCCGGCTGCGCCGGCTCACCTTCGCTCACTGGATATGGACGGATCTCCTGGAGTCGGCCGCGGGATGCGAAATACCCGACCCCGTTCGGAAACACCCGGCATACCGTCGGGCGGCGCTGCTGAGTCAGGAATTCGCCGCCTGGTACAACGACCTCTGCTCCCTTCCCAAGGAAATAGCGGGCGACGAGGTGCATAATCTCGGAATCAGTCTCATCACCCATGAGGGGCTGACTCTGGAACAGGCGGTCGTTGACCTCAGGAACCGTGTCGAGAATTGCATAACCGAATTCATCGACATCGAACAGGAAGCATTACGGTTCGCCGACGACCTCGCCGACGGCACCGTGCGGGGAAAGGAACTGAGCGCCGCCGTGCGGGCCTGTCTGAGCAATATGCGCAACTGGTTCAGTTCCGTCTACTGGTTCCACCACGAGTCCGGCCGGTACATGGTCGACAGCTGGGACGACCGGTCCACGCCCCCGTACGTCAACAACGAAGCGGCAGGTGAGAAATGACCGTCGAGTCCGTGCAGCCCGAAGCCCTCGCTCCGGATCTGCGTGAGCCGCCCCGGGCGGGCGGCGGTGTCCCCGGCCTCGGTCACGGCTGGAAGCTCGTGCGCGACCCGCTGGCGTTCATGTCCCGGCTGCGTGACGACGGTGACGTGGTCCGCCTGAAGCTCGGGCCGAAGACCGTGTACGCCGTCACCACCCCGGAGCTCACCGGCGCGCTGGCGCTGAGCAACGACTTCATCATCGCCGGGCCGCTCTGGGAGTCCCTGGAGGGCCTGCTCGGCAAGGAGGGCGTGGCCACGGCGAACGGGCCGCGGCACCGGCGCCAGCGGCGCACCATCCAGCCCGCCTTCCGGCTCGACGCCATCCCCGCCTACGGTCCGATCATGGAGGAGGAGGCGCACGCGCTGACCGAGCGCTGGAAGCCCGGCGAGACCGTCGACTGCACCTCCGAGTCCTTCCGGGTGGCCGTGCGCATCGCGGCCCGCTGTCTGCTGCGCGGCGCCTCCATGGACGAGCGGGCGGAGCGGCTGTGCGTCGCGCTCGCCACCGTCTTCCGCGGGATGTACCGGCGGATGGTGGTCCCGCTCGGGCCGCTCTACAGGCTGCCGCTCCCGGCCAACCGCGAATTCAACCGGGCATTGGCCGATTTGCATCTCCTGGTCGACGAGATCGTCGCCGAGCGCCGGGCATCCGGTCAAAAGCCGGACGATTTGCTGACGGCATTGCTGGAGGCGAAGGACGAGAATGGTGACCCCATCGGGGAACAGGAGATCCACGATCAGGTCGTCGCGATCCTCACCCCCGGCAGCGAAACCGTCGCCTCCACGATCATGTGGCTGTTGCATATGCTCGCGGAACACCCTGAACAGGCGGACCGGGTGCGGGACGAAGTAGAAGCCGTCACCGGCGGGAGGCCGGTGGCATTCGAGGACGTCCGGGGACTCAGGCACACCAACAATGTCGTCGTCGAGGCCCTGCGTTTGCGCCCAGCCGTCTGGATTCTGACGCGCCGGGCGGTGCGGGACACGGAACTCGGCGGATACCGGATTCCGGCCGGGGCGGACATCGTCTACAGCCCGTACGCGATCCAGCGCGACGCGAAGTCGTACGAGCGGAACCTGGAGTTCGACCCCGATCGCTGGCTGCCGGACCGGGTCAAGGACATCCCGAAGCACGCCATGAGCCCGTTCAGCACGGGCAACCGCAAGTGCCCGAGCGACCACTTCTCGATGGCCCAGCTGACGCTGATCACGGCGGCGCTGGCCGCCAGGTACCGCTTCGAGCAGGTGGCCGGTTCGAACGACGCCACGCGCGTCGGCATCACGCTCCGGCCGCACGACCTGCTGCTGCGGCCGGTGCCGAGGTGACAGACGGTGATCGTCAGGCCGCTTCGGGGCCCCTGAACGTGCGCCGGTAGGCGTTCGGCGTGGTGCCCACCGCCCGGACGAAGTGATGGCGCAGCGTGGCCGCGTTGCCGAACCCCGTTCGGCCGGCGATCGCGTCCATCGTCTCGTCCGTCGCCTCCAGCAGACGCTGGGCCTCCAGCAGCCGCTGGCGCAGGACCCAGCGGTAGGGAGTCGTCCCGGTCTCCTGCTGGAAGCGGCGGGCGAAGGTGCGCGGGGACATGTGGGCGTGGGCGGCCAGCTGCTCGACGGTGACCTCCTCGTCGAGGTGGCGTTCCATCCACGCCAGCACGTCGCCGATCGTGTCGCCCTCGGAGTGCGGCAGCGGGCGCTCGATGTACTGGGCCTGGCCGCCGTCACGGTGCGGCGGCACCACCATCCGCCGGGCGATCTTGTTGGCGACCTCGGTGCCCTGCTCCTTGCGCACCAGGTGAAGGCAGGCGTCGATCCCGGCGGCCGTGCCGGCGGAGGTGATCACCGGGTCCTCGTCGACGTAGAGCACGTCCGGCTCCACGACCGCCCGGGGGTACTGCCGGGCGAGGTCCCGCGCGTGCTTCCAGTGCACGGCGCAGCGGCGGTCGTCCAGCAGTCCGGCCGCGGCCAGCACGAAGGCGCCGGAGCAGACGCTGAGCACCCGGGCGCCGCGGTCGACCCCGCGTCGCAGGGCGTCCAGCAGCTCCGGCGGGAACTCACGGGAGGCGTAGCTGTGCCCGGCCGGCACCGCGATCAGATCGGCCGTCTCCAGCCGCTCCAAGCCGTGCTCGACCTGTAGTGAGACGCCCGAGTTCATGCGCAGCGCCGGGCCCTCGGCCGAGGCGACCGCGAAATCGTAGACCGGCAGGCCGTCGTCGCTGCGGTCGGTGCCGAAGACCTCGCACACCACACCGAGTTCGAAAGGGTTCACGCCGTCGAGCAGGACGACGGCCACGTTCTGGAGCATGTCTCCAGTGTGCCTCGCCTGTGGCAGTAATTCGAGGGTCTACGGCAGTACTGCCACTGACGGTAAGGAGTCATCGGCGCGACAGTGGTGTCCATGGAAACGAACCAGGCACAGACCCTCATCGCAATGATCTTCGTACTCGGGACGCTGGTCCTCCTGGTCCTCCCGTCAGTGATCGGCATCGTGCGCGACAAGCGCGTCGACCGTCAGATCAGGGAGGCCCAGGAGGCCAGGGAGAGCGAGCGGGCTCAGAAGTCCTCGTCCAGGTCGACGGTGCCCTCCACCGCCACCTGGTACGCCGAGGGGCGCCGCTCGAAGAAGTTGGTCAGCTCCTGAACCCCCTGGAGCTCCATGAAGGAGAAGGGGTTCTCGGAGCCGTACACCGGAGCGAAGCCGAGCCGGCTGAGCCGCTGGTCGGCGACGCACTCCAGGTACTGCCGCATCGACTCGGTGTTCATGCCCGGGAGGCCGTCACCGCACAGGTCGCGCGCGAACTGCAGCTCGGCCTCGACGGCCTCCCGCAGCATGTCCGTGACCTGCTGCTCGAGCTGGTCGTCGAACAGCTCCGGCTCCTCCTTGCGGACGGTGTCGACCACCTCGAAGGCGAAGGACATGTGCATCGTCTCGTCGCGGAACACCCAGTTGGTGCCGGTGGCCAGGCCGTGCAGCAGGCCCCGGCTGCGGAACCAGTAGACGTAGGCGAAGGCACCGTAGAAGAACAGGCCCTCGATGCACGCGGCGAAGCAGATCAGGTTCAGCAGGAAGCGGCGGCGGTCGGACTGGGTCTCCAGCCGGTCCAGCTTCTCCACCGAGTCCATCCACTTGAAGCAGAACCCGGCCTTCTCGCGGATGGAGGGGATGTTCTCCACGGCGTCGAACGCGGCGGCGCGGTCCGCCGGGTCGGGGAGATAGGTGTCGAGCAGCGTCAGATAGAACTGGACGTGCACGGCCTCCTCGAACAGCTGGCGGGACAGGTACAGCCGCGCCTCGGGGGAGTTGATGTGCTTGTACAGCGTCAGCACCAGGTTGTTCGCGACGATCGAGTCGCCCGTCGCGAAGAAGGCGACCAGACGGCCGATCAGGTGCTGCTCCTCGGGGGACAGCTTGGCGAGGTCGGCGACGTCCGAGTGGAGGTCGACCTCCTCCACGGTCCAGGTGTTCTTGATGGCGTCCCGGTAGCGCTCGTAGAAGTCCGGGTAGCGCATGGGACGCAGGGTGAGCTCGAAGCCGGGGTCGAGAAGGTTCTGGGTGGTCATTACTGGCAGGCCTCGCAGGACTCGGGGTTTTCCAGGGAGCAGGCGACCGCGTCGGGGTCCGCCGTCGGCTGCACGGGGATGGTCTTCTCAGGCTGTGCCTGGGCCTGTGCGGCGCGGGCGATGCGGGTCGCCGGGCGCGAGCGCAGGTAGTACGTCGTCTTCAGCCCGGCCTTCCAGGCGTACGCGTACATCGAGGAGAGCTTGCCGATGGTCGGCGTCTCCATGAAGAGGTTCAGGGACTGGGACTGGTCCAGGAACGGGGTCCTGGCCGCCGCCATGTCGATCAGGCCGCGCTGCGGGACCTCCCACGCCGTGCGGTAGAGCGCCCGTACGTCCGCGGGGATCCAGGCGAACTCCTGCACCGAGCCGTTCGCCTCGCGCAGCGCCTCCCGGCTGCGGGCGTCCCACACACCGAGCCGCTTGAGCTCGTCCACCAGGTAGGAGTTGACCTGGAGGAACTCACCCGACAGCGTCTCGCGCTTGAACAGGTTGGAGACCTGCGGCTCGATGCACTCGTACACGCCCGCGATGGAGGCGATGGTGGCCGTGGGCGCGATGGCGAGGAGCAGGGAGTTGCGCATGCCGGTCGCGGCGACGCGCTCACGCAGGGCCGCCCAGCGCTCGGGCCAGGTCAGCTCCACGTCGTAGTGGTCGGGGTGCAGCACGCCCCTGGCCGTACGGGTCTTCTCCCAGGCCGGCAGCGGGCCGCTGCGCTCGGCCAGGTCGGCGGAGGCCTCGTACGCCGCGAGCATGACGCGCTCGGCGATCCGGGTGGAGAGCGCCTTGGCCTCGGGCGAGTCGAAGGGCAGGCGCAGCTTGAAGAAGACGTCCTGCAGGCCCATGGCCCCGAGGCCGACCGGACGCCACCGGGCGTTGGAGCGGCCCGCCTGCTCGGTCGGGTAGAAGTTGATGTCCACGACACGGTCGAGGAAGGTCACGGCCGTACGGACGGTCTCGTCCAGCCGCTCCCAGTCGATGTCCCCGCGGGTCTGGTCGACGAAGGCGCCGAGGTTGACCGACCCCAGGTTGCAGACCGCCGTCTCCCCGTCGTCGGTGACCTCCAGGATCTCCGTGCAGAGGTTGGAGGAGTGGACGACGTGGCCGGGCTCGGCCGTCTGGTTGGCGGTGCGGTTGGCGGCGTCCTTGAAGGTCATCCAGCCGTTGCCGGTCTGCGCGAGGGCGCGCATCATGCGGCCGTACAGCTCACGGGCGGGCAGGGTCTTCCTCGCCAGGCCCTTCGCCTCGGCCGCCCGGTACGCGGCGTCGAACTCCTCGCCGTACAGGTCGACCAGCTCGGGCACGTCCGAAGGGGAGAACAGCGACCACGGCCCGTCGGCGTTCACCCGTCGCATGAACTCGTCCGGCACCCAGTGCGCGAGGTTCAGGTTGTGCGTACGGCGGGCGTCCTCGCCGGTGTTGTCGCGCAGTTCCAGGAACTCCTCGATGTCGGAGTGCCAGGTCTCCAGGTAGACCGCGGCCGCGCCCTTGCGGCGGCCGCCCTGGTTCACGGCGGCGACCGAGGCGTCGAGGGTCTTCAGGAACGGGACGATGCCGTTGGAGTGGCCGTTGGTGCCGCGGATCAGCGAACCGCGCGCACGGATACGGGAGTACGAAAGACCGATGCCGCCCGCGTGCTTCGAGAGCCGCGCCACCTGGTGGTACCGGTCGTAGATCGAGTCCAGCTCGTCCTTGGGGGAGTCGAGGAGGTAGCAGGACGACATCTGGGGGTGCCGCGTGCCGGAGTTGAAGAGGGTGGGGGAGGAGGGGAGGTAGTCGAGGCGGCTCATGAGCCCGTAGAGCGCGGCGACCTCGTCGACGGACTGTGCCGTGTCGTCCTCGGCGAGGCCGGCGGCGACGCGCAGCATGAAGTGCTGGGGCGTCTCGACGACCTTGCGGGTGATCGGGTGGCGGAGCAGGTAGCGGCTGTGCAGCGTCCGCAGGCCGAAGTAGCCGAAGCGGTCGTCGGCGGCCCGGTCGATCAGCGCGTCGAGCCGGGCGGCGTGCAGGCGCACGAACTCGGCGGTCCGGTCGGCGATCAGGCCCTCCCGGTGGCCGACCGCGACGGACTCGGTGAAGGACGTGACGCCCTGCGAGGCGGCCTCGGCGCGGATGCCGATCGTCAGCAGGCGCGCGGCCAGCCGGGAGTAGGCGGGGTCCTCGGAGATGAGGCCGGCGGCCGCCTCCGTCGCGAGCTCGCGCAGCTCCGTCTCGTCCGCCCGCGCGGACCGGCCGCGCAACGCGGCGGCGGCGACCCGGCCGGGGTCGGCGTCGGGGAGATCGGCGGTCAGCTCGGTCAGGGTCCGCAGCAGCGCGGCACCGGGACCGTCGTGCTCTTCTTCGGCAGCTGAGACCGGTTCGGCTGGCGCGATGGTCACGTGGGGCTCTCCCTCGCTCGGCAAGGGGCCTCGCACAGGGCAGGGGGCAGCACACGAGCGCACACGGCGTCGCGTCCACCGGCCCATTCCACGAGGCCCGGACGTCAGGGCATCCCGGCCGGACGGCCGGGTGCGCTGTCGGCAGGTCCTCGGACTGAAGCGTGTGCGCTCCGCCTTGAGGGCGGATACGCACAAGTACACCGTTGCGGGACAGTTCCGGATTCGCACCGGATTCCCCTGCGGCGACAGCGAGCACGAGCATACATCTTGTGCTGGGTTCGGGTGACACCCCCAGATGTTGTGTCGTGCTGGTTTCAGAGTGTCAACTGATAAGTGAGGAGAGTGATGTCGTCCAGGTGCGGGAGCGGGTTCCAGTCGCGCTCGGGAGTGCGGGTGAAACCCAGGCGCTCGTAGATGCGGTGGGCCGCGCGCATGGTGCCCTGGGTCGACAGCACGACGCGGAGACAGCCGGGCGTGGCCCGTGCCCGGTCGACGCAGGCGCCCACGAGGGCCTCGCCCGTGCCGCGGCCGCGGGCGGCGTGCGCGACGGCGAGCATCCGTATCTCGGCCTCTCCAGGGCCGGCTATGTCGGCCATGGGGCCGCCGGACGGTACGAAGGTGACGCCGCCGAGGAGGGCGTCGTTCTCGACGGCGACCAGGACGTCGGCCGCGGCCGCCCGTTTGGCGACGTCCCGCAGTTCGTGGAGGTACTCGTCGCTCTCGCCGAAGTCGAGGAGGCCGTCGGCGAGGTAGGCATGGGCCGTTATCTCGCCGAGGGGACCGTACTCGGTGGGTTTCACTCGCCGGATCAGGGTGTCCATGGCGTGAGTGTGCACGACAGCGGGCCGCCGGTGTGGTCGATCACCGGCGGCCCGCTGCGGGCGTGCGTTCCCGGTCGGTTCTAGTGGGCGGAGCCCGCGGTGGCGGGCGGGAGCTCGACCTGGACCCCCGGGTCGCCCGCGTCGGCCGTGTAGTCCTCCGGCTTGGTCTCGTCGATGCCGTCGGGGGCCTTGAGGGCCTTCAGGGCGAAGGTGAGGACCACGGTCACCACCACGTTCAGGACGAACGCCGTGAGGCCGATGTAGCCGATCTCACCGATGCCGGGGATCTCCTTCGAGGAGCCGCCGAAGTGCTTCTGGGTCGGCGAGGCGACCCCGTACGCGGCGGCCGTGCCGTAGATCATGCCGACCGCCCAGCCCGCGAGCAGCGCCCAGCGGTGGAACCAGCGGGTGAACAGGCCGCCGACCAGGGCCGGGAAGGTCTGCAGGATCCAGATGCCGCCCAGCAGCTGGAAGTTGATGGCGACGGTCTTGTCCATGGTGAGGACGAAGGCCAGCGCGCCCACCTTCACCAGCAGGGAGACCAGCTTGGAGACCTTGGTCTCCTGCTCCGGCGTGGCGTCCGGCTTGAGGAAGTCCTTGTAGATGTTGCGGGTGAAGAGGTTCGCGGCCGCGATGGACATGATGGCCGCCGGCACGAGCGCCCCGATGCCGATCGCCGCGAAGGCCACGCCGGCGAACCAGTCCGGGAACATCGTCTCGAACAGCTGCGGGATCGCCAGTTGCCCGTTCTGCACCTTGATCCCGGCCGCGATCGCCATGAAGCCGAGCAGCGCGAGCAGACCCAGCATCAGCGAGTACAGCGGCAGGATCGTGGTGTTGCGGCGGATCACCTCACGGCTGCGCGAGGACAGCGTCGCCGTGATCGAGTGCGGGTACATGAACAGCGCGAGCGCCGAGCCCAGCGCCAGCGTGGCGTACGTCCACTGCCCCGCCTCCGGCGGTACCAGCGCACCGCGCGGCGCTCCCGTCGCCGGGTTGGTCTGGCTGTACGCGTCGCCCGCCTTGGCGAAGATCTCGTCGAAGCCGCCCAGTTTGATCGGGATGTAGATGATCGCCACCGCGATGACGATGTAGATCAGGGTGTCCTTGACGAAGGCGATCAGGGCGGGGGCACGCAGGCCCGAGGAGTACGTGTAGGCCGCCAGCACGCCGAACGCGATCAGCAGCGGCAGGTCCTTGATGAACCAGTTGGTGTCCTCGCCGCCGCCGACGCCCATCACGTCCAGCACGGCCTGGATGCCGACGAGCTGGAGCGCGATGTACGGCATCGTCGCGAGGATGCCGGTGACGGCCACGGCCAGCGACAGGCCCTTGGAGCCGAAGCGGCCGCGCACGAAGTCGGACGTCGTCACGTACCCGTGCTTGTGGGAGACCGACCACAGGCGGGGGAGGAAGGTGAAGATCAGCGGGTAGACCAGGATCGTGTACGGCACCGCGAAGAAGCCGGCCGCGCCCGCCGCGTAGATCGCCGCCGGTACGGCCACGAAGGTGTACGCCGTGTACAGGTCGCCGCCGAGCAGGAACCACGTGACCCAGGTGCCGAACGACCGGCCGCCCAGGCCCCACTCGTCGAGGCTGTTCTCGTTCTCGGCCTTGCGCCACCGTGAGGCCAGGAAGCCCATGACCGTGACGAGCAGGAAGAAGAAGATGAAGACGGCGAGCGCGACGCCGTTCACGCCGTCCTTCACCGCGCACCTTCCTTACGGGCGCGCTGGTCACGCTGCCACAGCTTGTACGCGGTCATCGTCAGCGCGGTGGAGATGAGCACCCACGCCATCTGGTACCAGTAGAAGAACGGGATGCCGATGAAGGCCGGGTCGGTCTTGGCGTAGGAGCCGACCCACAGCATGGCCACGAAGGGCGCTACGAGGCAGAGGGCGATGACGACACGCATCGGCGTCACCACCGGCCCTCTACTGGCTTCTGGGGCTTGCGACATCAAGCGGCTCCGTCCCCTCAGTGATCACCTGTGTAATGCGCAGGCAATCTAGGTCAGGGTGCGGCGGGAACGGAACCCCTCGTCCGCAATGCGGTACCCAATAGAAACCCGGGCCCACCAGTGGTCCGCGGCGTGCGCTACTCGACAGGCCGCTTCAGTCGTGCCACGAACTTGTACCGGTCCCCCCGGTACACCGACCGCACCCACTCCACCGGCTGCCCCTCCCGGTCCAGCGAGTGCCGGGACAGCATCAGCATCGGCAGGCCGACGTCCGTGCCGAGCAGGCCGGCCTCGCGCGGGGTGGCCAGCGAGGTCTCGATGGTCTCCTCGGCCTCCGCGAGGTGGACGTCGTAGACCTCGGCGAGCGCGGTGTACAGGGACGTGTACTTCACCAGCGACCGCCGCAGCGCCGGGAAGCGCTTGGCGGAGAGATGGGTGGTCTCGATGGCCATCGGCTCGCCGTTGGCCATGCGCAGCCGCTCGATGCGCAGCACGCGTCCGCCGGGCGCGATGTCGAGCAGGCCGGCCAGGCGGTCGTCGGCGGTGATGTAGCCGATGTCCAGGAGCTGCGAGGTGGGTTCGAGGCCCTGGGCGCGCATGTCCTCGGTGTACGAGGTCAGTTGCAGCGCCTGGGAGACCTTCGGCTTGGCGACGAACGTGCCCTTGCCCTGGATGCGCTCCAGACGGCCCTCGACGACCAGCTCCTGCAGCGCCTGGCGCACGGTCGTGCGCGAGGTGTCGAACTCCGCGGCCAGCGTGCGCTCGGGCGGGACCGGCGTGCCGGGCGCCTGCGTGTCCGTCATGTCGAGCAGGTGCTTCTTCAGGCGGTAGTACTTGGGCACGCGTGCGGTACGGACGGGCGCCCCGTTCTCGTTCTCCGCACTGCTGACGTCGGTGCTCATGCTCCGCCTTCCCGGCTCGGTCCGCCGACACGATCCCACTTGTATACCGTCGGCGCCGCTTTTGGTCTAGTCCACCACATCCAGTGGTCTACCCGAAGTATGGCGTGTGCAGTCGGCTTTTCGCTGGCTTATTACTTAAAGGACCCTGCATATGTAGGTCGCATAACGGCTGGTCAGAGCCTTATCGGGACTCTTGACAGGCCTCCTGGTCCGGGCCAAGCTCCTCCCTACTGGTCTACACCAATGGTCCAGGCCCGGCCCCACGTTCACTGCGGGGAGCCAGGGGGGTTGTGGGCATCCCTGAGGAGGGTGGCGTGAAGCGCAAGCTGATATCCGCGATCGGTATCGCGGGCATGATGGTCTCCATCGCGGCGTGCGGGGGCGAGGGCGGTGGTTCGGACAAGGGCGGCGCGGACGCCAAGGAGCTGACCGTCTGGCTCACCGTCGACGCCCAGAACAACTGGCCGCAGCTGGTGAAGGCCGCCGACGCCGCGGTGCAGAAGAAGCACCCCGGCCTCAAGATCAACCACGAGTACTACGGCTGGCCCGACAAGAACGCCAAGCTCGACGCCGTCCTCGCCACCGACAAGGCCCCCGACGTGGTCGAGATGGGCAACACCGAGATGCTCGGCTACATGGTCAAGGGCGCCTTCGCCCCCCTTGACCCGGCGAAGTTCGACAACTCCGACGCCTGGCTGGACGGCCTGAAGGCCTCGGTCACCTACGAGGACAAGACCTACGGCGTCCCGTACTACGCCGGCGGCCGCGTCGCCAACTGGCGCAAGGACATCGCGGCTTCGGTCGGGGTGAAGACGCCCCCGAAGACCTACAAGGGACTGACCACCGCCCTGGACAAGATCCAGAAGAAGGAGGGCGGCAAGTACAACGCCTGGTACCAGCCGACCCGCGACTGGTACGCGGCCATGTCCTTCGTCTACGACGCCGGCGGCGCCATCGCCACCGAGTCGGGCGGCCAGTGGAAGGCCTCTCTCTCCTCGCCCGAGTCCCTCAAGGGCCTCAAGGAGTTCAAGAACGTCGTCGACAGGTACATGCACGGCGACAAGACCAAGGACGAGTCCGACCGTTACATCGTCTACGGCCAGGGCAAGTCCGCCATGATCTTCGCCGCCGCCTGGGAGGGCGCGACCGCCGAGGATCCCAAGAACGACAAGACCGGCAAGCTCAAGGGCAACCTCGAGAACTTCGTGATGCCCGGCCCGTCCGGCAAGAACATGCCCGTCTTCCTGGGCGGCTCCGACCTCGCCGTGCCGGTGAAGTCCGACGCGCAGGACCTGGCCGCCGAGTGGATCAACGCGTACACCGGCTCCTCCGGGCAGAAGAGCCTGATGGCCAAGGGCAATCTGCCCAACAACAAGACCGACCTCGCGACGCTGAAGAACGACCCGGCGACGGCGGTTCCCGCCACCGCGGCCGAGTCCAACTGGTTCGTCCCGATGGCCCCCGGCTGGGGCCAGGTCGAGAAGGCGCAGATCCTGCAGACCATGCTGCAGAGCATCGGCACCGGCAAGAAGTCGGTCGAGGCCGCTGCCAAGGACGCGGACGCCGCGATCGACAAGGTCATCAACACCAAGTGACCTACGGGCGGGGCTCCCTCACCGGGCGGAGCCCCGCCGTCGCCAGAGCTGAGGGAGCGCCGAGGAGCACGCGATGAGTGCCGCAGACACCACCACCCCCGCCAAGGTGCCGCCACCGCGGCAGGCACCGCCACCCCCTGCCGACGATCTGCCACGGGTGAAGCGGCCGTCGGGCGGGGCCACGGCCCCCTGGCTGCTGCTCGCGCCCTGCCTTCTGATCCTCGCTCTGGTCATGGGCTATCCGCTGGCCCGGCTGGTCACGCTGTCCTTCCAGAAGTTCGGGCAGTCCCAGCTGTGGGGCTTCCAGCCGGCCGAGTCGGTCGGGTTCGACAACTTCGCCAGGGTGCTGGGCGACGGCGAGTTCTGGGCCGTCGTCCTGCGCACCATCGTCTTCGCGGCCGGGGCCGTCGTCTTCACGATGGTGATCGGCATGGCGCTCGCCCTGCTGCTCCAGCGGGTCTCCGGCTGGCTGAAGGTGCTCATCAACATCGTGCTGGTGGCGAGCTGGGGCATGCCGGTGATCGTGGCGACCACGGTCTTCAAATGGCTCTTCGACTCGGACTACGGCGTCTTCAACGCGCTGCTCAGCAAGCTGCCCGGCGTCGACATGATCGGCCACAACTGGTTCGCCAGTGGGCCCCAGGGCCTGGCCGTGATCATGCTGCTGGTGGTGTGGGGAGCCGTGCCGTTCGTGGTGATCACGCTCAGCGCCGGGCTCACCCAGGTCCCGAAGGAACTGGAGGAGGCGGCCCGCCTGGACGGCGCCGGCTCCTGGGGCGTCTTCCGCTATGTCACCCTGCCCGTCCTCAAGCCGATCATCGTGATGCTCACGACGCTGTCGGTCATCTGGGACATGGGCGTCTTCCCGCAGGTGTTCGTCATGCGCAACGGCCACCCCGAGCCGGAGTTCCAGGTCCTCAACACCTACTCCTACGACCGGGCGTTCGTGGTCAACGACTACGCGCAGGGCTCGGCCATCGCGCTGATCACCGTCCTGCTGCTGCTCGGGGTGGTCGCCGTCTACATGCGGCAGATGCTGAAGATCGGAGAGGTCGAATGAGCACACTCGCCGGAGCCGGCCGCCGTAGGTCGCGGCTCGGCTGGAACCTCCTCGGCCTCCTGGTCTTCGTCGTCGCCGGCTTCCCGCTCTACTGGATGCTCAACACGGCGTTCAAGCCCGCCAAGGACGCCATCGACCCGGACCCGAGCCTGCTGCCCACCGGCATCACCTTCGCCAACTTCGGCCGGGCGCTGGACATCGCCGACTTCTGGGGCCCGGTGGGCCGCAGCCTGATGGTGTCGCTGGCGGTCGTCGTCATCGGCATGGTCGTCGGGCTGCTGGCCGCGCTCGCCATCTCCCGGTTCGCCTTCCGCGGCCGGAAGATCGTGATCGTGGGCATCCTGGCGGTCCAGATGGTGCCGCTGGTCGCCATGATCATCCCGGTGTTCCTGCTGCTCAACGACCTGGGCCAGTACGACCGGCTGACCGGCCTCATCATCACGTACCTGACCTTCATCCTCCCGTTCACGGTGTGGACGCTGCGCGGCTTCATCGTCAACATCCCGAAGGAACTGGAGGAGGCGGCCATGGTCGACGGCTGCTCCCGCACCGGCGCCTTCCTCCGGGTCGTCTTCCCGCTCCTGGCCCCCGGCATGGTCGCCACCTCGGTCTACGGCTTCATCCAGGCGTGGAACGAGTACCTCTACGCCCTGATGCTGCTCAGTCAGAAGAACCAGACCGCGACCGTCTGGCTCGGCAATTTCACCACCAAGCACGGCACCGAATACGCCCCGATGATGGCCGGCGCCACGATGATGGCCGTGCCCATCGTCGCCCTCTTCCTCCTCGTCCAGCGCAAGATGGCCGCGGGCCTGACCGCGGGCGCCGTGAAGGGATGACCCCACCCGATGACGACACTCGCCAGCGGTGCCGACACGCTCACGCGTGACGCCCTGACGGTTCTCCAGCCCGGCTTCACCGGCACCACCGCCCCCGACTGGCTGCTGCGCCGGCTCGGCGAGGGCCTCGCCTCCGTCGGCCTGTTCGGCCGCAACATCGCCTCGCCCGGCCAACTGGCCGCGCTCACCGCGCAGCTGCGGGCCGAGCGCGACGACGTCCTGGTCGCGATCGACGAGGAAGGCGGTGACGTGACCCGCCTGGAGGTGCGGTCCGGCTCCTCCTTCCCGGGCAACCACGCGCTCGGCGCGGTCGACGACGTCGAGCTGACCCGAGCGGTCGCCCACGAACTGGGCCGCCGCCTCGCCTCCTGCGGCGTGAACCTCAACTGGGCCCCCTCCGCCGATGTGAACTCCAACCCGTCCAACCCGGTGATCGGTGTCCGCTCCTTCGGCGCCGACACCGATCTGGCCGCCCGGCACACCGCGGCCTATGTGTCGGGCCTGCAGTCCGCCGGAGTCGCCGCCTGCACCAAGCACTTTCCCGGCCACGGCGACACGGCCGTCGACTCCCACCACTCCCTCCCGCGCATCGACGTCCCCGCGGACGTCCTCACCGAGCGCGAACTGGCCCCGTTCCGGGCGGCCATCGCCGCCGGCACCCGGGCCGTGATGAGCGCCCACATCCTGGTCCCCGCCCTGGACCCCGACCTCCCCGCCACGCTCTCCCGGCGCATCCTGACCGGCCTGCTGCGCGGCGAACTCGGCTACGACGGCCTCATCGTCACCGACGGCATGGAGATGCGGGCCATCGCCGGCACCTACGGCATCGAACGCGGCAGTGTCCTCGCCGTCGCCGCCGGCGCCGACGCGATCTGCGTGGGCGGCGGCCTGGCCGACGACGCGACCGTACTGCGGCTGCGCGACGCCCTGGTCGCGGCGGTACGCGCGGGCGAACTCCCGGAGGAACGCCTCGCCGACGCCGCGGGCCGGGTCCGGGCACTGGCCCGCTGGACGGGCACGGCAGCCCCCTCGCCCGAGGACGCGCACGGCGGCGAAATCGGCCTGCGGGCCGCCCGCCGCGCCCTCACGGTCACCGTCGCCCCGGGTCTGGAGCGCCCGGAGAGCTTCAAGCCCCTCACCGAACCGCCCTACGTCGCCGCCCTCACTCCCGTCGCCAACATCGCGGTCGGCGACGAGACCCCGTGGGGCGTCGCCGCGGAACTCCTCCACCTCCTGCCGGGCACCGTGACCGGCAGTTTCTCCGCCCAGAACGGCAAGAGCGACGAGAGCGGGGCGAGCGCCGGACGGGCGGCCCTCGAGGCGGCCGGTCCGCGCCGCATCGTCGCCGTCGTCCGCGACGAACACCGCCACCCCTGGATGGCCTCCGCCCTCGACACCCTGCTGGCGGCCCGCCCCGACACCGTCGTGGTCGAGATGGGCGTCCCCCAGGCCGCCCCGCGCGGCGCCCTGCACATCGCCACCCATGGCGCGGCCCGCGTCTGCGGCCGGGCGGCAGCCGAGGTGATCACCGGGCTCGCCGGGATCACGGGGTTGTAAGGCTGCATTCGAATGTAGTACTTCTTATACATGAGCGAGCAGGTGCACAACAGGTTGGCCATGGTGCGCGCCGAACGGAAGGTGTCGCGCCAGAGCCTGGCCGAGGCAGTGGGAGCCCACTACCAGACCATCGGCTACATCGAGCGAGGGCAGTACAACCCGAGCCTCGACCTGGCGCTGAAGATCTCGAAGTTCTTCGGCCTGCCGGTCGAGGCCGTGTTCTCCCTCGAACCGTTCCGCCCGCTCACGGACGAGGTCTACGGGAGGAACCAGCCATGACGACGACACGCCTGACCCGGTACGACCGAAGCATGCTGCGGCTGATGAACGACCGCCGGGGCCAGGCCTGGTACGCCACGGCGGCACGCCGGCGTCTGGCCGTCGCGGCGCACATCACCCTCACCGTGGCCATCGGCGGACTGATGACCCACTTCTTCCTCGCACAGGGCGAGCCGCTGGGGCCCGTCGCCGTGATGGCCGTGCTGCTGTTTCCCTGGATGGTCGCGACCGGCGTCATCAACGGCGCCACCAGGGGCCTGCTGGAACTGCGCGAACACGTCCTGGACGAGAGGCAGTCGGCGGAGCGCAGCCGCGTCCTGGCCCGCGCCCACCGCATGACGACCCTGCTCCTGGCAGCGGTGGCGGTTGCCTTGTTGATCACGGGCGGCGTCGCAGGCGACGCCCCGAAGGCCTACGCCGCGCCCCTGCTCATCGCCGTCCTCGTCGTCCACTGGCTGATGCCGCTCTGGGTGGCCGGCCTGCGCGCCCAGGACGAGCCGGCCGAGGACGACGTACTGGAAGCCGAGGCCCCCGCGTCTGCGGCGTGATCCGAACGAGAGGGACTCCGGCGACAGGGACTCTGAAGGGCCGGCCCTAGATCCCCTGCCACTCCGGCTTGTTGACGTACGTGTGCCGGAAGTAGTCCGCGAGCTTCAGCTTCGACGCGGCGGCCTCGTCGACGACGACGGTCGCGTGCGGGTGGAGCTGGAGCGCGGACGCGGGGCACACCGCGGCGACCGGCCCCTCCACCGTCGCCGCGACCGCGTCCGCCTTGCCCTCGCCGGTGGCGAGCAGCACCAGGTGCCGGGCCCCCAGGATGGTGCCGATGCCCTGCGTGATCACGTGGTGCGGCACCTGGTCGATATCGCCGTCGAAGAACCGCGCGTTGTCGATCCGGGTCTGCTGGGTCAGCGTCTTGATGCGGGTCCGCGACGCCAGCGACGAGCACGGCTCGTTGAACCCTATGTGCCCGTCGGTCCCGATCCCGAGCAACTGAAGGTCCACACCCCCGGCGTCCGAGAGCACCTTGTCGTACGCCTCGCACGCGCCCTGCACGTCCTCGGCCGCACCGTCCGGGCCCGTGAACCGGCCCATCCCGATCCCCAGCGGCTCCAGCACCTCACGCCGCAGCACCGAGCGGTACGACTCCGGATGGTCGGCGGGCAGTCCCACGTACTCGTCGAGCTGCGCGATCCGCGCCCCCGCGACGTCCACGGCACCGGAGCGCGCCTTGGCCGCCAGCGCCTCGTACACGGGCAGCGGCGTCGAGCCCGTGGCCACGCCGAGCAGCGCGTCGGGCTTGCGCCGGAGCAGCTGGGCCATGGCCTCGGCGATGAGCTCGCCGCCCGCCTTGGCGTCCGGAACGATGACAACTTCCACGCTGGGCCTGCCGATCTGAGAGGAGTGCTCGACTGGGACTGGACCCCCGAGGGGAGTGTGGTTTAGACCAATCTAACAGAGCGGGGCCGCCGCTCCCAGGGTGTACGCCCTCGCTCCCGAACCGGCGGCACGACTGCGCCGACCAGGCATCCACCAGGCCTCCACCAGGTGAACAGTGCCGGTCCCGCGGGGGCGTTCTCCGGCCCGGGGGAGTGGAATGGGAGCTGCAGCCGCCCGCGCCACGGAAGGACCCGCCATGACCGCCGCCGCCACACCGGAACCCCTCAGTGAGCTTCCGGGCCGGACCATGGCCCGGGAGATGGCGGAGCAGCCCGCCGTCCTGCGCCGGATCCTGGCCGACGGCGCCCCCGCCGTCCGGGACGTGGCCGGGCGGATCGCCGCCCGCGCCCCCCGCTTCGTCCTGCTGACCGCCCGCGGCACGTCCGACAACGCCGCCCTCTACGCCAAGTATCTTCTGGAGATCCGCCTCGGCCTGCCCTGCGGACTCACCTCGATGTCCACCACCACGGCCTACGGCGCCCGGCCCGACCTCACGGACGTCCTCGTCGTCACCGTCAGCCAGTCCGGCGGCTCTCCGGACCTGGTCGCCTCGACCCGGGCCGCCCGCGAGGCCGGCGCGATCACCCTGGCCGTCACCAACAACCCCGACTCACCGCTCGCCGACGTCTCCGAGTACCACATCGACATCATGGCGGGACCGGAGAAGGCGCTCCCCGCGACCAAGACCTACACCGCCTCCCTCCTCGCGCTCTACCTGTTTGTCGAGGGCCTGCGCGGCGGCGACGGCGCGCCCGCGCACGCCCTGCCGGACCTCGCCGAGCAACTGCTCGCCCGGCAGGACGAGGTGCGCGCCCTCGCCGCCCGCTACCGCTTCGCCGAGCGCATGGTGATCACCTCACGCGGCTACGGCTACCCCACGGCCAAGGAGGCCGCCCTCAAGCTGATGGAGACCAGCTACATCCCCGCCCTCTCCTACTCCGGCGCCGATCTGCTGCACGGCCCGCTCGCCATGGTCGACAACGTCTCCCCGGTCATCGCCGTGGTCACCGACGGCAGGGGTGGCGAAGCGCTCCAGCCCGTCCTCGACCGGCTGCGCGGCCGTGGCGCCGACCTGGTCGTCATCGGCCCGGGGCATCAGGTCGAGCAGGCGACGGCCGGCTTCGTCCTGCCGACGGACGGTGTGGCCGAAGAGGTTCAGCCCGTCCTGGAGATCATCCCCCTCCAACTCCTCGCCTATGAGGTCACCATCGCCCGCGGCCAGGACCCGGACGCGCCGCGCGCCCTGGCGAAGGTGACGGAGACGCGCTGAACCACGGGGGACTCACGGGCGCCGGGGGAGTGACCTCGGTCCTGATCACCGTCGCCTGAGCCCGGCCTCGTCTACGTGAGCGAACCCCCTGTCACATCCACCCAGCTCCCCGTCACCCACCGGCCCCCGTCCGAGGCCAGGAACGCCACCACGTCGGCGACCTCGGCGGGTTCGCCCACTCCGCCCAGGGCCGATATCGCCGCGGCCTTCGCCCAACTGTCGGCGCTTCCGTGGAGCAGCTCGGCCGTGTTGTCCGTGTCGATGAGCCCCGGCGCCACCGAGTTCACCGTGATGCCCCGAGGGCCCAGCACCTTGGACAGGTCCCGTGAGAGGACGTCCAAGGCGCCCTTCGTCATCGCGTACGCCACGTTGTCCGGCATCGCCGCCGTCCGGGCCAGGCCCGACGAGATGTTGACGACCCGGCCGCCGTCCCGCAGTCGCGTCATGCCGTGCTTGAGGATGAAGAACGGCGCCTTCACATTGACCGCGAAGACCCGGTCGTACTCCCGCTCGTCCAGTTCCCCGATCGGTCGCGTCTTCCCGATCCCCGCGTTGTTCACCAGGATGTCGAGCCCGTCCGCGTGCCGGTCGAACTCCTCCCACAGCGCTTCGGCGTCGCCCGGTACTCCGAGCTCCACGCCCACCGTGAACGCCGAGCCGCCCGCTGCCTCGATCGCCGCGGCCGTCTCCTTGGCCGCCGTCTCGCTCCTGCCGTAGTGCACCCCGACCCGCGCGCCGTCGCGCCCCAGTCGCTCGGCGATGCCACGCCCGATACCCCTGCTCGCCCCCGTGACGAGTGCCGTCCTGCCCGTGAGCACGCCCATGGTGGCGCCCCCCTTCGTAATTTCCTAGTGGTCGATACAGAAATGACCGTACACAGTCCGCCGACATTTCTCTAGTGTCCGCTATAAAATGCACCCCATGGTGAACGACGACGACGGGACCGCGAGGGCCGAGAGGCACGGAACCGCGGACGCCCGGAGGGTGGAGAGCGCCGGAGAGAGCAGGGCCAAGGACTCCGGTGAGAGCGGGACCAGGAACTCCGGAGAGGGCGGGGTCAAGGGCTCCGGAGACGGCAAGGCCAAGGCCAGGCCTCGCGGCCGCCCCCGCTCCTTCGATCGCGAGACCGTGCTGGAGAAGGCCCTCCTGGCCTTCTGGGAGCACGGCTACGAGGCCACGTCCGTCTCCGATCTCACCCGCGTCATGGACATCGGCGCCCCCAGCCTCTACGCGGCCTTCGGCGACAAGCGCTCCCTCTTCGAGGAGGTCGTCCGCGTATACGGCACGGGGCACGGCTCGTTCACCGACCGCGCCCTCGCCGAGGAACCCACCGCCCGGGCGGCCGTCGAGCGCACGCTGCGCGAGGCCGCCGCCGCGTACACGGAATCCGGCCATCCGCACGGCTGCCTCGTCGTCCACGCCGCCACGAACTGCTCGGACGCCGAGGTCGAGCAGTCGCTGCGGGACCGCCGCAACGCCAACATCGCCGCCTTCGAGAGCCGCATCAGGGCCGATGTCGCCGCCGGCGTGCTGCCCCCGGGCATCGACGCCGCCGTCCTGGCCCGTCACGTCGGAGTGTTGATCCAGGGCATGTCACAACAGGCGCGGGACGGGGCGAGCCGGGAGGAACTGGAGGCGGTCGCGAAAATTGCCATGACCATCTGGCCCCGCACAGGAACCCACACGGGTTAGGCTGCGTGGTGGACGTCAGTACGTCCGATTCGCGGGAGACAGAACAACAACGAACAGCCTCCAACGCATGGACACCCCCTAGTGGTCTAGTCCACAATGCGTACGAGGGCGCTTGCGAAGCACGTACAAGCCTCCGTCTTCCCCGCACAGGAGGACGGACCGAGGAACCGAGGCTCTCTGCCCTGACTGCCCCGGGTCCTCATCCTTCGGCCGACCGGGACCGCACACCCCACGGCCGATGCTGCTCCGGGCTGCGGTGCCGGGAGGGTTGAGGGTCCCTCTCAGGCGCCGCGGCCCGCGGGTGTTTCCGGGCCCGTACGGGATCCGAACATTTCAGAGCCGCACAAACCCCCGGGTACGCTCGCACACGTGCCCTCCATGAACGAACTCGTACGCCAGCACACCGCCCTCGACGACACCGATCTCGAGTGGCTGCACCTGCTGGTCTCGGAGTGGCAGTTGCTCTCCGACCTCTCCTTCGCCGACCTGGTCCTGTGGGTCCCCACCAGCGACGGCACCCGGTACGTCTCGGTCGCCCAGATGCGGCCCAACACCGGCCCGACCTCGTACCAGGACGACATGGTGGGCCACCTCGTCCCGCGAGGCCGCCGCCCCATGCTGGACGCCGCCCTCGACGAGGGCCGCATCGTGCGCGAGGGCGACCCCGAGTGGCGCGAAGAGGTCCCCGTCCGGGTCGAGTCGATCCCCGTGCGGCGGGAGGGACGCGTCCTCGGCGTCATCGCGCGCAACACCAACCTCCTCACCGTGCGCACCCCGAGCCGTCTGGAGCTCACCTACCTGCAGAGCGCCTCCGACCTCGCGCAGATGATCGCGGCCGGCTCCTTCCCGTTCGCGAACCAGCAGCTCGACATGGATGCCTTGCCCCGCGTGGGCGACGGGCTGATCCGGCTCGACGCCGACGCCATCGTCCAGTACGCCTCACCGAACGCCCTCTCCGCCTACCACCGTCTCGGCCTCGCCTCCGACCTCGTCGGCCAGCACCTGGGCAGGACCACCGCTGAACTCGCCCCGACCCGGGGCCCGGTGGACGAGGCGCTCGCCAAGGTCGCCAGCGGCTGGGCGCCGCGCGAGTTCGAGATCGAGGCCACTGACGGGGTCATCCAGTTCCGCGCGATCCCCCTCAGCCCCAAGGGCACCCGCATCGGCTCGCTGGTCCTGCTCCGTGACGTCACCGAACTCCGCCGCCGCGAACGCGAGTTGATCACCAAGGACGCGACGATCCGGGAGATCCACCACCGGGTCAAGAACAACCTCCAGACGGTGGCGGCCCTGCTCCGACTCCAGGCCCGGCGCATCGAGTCCGACCGCGGCCGCGAGGCCCTCGAAGAGGCGGTGCGACGCGTCGGCTCGATTGCGATCGTGCACGAGACGCTCTCTCAGAACCTGGACGAGCGCGTCGAGTTCGACGACATCGCCGACCGTGTCCTGGCCATGGTCGCGGAAATCTCCCCGGGCAAGGTCACGGGCCGGCGCACCGGCCGCTTCGGCATTCTCGACGCCGAGGTCGCCACGCCGTTGTCGATGGTGCTGACCGAGGTTCTGCAGAACGCCCTGGAGCACGGCTTCCGTGAGGGCGACACCGGCGCGGTCGAGGTGTCGGCGGTTCGCGGCGGTACCACCAAGGAGGCGCGACTGCTGGTCACCGTCCAGGACGACGGCGTCGGCCTGCCGGAGGGCTTCGATCCGCACACCGCGGGCAACCTCGGCCTGCAGATCGTACGGACCCTGGTGGAGGGCGAGTTGGGCGGCACCTTCGACATGGTCCCGGCACCGGAGCGCGGCACCCGCGTGATCCTCGACATCCCGGTGCCGTCGCAGAAGTAGGTATCGCACGGCCGAAGGCCATCTGAACAGCATTGAGCCCCGGGCCACTTGGTGGCCCGGGGCTTAAAGCTCGTTGCTGCTTTGCTAAGCGCATCGGGGGAACTGCGCGCTGCGGCTCGGGGGCGGGAGATGCGTACTCGCTGTACGCGCCGCCAAGCTCAGGCTGTCAGCAGGGGTGGGTTGTCAGGCGGAGGCCTGACGAGCCCGGTTGCGGGCGGCGCGGCGCTTCATGGCACGGCGCTCGTCCTCGCTGAGACCACCCCAGACGCCGGAGTCCTGGCCGGACTCGAGCGCCCACTGCAGACACTGCTCCATCACCGGGCAGCGACGGCAGACGGCCTTGGCTTCCTCGATCTGCAGCAGCGCAGGACCGGTGTTGCCGATGGGGAAGAAGAGCTCGGGGTCTTCCTCGCGGCAAACGGCGTTGTGACGCCAGTCCATGGCTGCTACCTCTCCTTGGTATTACGTGCAGGGCTTGCTTGTGAATGTGAACGCTTTCACGAATCCCTCAACAAGTGAAGGGCCGACAGCCAGGTTCCCTGGCGTGGGTCCTGTGAGTTGAAGAGGGATTCTGGTGATCAGTGGAGGCCGGTCTTGCGGGCCGTCCCGATCGCCACGTAGAGACTCGCAAACCTCAGCGGCGGATACAACCCCTTCTGGAAAGTTTTTTTTGATTCTTCGGTGTCGACTAGGTCACAGCCGTACTTCCATGGGGTGGATCCTGGCCTAAACGTTCGAGTGAAAGGACTTTAGCCAGTTCTGCTCACACAATCACACGCAGTGCACGGCGTACGCCTGTGAACGTCACGCTCGTTCGCAGGCCCAGGTGGTCACCGTCCATCTGGAGGGGGAGCGGCACCTTGGAATGCAAGGTGAACTCGGTCAAGTCGTGCAGGGAAGTGGCGTGTTTGCCATGGGGGCCGCGCTCGGGGGACGAAGTGAGCAACTGGGTCCCATAACGGGCAACAGCCGCGGTGGACAGACGGCTGAGACCGAAGAGATCGAGGCCGGTATCGAACGAGGCCTTAGGCGCCGCGTAGATCGGGCGATTCCCCAGAAACGTCCAGGGCGAGGTGTTCGAGACTATGGACAGCACCAGATCGGTGATCGGATCCTCGCCGGCCCGCTCCAGAGTGATCATGCCGTGCCGGCGGTTGGCTTCACCGAGGAGCTGGCGCACGACCTGGCGTACGTAAAGAGCGTGTGTGGATTTCCGGCCGCGCTCGCGGTGCTGTTCCACCCGGCCGACCACACCGGCGTCGAAGCCGAGCCCCGCGTTGAAGGTGAACCAGCGGGCCGGCACCGTCTCGTCCTCCGTGCCGGGCGTACCCGAGGCCAGGCCCAGGCCGACGGTGCGTTCGCTGCCGTCGCGCAGGGCGTCCAGCAGTGCGCCGGTGGCCTCCACGGCGTCATTGGGCAGGCCGAGAGCACGGGCGAAGACATTGGTGGAGCCGCCCGGGACCACGGCGAGGCCGGGGAGATGCCCCGGGGCGGGGCCGGCGTGCAGAAGGCCGTTGACCACTTCGTTGACCGTGCCGTCGCCGCCGAGGGCCACCACCAGGTCGATGTCCTCGCTGTCCGCCGCCTGCCGGCCCAGGTCGCGCGCGTGGCCGCGGTACTCGGTGGTGACCGCCTCCAGCTTCATCTCGCTGGCGAGCGCGTGGATCAGTACGTCGCGCGTGCGCGCACTGGTGGTGGTTGCCGCCGGATTGACCACGAGAAGTGCACGCATGTCTGGCAGCGTACCTACTGGGGGGTACCGGGCCCAGACCGAGGTAGGGATCAGGTAAGAGACCAGGGGTGAACCTCGCCACCGGGGGCGCGTACGTCGAGGGCTACTCTTCAGGGGTGAGCAGTGAGCAGACCCCCGTACCGGAAACCACCGGCCCCCGCCCGCGGCGTCTGACGTACGCCGCGCTGCTGGCCGCACTGGAGGGGCTCGCGCTGGTCGTCGGCGGAGTCTGGATGCTGGTCCTCGGCCTCACGGGCGAGCCGGACGACCGGCAGCAGGCCGTGACCGGGGGGATCACGCTGGTCGTACTCGCGCTGCTGCCGCTGCTCGCCGCACGCGGGCTGCTCGGCCGTCGCAGCTGGAGCCGCGGCCCTGCCGTCATCACCCAGCTCATGGCGCTGCCGGTGGCCTACAACCTGCTGCAGGCCGACAGTATGGCCATTCCGGCCGGGATCGCCCTCGCGGTCGTGGCCGTCGCGGCGCTCGTCCTGCTCGTGAACCCCGAGACGACCCGGGCCCTCGGGATCCGCGGGCCCGGCAACGTGGAGAAATAGCCGTCACTCCTCGACGAGGAGCTTCTCCCGCAGCTGCGCGAGCGTGCGCGCCAGCAGCCGCGAGACGTGCATCTGCGAGATGCCGACCTCCTGCGCGATCTGCGACTGGGTCATGTTGCCGAAGAACCGCAGCAGCAGGATCCGCTTCTCCCGCGGCGGGAGGTCCTCCAGGAGCGGCTTGAGGGACTCCCGGTACTCCACGCCCTCCAGCGCCTCGTCCTCCGCGCCGAGGGTGTCCGCGACCGCCGGGGACTCGTCGTCGGTGTCGGGGACGTCCAGGGACAGCGTGGAGTACGCGTTGGCGGACTCCAGGCCCTCCAGGACCTCCTCCTCCGAGATCGCCAGCTTCTCGGCGAGCTCGTGGACCGTGGGGGAGCGGCCGTGCAGCTGTGAGAGCTCGGCCGTGGCCGTGGTCAGCGCCAGGCGCAGCTCCTGCAGCCGGCGCGGGACGCGCACCGCCCAGCCCTTGTCGCGGAAGTGCCGCTTGATCTCGCCGACGACCGTCGGGGTCGCGTACGTGGAGAACTCCACGCCGCGATCCGGGTCGAAGCGGTCGACCGACTTGATCAGTCCGATCGTGGCGACCTGGGTGAGGTCGTCCAGCGGTTCACCGCGGTTGCGGAAACGGCGCGCGAGATGCTCGACGAGCGGCAGGTGCATGCGGACCAGCTGGTTGCGCAGTTCCGCGTACTCCGGACTGCCGTCCCCCAGGGTGCGCAGTTTGAGGAACATCTCGCGCGCCCCGCTGCGGTCCGGAGAGCCGTGGTGCGCGCGCGGCGCCTGATGCTCGGAGTCTCGCTCGTGCTCGCTCATCGTCCCGCCCGTCGCCCTTCCCCGAGCCCTCGCCTCCTCCGCCACTCTCGGCTTCGCGTGAGTGGGAGGACCCCCTGGGACAGGGGATGCGGTGATCCCCCCGCCCGGAGGCGCGCTCCGCACGGCACCGCCCTGGTCCAGCCGCCCGCCGCCCGGGAGGACGGCCCCCGTGGAGTCGTCCTCCGGGTGCGGGCGGGCCTGCTCGGGGATGCCGTCGATGCCGTCCGCCATGCGCCGGGCCCCGCTCGGACCGCTCGTGCCCTCGGTCGGCAGCTCTCGTGTGCTGCGCTCTTCGTCCCGCACCGGCCCGTCCTCGCTCCTCACGCCGGCCCGGGTCCCGCGCCGCGCTGTTTGTAGAGGCTGATCGAAACGGTTTTGTCCTTGTCCACGGCAGAGGAGACCTTGCCCGCGAGGGCGGACAGGACGGTCCAGGCGAAGGTGTCCCGCGAGGGGGCATGGCCATCCGTGGTCGGAGCCGAGACAGTGACCTCGAGTGAGTCGTCGACGAGGCGGAACACACAGCTGAGCACCGAGCCGGGCACGGCCTGCTGAAGCAGGATCGCGCAGGCCTCGTCCACTGCGATGCGCAGGTCCTCGATCTCGTCGAGGGTGAAGTCCAAACGGGCCGCGAGACCGGCCGTGGCCGTACGCAGCACCGACAGGTAGGCACCCGCGGCCGGCAGCCGGACTTCCACGAAGTCCTGGGTCGCGGGCTCGCCTGCGATCTGGGACACCCTCACCTCCATGGTGGTACAAGCGTTTCAGGGCCGAGGGTCGCCCCCCGGGGTAACGCGATACGTGGTTCAGCGGTGACGCTATCGCGCTCTCGACGGTCCTGTCCCCGGGACCCCAACCCCATGTCGTCACTCACAGTAAACCTGTGGATACGCTCCGTGTCTAGGGGTTGGGCGGGCCCAAATGGGAAGAGCGCGCGCCGGGTTGACGTACCCAGACGTCAGACGGTCGAACCGTCCGCCGCCGGGGTCTTGCGGAGTCACACCAGGACATGGTCGACGAAGCACCAGCGCCAGGTCTCCCCGGGCTCGTGCGTCCGCATCACGGGATGGCCGGACTCCTTGTGGTGCCCCGCCGCGTGTCGCCCCGGCGAGGAGTCGCAGCAGCCGACGTGACCGCAGCTGAGGCACAGCCGAAGTTGTACCGGATCCATGCCCTCCGCCAAGCACTCCGGACACGTCTCGCTGAGCGGGCCGGGTTCGGGGTGCGGCAGCGCGTCGGCGTGCGTGCACTGTTTCATGATTGCCAGGTTACGACGGTCGAGCGGAAGACCGCGCGGAAAAAGAGGGCGGGCGAGAACGATGGACGTGATGCCACTGCTGTTGCTGGTGGCGGGCAGTGCCGCGATCGCCGCGGCCGCGCGGCGCACCCCGGTGCCGGCGCCGCTGCTGCTGGTGGCGATCGGGCTGGCGGTCAGCTACGTCCCCGGGGTGCCCGACTACACGCTCGACCCGCACATCGTCCTGCCGCTCATCCTGCCCCCGCTGCTGCACACGGCCGCCACCGACAGCTCCTACCTCGACCTGCGGGCCCAGCTCAGGCCGGTCGCGATGCTGTCCGTCGGGTACGTGCTGTTCGCGACCTTCGTCGTCGGCTGGGCCCTGTACCTGATCGTGCCCGACCTGCCGCTGACCGCGGCCCTGGTCTTCGGCGCGGTGGTGGCGCCCCCGGACGCCGTCGCGGCGACGGCGGTGGCACGCCGGGTCGGGCTGCCGTCCCGGATCACCACGATCCTCCAGGGCGAGTCCCTGCTGAACGACGCCACCGCGATCACCGCCTACCGGGTGGCCCTCGCTGCCGCCGTCGGCGAGGGCGCGACCTGGGCCGGGGGCATCGGCGAGTTCCTGCTCGCGGCGATCGGCGGTGTCGTGGTCGGGCTGGTGCTGATGGCGCCGATCCACTGGCTGCGCACGCACGTCAAGGAGGCGCTGCTGCAGAACACGCTCTCCCTGCTGATCCCGTTCGTCGCCTACGCCGTCGCCGAGCAGGTGCACGCCTCCGGTGTCCTCGCGGTCGTGGTGGTCGCGCTCTACCTGGGACACCGCGCGTGGGAGGTCGACTTCGCCACCCGTCTCCAGGAGGAGGCGGTGTGGAAGATGGTGGCCTTCGTCCTGGAGTCGGCCGTGTTCGCGCTGATCGGACTGCAGCTGCCGGTCGTCCTGAGGGGCCTCGGACAGTACGAGGGCGCCGAAGCCGCCTGGTACGCGCTCGCCGTCTTCCTGGTGGTTGTCGCGGCCCGGTTCGTCTGGGTGTATCCAGCGACCTTCCTGCCCCGGCTGCTCTCGGCGCGGATCAGGGAGCGGGAGGATAATCCGACCTGGAAGGGGCCGTTCATCATCGCGTGGGCCGGTATGCGGGGCGTGGTCTCGCTGGCCATCGCCTTCTCGATCCCGCTGACCATGCACGACGGTGAGGAGCCCTTCCCACATCGCAACCTGATCCTGTTCCTGACCTTCACGACGGTCATCGGCACCCTGGTCGTGCAGGGCCTGACCCTGCCCCCGCTGATCCGTCTGCTGAAGGTCCCCGGGCGGGACACCCAGGCCGAGACGCTCGCCGAGGCGAATGCCCAGGCGCAGGCCTCCCGGGCCGCCGAGCGGCGCCTGGACGAACTCCTCACCGACGAGCGCAACGCCCTGCCCGCCCCGCTCGCCGACCGGCTGCGCATCGTCCTGGAGCGCCGCCGCAACGCCGTCTGGGAACGGCTCGGGCAGGCCAACCCGGTCACCGGGGAGTCCGTCGACGACACCTACCGGCGGCTCTCGCGGGAGATGATCAGCGCCGAGCGCGAGGTGTTCGTCAGGCTCCGGGACGCCCGGTACATCGACGACGAGATGCTGCGGACCCTGCTGCGCAGGCTGGACCTGGAGGAGGCGGCGGCCTTCCGGGAGGCGGCGTAGCGGCGAGACGGCGCTGAGGCGCTGCCGGGTGTCAGGTGACGCTGCCGGGCGGTCAGAGACGCTGTCAGGCGGTCAGGAGACCCTGTCGGGTGCCAGGTGACCCTGCCGGGTGTCACGGGAAGGGGCGGCCGGTGACGACGGCCGCCACCGTCGTCCCGCGCGGGAAGGCGCCTTCGCCGGCCAGGGCGGCGAGGCCGTACAGCAGCTTGGCCACGTACAGACGTTCTACGGGCAGGCCGTGACGGCGTTCGAAGTCCGCGGCGAAGGCGTCGAGCTCGTCGGGCACGCGCGCGTAGCCGCCGAAGTGGAAGCGGTCGTCGAGGCTCCAGGAGCCGCGCGGGCCGCCGAAGGCCTGCCGCTGCAAGGCCTCGGTCTCGGCGGCCAGGAAGCCGCCCTTGAGGACCGGCACCCCCAGGGCGCGCTGCCCGGGAGCGAGCCCGGCGGCCAGTCCCGCCAGTGTGCCGCCGGTGCCGCAGGCCACGGCCACGACATCGGCCCGGTCGTACAGCTCGGCGCCGAGTGCCCGGCAGCCGCGTACAGCCTCGGCGTTGCTGCCGCCCTCGGGGACGATGTAGGCCTCCTCGGCGTCAGCCGCGCGGAGGATCCCGGCCAGGGTCCGCGGCTCCGACTTGCGGCGGTACGTCGCCCTGTCGGCGAAGTGCAGCCGCATGCCGTCGGCCGCACACCGGGCGAGGGAGGGGTTGAGGGGGCGGTCGGCCAGCTCGTCGCCCCGTACGACACCGACCGTGGGGATGCCGAGCAGCCGGCCGGCCGCGGCTGTGGCGCGCAGGTGGTTGGAGTAGGCGCCGCCGAAGGTGATGACGGGACGGCCGGCCGCCGCCGCGAGGTTCGGCGCCAGTTTGCGCCACTTGTTGCCGATCAGCTCCGGGTGGATCAGGTCGTCCCGCTTCAGCAGCAGCCGGACGCCCCGGCGCTCGAACCGGCCGTCGACGACTTCCCGCACCGGCGAGGGGAGCCGGGGGTGCAGGGCCGCGAGGCGGGGTGCGTCGGGGGCGTCGGGGCTGGTCACCTCGTCATTGTCGCCCGGGGTGGGTGCGGGCTGGCCTTCGGCCCGGTCCGGCTGCGGCTTCGGTCAGTGCGGGCCCCCTGTGGCCGGTCGCGCGGTTTCTCGCTGCCCCTGATGGGGCCTCCGCCGGTTCCGTACGAACTCGATGAGTGACGGTCCGCCCCGCAGGCACCAGAGCGCGATCACGGGGTCGCAGATCGCGCAGCCCAGGGACGAGGCGTGGAGGAACGGGATGATCGGGTTGCCCTTGACGTGGTGGACGATGTCCCACGCCGTGTGCAGCAGCCAGCCGATGCCGATCCACGTCCACGACTCCAGACCGCGGAAGGCGACGTAGGTGACCAGCGCGGTGAAGGGGAACTCCCAGCCGCCCATGCCGCCGCCGCTGAGATACGCGGCACCGGCACCGGCGATCGTCACCGCGTTCAGGCGCCGCCGGTGTGGTTCGCGGACCAGGGACATCAACAGGGCGTAGAGGATGCCGATGCCGATCGGCGCGATGTACTGCATCGATGGGGCCGTTTTCTGGAGCCGGGGAGGGAATGGCTCATCACGCTAGATCCGGCCCCGCCCGCTCCCCAGTGGCGTGAGCGACAGGTTTCCACGGATTGTCGCCACCCGGTCCGGGGCCGACCGTGGTGACCTTCGTTCGCCAAAACGGACCTCCCCTGCCCAGTGATACGAAGATCCATTCCCGCTCTTTCGGGTAATAGCATCGCGACGTTGAGTGAGAAAGGCTTGCCCCTGGACATCGATGCCCGAGGCGTATGGGCGTTGGGCATAACCGGGAGGGCAGTTCTCTATGTCGGTAGGCGAAGAGGTCCGCACGGAGCAGACCAAGCCGCAGCAGAGTCTCGGCACGGCGGCCGCGCGGAACCTGGCCACCACGACCAAGTCCGTGCCACAGATGCAGGAGATCAGCTCCCGCTGGCTGCTGCGGATGCTGCCGTGGGTCGACATCCAGGGTGGTACGTACCGGGTGAACCGGCGGCTGACGTTCGCCGTGGGCGACGGCCGTCTGACGTTCGTGAAGACCGGCGACCGTGTCGAGATCATCCCCGCCGAGCTCGGCGAGCTGCCCGCGCTGCGGTCCTACGAGGACGAAGAGGTGCTCTTCGAGATCGCCCGCCGCTGCGAGCAGCGCGAGGTCCCGGCGGGCGACGTGATCGCCTCGTTCGGCAGCCCGTCCGAGGAGGTGTACCTCCTCGCGCACGGCAGGGTGGAGAAGGTTGGCACGGGCCCGTACGGGGACGACGAGTCCCTCGGCGTCCTCGCCGACGGCGCCTACTTCGGAGAGGACGCCCTGCTGAACGAGGACGCGATCTGGGAGTACACGGCCCGCGCCCTCACCGCGTGCACCGTGCTGGTGCTGCCCCGCCAGGAGTTCGCGCAGATCGCGGAGCGCTCGGACACCCTGCGCGAACACCTCCAGCAGCGCCGCTCGATCCCCTCGCAGCGCTCCAACAAGTACGGCGAGAAGGAGATCGACCTCTCCGCCGGCCACTCCGGCGAGCCGGACATCCCGCACACCTTCGTCGACTACGAGGCCCGGCCCCGTGAGTACGAACTGAGCGTCGCCCAGACCGTGCTGCGCATCCACTCGCGCGTGGCCGACCTGTACAACCAGCCCATGAACCAGACCGAGCAGCAGATCCGGCTGACGGTCGAGGCGCTGAAGGAGCGCCAGGAGCACGAGCTCGTCAACAACCGCGACTTCGGGCTCCTGCACAACTGTGAGTACGAGCAGCGGATCCAGCCGCACGACGGTGTGCCCGGCCCGGACGACATGGACGAGCTGCTCAGCAGGCGCCGCGGCACCAAACTGCTCCTCGCCCACCCGCGTGCGATCGCCGCGTTCGGGCGTGAGCTCAACAAGCGCGGGCTGGTGCCCGAGACCATCGACGTCGGCGGCAACCGCATCCCCACCTGGCGCGGTGTGCCGATCTACCCGTGCAACAAGATCCCGGTGACCGAGGCTCGTACGACGTCGATCATCGCCATGCGTACCGGCGAGGCCGACCAGGGTGTCATCGGCCTGCGGGCCTCCGGCATCCCGGACGAGATCGAGCCGAGCCTGTCGGTGCGCTTCATGGGCATCAACGAACAGGCCATCATCAAGTACCTGGTCACGGCCTACTACTCGGCCGCGGTCCTGGTACCGGACGCGCTCGGAGTCCTCGAGAACGTCGAGATCGGCCGCTGGCGGTGACGCTCCCGGTACGTCGGCCGTGTCCCCGCCCGCCCGGGCGGGTACACCCTCGGGGTACGCGCCCAGCGGCAGCGGAAGCGCCACCGTCCGCTCATACTCCGAGGCGGTCCCATGGGTGAGTCCCTTACGGAGTTCAGGACGCAGACGCCGCTGCCCGCCCCTGGTGAGCAGCGATCCGCCCCTGAGGAGCAGCGATCCGCCCTTGGTGAGCAGCGAGGTGCCTTGCCCCGGCGTGCGGCCGGGGTGCCGGAAAGGCGTGGATCCAACGGGACGCAGCGGGACGGCCGGCCCGCACCGGCCGAGGGGCATGAGGCGGTCATGCTCCTGGACCGGGCCCGGGCGGAGGTCGATCCGGTGCTGCGGGCCGCGCTCGACTCGCTGCCCGGGCCGATGCGCCGGATCGCGCTCTACCACTTCGGCTGGGAGCAGGCGGACGGCACCCCGGCGGAGGGCGGCTCGGGCAAGGCGATCCGCCCTGCGCTCGTCCTCGCCGCGGCGGCCGCCCTCGGGGGGCCCGAGGCACGGGTGGGGGCGGTCCGGGCGGCCGCGGCGGTGGAGCTGGTCCACAACTTCACCTTGCTGCACGACGACGTGATGGACCGGGACACCACCCGTCGGCACCGGCCCACCGCGTGGACGGTGTTCGGGGACGCCGACGCGATCCTCGGCGGGGACGCGCTGCAGGCACTGGCCCTGCGACTGCTCGCGACGGATCCGCACCCGGCGTCCCGGGCCGCCGCGGCCCGGCTCGCGGACTGCGTGGTCGAACTGTGCGCGGGCCAGCACGCGGACACGGCCCTGGAGCGGTGCGACCCCGGCGAGGTCACCCTCGAGGAGGTGCTCGCCATGGCGGAGGCCAAGACGGGCGCACTGCTGGGGAGCGCCTGCGCGATCGGGGGCCTGTACGCGGGCGCCGGGGATGGGGACGTGGCGGCGCTGGACGCGTTCGGCCGGGAGGCCGGGCTCGCCTTCCAGCTCATCGACGACGTCATCGGCATATGGGGCGACCCGCACCGCACCGGCAAGCCCGTCGGCGCGGACCTGGCCGCCCGCAAGAAGTCCCTGCCGGTCGTCGCGGCCTTCACATCGGGCACGCCGGCGGCCGCCGAACTCGCCGAACTGTACGCGCGGCCCGGTGAGAAGGAGGACCTGGACCACATCGCCCTGACCGTGGAGCGCGCGGGCGGCCGTGACTGGGCGCAGGGCCAGGCGGCCGACCGGATGGCGCGGGCGATACAGCAACTGGCGCGCGCGGTGCCGGATCCGGAGGCGGCGGGCGGTCTGCTGGCCCTCGCCGAGTTCGTGACACGGCGCAGCAGTTGAGGTTCGGCAGTCGTTGACGACCGCCAGCAGTTGAGGTTCGGCAGTCGTGACGACCGCCAGCAGTTGACGGTCGGCCGCAGTTGATGGCCGACAGGGGTCGGCCGTCGGCAGGGGCGGACGGGCGGCAGCGGTCGAGGGCCGTCCGCACAGCATGATCCTTCGGGCGACCGAAGGCAGGACCCCGGAGCGTCGGGGCCGTGCGGCTCCTGACCCCGCACGGCTTCCGGACTCCGGTCGGCGGGTCCCGCACTGCCCCACGGTGTGCGGGGCCCGCCCCTTTTTCAGGCGCCGCGCGATGGAGTTTGGACAGATGTTCGACTGAATTCCGCCAAGCTCGCGCCCCGCCTGCCCCGGCGACTCTCAACCCTCCTACGATCAACGCCCGTCGGGACGAGCGAAGGGGCGGGCCATGGGCGTGGCGATCCGTACGGCGGGCGAGGCGGACCGGGAGTCGGTCGTCCGGCTGCTGGACGAGGCGTTCCAGGACGACCCCGTGAGCGGCTGGGTCTTCCCCGGTGCGGAGGATCGCCGTGAACATCACCCCGGACTCATGGCCGCCTTCACCGACATCGTGCTCGCGGCCGGGCGTATCGACGTCACCGAGGACGGCTCGGCCTGTGCGCTGTGGCTGTCCATACCGGCCGGCGACCATGACGGTGACCCCGAGGACGACGACGGTCCGGCCCAGGTGCGGGCGGCCGTCGACCCGGACAACGAGCGCATCGAGCTGATCGGCCGGCTGACGGCCGCCATCCACCCCTCGGGGCGGGCCCACGAGTACCTGTGGATGATCGGCGTCGCCCCCGGCCGCCAGGGCGAGGGACTCGGCACCGCGCTCATCGAGTCGGTCCTCGACCGCTGCGACCGCGAGGGGCTGTCCGCCTATCTGGAGGCCAGCAACGCCCGCAGCCGCAAGCTGTACGAGCGCCTCGGCTTCGAGGTCGCCGGTCCGGTACTCGACCTCCCGGACGGCCCGGCCATGTGGCCGATGTGGCGCGAGCCGCGCACGGGCTCTTAGACCCTGCCCTCCTGCTCCCGCTCCTGCCCCTGAGCCTGGTCCAGGCCCCGGCCCTGGTCCTCCTCCGGCAGTACCGTCGCCACGATCCGCTCCACCAGCCCGTCCGGCAGGCCCACCCCGGGCAGTACGCCCTCCAGGACGCCCGGCAGGGTCAGATGCTCCAGGAGCAGCCCGAGCATGGCCAGATACAGCACGGCGACGGACTCGTCGCCGCCGGGCAGCCCGGCCGTCCGGTGGAACTCCATGGCCTCCTCCAGGTCGCCGCGCACCGACTTGGTGTAGGAGGCGAGCAGTTCGGGGCGCCGGGTGGCCTCCAGTCGTAGCTCCATGAGGGCGAGATAGCCCGTGCGGTCGCGGGTCGCGCGGGCCATGAGGTCGTGCATGAAGGCCATGACCAGTGAGCGGTCCTTCGGCCGGGTTATCAGCTCGGCGACCACCGCGGGGTCCGGCGCGAGCCGTATGTGCAGCCGGGTGTCGATCTGGCGCAGCAGGTCGGCGCGTCCGGTGAAGTAGTTGGAGGCGGTACCCACCGGCACACCGGCCTCCGTGTCCACCGCGCGGAACGTCAGTCCGCGCGCCCCCTCCCGTGCGAGCACCTCGACACCGGCGTCGACGAGTGCGGCCCGGCGCTCGGGATTGCTGACCATGCGGAGTCCCTTCTCCCACTTCCGACGGCTCGCGGAGATTTGGCTTACAACCACTACATCAGGAGCACTACAACTGAAGTTGTTGCATCGACAGCCTGCGAAAAGAGACCGGCTTGCGAAAGCTCACCTACTTCATCGCCTGCTCCGTCGACGGCTTCATCGGGGACCCGGACGGCGACGCGGCGTCGATGTTCCCCTTCGTCGGCGAGGAGTTCTTCGCCTTCCTGAAGGCGGAGTATCCGGAGACCCTGCCGACCCTGGGCCGGCGAGCCCTCGGCCTGGACGACCTGCCGAACAAGCGGTTCGACACCGTCATCCAGGGCCGCGGCAGCTACGACCTCGCCCTGAAAGAGGGCATCACCAGCCCGCACGCCCACCTGCGCGAGTACGTCGCCTCCGGCACGCTGAAGGAGTCGCCCGACCCGAACGTCGAGATCATCGCGGACGACCTGGTCGGCAAGGTCCGCGAACTGAAGGCCGAGGACAGCGGGTTCGGCATCTACCTGTGTGGCGGCTCGAAGGTCGCGGGCGAGCTGCTCGACGAGATCGACGAACTCGTCATCAAGACCTATCCGCTGGTGTACGGCTCTGGCATGCCCATGTTCGGGGCCGGGTTCGCGATCTCGGAGTTCACCCTGGAGTCCGTGCGTACGTTCGGCAACGGCGTGCTGGTGCGCTCGTACAGCAGGAAGCGCTGAGCCCCCGACCGTCCTACTCTGAGGACATGGGCAGAGACGAACATGTCTGTCCGGCCTGCGGACAGCCAGTGGAAACAGTCGTCCGGCGCCACAAGACGCTGGGCACGTGGGTCCCCCTGTGGGTGGCGGGCCCCTGCCACAACCCCGAGTGCGGGGCCCACGACGCGGAGGCCGCTCACATCGCCCCCACCGTCGCGGACACGCGGCCTGCCGAGGAAACCCGGCCCGACCCGGCCCCCCGTTCGGCGGACGATGACACCGCCCCACCTGCGACGACCCCGGCCGAAACGGCCCCCGGAGAAACCGTCTCGGAAAACTCCTGAACTCGTGTCGAGAATCCCGGAGCGGCTCCGACGTCCCCTGTGAGAGCCGCCCGGCAGGGTGGTGAGAGCCGAAGGAGCGGACTGATGAAGTACCTGGTCATGGTGCAGGGCACACAGGCGGACTACGAGGCCATGCGCGGCAAGGCGTCAGCGGACTCGCCCGCCTGGAACGAGGAAGAGATGCAGGCGATGTTCGCCTACATGGGAGCCATCAACGACGATCTCTCCGAGACCGGTGAGTTCGTCGACGGGCAGGGCTTGGCCGAGCCGGCGCAGACCCGGCATGTCACCCTCGGTGACGACGGCAAGGCCGTGATCACCGACGGCCCGTACAGCGAGACCAAGGAGCTGCTGGCCGGCTACTGGGTCCTGGAGTGCGAGAGCCTGGAGCGGGTCACGGAGATCGCCGACCGCATCTCCCGCTGCCCCCAGCCGGCCGGTGCACCCGACTACCCGGTCGTGATCCGCCCGATCATGGACGGCAGCGGGGACATCTGACGAGCCGGCCCGTGCGACGCCGACGGACCCGCCGGTGAGGAACACACCCGAGGTCGAGGACTTGCTGCGCCGGAACGCGCCGCAGGTCCTCGGCGCGCTGGTCAGACGGTACGGGCACTTCGACGCGGCCGAGGACGCCGTACAGGAGGCGCTGCTCGCGGCGGCCGGGCAGTGGCCCTCGGCGGGCGTGCCCGGCAATCCGCGCGGCTGGCTGATCAAGGTGGCCTCGCGGCGGCTGACCGACGCCCTGCGCAGCGAGGAGGCCCGGCGGCAGCGCGAGGAGCGGGCGGCGGCGCTCACGCCCCGCGACGCCTTCACCGCCCCGCCGCCCAGGGAGCGCGCTCCCCGCGAGGACGACACCCTCTCGCTGCTCTTCCTGTGCTGCCATCCGGACCTCACACCGCCCGCCCAGATCGCGCTCACGCTGCGTGCCGTCGGCGGTCTGACCACGGCGGAGATCGCCCGCGCGTATCTGGTCCCGGAGGCGACGATGGCGCAGCGCATCAGCCGGGCCAAGCAGAAGGTGCGGGGCGTGCGCTTCGGCCGCCCGGACAGCTGGGAGCAGCGGCTGCCGTCCGTTCTGCAGACCCTCTACCTGATCTTCAACGAGGGCTACACCGCCACCTCCGGCACCGCCCTCCAGCGCCCCGACCTGGCGGGCGAGGCCGTACGGCTGACCCGGACGGTCCACCGGCTGCTCCCCGACGACTGCGAGGTGGCCGGGCTGCTCGCGCTGATGCTGCTCACCGACGCCCGCCGTGATGCGCGCAGCGGGCCGGGCGGGGAGCTGATTCCCCTCGACGAGCAGGACCGCGACCGCTGGGACAAGGCCGCCGTCGAGGAGGGCGTCGCACTGGTGACGCGGGCCCTGTCCCGGGGCAGGCCCGGGCCGTACCCCCTGCGGGCCGCGATCGCCGCCGTACACGACGAGGCACCTTCGCCCGAGGCGACGGACTGGGCCGAGATCCTGGGCCTGTACGACGTCCTCGTCGGCCTGGTCCCCGGGCCGGTCGAACGCCTCAACCGCGCGGTCGCCGTCGCCATGGTCCACGGCCCGCGCGCCGGCCTGACCGAACTGGACGCCTTGTCGGGCACGTTGAAAGGCCACCGCCTGGACGCCGTACGAGGCCACCTCCTCGAACGCGCGGGCGAGCCCGAAGCCGCCCGGGCCGCCTACGAGTCGGCGGCCGCCCAGACCCTCAGCCTGCCCGAGCAGCGCTATCTCCAGGCGCGGGCGGCGCGCTTGAGGGACTAGCGTGTGAGGCATGGGCATGACGGGGGAGGGGCGTCGCGGGGTGTGGCGCTGGGCGGTCATCGTGTGGGCGCTCGCCGTGGTCGTGGCAGGTGCGCTGACCCTGTGGATGCAGGACTCGACGGAGCCTCAGGGGCCGTACGTCTGGGAAGAGACGAAACCCGACGAGACACCGAGTCTGCCGCCCTGTCCGACGCCCGAGGGCGTCGATGTGGCCCTGTGCGCGTACGCGTACACGGAGGCCGACTAGCGGCGCGGCCCGCCCGTCTCCGGATCCCGGGCCGTCAGGCAGTACGTGCCGCCCGCCGGGTCGCGCATCACCGTCCAGCCGGAGTGGTCGGCCAGGCGTACGGCCCCGAGTCCCTCGTGCCACGCGCGGGTCGCGGCGACGTCCGTGCACGCGAGGTCGAAGTGGGCGGAGGCCGGGCGTTCCTCGCCGAGGCGTTGCAGAAGCAGCCGGACCGGCAGGCCGGGAGGCGGCTCGACCACATGGAACTCCGGGAGCGCGCCGGGACGCGACACCCAGCCGTCCAGCAAGCCGCTCCAGAAGGCGACTTCGGCGTCGTACGACGACGGCGGGACGTCCACGCACACCTGGTCGAACCGGCTGCCCCGCACCACACCCGGGCGCGACGACTGGCCGCGCCACAGCTCCCCGCAGAACAACTGCCCGCCGGGCGAACGCAGCACGACGAGCGACCCGAGGTCCGCCACCACGCCCGCCCCGAGCCGCACCGCCGAGTCCGCGAACCGCGCCACGTCGTCCACGCAGAAGTCGAGATGCGCTCCGCCTTCCCCCGACCGCACCGCCTGGGCCTTCACGCACGCGTCGGCGCCGTCGGGGAGCAGGGTCACGAACTCGGAGTGCTGTCCGCGGAGTTCGGAAAGCCGCGTGTCCGTGACGACCGTCCAGAAGTCACATGCGGTACCGAAGGCCTCGCGTGGCCGGTCGGCGAAGGCGTATGTCCAGCGGATCCTCATGGGCGCGATCGTAGAGGGGCCCCGTCACGGCCACCTGCGTGAACCTTGACCAGCCTTTGCCTCGCCGTTCCCCGTGGATTGGTCTGCCCTTGTTTGCATTCAGGAATGGACCACATCACGTTCCTCGTGGCGGTCGTCATTGTCACGGCGCTCGCCTTCGACTTCACCAACGGATTCCACGACACGGCGAACGCGATGGCCACGTCCATCGCCACCGGCGCGCTGGCTCCCCGTACGGCGGTCCTGATCAGCGGTGTCCTCAATGTCGTCGGTGCCTTTCTCTCCACCGAGGTGGCCAAGACCATCTCGGGCGGCATCGTGGACGACACCCTTGTCAGCCCGGGGATGATCTTCGCGGGGCTGGTCGGGGCGATCCTGTGGAACCTGCTGACCTGGCTCGTGGGGCTGCCCTCGAGCTCCTCGCACGCCCTGTTCGGCGGGCTGATCGGGGCCGTGTGGGTCGGGGCGGGAAGCCACGGCGTCAACTTCGACAAGGTCGTCGAGAAGGTGCTCGTCCCGGCGGTGGCCTCGCCGCTCGTGGCCGGTGTCGCCGCGCTGATCGCCACCTACCTCGCCTACCGGCTCACCGTCCGCGCCCGCAAGGACTCCGTCACCAAGGGCTTCCGGATCGGCCAGATCGCCTCCGCCTCGCTGGTCTCCCTCGCCCACGGCACGAACGACGCGCAGAAGACCATGGGCGTCATCACCCTCACCCTGATCTCGGCCGGCGCGCTCGGCCACGACGCCGGCCCGCCCCTGTGGGTCATCGCCTCCGCGGGCCTCGCCATCGGCCTCGGCACGTACCTCGGCGGCTGGCGGATCATCCGCACGATGGGCAAGGGCCTCACCGAGATCCAGTCGCCGCAGGGCTTCGCCGCCGAGACCGCCTCCACCACCGTCATCCTCACCTCCGCCCACCTAGGCTTCGCCCTGTCCACCACTCAGGTCGCCTCGGGCAGCATCCTCGGCGCGGGGCTCGGCCGCAGGCTCGCGGAGGTCCGCTGGGGCGTCGCGGGCCGGATGGCGATCGCCTGGATGGTCACCCTGCCCGCCGCCGGGCTGGTCGGCGGCCTGGCCGCGAGCGTCGTCCAGAACGGCGGTGACCTCGGTACGGCGGTCGTCGCGCTGGTCGGCGCGGCCCTGGCCGCGGGCATCGTGGCCGTCTCGCGACGCAACCCGGTGCACGCGCACAACGTCAACGACGCGCACGAGGTCAGCATCCGCACCGAGCCGCCCGCCAAGGTCGGCACGGCCGCCTGAGAACACCTGCAGAAGGGGGAGCCGGACATGCATCCGAACTGGACCGCACTCGGTGAGGTCGCCGCGGTGAGCATCGGCGTCACCGTCGCCGTGGTCGTCGTCTTCGCCCTCGGTGTCCTCGGGCTCGCCCGGCTGGAGGGCGCCCGGGAACACCCGGGCGGCACCTCCGCCATGGGCCTGGGCCAGGCGGCCCTCTGCTTCCTGGCCTGCGCGGCCGTGGTGGCGTACGGGATCTACCTGATCGTCCCTCAGTTCCGCCCAGGTCGGTGACCCGCGGTGCGGGGATCTTCCCTGGCTGAAGGAGGATTGAGACGCGGTACGCAGAGCGTGGGCATGATCAGTCGCAGGGCGCCACAGACTTGACCCGGTCGATGATCGGCACACCACTCGACCACATGATGGCCGTCACCTCGGCGCAGTCCACCGAGTCGCTGCCAGTGGTCTCGTACTTCACCGGCCCCGCGTACTGGGAGAAGGTACCCTCATCCACCTTGCACGGCGCGTCAGTCAGGTTCGGGCACAGCTTGAGCTTCATCTTCTTCGCTGTGCCGAGGTTGTTGTCGAAGACCGCGCACGCCCCGTCCTTGGCGGTCGTGTGCTTGGTGTAGGTGAACAGAGTTCCGAAGCGCCGTGCGTCGGGAAGCCGCTCCGCGTTCTCCAGTTCGTAGCCGCTTCCACACAGCGAGGCGGTGGCACGGACCGCTGCCGGATTCTCGGCTGCGACGGCACGGGTCTGTGCATCGCGTACGCCGGCTTCGGAGAACTCGACGCTGGTCCCCGGGACGACCGTGTTGTGGCCTGTGGGAACGGGGCCTTCCGCCGAGGCCAGTGGAGCGGTTGCCAGGACGGCGACGAGAGCAGCGACCGGGGCTATGGCGCGTGTCAGTGTACGCATGGAAATCAGGTGTTCCCTTCGTCGAGGATTCACTGGCTTGAGAGGCAGGCCGCAGCCTTTCTGCGGCGCTGCGGGAGGAACGGTGCCGGTGCGCCGGGAGGGCCCCTGCCGTGAGACCAGCGGCCAGGCCGGGAGTCTGACGGCGGGTGAGTATGTGAACGGTGTCGCTCAACGCGCGTGTCCCTTCCGGTAGCGGCGGTAGGCAAGGACCGCCAGCGTCACCAGGCAGCCGGTCAACACGGCCGTACAGGTGAAATGGGAGTGGAGTTACGCACGTCAACCCAGGCAGCCCGGCGCGTGCTGGGAGTCAGGGGAGCCGCATGAAGGCGGGCGGGCCGGCAAGGCCGAATAGGCGAGTGCTCACCGCCCGGCACCCAGGCATGACGATGTATTCCCCCATGTATCCCCCCATGGCGACGGCGTCCCCCGAGGCACTGGGTGACGCACTGTCTGGCAGCTTGGTCACGCTGCGTTCGCGGAGGTCACCATAGCCACAGGCCGAAGTGGAGGGTCAAGAGAGACAGATGGGGCGGGGGAAGGATGGCTTGAACGTGCCATGACAGTGGATGATGGCCGGAGACGGACGGGTCTGCCTGCTCATCTGCTGATTCAGTATGTGACTGTTGTGAAAAGTGAGTGAGTTTCCGGTGTGTGCGTCGACTTCGGGTGGCTGATTTCTTCCCCCGTGCCGGCTCGGCCCGTTCAGGTGCGCGGACGCCGGTCGACATGGCGTAAGAGCTGCCAGGCAACGCCCACTTGTGGCCGGACAAGAAAGACCGCACCCGGACCGTCATGGACGCCGTGCTCGGCGGCCTGCGGACCGGGTGCGGACAGGGTGACCAGGCGACCAAGGGAATCGCAGGTCAAACGGCATGATCGAAGATCAGGCCTTCTTGGTCTCCCAGAAGATCTTGTCGATCTGGGCGATGTAGTCCAGAGCCTTCTGGCCGGTCGCCGGGTCGGTCGAGCCCTTGGCGGCCGAGAGGGCCTTGAGGGCGTCGTTGACCAGCTGGTGCAGCTCCGGGTACTTCTCGAAGTGCGGCGGCTTGAAGTAGTCGCTCCAGAGCACGGACACGTGGTGCTTCGCGAGCTCCGCGCGCTGCTCCTTGATGACGGTGGCGCGCGCCTGGAAGTGCGGGTCGTCGTTACCGGCCATCTTCTCCTGGACAGCCTTGACCGACTCCGCCTCGATGCGGGCCTGGGCAGGGTCGTACACACCGCAGGGCAGGTCGCAGTGCGCACTGACCTTGACCTTGGGGGCAAACAGGCGGGAAAGCATGGAGCATTCCTTCCTCGTGATCGTCTTCTCACAGGGGACATTACTCCGTGGGGGACGGGTTTTCGCGGGTGCCCCCATGGGCTTAGGACAAAAGTCCGGGGTGAGACTGAGACTGGTGGAGGAAGAACCGGGGAGGTGCCGGGTGATGCCGGAGCTGTCGCAGGAGTCCGAGCGGGGGAGGTCGGCCGCGCCCTTCGGTGTCGCCGAGGTGACCGGGCCGTCCATGGTGCCCACGCTGTGCCACGGGGACCGGCTCCTGGTGCACTACGGGGCCCGGGTCAAGCCCGGTGACGTCGTCGTACTGAGGCATCCCTTCCAGCAGGACCTGCTCGTCGTGAAGCGGGTCGCCCAGCGGCGCGAGAGCGGCTGGTGGGTGCTCGGGGACAACGCGTACGCCGGTGGTGACAGCACCGACTACGGCGTCGTGCCGGACGACCTGGTGCTGGGGAGGGTCCGGTTCCGTTACCGGCCGCGCGGGACCGGGCGCTCGCCCTGGGCGCTGCTGGGCTGGGTGCTGTCGGCCGCCAGGCCGGTGTTCTCCGACAGATCGGCCTCGCGGCGCTTGCGGGCCCGGTAGGCCGCCACGTTGGCGCGGGTCGCGCAGCGGTCGGAGCAGTAGCGCCGGGAGCGGTTCGTGGAGGTGTCCAGGTAGGCGTTGCGACAGGGCGCGGCCTCGCACAGGCCGAGCCGGTCCACGCCGTACTCGGTCAGGTGGAACGCCAGGCCCATCGCCGCGATCGCCGCGTAGCCCGCGGTGGCGTTGGACGGGTGGTCCGCCAGGTGCATGTGCCACAGAGGGCGGCCGTCGTCGTCGCGGAAGTCGTGCCCCGAGATCTGCGGGCTCACGGGGAACTCCAGGAGGAGGGAGTTCAGCAGGTCGACGGCCAGGGTCTCGTCGCCCGTGTCGGCCGCCTCGAAGACCGCGCGCAGCCGGGCCCGGATCGAGCGGAACCGCGTCACGTCCGAGTCGGTGGCGCGGCGGGCCGCCGACTGGCTCGCGCCGAACAGGTCGCGGACGGCCTCGACCGACGTCAGCGTGTCCTTGCCCCGGGCCGGTTCCTCGGTGTTGACGAGGCGCACGGCGTAGTCCGAGTAATAGGCCAGTTCCACTTGTAGTCCTTACGGAGGGGCTTTATTGTCGTGAGCGCGCACTGGTAACAGCTGATGGTGCTTCCAGGGTATTACGGGGGAGGGGCTCGATGACGGACTCCGACACCACTGCGGCCACCACCGACTGGCGTGCCTGGCAGGAGAGCTGGGACCGGCAGCAGGAGTGGTACCTGCCCGACCGCGAGGAGCGGTTCCGGATCATGCTCGGTGGGGGTCCCCCCATGCCTTTCGGGCTATGGGGGAGGTCGAGGCCCTGGTGGGCACCGCCCCGCGCGTACTCGACCTCGCCTGCGGCACGGGCAGCATCACCGCCCGGCTGCTCGCCCGGTTCCCCGAGGCCACCAGCACCGGCGTCGACCTCGACCCGGCGCTCCTCGCCATCGCCGAGGGCACCTTCGCGGGCGACGACCGGGTCGGCCTCGTCACCGCCGACCTCAAGGACCCCGACTGGCCGGCGAAGCTGCCGTACGACTCGTACGACGCCGTCCTGACCGCGACGGCCCTGCACTGGCTGCACCGGGAACCCCTCGCGGACCTCTACGGCCAGGTCGCGGGACTCGTCCGCGACGGCGGTGTCTTCATGAACGCGGATCACATGATCGACGAGTCCACGCCCCGGATCAACGCCGCCGAGCGGGCACAGCGGCACGCACGTATGGATCAGGCCAAGCGGGACGGCATCCTCGACTGGTCCGAATGGTGGCAGCTCGCCGCCAAGGACCCGGTCCTCGCGGGGCCCACGGCCCGGCGCTACGAGATCTACGGCGAACACGCCGACGGCGACATGCCCTCGGGTGCATGGCACGCGCGCGTGCTGCGCGAGAAGGGATTCGGGGAGGCCAGGCCGGTGTGGTGCTCGCCCTCGGACACCCTGCTGCTCGCCCTGAGGTAACCGGGCGCGGAGCGCGCGAAGGGGGCGGTACGGAGTTCCGTACCGCCCCCTCGGTGTGCGTACCGTCAGAGCACCTTGGACAGGAACGACTTCGTCCGCTCGTGCCGCGGGTTCGTCAGCACCTCGCGCGGGTGACCGGATTCGACCACCACACCGTCGTCCATGAAGACCAGGCTGTCGCCCACCTCGCGGGCGAAGCCCATCTCGTGAGTGACGACGATCATCGTCATACCGGACTCGGCGAGGTCGCGCATGACGTCCAGGACGTCACCGACCAGCTCCGGGTCGAGCGCCGAGGTCGGCTCGTCGAACAGCATCAGCTTCGGGTCCATGGCGAGGGCCCGGGCGATGGCGACGCGCTGCTGCTGGCCGCCGGAGAGCTGCGAGGGGTAGCTGCCCGCCTTGTCGGCCAGGCCCACCCGGTCCAGGAGCTCCTGGGCGCGCGCCCGGGCCTGGCTCCTGCTCACGCCCTTGACCTGGACCGGCGCCTCCATGACGTTCTCCACGGCCGTCATGTGCGGGAACAGGTTGAAGCGCTGGAAGACCATGCCGATGTCCCGCCGCTTGACGGCGACCTCGCTGTCCTTCAGCTCGTAGAGCTTGTCGCCCTTCTGGCGGTAGCCGACCAGCTCGCCGTCGACGTACAGACGGCCGGCGTTGATCTTCTCCAGGTGGTTGATGCACCTGAGGAAGGTCGACTTGCCGGAGCCGGAGGGGCCGATGAGGCAGAACACCTCGCCGGACTTCACCTCCAGGTCGATGCCCTTGAGGACCTCTACGGGGCCGAAGGACTTGTGGACGCCCTCGGCCTTGACCATGGCGGTCATGCCTTGCCTCCCGTCGGCTTGGAGCGGCTGGACAGGGAGAGCACGTTCGCCCTGATCTTCTGGAACGGGGTGGCCGGCAGGGACCGGCTCGAACCACGCGCGTAGTACCGCTCCAGGTAGTACTGGCCGATGCTGAAGATGGAGGTCATCAGCAGGTACCAGGCCGCCGCCAGGAACAGCATCTCGGCGGGGGCGCCGGAGGTCTGGCCGATGTCCTGAGCCGCTCGGAGCAACTCGGGGTACTGGACGACCGAGACCAGCGAGGTCGTCTTCAGCATGTTGATGACCTCGTTGCCCGTCGGCGGCACGATCACGCGCATCGCCTGCGGGATGACGATCCGGCGCAGCGTCTTGGAGTGGCTCATGCCCAGCGCGTGCGACGCCTCGGTCTGGCCCTCGTCGACCGAGAGCAGACCGGCCCGGCAGATCTCCGCCATGTACGCGGCCTCGTTGAGGCCGAGGCCCAGCAGCGCCGTCAGGAACGGGGTCATGAAGTCCGACCACTCGTCCTTGTAGAACGGCCCGAGGTTGATGTACTCGAAGACCAGGCCCAGGTTGAACCAGACGATCAGCTGCACCAGGACCGGGGTGCCGCGGAAGAACCAGATGTAGAACCACGCGATCGACGAGGTCACCGGGTTCTTCGACAGGCGCATCACGGCGAGCAGGACGCCGCCGACGATGCCGATCACCATGGACAGCACGGTCAGCAGGAGCGTTTTGCCCACGCCGTCCAGGATGCGGTCGTCGAAGAAGTAGTCCGGGATCGCGCCCCAGTTGATCTTGCCCTGGGAGAACGCGTAGACGACCCCGACCAGCAGGGCGATGGCGACGACGGCGGACACGTACCGCCCGTAGTGCCGGACCGGGATGGCCTTGATGGCCTCCGGTCCGGCCGGGGGTGTGTCGGCCGGCGTCTTGTCGATGTCAACAGTCACGGGTGTTGCCTTTCAGTGCCGCTGAGCTGCGGTCACTTGCCGCCGTTGATGGTGGCCGCGTCGATGGAGCCGTCGGTGACGCCCCACTTCTTCATGATCTTCTCGTACTCGCCGTTCTTGATGACGGCGTCGAGCGCGGCCTTGAGGGCGTCCCGCAGCTGCGTCTGGTTCTTGGCGACCGCGATGCCGTACGGGGCGGCCTCGATCTGCTCGCCGACCAGCTGGAAGTCCTTGCCGCCACCGGAGGTCTTCACCGCGTACGCGGCGACCGGGAAGTCGGACGAGCCGGCGTCGGCGCCGCCCGCGCGCAGGCGGGTCTGGGCCTGCTGGTCGTTGTCGAAGGGCTCGATGGCGATCTTCTTGCCGGCCGGGCACTTCTTCGACTCCGCCTTGGCGAGGTCCTCGGAGACCGTGCCGCGCTGCAGCACGATCTTCTTGCCGCACAGGTCGGACCAGGTCTTGATGCCCTGGTCGTCGCCCTTCTTGGTGTAGATCGAGACACCGGCGGTGAAGTAGTCCACGAAGTCGACGCCCTCACCGACCTTCTTGCCGGTGTCGGAGTCGATGCCCTCCTGGCGGTCCTTGGTGTCGGTCATCGCGGACATGGCGATGTCGTACCGCTTGGAGCGCAGACCCGTGATCAGCGTGTCGAAGGTGCCGTTCTCGAACTGGAAGTCGACCCCGAGCTGCTTGCCCATGGCGGCGGCGAGGTCCGGGTCGATCCCGACCACCTTGCCGGAGTTGTCCTTGAACTCGACCGGGGCGTAGGCGATGTCGGAACCGACCTTGATGACGCCCTTGTCGCGGACGGACTTCGGCAGCTTGTCGGCGAGCGGGGCCGAGGCCGCCGTGTCGCTGGAGCCGTTGTCCTTGGTCTGGTCACCGCATCCGGTGAGCATCAGCGCGCCTGCGACCGCGATCGCACCGACCGCTGCTAGCCGGGAGTGCGCGGCGGTCGTACGACGGGTGGAGCTTGCGGTCATGGTGGGTTCCTCCGGCGGATGGGTGGAGTTGCCGATGGGGCGGGGCGCCGCCGAGGGTTCGGCAGGCGGGGCGCCGCCGATGGATTCGGCGGAGCCGTGGACTGCCGACGGTGCCGGCAGAACCGTGGGTCGACGAGAGCACACGTCTTCGAGTGTCGCGACCTCGTGTGATTACGGCATCTTGCCATTCGGACTGCGGCATTCTGGGCGCCATCCATGTCAAAATCGGATAACGGGCGACCCCCGAACCGCACCACTCCGGTACATCACGGCCGGACCTTCTGTTGGAATCTTTCCTTCCGGCCGGAAGATCTTCGGCGAATCCCGGGATTTCGGTACGAGGGCCGCAGGCTTCGCCGACGCTTGAGCGGTTGCCGCTGGTTTGTCCAGACCTTGTCCCGATTTTGGTCGAAGAGTCGGGGCGTGTGCATGTGACCTTCGCGTTATGGACTCGTCGTCGGCGCCGTCCGTCCGGTAAGAAGGGTCTTTACACCCCTCATCCGGGGCTCAGGGCGCGTGTGCGGCGCGCCCGTCGCGTATGTGCCCGTACGTAACTCGTACCCAGCACGACCATGGCCGTACGCGGTGCCCGCCCACGCCTCACCAGGAGTGGCCACCCTCAAACCAATGAAGATTTAAGGGGTAAAACGAAGTGGCAGCGGAGATCGTCAATCCTCGCAGCGAGAGCACGACGGACCATACGGGTCACGAGGGCGGTGCGGAGCCCCTCGACTCCTTCGACCCGGCGTTCGCGTTGCATCGCGGCGGCAAAATGGCCGTGCAGGCCACGGTGCCGGTCCGCGACAAGGACGACCTGTCCCTGGCGTACACGCCCGGCGTCGCGAAGGTGTGCAGCGCGATCGCGGAGCAGCCGGACCTCGTCCACGATTACACGTGGAAGTCGTCGGTCGTCGCCGTCGTGACGGACGGTACGGCCGTGCTGGGGCTCGGTGACATCGGGCCCGAGGCCTCCCTCCCGGTGATGGAGGGCAAGGCGATTCTGTTCAAGCAGTTCGGGGGCGTGGACGCGGTTCCGATCGCGCTGAACTGCACGGACGTCGACGAGATCGTCGAGACCGTGGTGCGGCTCGCGCCGTCGTTCGGCGGGGTCAACCTGGAGGACATCTCGGCGCCCCGGTGCTTCGAGATCGAGCGGAAGCTGCAGGAGCGGCTGGACATTCCGGTCTTCCATGACGACCAGCACGGTACGGCGGTGGTGACGCTGGCGGCCCTGCGGAACGCCGCGCGGCTGAGCCAGCGGTCGCTGGGGGAGCTGCGGGCTGTCATCTCCGGGGCGGGGGCGGCGGGTGTCGCCATCGCGCGGATGCTGGTCGAGGCCGGGATCGGGGATGTCGCGGTGGCCGACCGCAAGGGTGTCGTGTCGGCGGACCGGGACGACCTCACTGCGGTGAAGCAGGAGCTGGCCGGGTTCACGAACAAGGCGGGGATCAGCGGGTCGCTGGAGGCCGCGCTGGACGGGGCCGATGTGTTCATCGGGGTGTCCGGTGGGACGGTGCCGGAGGCTGCGGTTTCCTCGATGGCCGAGGGTGCGTTTGTGTTCGCCATGGCGAACCCGAATCCTGAGGTGCACCCGGAGGTCGCGCACAAGTACGCGTCCGTGGTGGCTACCGGGCGGTCGGACTTCCCCAACCAGATCAACAACGTGCTGGCGTTCCCGGGGATCTTCGCGGGGGCGCTGCAGGTGCGGGCCTCCCGGATCACCGAGGGGATGAAGCTGGCAGCGGCCGAGGCGCTGGCGTCCGTGGTCGGGGACGATCTCGCGGCCGACTACGTCATCCCGTCGCCGTTCGACGAGCGGGTCGCGCCGGCGGTGACGGCGGCTGTGGCTGCGGCTGCGCGGGCTGAGGGTGTGGCTCGGCGGTGACACTGCCGTGATGTGGCCCCGTCCGAGTGTGGGCGGGGCCATTTCTTTTGGTGGGGGTGGGTGGGGCTGTTTGGGTGGTGGGGTGCCTGCGGCGGCCTGTGCGGGTGGGGTGGGGGTGCGCGTCGCGCCTATGCGCCGGGTTGTGGGTCGGGGCCGTGTCGGGGGGTGTCCGTCCTCGGAACGGCGCGATGGGGTCTCACGCCGACTGACTGTTCGTTGACGCGCCAACCGCTGCGGGCGGACACCCCCCGACACGTCCCCTTCTCGCCGTGCGCGGGTGCGGGCGCGTCGTGGCTGCCCTGGCTGCGGGACCCCGTTCCGCCGGGTTGCGGACCCACCCCGCCCCAGCAGCAACGCCGCGCACCTTGAAAACGCCCGGCTGCGGACCCGCCGGGTGCCGGCAGCGGCATCAACGTGGAGTGCCTGGCAAGAGGGTGTGTCTCACATGCGGCGGTGGTTCCAACGGTCGGTCCGGGAACCTATCGTCAAGGTCATGTTCGCTGTCTATGCCGCCCGAATCGACCGCGACCAGCCGCTGACCGGCCTGGAGTTGGGAGAGCGTCCGGCTCCCGAGGCCCGCTCCGGCTGGAGTACCGTCACGGTCAAGGCCGCCTCCCTCAACCACCACGACCTGTGGTCCCTGCGTGGCGTCGGCCTCGCAGAGGACAAGCTGCCGATGATCCTCGGCTGTGACGCCGCCGGTGTCGACGAGGACGGCAACGAGGTCGTCCTGCACTCCGTGATCGGGCAGACCGGGCACGGGGTGGGGCCCAAGGAGCCTCGTTCCATCCTCACCGAGCGGTACCAGGGCACGTTCGCCGAGCAGGTCGCCGTGCCGACCTGGAACATCCTGCCCAAGCCCAAGGAGCTCTCCTTCGAGGAGGCCGCTTGTCTGCCGACCGCGTGGCTGACCGCGTATCGGATGCTGTTCACCAACGCGGGTGTCCGGCCCGGCGACTCCGTGCTGGTGCAGGGAGCCGGCGGTGGTGTCGCCACGGCCGCCATCGTGCTGGGGAAGGCGGCCGGGCTGCGGGTCTTCGCGACCAGCCGGGACGAGGCCAAGCGGAAGCGGGCCGTGGAGCTGGGGGCCGTGGAGGCCGTGGAGGCCGGGGCGCGGCTGCCGCAGCGGGTCGACGCCGTGATCGAGACCGTCGGGGCCGCGACGTGGTCGCACTCCGTGAAGTCGCTGAAGCCCGGAGGCGCGCTGGTGATATCCGGTGCGACGAGTGGTGACCGGCCCTCGCACGCCGAACTGACCCGGATCTTCTTCCTCGAGCTCAAGGTCGTCGGTTCCACGATGGGGACCAAGGATGAGCTGGAGGATCTGCTCGCGTTCTGTGCCGCCACCGGTGTGCGGCCCGTGATCGATGAGGTGCTGCCCATGGATCGTGCGCGTGAGGGCTTCGAACGGCTGGCTTCGGGTGAGCAGTTCGGGAAGGTCGTGCTGACGAATTCCTGAGGTGTTCGGGGGTTCCTGAGGCGCCCCCTGTGTGACGTTGGCGGTCGGTCCGGGTGGGCCGACCGCTTTCGTGTGTCAACTAGGGTTGACGGAGGTCGGGTGTCAACGTAGGTTGACGGTATGACCGAAGCAACGGATCTGGCCGAGCGCGCGGGTGACCGTGATCCACGGGTCGGCCTGCGGGCCGTCGCCGCGCTGCGCAGGCTGCTGGAGCAGTTGGAAGCCGTACAGGTGCGCAATGCGCGCAATCAGGGCTGGTCGTGGCAGGAGATCGCCGCCGAACTCGGTGTGAGCAGGCAGGCCGTGCACAAGAAGTACGGGAGGCATTGATGTTCGAGCGGTTCACGAACGACGCCCGGGGTGTGGTGAAGAGCGCGTTCGAGTATGTGGAGGGGGGTGACGGGCAGTGTGTGGAGCCGGAGCATCTGCTGCTGGCGCTGCTCGACCGTGAGGGCAGTCGTGGGTCGTTCGCGCTGACCGCTCTCGGGCTCGGGGAGGGGCGGGAGTCCGTGCGTCAGGCGGTGCGTCAGGCGCGGCGGCGGGCCGGGCTTTCACAGGCCGATACTGACGCGCTCGCCGGGTTGGGGATCGACGTGGCGGAGATCGTCGCCCGGGTGGAGGAGGTGCACGGGGTCGGCGCCATGTCCGGCGACCGGAAGGACAAGGGGTGGTGGTCGGGGCGGCCCTCGTTCGGGCGGGGTGCCAAGGGGGTTCTGGAGCACTCCTTGCGCGTCGCTCTCGCCCAGCGGGACCGGCACATCGGTGATGAGCACATCCTGCTGGCTCTGACCATGCGACCCGGCGTGCCGGCCGAGGTCCTCGCCGACCACGGGGTGACGTACGAGACCCTGGTGCGGGTGCTGTACGGAGGTGGCGAGGCCAAGGCCGGGTGACGGGGCGTTCCCACTGGCCGCCTACTTCTTCGGCGTGCGCAGGAGTGCTCCTATATGGGCCGCCGCCGTCGACAGGTGGCGGCGGGCGTCGCGCAGTTGGTCGGAGGTGACGCCGTGGTCGCGGGCCGCGTCGCGGATGTCGTCCCGGAAGCGGTCGAGCAGGCGGTCCAGGTCGCGGGCAGGGTCGCCGGTGGAGTCCGCGGTGTCCTCGTGGGCCCAGGCCGGTTCGTAGGCGGCCGGGAAGTCCGCAGAGGGCTGTGAGGGGGGCGGCTCGGGGGGCGCCTCGGGGGGCGCCTCGGGGGTGGTCGGCCGGTGGGAGCCGGATCCTGTGCCGGATCCTGTGTTGGATCCGGTGCCGGTGCCCGTTCCCGTGCCGGTCCAGTCGAAGCCGAAGTCCTTGCCGTAGTCCTTTCCGAACTCGCCCACCTCCTTGACCAGTTCGCTCAGGCCCTCGCGCAGGCCCGTAGGCCAGTCGCCCCGTGTGAAGTGGTCCTGCACCTGCTCCTGGACCCGGCGGGCGATGTGCTGCACCTGCTCCTGCGCCTGGGCCCGGGCCTGCTCCTGGGCCTCCTTCGCCTGGCGGCGGGCGCGCTGGGCGTCCTCGCGAGCGCGGCGACTCTCGTCCTTGGCGCGGCGGGCCTGTTCCTTCCACTCCTGCCTGGCGCGCCGCATCTCCTCCTTGGCGACGCGCCACGCCTCCTTGTCGCCGTAGGCCGTGAAGTCACCGAAGGGGGCGTCCTGTGCGCCGGGGGGCTTGCTGCCGTTGCCGCGGCGGGCCTCGGTCGCCGCCGCGCGCATCTCTCGGCGCAGGTCGCCCGCGGCTCCGCGCACATCGGCCTGGATCTCGGCGGCCAGCTCCGCGACCGACTCCCGGATCTCCAGTTCCAGATCGGCCAGCTCGCCGCTGCGGTCGGCCAGTTCGGCCCGGCCGGCGTCCGTGATCGAGTACACCTTGCGGCCGCCCTCGGTGGTGTGGGTGACCAGGCCCTCGGCCTCCAGCTTGGCCAGGCGCGGGTAGACCGTGCCCGCCGACGGTGCGTACAGCCCCTGGAAGCGCTCCTCGAGGAGGCGGATCACCTCGTAGCCGTGGCGGGGGGCCTCGTCCAGCAGCTTCAGCAGGTAGAGGCGGAGGCGGCCGTGGGCGAAGACGGGGGGCATGTCAGAGCACCTTCTTGTCGGTCGTGCCGTCGGCCGGGACGCTGGTGGCGCCCTCGCTCCGGCCGGAGACGGAATTGTCTCCCGAGTCGCCCCGCGGGCCGACCGGCGGGTCCGTCGGCGAGTTGCCCGTGCCGGGGTGTGTGTCCCAGGGCTCCTCGTCCTCGTCCTCTCCGGCCGGGCGGCGCAGCAGGGCGATCGAGCCGGAGACGGTGGTGGCCCGCAGTGTGCCGTTGCCCGCGCCGAGGCGGCCCGTGATCTTGTGGGCGCCCCACTGGCCGTGTACCCGTAGTCCGTCGAAGGCGTTGGAGATGGCGCCGCTCGCCGTGTTGGCCTCGACCTCCGCGTCCGCCGGGTAGGGCAGGCGGATCGCGATCTCGCCCGAGACGCTGGTCAGCCGCACGTCCGTGGGGCCGTCGGGGTCGAGGTCGATGATCATGGAGCCGCTGACCGATTCGGCCCGCACGGAGGGGCCGGAGCCCTCGACCACCGTGAGGTCTCCGGAGACGGAGTTGAACCGGAGGTCGCCGGTCACGTCCTGGGCCTCCAGGCTGCCGGAGACCGTGTCGGCGCGGACCGGGCCGGAGAGCCCCACCAGGGTCGTGTCGCCCGTGACGCCCTTCACCACCGACGGTCCCTGGATCCCGGAGATCACGGCGGCAGCGCCGACCACCCCCACCTCCACCCGGGTGCCGACCGGGACGGCCAGGGAGACCACCGCGCTGCGGCGCCAGCCCTTGCGGTCCAGCCACTTGAGAAAGCCCTTCCAGGGCAGGTCCTCGTAGGCCACCGTGAGGGTGCCGTCCTGCTGGGTCACCACCAGGGGTGGGCCCTCGATCTCGGAGATCTCCAGGCGGGCGGAACCTTCGTCCGTGCCCACCACGTTCACCGTTCCGTTGACGAGTCGCACGTGCAGATCGCTCACGGACTCGTCGAAGGTGAGCTTCTTCGGTTCCGCGACGGACCACTCGGACATGGTGCAGACCTCCCCGACTCAACGCGCCATATCGCGTCTTCTCGTATTCACGATATATCGCGGAAGGGGAAAGTCAAGACACTCGTTGTGGGGTGGCGGGGTGGGTAAAAGTGTTCAAATGGGGTGAGTCGACCTAGCGTGTGACCATGCCGACGGAAGCTGGCCGTACCGGACCCGCAGGTCCCGCCCCTGGGGCGCTGCTGCTGTGCAGGCAGGCGCCCGGGGCCGTCGCCCCCGTCGCCCACCTGCTGCGCGAACCCGTGCAGCTCATTCGAGCGGGCGACGGCTGGAGCGTGCTCGTCCCCGAGGGCGGGCCCTGGCGGGACGGCGGCGAGCCCGTCGACCGGGTGGTCACCGGCTGGGCCACTGCCCTCGCCGTGGGGGCGCCCTGGCCCGTGCTCGCCCTGTGGTGGGACACCGACCACGCGGGGTTCCTGCTCGCGTCCGGCTTTCGCCGCCCGGTCGGCTTCGACTGGCTCGCGAGCGGCGTACCGGTGGGGGAGGACGAGGCGCTGCGCACCTTCGCAGCGCGCGTGGGCCTCGATCCCGTCCTGGACGTGCAGGCCCTCGACCAGCTGGCGAAACCCGACTCCGCGGCCGATGCCCGCACCCGGCTGCGCGGCCTGCTGGCGGTCCTCGCGCGCGTGGGCGTCGCACTGCCTCCCGAACTCGCCCCAGGCGAACCCGCCGACCGCCTCCGGAAAGCCGCCGCGCTCCGGCCGGACAGCCTCCCGGTCGCATGGCCGGGCCGGCGTGAGGCCGTCGGGGAACGCCACAGCGTCGGCCACAGCCGCCTCGGTCCCTGGACGCCCTGGACCGGCGGCCCCAGGGCCCGGGCCCTGGCTCTCGCTCAAGTGGCGGCGGGCGTACCGCTCCTGGCCTGGGGGCTATGGCGGCGCAGCGGGGGCTGGGTCGCGGCCGGAGGGCTGCTGCTGGCCAACGGCACGCTGGGCCTGGCGTACGGCATCACGTATCCACGCGACTGACCGCTCGGGCCCGGCGGCGGACTCCTACTCGTCGTCCTCGTCGTCCAGCCGTGCCAGCCACGTCGCCAGGCGCTCCACCGGCACCTCGAAGTCGGGGTTCAGATCGACGAACGTCCGCAGCTGCTCGGCGAGCCACTCGAAGGTGACCTCCTCCTCGCCGCGCCGCTTCTCCAGTTCCTCGATGCCACGGTCCGTGAAGTACATGCCGTCAAGGATATGTGCGCGCAAACGGCCGGGCCGCACCCCCGTAGCGGGGATGCGGCCCGGTCAGTTACGACGCGCGAGGGCGCTTACGCCTCGAACACCTCACGCACCAACTGCTCCTGCTCGGCCTGGTGCCGCTTCGCGGAACCGACCGCCGGGGACGAGCCGTGCGGGCGCGAGATGCGGCGCAGGCGCTCGCCGTGCGGGACGTCGGCGCCGACCGCCAGGTCCAGGTGGTCGATCAGGTTGAGCGCGATGAACGGCCAGGCACCCTGGTTCGCCGGCTCCTCCTGGGCCCACAGGTACTTCTCGGCGTTCGGGTACTTCTTGATCTCCGCCTGGAGCTCGGCACCCGGCAGCGGGTACAGGCGCTCGATGCGGATGATCGCCGTGTCCGTGACGCCGCGCTTCTGACGCTCGGCCTCCAGGTCGTAGTAGACCTTGCCGGCGCAGAAGACGACCTTCTTGACCGCGGCCGGGTCGACCGACGCGTCGCCGATGACCGGCTGGAACTGGCCCGTCGTGAACTCCTCCGCCTTCGCCGCCGCCGCCTTCAGGCGCAGCATCGACTTCGGCGTGAAGACCACCAGCGGCTTGTGGTGCGGGTTGTGCACCTGCCACCGCAGGAGGTGGAAGTAGTTCGACGGCGACGTCGGCGTGGCGACCGTCATGTTGTTCTGGGCGCACATCTGGAGGAAGCGCTCCGGGCGGGCCGAGGAGTGGTCCGGACCCTGGCCCTCGTAACCGTGCGGCAGGAGCAGGACGACGCCGGAGGTCTGGGCCCACTTCTGCTCGGCCGACGAAATGAACTCGTCCACGACCGTCTGGGCGCCGTTGACGAAGTCGCCGAACTGCGCCTCCCACATCACGAGCGCCTCGGGGCGGGCCAGCGAGTAGCCGTACTCGAAGCCCATCGCCGCGTACTCGGAGAGGAGGGAGTTGTAGACGTTCAGCCGCGCCTGGTCCTCGGAGAGGTACTGCAGCGGCGTGTACTCCTCGCCGGTGCTGCGGTCGATGATGACCGCGTGGCGCTGGCCGAACGTACCGCGCTGCGAGTCCTGGCCCGCGAGGCGGACCGGGACGCCCTCCAGCAGGAGGGAGCCGATCGCGAGGGTCTCGCCCATGCCCCAGTCGATCGTGCCGTCCTCGACCATCGCCGCCCGGCGCTGCAGCTGCGGCAGCAGACGCGGGTGGACGGTGATGTGGTCGGGGATGTTGACCTGGGACTCGGCGATCCGCTTGACGACCTCCGAGGTCACCGCGGTGTTCACGGCGACCGGGAACTCGGCCTGCGGGTCGGTGGGCTCCGCGGCGGCCGGCTGCGCTGTGGCCTCGCGGACCTCCGTGAAGACCTTCTCCAGCTGGCCCTGGTAGTCCTGCAGCGCCTGCTCGGCCTCTTCCAGGGTGATGTCGCCGCGACCGATCAGGGACTCGGTGTACAGCTTGCGCACCGAGCGCTTCTTGTCGATCAGGTCGTACATCAGCGGCTGGGTGAAGGCCGGGTTGTCCGACTCGTTGTGACCGCGGCGGCGGTAGCAGATGAGGTCGATCACCACGTCCTTGTTGAACGCCTGGCGGAATTCGAAGGCCAGGCGGGCAACGCGGACGACGGCCTCGGGGTCGTCGCCGTTCACGTGGAAGATCGGGGCCTCGATCATGCGGGCCACGTCCGTCGCGTACATGGAGGAACGCGAGGACTCGGGAGCCGCCGTGAAGCCGACCTGGTTGTTGATGACGATGTGGACCGTGCCGCCGGTGCGGTAGCCGCGCAGCTGCGACATGTTCAGGGTCTCGGCCACCACGCCCTGGCCCGCGAAGGCCGCGTCGCCGTGGATCGCCACCGGCAGGACCGTGAAGTCCGTGCCGCCCTTGTTGATGATGTCCTGCTTGGCGCGCGAGACGCCCTCCAGGACCGGGTCCACCGCCTCCAGGTGCGAGGGGTTGGCGGTGAGCGAGACCTTGATCTGCTCGCCGTCCAGGCCGGTGAAGGTGCCCTCGGCGCCCAGGTGGTACTTCACGTCGCCGGAGCCGTGCATCGACTTCGGGTCGAGGTTGCCCTCGAACTCGCGGAAGATCTGCGCGTACGACTTGCCGACGATGTTCGCCAGGACGTTCAGCCGGCCGCGGTGGGCCATGCCGACGACGACCTCGTCGAGGCGGGACTCCGCCGCGCTGTCCAGGACCGCGTCCAGCAGCGGGATGACGGACTCGCCGCCCTCCAGGGAGAACCGCTTCTGGCCGACGTACTTCGTCTGCAGGAAGGTCTCGAAGGCCTCGGCGGCGTTCAGCCTGCGCAGGATGCGCAGCTGCTCCTCGCGCTCCGGCTTGGTGTGCGCCCGCTCGATGCGGTCCTGGATCCACCGGCGCTGCTTCGGGTCCTGGATGTGCATGAACTCGACGCCGGTGGTGCGGCAGTACGAGTCGCGCAGCACGCCGAGGATGTCGCGCAGCTTCATCAGGGACTTGCCGGAGAAGCCGCCGACGGCGAACTCACGCTCCAGGTCCCACAGGGTGAGCCCGTGCTCGGTGATGTCCAGGTCGGGGTGCTTGCGCTGCTGGTACTCCAGCGGGTCGGTGTCGGCCATGACGTGGCCGCGGACCCGGTAGGAGTGGATCAGCTCGAAGACGCGGGCGGCCTTCGTGACGTCGTCGTCGTGGGACGCGTCGATGTCCTTGAGCCAGCGGACCGGCTCGTAGGGGATGCGCAGCGCCTCGAAGATCTCGTCGTAGAAGTTGTTCTCGCCGAGCAGGAGGTTCGCGACGATCCGCAGGAACTCGCCGGAGGCGGCGCCCTGGATCACCCGGTGGTCGTAGGTCGACGTGAGCGTCATGACCTTGGAGATGCCGAGCTTGTTCAGGGTGTCCTGGGAGGTGCCCTGGAACTCAGCCGGGTAGTCCATGGAGCCGACGCCCATGATCACCGACTGGCCGGGCATCAGGCGCGGCACGGAGTGGACGGTGCCGAGACCGCCGGGGTTGGTCAGGGAGACCGTCACGCCGGTGAAGTCGTCCATGCCCAGCTTGCCGTCGCGCGCGCGGCGGACGATGTCCTCGTAGGCCTGCCAGAACTCGAAGAAGTTCAGCGTCTCGGCCTTCTTGATGCCCGCGACGACCAGCTGACGGTCGCCGTTGGGCTTGACCAGGTCGATGGCCAGGCCGAAGTTGACGTGGTCGGGCTTGACCAGGGTCGGCTTGCCGTCCTTCTCCGCGAAGGAGTAGTTCATCGACGGCATGGCCTTGATGGCCTGCACCATCGCGTAGCCGATCAGGTGCGTGAAGGAGATCTTCCCGCCCCGGGCGCGCTTCAGGTGGTTGTTGATGACGATGCGGTTGTCGAAGAGCAGCTTCACCGGGACCGCGCGCACGGACGTGGCCGTGGGCACCTCCAGCGAGGCGTTCATGTTCTTCGCGACCGCGGCGGCGGGGCCGCGCAGCACGACCTGCTCGGGACCCGACGGGGCCTCGGCGGCGGGCTCGGCCTTCGGCTTCGCGGCGGCCGGCTTGGCGGCGGCCGGAGCGGCCTTCGCCGGAGCGGCGGCCTGGGCCGGGGCCTGCGCGGCGGGCTTCGCCTGGGCGGGAGCCGGCGCGGCGGCGGGCTTCTCGGCCGCCGGGGCGGGGGCCGCGGCCGGGGCGGGGGCGGCCTGGGCCGCCGGCTGGGCGGTGGTGGTCCCCCCGGCCCCCGCGGCCGCGGTACCCGCCGGAGCCGGGGCGGCGGCCGCCCCTGGCTTGTAGTCGGCGAAGAAGTCCCACCAGGCTCGGTCTACCGAGTTCGGGTCCTGGAGGTACTGCTGATAGATCTCGTCGACGAGCCACTCGTTGGCACCGAACGACGCGGCAGGGTTCTTCCCCGCTTGGTCGGTGTCGGTCGAGATGCTCGAGTTACTGGGGGACTGTGGCGACACGGCGGCAACCGCCCTCTTCCGCTTCACAAGATGATGGACAGCGGGAATCAAGGCTACGCCTCCCCGACCGCGAAGGTCAGGCCGGGCCCGTTCAACGTCACGCAAGTCACACTTCAGAGAGTGTTTCGGGGCTTGAAATGGCGGGAAACAAGCGTGGTTCCGCTTAAGGAGGGAAGGGTGGAGCGGCACCCGGGGCGCCGACGGCGCGGGTCTGTGCCTGATCACACGTGTCCGTCAGCGCGGACGCCCGTGGATCTTGAGGCTCCGCTTCGAACTTTACGTCAACTTGGCAGAGATGTAAGTCCCGGAAGAGTGACAAGAATCCGGCAACCTCGCTCGGATTCGGCCACTCCGATCCGACCGCCGTGCAGATCCACCGCCCAGCGGGCGATCGCCAGGCCGAGCCCCGTGCCGCCGTCGCTGCCCGGGCCCTGCGGCCGCTTGGCGCTGCCGCGGTTGAACCGCTCGAAGACGCGGTGCCACTCGGACTTCGGAATGCCGGGGCCCTCGTCCAGGACCTCCAGCTCCAGCGACTCCGGCAGCGTGCCGCGCCGCGCCTTGACCGTCACCCGGCCGTGCGGCGGGCTGTGCTTGACCGCGTTGTCGATGAGATTGGCCACGACCTGGTGGATGCGCTCCGGGTCGGCGTGCGCGGTCAACTCCGGCGGGGACACATCGAGGTGCAGATGGACGTCCGTACGGGTGTGACTGCCCGAGCCGGTGGCGATGCCCGCGCGCACGGAGGCGACCATGTTGGCCTCCTTCAGCACGCCCGACAGATAGGGCCACACCTCGAAGCGCCGCTGTTTCAGCGGTACGACGCCGTTGTCCAGGCGGGACAGGTCCAGCAGCGTCTCCACCAGCCGGCCGAGGCGCTCGGTCTGCTTCAGGGCCGTGCGCATCGTCTCCGGGTCGGCCTGGGTGACGCCGTCGACGATGTTCTCCAGCACCGCGCGCAGACCCGCGATGGGCGTGCGCAGCTCGTGCGAGACGTTCGCCACCAGCTCCTTGCGCTGGCGGTCCTGGGCCTCCAGCTCGTCGGCCATGGCGTTGATCGTCACCGCCAGGTCGCCCAGCTCGTCACGGCGGTTGTCCCGCACCCGGCGGGTGTAGTCGCCCTGCGAGATGGAGCGGGCCACGGCGGTCATCTCGTCCAGCGGCGCGGTGAGCGAATGGGCCACGAACTGCGTGATGAGAAGTGTGGCGATCATCGAGAAGACCGTGATGAAGCGCAGCTCCGTCTTCGTGTGCACCGCGATCACCGACAGACCAGTGGTGATCAGCACCGAGATGACGACCAGCGCGCCCAGCTTGGTCTTGATCGAGAACGGGCTCACCCCGCCCCAGGGTTCCGGCTCCCCGGGGTTTCTCCGTGCGGCCGGTCCGCCGCTCATGGCGTCGGGGTCTCCAGGGCGTAGCCCACGCCGTGCACCGTACGGATCCGCTCGGCGCCGATCTTCCGGCGCAGCGCCTTGATGTGGCTGTCGACGGTCCGGGTGCCGGAGGCGTCCGCCCAGTCCCAGACCTCGGCGAGCAGCTGCTCGCGCGAGAGCACCGCGCGCGGGGTGTTCGCCAGGCAGACCAGGAGATCGAACTCGGTCGGCGTGAGGTGAACATCCTCACTCCGGACCCGCACGCGTCGCTGAGCGTGATCGATCTCCAGCTCGCCGAGGCGCAGGATGCCGCTGCGCGGCGTCGCGGCGGCCAGCGCGGCCCGCTCCACACGGCGCAGCAGCACGTGCACACGCGCAGCCAGCTCCCGCATCGAGAACGGCTTCGTCATGTAGTCGTCGGCGCCGACGCCCAGCCCGACCAGCATGTCGGTCTCGTCGTCGCGCGCCGTGAGCATCATCACCGGCACCGGCCGTGCGGCCTGCACGCGCCGGCAGACCTCCAGACCGTCGAAGCCGGGCAGCATGATGTCGAGGATCAGCAGGTCGGGCTGCCAGGCCTCGGCCGTGTCGACCGCCGCCGGACCGTCGCCCGCCGTTTGCACGAGGAATCCCTCGGCGCGCAGGCGGGTCGCGATGGCGTCCACGATCGTGGCGTCGTCCTCGACGACGAGAACCCGGCGCTGCGCGCCCGGGGTAGCCGTCGCCGAACCGTTGTGGGAGGTCTGTGTCTGCTCCATCGCCCGCCCCTGGGGTGTGCTTTCCGGAATCAGTGGGGTGATTCCTTCTGACTGGCTATGCCTGCGCATCGTTGCGATTGACGCTTGAATGATCGGCGTCAGGGGAGCAGCGTACGGGGAGTCAGCACACCTTTGCTATCCAGGGCGGATGCCGAGGTGTACGACGTCCGGAACGCCCCGGGCAACCGGGATCTCTTCGGTACGCACCCGCTGGAACCCGGCATTCCGCAAGGTTCCTTCGAATTCCGGCGAGGGCTGGGCGGACCAGACGGCGAGTACGCCACCGGGTCTCAACACCCGTGCGCAGCTTGCCAGTCCGGCGTCCGAGTAGAGATTTCCGTTGCCCTCCGTGACGGTCCAGCCGGGGCCGTTGTCGATGTCGAGGCACAGGGCGTCGAACGTGTTGGATGTCTCATTGACGTACGTCACGAGATCGGATTCGACGATTTTCGCGCGGGGGTCGGCCAAGGCCTCGGCGGAGAACGCGGAGAGCGGGCCGTCGAGGTGCCATTCGACAATCGCGTGCTCGCGTTCCACGACGGAGATCTCTCCCCAGCGGGGGTCCGCCGCCGCGTGGGCGAGGGAGAAGCCGACGCCGAGTCCGCCGATCAGCACGTCCGGGCGGGGCCGGCCGGCCAGGGCGTCCAGGGCCGCGTCGACCAGCCGCCGCTCCGAGCGGCCGTCGGAGGTGTCCATCAGGAAGCAGCCGTTCGCGATGATCTCCAGGCGGTCTCCGTGCCGCCGCAGCACGACCTCGCCGTGCGGGCCCTCGCGACGGTCCAGTACATCGGGCAGGTCGTTCGAGGTGGACATCCGGGCATCCTGGCAGGTGCGGGGTGTCCGGCGCCAAGCATTACGGAGCGGCCGGCGGGGGACGCGGGGCGCGCCTTCCGGGTTGCTGTGAATCGGCTCTCGCGTGGTGCCGGTCACAGACAGGGGGGTAGGAACACGCGAAGGCTGGGACATGACGGAAGGAGCGCCCGTTTTGGAACGCACCGCGCCGCCCGACGAGACGGCCGCGACGGCGTCGGCGGGCGCGCCCGTTTCCGACGGGCCGGGGCTGCTGGACGGGGTCCCGAGGCAGCGGGGCCCGCGAGAGAGCGGGGGTGCGGGCGTACGGGAGTCCGTCGCGGTGGAGGAGCCCCGCCTCCGGACTCCGCGACCCTGGCGGCTGCTGCCCACGCCGACGGGTACGCCGTTCACGTTCGGGTACGCGGTCGTGCTCTGTGTCACCTCGCTGATCTCCGCGTACGCGGACCCCGCACTGGTCCACGCCCTGCTCCAGGCCTCCAGTACCGATGTGGCGCACCTGGTGCGGACGCCGGGGCTGGTGCTGGTCGGCAGCGCGCTGTGGGTCGCGGGCGGGGTGGCCTCGCCGTTCACGATCGGGTTCGTGCTGGTGCTGACCGCGCTGGAACGGCGGATCGGGGGCCTGCGCACGGCCGGTGTCTTCCTGCTCGGACACGTCCTGGCCACGCTGGCGACCGAGGTCCCGGTGGGGCTCGCGGTGCTGGCCGGGCACCTCCCCGACAGTTCGCTGCACCGCCTCGACTACGGCGTCAGCTTCGGCGTCGCGGCCGGCACCGGCGCCCTGGCCGGCCTGCTGCCGCTCTGGCCGCGCGTGCCGCTGCTGGCCGTCTTCGGCGGGATGCTCCTCCAGGACCTCCTCGCCTTCACCGACCCGATGACGAACTGGGGTCACCTGATCGCCCTGGCCATCGGCATCGCGACCTGGCCGGTACTCCGGCGGTGGCGCGCGAAGCGCGCGGCGACCTCCCGGCCCGGCGCCTCGTAGAACCCTCGCCCCGCGGGTGTCGGCGACGGCGGTCGCGCCCGTCCGGCGCGGCGGCCACACCCGTGTCACCCCGTCGCGCGACCAGCCGCGCATCCGGTAGCCGGTAGCCGCCGGGAGCGTCCCCGGCCGCGCCCCGCGACACGACCATTCGTCCCCCCTCCTCCCCCTCCCCGCAGGTGATCGCTCACAGCGAACGGCCATCGGGGAACATCCGGCAGCTCCCGTGCATTGAGTCGGCATAGCTCAACTTGACTGCCAAAGGGGAGATCATGGCTGCTGAGTCCAAGGCGTTCACACCGCTCACCCTGCCCGTGCTGCCGCTCGACGGCGAGGTCGTGCTGCCCGGGATGGTGGTCCCGCTGGATCTGAGTGACTCCGAGGTCCGTGCCGCGGTGGAGGCCGCTCAGGCCGCTGCCAGGTCAACGCCCGGAAAGCCCCAGGTACTCCTGGTGCCGCGGATCGACGGGACCTACGCGAACACCGGTGTCCTGGGCACCGTCGAGCAGGTCGGCCGGCTCGCCGACGGCGACCCGGGCGCGCTGATCCGCGGCCGGGGCCGGGTGCGCATCGGGGCGGGGACCACGGGTCCCGGCGCCGCCCTCTGGGTCGAGGGCACCCGCCTCGACGAGACCGTGCCGGAGCCCCTGCCCGGCCAGGTCACCGAACTGGTCAAGGAATACAAGGCCCTCGCCACCGCATGGCTGCGCAATCGCGGCGCGTGGCAGGTCGTCGACCGGGTCCAGGCCATCGACGACATCTCGGCGCTCGCCGACAACTCCGGCTACTCGCCTTTCCTGACCACCGACCAGAAGATCGAGCTGCTGGAGACCACCGACCCGGTGGCCCGGCTGAAGCTCGCCGCCCAGCAGCTGCGCGACCACCTCGCCGAGCAGGACGTGGCCGAGTCCATCGCCAAGGACGTCCAGGAAGGCGTCGACAAGCAGCAGCGCGAGTTCCTGCTGCGGCGTCAGCTGGAAGCCGTCCGCAAGGAGCTGCGCGAGCTGAACGGCGAGCAGGACGGCGAGGAGTCCGACGACTACCGCGCCCGTGTGGAGGCCGCCGACCTGCCGGAGAACGTCCGCGAGGCCGCGCTCAAGGAGGTCGACAAGCTGGAGCGGTCCTCCGACCAGTCGCCCGAGGGCTCGTGGATCCGCACCTGGCTCGACACGGTCCTGGAGATGCCGTGGAACGAGCGCACCGAGGACGCGTACGACATCCAGGGCGCCCAGGCCGTCCTCGACGCCGAGCACGCGGGTCTTCAGGACGTGAAGGAGCGGATCACCGAGTACCTCGCGGTGCGCAAGCGGCGTACCGACCGGGGTCTCGGCGTGGTCGGCGGGCGGCGCGGCGGTGCCGTGCTCGCGCTCGTGGGACCGCCCGGCGTCGGCAAGACCAGCCTCGGCGAGTCCGTCGCCCACGCGATGGGCCGGAAGTTCGTGCGCGTGGCCCTCGGCGGTGTGCGCGACGAGGCCGAGATCCGCGGTCACCGGCGTACGTACGTCGGCGCGCTGCCCGGCCGTGTCGTCCGTGCCATCAAGGAGGCCGGGTCGATGAACCCGGTCGTGCTGCTCGACGAGATCGACAAGGTGGGCTCGGACTTCCGGGGCGACCCGGCCGCCGCCCTCCTCGAAGTCCTCGACCCGGCGCAGAACCACACCTTCCGGGACCACTACCTGGAGGTCGAGCTGGACCTTTCGGACGTGGTCTTCCTGGCCACCGCCAACGTCCTGGAGGCCATCCCGGAGGCGCTGGCCGACCGGATGGAGATCGTCCGCCTGGACGGCTACACCGAGGACGAGAAGGTCGTCATCGCCCGCGACCATCTGCTGCCGCGCCAGCTGGAGCGGGCCGGGCTCGCCGAGGGCGAGGTGACCGTCGACGAGGGCGCGCTGCGCAAGCTCGCCGGTGAGTACACGCGCGAGGCGGGCGTCCGCAATCTGGAGCGGTCCGTCGCACGGCTGCTGCGCAAGGTCGCCGCCCAGCACGAACTGGGCGAGCGGAAGCTGCCGTACACCGTCACGGACGAGGATCTGCGCGGGCTGATCGGCCGGCCGCACCACGTGCCCGAGTCCGCGCAGGACCCGGCCGAGCGGCGGACCGCGGTCCCGGGCGTGGCGACCGGGCTCGCGGTGACGGGAGCGGGCGGTGACGTGCTGTTCGTGGAGGCGTCGCTCGCCGACCCGGAGACGGGCGCGGCCGGGCTGACCCTGACCGGCCAGCTGGGCGACGTGATGAAGGAGTCCGCGCAGATCGCGCTGAGCTTCCTGCGCTCCCGCGGTGCCGAGCTCGAACTGCCGGTGGGTGATCTGAAGGACCGGGGCGTGCACATCCACTTCCCGGCGGGCGCGGTCCCCAAGGACGGCCCCAGCGCCGGCATCACGATGACCACGGCCCTCGCGTCCCTGTTGTCCGGCCGGCTGGTCCGCACGGACGTGGCGATGACCGGCGAGGTCTCGCTGACCGGGCGGGTCCTGCCGATCGGCGGCGTGAAGCAGAAGCTGCTGGCCGCGCACCGCGCCGGGGTCACCACCGTGATCATCCCCAAGCGCAACGAACCCGACCTGGACGATGTCCCGGCCGAGGTGCTGGACGGGCTCGACGTCCACGCCGTGACCGACGTCCGCCAGGTCCTGGAGCTGGCGCTCGCGCCCGCGACCGCGGGTGCGGCGCCGGAGGTTCCGGTCGCGGCGTGACGGACGTGACCGGATAGGGGAAGGCCCGGGTTCTCGTGAGGGAGGCCCGGGCCTTCACCGTGTGGTGGCCCTGTGTACGAGCGCGCCGTGACCTGCGGAATACTTGCCGAACTGCGGTGATGACGGCAGGTGACGGAGAATCTCAGTACGGGGCGAGATCGAGGCAGGGGCTGACGTGCAGGACAACGGGAACGGCGACGGGCCGGGAGGCGAATCCGCCCTGGCCGCGAGCGGTGTGGATCAGCCCGCCTTCCTCGCGCTGGAGCGCGAGCTGACCGTGCTGCTGCGGCGTGCTCGGGCCAACCAGGGCGAGATGGCCCGCGAGGTCCACCCCGACCTGGAGTCGTCCGCGTACGGGCTCCTCGTCCGGCTCGACGAGTGCGGCAAACAGCGGGCCACCGAGCTCGCCGCCTACATCGGCGTCGGCAAGGCCACCATGTCCCGCCAGCTGCGCGCCCTGGAGGAACTCGGGCTGGTGGCGCGCGAGCCCGACCCCGCCGACGGCCGCGCCTGGCTCGTCGCCCTCACCCAGGAGGGCCAGGACCGCGTCCGCCGGGTGCGGGAGGCCCGCCGCGCCCGTTACGCCGGCCGCCTTGCCGACTGGGACACCCACGAGGTCACGGAACTGGCCCGGCTGCTGCACCAGCTCAACCGGGGCATGGAGAAGTAGCTCCCGGCGCCCAGGCCGGACACGGCCTAAAACTCGACGAACACCACCGTCGCGTCGTCGTGCGTCTTGCTCCGGCCCAGGAACGTCCTGGTGGTGTCCCCCCGTTCCAGCGCCCGTACGCGGTCCACCAGTGCCTGGGGTCCCTCCTTGCGTACGAGCTGGAAGCAGTCCGTCCAGTCGCCCTCCTCGAACCTCTCCACCCAGCGGGTGGCGCCGTCCGTCAGGGCGGTCAGGGCGCGTACCTCGTGGCGCGGCACCGTTCCGGTCACCGCCCGCCGGGCCACCGAGGGGTCGGCGGCCGCGGTGAAGAAGCCGCCCTCCTTGTTGCGGACCGTGGAGTCCACCAGTGCGTCCGTGGCCAGGGCCGAGCGGGGGAGCAGGGAGAGGCGGTCGTCGAGGACGGGCGTCACCGCGCCGTCGGGGGACTCCAGGAGGAGGGCGGAGTCCGAGAGCACCAGGTACTCCACCGTGTCCGGGGTCCAGCGGGCCACGACCACCGTGGCCTGCGGTGTCCGGGGGTGAGAAAGGTCACAGGTTGCGGCGTGCGCCTCGGAGGTACGCGCGATGGCGCGGGACAAGGCGTCGACCAGGGGAGCATCCGGGAGTGAAACGGTCAGTTCGGTCAGAGCTCCGCCGAGGCGTGCGGTGAACCAGGGGACGGAATGCAGGCACCCCGTCCCGCCCTTCGGTGGCGTGACACCGTCCAGGACGACGACCGAACCGCCCTGTCCGGAGGCCGGTAGTCCGACACTGGTGAAGTCCTCGTTGGGGCGGTCGGCGTCTCCCGGCTCCGAGGCGAGTTCAGTGCGCATCCAGCCAGTCTGCACGAGCCCTTCACAAGGGTTGCAAAAGGCTGGCAATAGTTGCGGGGTCGGTGCGGCAGCGCAGGTCAGACGCCTGTTTTGGGAGGGAATGCTTTGTTCCGGGAAGGCGTGGTGGCGAATATTGCCACCGCCCGCCGCCGGCGTCCAACCGGCGTGCCGCGCAAGGCCGCTGCAAGGGCCAGCGGAACTTGCCCCTCAACTCTCGTCCGGGGTTCACTCCTTCGGGTGGCGGGTCAGGTGATGCGCGTGCGCTGCCCACCGGCGCTGGGAGGGTCGGGAAGTGTACCGGGAGTACGCGCCAGTTGACGGAGCGTCACCCGGGCCCATGGGTTCACGAGTCAGGAATGCGAGCACCGGTGCAGAAGACGCGGCCTCGTCGTACAGGCAAGCAGACGGCCCCCGCTCAGGGCACTGAGCCGACGCCCCCCACCGGCAAGGGCCGCCCCACGCACGTACGCAACCGGCTCATCGTCGCCGTGGCCGTGGTCGCCGCGGCCATCGCCGGAGCCGGCACCCCGTCCGTCCTGGCCGCCTCCGGGCAACTGCACGACTCGCAGGAACTGGTGACGCTCGCGGAGCAGACGCAGGACGCCCTCGGGCTCGCGCACTCCCTCGCCGACGAGCGCGACGACGTCACCTCCTACATAGCGGCCGGCCGCCCCAAGGCCAAGGCGCCCTCCGAGCAGCGCAGCGCCCGCGTGGACCGGCAGGTCGAGGAACTGCGGGCCGACACCGACACACCCGCCTCGCTCCGCTCGGACCTCGACGACATCGCCGCCGTCCGCCGGGCGGCGCTCACCGGCAAGAGCAGCGCGCTCGAAGCGCACCAGGCGTACTCCACCTCCATCACCCAACTCCACCGGCTCGCCGAGCAGCTTGCGCAGCAGACGCCGCCCCGCGCGGGCTCCGGCGCCTACGCCCGGGCCGAGCTGGACTCCGCCGTCCAGCAGGCCGCAGCGGCCCGCGGGCTGCTGCTCGCCGCCCTCAGCGTGCCGCGCGGCGAGACGGTCACCGACCCCGTCACCGGCCTGCCGGCCGAGACCTCCTCCGACGCCGACGCCCGGCAGCGCGACGCCCTGAGCGCCGCCGCCCAGCAGGCCCGGCTGCGCTCCGACGCGGCGCTGGCCGACTTCCGCGACACCGCGCCCAAGGCGGCCCGCACCTCGTTCGACTCCACGGTCACCGGCACCGAGGTCAACTCCGCCGAGAAGTACCTCGCCGCCCTCACCGACCAGCCGACGCTGGCGGGCAGCGAGCTCTCCGTCGACACGAAGCGGCTGGACGCGGCCCTCTCGGCCCGGGTCGACCTGATGCGCGGCGTGGAGTCCGCCCTCTACGACCGGAGCACCAAGGACCTCGAGGCGCTGCGCGACGACGACGTCACCGCGCTGGAGATCCGCATCGCCGTCCTCGGCGCCCTCATGCTGCTCGCCGTCGGCGTCGCCACGGGCATGGCCCGCAGCCTCACCCGGCCCCTGGCGGTCCTGCGGCTGGGGTCGAAGCGCCTCGCCGAGGCCGAGGACCCGGGGGCCGAGGAGCCGGTGAAGTTCACCGGCCGCAACGACGAGTTCGCCCAGGTCGTCCGCTCCGTCAACGCCCTGCACGAGCACGCGGCCGCCCTGACCGGGCGGATCGGCACGCTGGAGTCCGACCGCAAGCACCTCGTCGGCCAGCGCCAGAAGATGGCCGACGCACGCGAGGAACTGCGAGGCGAACTCGCCGAGTCCGTCGCCCAGCTGGAGCGGGTGCGCACGGCCATCGGCGGCACGTTCGTCAACCTCGCGCTGCGCACCCTCGGACTGGTCGAGCGGCAACTGGCCGTCATCGAGAACCTGGAGGAGCGCGAGCAGGACCCGGACCGGCTCGCGACCCTCTTCAAGCTCGACCACTTCGCGACGGTCATGCGCCGGCACAGCGAGAACCTCCTGGTCCTCGCCGGCACCGAGCACGTCCAGCACGCCGCCGGGCCCGTGCCGCTCGTGGACATCGTCCGTGCGGCGGTGAGCGAGATCGAGCGGTACGAGCGGGTCCGCATCGCCGCGCTGCCGCCGCACGCGCACATAGCCGGGTTCGCCGCGGACGACCTCTCCCACCTGCTGGCCGAACTCATGGAGAACGCCACCTCGTTCTCCCCGCCCGACCTGCCCGTCGAGGTCTCCGGCTGGCTGCTGGAGAGCGGCGAGGTCATGCTCTCCGTCCAGGACGAGGGCATCGGCATGACCGAGGACCGGCTGGAGCGCCTGAACTCCCGCCTCGCCGAATTCGACCCGGAGGCGCCCTACGACCAGGAGGGTGAGGACGGTCTCGGCCTCGGCCTGTACGTCGTGGCCCGCCTCGCCCACCGTCACGGGGTGCGCGTGCAGTTGCGCGAGCAGAAGCAGGGCGGTGTCGCGGCGGTCGTCGTCCTGCCCCGCACCCTCTTCGCGGCCGCCCCGCACACGGCCGTCCCGGCCTCCGGCCCGCTCTCCGGCACGACCCACACCGTCTCCTTCCCGGGCGCCGACGCCGAGGCCAACTCCAACGTCCTGCACGGCCGCGCCGGCGGTGGGGACCCCTTGGTGGCACTGGCGGAGAACGCCGTACGGCGGGAGGAAGCCGCAGAGCCCGCGGAGCCCAGGCAGGTCGCGCACGCTGCGGAGGCCACGGACGCCGCCGAGCACCCAGAGGCCGCGGAGCCCAGCGAGGTCGCGGAGGTGGCGGAGGCCGCGCGCGCGGCAGAGCACCCGGAGCCGGCGGCGGCGGACGTACCGGCGGCACCGGCGGAAACCCCTGCCGAGACCACGATGGAGCTGCTGCTCCCGGCGCCACAGGCGGAACCGGCCGCGGCACCGCTGGGAGCGACCCAGTCCGCGCCGCAGGCGGACCCGGAGCCGACGCAGCACGAATCCGCGGCCGCCGACGGCGATTTCGCCCCGCAGGGGCCGCCGGCACAGGACCAGGAAACCCGCACGGGGGGTGCGGGTGGGTACGACAGCGCCGACGGCGAAGCCGAGGCCGACGTGGAGCACGAGCGCGTCACCGACAAGGGCCTCCCCAAGCGCACCCCGAAGATCACCGCGCAGACCACCGCCCCGCGCCAGCGCAGCGGCTCCGTGGACGCCGCGGCCCTCCGCCGCCGCCTCGGCGGCTTCCGCCAGGGCGCCCAGGCCGGCTACCGCGAGGTGGAGGCGGAGATCGCCGAGCAGACGGCCTCGCACAAGCGGCCGGCCACCGGCACATCAGGACCAGCTGAATCCGAAGAAGCCACGGGGGGCACAGCCGAGGAGGCAAGCAGTTGACCGCTCCCAGTACCTTCGGACTGATCGGGCTGAGCAGTGAGGCCCGCAACCTGCACTGGCTGCTGACCAACCTCGTCGAGGAGGTGCCCGGCATCCTCTCGGTCGCGGTCGTCTCCTCCGACGGACTGCTCCTGCTCTCCTCCGACGACCACCGCAACCGGCAGGCCAGCGAAGCCCTGCAGGCCCGCGGCATCAAGCGGACCGGCCCGCGCGGCTCCGCCGCCGACCTGGCCACCATCGTCTCCGGCATCGGCAGCCTCACCGTCGGCGCCGCCAAGCTGATGGACTTCGGCGGGGTCAGGCACACGATGGTCGCGATGGACGAGGGCAGCCTGTTCGTGATGTCGATCAGCGACGGCTCGCTGCTCGGCGTCCACGGCTCCGCGGAGTGCGACATGAGCGTGGTGGCGTACCACATGGCCCTGTTCGTCGGCCGCGCCGGCCATGTCCTGACGCCCGAACTCCGCAGCGAGCTCCGTAGTTCCCTGGAGCGGTCCCAGACGACGGGGAGTGCCCGATGAGCAGTACGCCGAAGCACCACCTCCCGGTCCGCGGCGGTGGCCGCAAACCCGCCCGGGTCCGCCCCTACTCGCTCACCGGCGGCCGCACCCGGTTCGGCCACGTCCTCCTGGTGGAGACGTTCGTGGCGAGCACGGCCGCGCTGGAGGCCCCGGAGGAGCGTAAGGAGCTGACGAACGGCTCCCTCTCCACCCGCGTGATGCCGGAGCTCCAGGCCATCGTCGAACTGTGCCGCCGGATGCGTACGGTGGCCGAGATCGCCGCGCTGCTGAAGATGCCGCTCGGCGTGGTCCGCGTGCTCCTCAGCGACCTCGCGGACCAGGGAAAGATTCGTGTGTACGGAACGGGAACCGGCCACGGCACGGGCCGCCCGGACCGAGCTCTGCTGGAAAGGGTGCTGAGTGGACTCCGTCGTCTCTGACGCCGCTCACGGCGTCTCCGTAACATCCCCGTCCGTTCAGCCCGACGCGAGCATGCACGCCTGGGAGACGGACCGCACCCGCGCCCCCATCGCCACGAAGATCGTGGTGGCGGGCGGCTTCGGCGTGGGCAAGACCACCCTGGTCACCGCCGTCTCGGAGATCACGCCCCTGCAGACCGAGGCGCTGATGACCGAGGCGAGCGAGGCCACCGACGATCTCACCGCCACACCGGGCAAGACCACCACCACCGTGGCCATGGACTTCGGGCGCCTCACGCTCGACGACGACCTGGTGCTCTATCTGTTCGGCACGCCGGGCCAGCAGCGGTTCTGGTTCATGTGGGACGACATCGTGCGCGGCGCGATCGGCGCGGTCGTCTTGGCCGACACACGCCGGCTGAAGGACTGCTTCCCGGTGCTGGACTACTTCGAGAGTTCCGGGCTGCCGTACGTGGTCGCGGTGAACCACTTCGACGAGAGCGAGCTGTTCGAGCCGGAGGATGTGCGGGAGGCCCTGACCATCCCGCGACACATACCTGTCATGATCATGGACGCGCGTCGCCGGATCTCCGTGATCGAGACCCTCCTGGCCCTGGTGGGCCACGCGCTCGACGAAACCCCCGAGTAGAGGACAGCCCCGCATGCGGAAGATACTCGTCGTCGGAGCCGGTCAGTCCGGGCTCCAGATCGCTCTCGGCCTCCAGTCGCAGGGGTACGAGGTCACCCTGATGTCCAACCGGACGGCGGACGAGATCCGCACCGGCCGGGTCATGTCGACGCAGTGCATGTTCCACACGGCACTGCAGCACGAGCGCGATCTCCAGCTGAACTTCTGGGAGTCCCAGGCCCCGAAGATCCAGGGACTCGGCGTCTCGGTCGCCGCCCCCGGCTCCTGGGCCGAGGGTCCCGCGGCGCGTGCCATCGACTGGCTGGGCAGGCTCGACGGCTACGCGCAGTCGGTCGACCAGCGCGTGAAGATGGCCGGCTGGATGGAGACGTTCGCGCAGCGCGGCGGGCAGCTCGTCATCCATGGCGCGGCCGTCGGTGACCTCGACTACTTCGCCCGCACGTACGACCTGGTGCTCGTCGCGGCCGGCAAGGGCGAGCTGGTCCAGATGTTCGGCCGGGACGCGGAGCGGTCCCCCTACAGCGAGCCGCAGCGCGCGCTGGCCGTGTCGTACGTCCACGGTCTGGGGCCGCGCCCCGAGCACCCGGACACCGAAGGGGTCCGCTGCAACCTCGTGCCGGGCGTCGGCGAACTGTTCGTCATGCCCACGCTGACCACCTCCGGCCGTGCCGACATCCTGTTCTGGGAGGGCATACCCGGCGGCCCGCTCGACGCCTTCAACGGTGTCAAGGACCCGGCGGAGCACCTCTCCCTGACCCTGGAACTCATGGAGCGGTACGTCCCCTGGGAGTACGCGCGGGCCACCAAGGTCGAGCTGACCGACGCGGGCGGCACGCTGGCCGGCCGTTACGCCCCCACCGTCCGCAACCCCGTCGGCCGCCTCCCCGGCGGAGGTCTCGTGCTGGGTGTGGCGGACGTCGTCGTCGCGAACGACCCGATCACCGGGCAGGGCTCCAACTCGGCGTCCAAGTGCGCCGCCGCGTACCTCTCCTCGATCGTCGAGCACGGCGACAAGCCGTTCGACGAGGAGTGGATGCGGTCCGCCTTCGACCGCTACTGGGACACCGCCCAGCACGTCACCAAGTGGACCAACGCGATGCTCGCGCCGCCGCCGGAGCACATCCTGAACCTGATCGGCGCCGCCGGTGAGCTCCAGCCGGCCGCCGACCGCTTCGCCAACGGCTTCAACGACCCGGCGGACTTCGAGAACTTCTTCTACGACCCGGAGAAGACGCAGGCCTACCTGGCCGAGCTGTCCGGGGCTGGCGCGGCGTAGCCGTTGTAGCCTTTGTCCGACCCGTCCGTAACGCCCCTGGGGAGCTTCGGCGGCGCGTACCGCCGCAGGGGCTTCCCGGTCGGGTCCGGGCGTACGGCGCCCAGGAGCGGGTTGGCCGCGATCGGTGACACCTTCACCTTCGCGCCCGGGCGGGGGGCCTGTACGACCATGCCGTCGCCGAGGTACAGCGCCACATGCGTGGCCTCGGGGAAGTACACGACCAGGTCTCCCGGGCGCAGCTCGGCGAGCGGGATCCGCTTCAGCCGTTTCCACTGCTCCTGGCTGGTCCGGGGGATGGGCGCCCCGGCCTTGGCCCAGGCCTGCGAGGTCAGGCCCGAGCAGTCGTAGGACTTCGGGCCCTCCGCGCCCCACTCGTACGGCTTGCCGAGCTGCCGGACGACGTAGCGCAGGGCTCGGTCGCCCTCCGCTGATGGTCTGCGGACGCTGCTGAGTGCGCCGGACGCCATGAATTTCCTCTGGGCCTTCGTGATCCCGTTCTTCTCGAACGCGGAGAGGGCGGCGAGCTGGTCGCGGCTGAGGGTGGCGAGCAGGTCCTCGACGGCGTGCAGCCGTTTGACGACCTGGTCTCGTTCCTTCTTCCGCCGCTCGGTGAGGGCGAGCTGCGCGTCGAGCGCCTTGCGGGCCTTGCGGGCCAGCTCGTCGGCCTTCCGCTCGTCGCCGGTCAGCCGGTTGATGGTGTCGGCCCGCTCCCGTGCGATCCGGCCGATCACATGGCGCTGGTCGATCGCGTGCTGGGGATCGCGGGCCAGGAGCAGCCGTAGGTACGGAGAGAGGTCGGAGCTGCTCTGGTACTGCTGCCGGGCCAGACGGCCGACCGCGCTGCGGCTGTCGTGCAGGGAGAGCCGGGCGCGGGCCAGGGCGCGGTTCAGGCGGTCGGTCTCGGTGCGCTGCCTCTTCAGCTTCTCCTCGGTGGCGTTGTAGGCCTCGGTGGCCTGTTCGGCCTTGCGGTAGAGAGTCTGAAGGTCCGTCAGGAGGTAGGCGAGGGAGGCGGGGGGTGGTCCGGGGTCGGGTTCCGGGGCTGCGCTGGAAGGGGTGGGAGCGAGGACGGTCGTCGCTGCCAACGCCGCCGTACAGGCCAGACGCAGAAGGGTTCCTGACATGCCATCACCTCCGATGCGGGGGCGGCCCTTCGGCCACCGGACATCGTGAGGATGAGGGGTGTGGGGGTGGTGTGTGCGGTAAGCCTGCGCGGTTCGGCGCAACAGGGTCACCCGTCGGCGTCGTCCCGCTTGCCGGGCGGCGTGGCGTGTGGCTTCGACCAGGGCCATGTGAGCCGCCGGGGCGGAGCGCCCTCGGGGGCGTACTCGTACTTCCAGCGGTTGGTCAGGCCGACCCTGCCCGGTCCGCGGGACACGCGGAGGTAGACGAGCACCGTGGGCGGGCCGCCGGCGGGGTCCGGGACGGGGATGCGGTACGTCTTGGGCGGGTGGCCGGTGATGCCGAGCAGGACGGGCAGGACCCTGCCGTCCATGGGGCCGCCCTCGAAGGGGGTGTCTTCGCTCTTCACCAGATCAGTGTCAGACATCCTCGGCGAGGGCCAGGACCAGGGCGTCGGTCTGCGGGTCACGGCGGGCCGTCACCGACAGCATGGCCACGAACTGCTCGACGAGCCAGTCGCGGAGGTCCTCGGCGGGGGGCTGCTTGTCCTCGTCGAGCCAGATGAGCGAAGAGGCCTCCACGGCGGTGATCCACATGCGGATGGTCATGCGCAGGCGGGGGCCGGGGGCGGTGACCTCCAGGTGGCTGACGATGTGCTCGGCGGCGGCGCGGCGTACGCCGTCGACGATGGCGGTGGTCCGTGAGGTCTCCACGACGCTGCCGCCCTGGAGGAGGGCGCTGAAGCCGGCGTCGTGCTGGTCGACGAAGGCGAGGTAGCGGTCGAGGGCGCGGGACAGGCGGGGGAGGAGGGGGCCCTCGCGGGGTTCGTCGAAGCAGGTCCGGAGCTCGTCGGCGGCGGAGCGGAGGGCGGCCTCGTAGAGCTGCTGCTTGCCGCCGGGGAAGTACCGGTAGACCAGGGGCCGCGACACCCCCGCCGCCTCCGCCACGTCGTCCAGGGAGACGTCCTCCGGGGCGCGGTGCGCGAAGAGCGACAGCGCGGAGGTGAGCAGCTGGCTGCGGCGTTCCTCGACGCTGAGTCGCCGGTAGGCGGGGGTGGGGGCGGATGGTGTCATGACTCGCAGCGTAGTCGGAGGGCCCGGGGGCCTGTGGCGGCCTGCGCGGGTGGAGTGGGGTGCGCGTCGCGCCTGCGCGGTGGTGGTGGGTCGGGGCCGTGCCGGGGGGTGTCCGTCCTCGGAACGGCGCGATGGGGTCGGATACCGACTCGCTGTCCGTCGACGCGCCAACCGCTGCGGGCGGACACCCCCCGACACGTCCCCTTCCGTGCATCGGCGGGTGCGGGTGCGTCCCGCTAGCGCGCGTCCACGTGCTGGAAGTCGACGTTGGTGAGGCGAGCGGCCTTCGGGGTCAGTTCGGCCAGGCCCTGGCCCTCGAAGGTGTCGGTGATCAGGGTGCCCCTGGTGGCGCCCAGGGCGGACTGCTCGTCGTTGGGGACGAGGGCCGCGATGGAGCGGTAGGACTCCTTCAGCAGGGATTCCTGCTTGTGGGCGAGCGGGAGGAGGGCGAGGACGCCGCCGTCGGCTGTCCGCAGGGCGTAGACGCTCGGGTCGGCGGGGGCCTTGGCGAAGAACTTCTCGGTGGCCTTGCCCTCGGCCGCGCCCTCGGTGCTGCTTCGCTGGTAGGTCTTCTCGGCGTTCTCGATGGGCTTCGTGGGGGTCAGGGCCTTGCCCTTCTTCTTGCCGCCGGTTTCGAGGTAGTCCGCGTAGGCGGCGCGTATGTCGGTCGGGGCCAGTCCGCCGATCTTGGTGCCGGGGTCGACGGCCTCGGCGAGCCCGTCCTTGTCGAGGGCCGGCTTGGGGATGTCTTCTGCGGCGGCCCACAGGGACAGCACCATCTTGTAGGTTCCGTCCACCTTGTCGAAGACCAGGAGCACTCTTTCGTCGTTGTTCGCGCTGGACTTGGCCTGGACGGCGAACCAGTCGCCCGAGCCCTTCTTCGGGATCACGTAGGTGCGGTCCGTGTAGGAGAAGGGCTTGGCGTAGTCCTTCTGATCCTTCTTCGGCCAGGTGTCGAAGAGGGTGTAGACGGCCTTGTCCATCGCGTAGACCTGACCGGCCTCGACCGTCGCGAGGAGCGTTTCGTCCTGGGTGGCGTTGGCCTTGTTGTTGACCTTTTCGTAGCGGTCGGCGACCTTCTTGGCGGTCGCCTTGCTGACCACGCCCTGTGGGGCGGGCGCCTTGTCGGTGTCGGCGGACTCGCTGCCGCACGCGGTCAGGGCGAGGGCGGCGGTGGCGCCGACGGCGGCGGTCCGCAGGGCGTGGGGGATGTGGGGGGACATGCGGGAGTGATCTCCTTCGTGGCCACTGACAGTGACGGGGTCACAGAGGACAGTAGCCACCCCGCATGGACATGACCCGGGCGGGGTCTATGCCAGCAGACCCGAGGACTTCCAGAGCCGGCGTCCCACTCCGCGCAGCACCCCGATGTCGTCGAGGAAGTCCGTCAGCCGCTTCGAGCCGTTCTGCATGACCTCCCGGCGATGGCCGCTGGCCTTGACCTGGGCGAGGGCCTCGCGCTTGTCCAGGCCGACGTTCGTGTAGACGTCCGGGTTCACGAACGCCACCGAGAAGACCCGGGCGAACTCGCCGGAGGTGACCCGGGTGAACTCCTGGGACCACTTCGGGGCCGTCACCATCTGGCGGCGGAGTTCCTCGCGGGCGTAGCGCACGTGGCGGGCCTCCTCCACGACGTGGATGCGGGTGACGCCCCGGACCAGGGTCTGGACCCGCTCGTCGGGGAATGTGAGGCGCTGCATCCAGTCGAGGACCTCCTCGCCGAGGAGGGTGGCGGTGAAGGAGCCGGGCGTGGTGGAGACGGTCTTGAACAGGCGGCCCAGGTGCTGGTGGGCGCGGCTGACCGGGTACCAGGGTGTGTCGCCGTGGGAGATCAGGCGGGCGAACATCTTGGAGTGGCGGCACTCGTCCTCGATCTCCGTGAGGGCGTAGCGGACGTGTGCGCTCGTCGCGGCCTTGTCGTAGATGTGGCGGACGAGGAGCTGCATGAGGATGATCTCGAACCAGATGCCCAGGGAGGCGAGGGCCGCCGCCTCGTGCTGGGAGAGCAGGATCCGCTGTTCCTCGCCCATGCGCTTCCAGAGCGGGGTGTCGTAGAGGGACACCAGCTCCGGGGGCCAGAACCACTTGCCCTCCTCGAAGGGCGCGTCCCAGTCCAGTTCCTTGTCCGGGTCGAAGGAGTGCTTGGCGGAGGAGTCGAGGAGCCGCTGGGCCACCTGCTCCCGGTCCTTGAGCAGGCCGAGGGCATCGCGCAGGCCGTCGAGCGCGTCGGCTTCCGTCAGGGTCGTCATGGCTGCCCACCTCGTTGTGCACACGTCACTGTTCCCCTTATGAGACTGCGTGTCAGCAAGGTCGTCAATCCCCTGTGCGTGATTTGTTGACGCGGCGTCTACCACGTAGGAACCTGCGGGGCATGCCGACCTTCGACCTGTACGCCGAGGAACCGGAAGAGTCCGTGTGGCAGGTGCCGGCGAGCGGCGCGGCCCGTTTCAACTGGGAGACCGTCTTTCCAGGCCAGAAGGGCGGCGCCGGCCGTGACCGCCTCCTGGCCCTCTATCAGAAGGGCAAGGACAAGCAGTGGGACGGCCAGAGGCGGATCGACTGGGAGCTGGAGGTGGATCCGTACGATCCGCTCGGAACCCCGGACGAGGCGATGTCCCTCTACGGGACCAAGCACTGGGCGAAGCTGACGGAGAAGGACAAGGGCGAACTGCGCCTGCACTACGCCTCCTGGCAGTTCAGCCAGTTCCTGCACGGCGAGCAGGGCGCGATGATCTGCGCCGCGCGGATCGTCGAGTCCGTCCCTGATCTGGACGCGAAGTTCTACTCCGCGACCCAGACCATGGACGAGGCCCGGCACGCCGAGATCTACGGCCGGTTCCTGCACGAGAAGGTCGGGCTGCTGTACCCGATCAACGACAACCTCCAGTCCCTGCTGGGGGACACGCTGCGCGACTCGCGCTGGGACATGCCGTACCTGGGCATGCAGGTGCTGATCGAGGGCCTGGCGCTGGCCGCCTTCGGCATGATCAGGGACACGACGGACAAGCCGCTCCCGAAGCAGATCCTCGCGTACGTCATGCAGGACGAGGCCCGGCACGTGGCCTTCGGGCGGATGGCGCTCAGGGACTACTACAAGCAGCTCACCGACGCCGAGCTCCGCGAGCGCGAGGAGTTCGTCATCGAGGGCTGCTACCTCATGCGCGACCGGCTGCGGGGCGTGGAGGTGCTGGAGAACTTCGGCATCCCGAAGGCCGAGGCCGAGGCATGCAGCGAGCAGTCCGAGTTCCTCGCCCTGTTCCGCAAGCTCCTCTTCAGCCGCATCGTCCCCTGCGTCAAGGACATCGGCCTGTGGGGCAAGCGCCTCCAGCAGGCCTACGTCGACATGGGCGTCCTGGAAATGGGCGATTCCAGCCTCGACCTGCTGATGTCCCAGGACGAGGAGATCGCCGAGAAGCTCGACGCTGAGCGCTTCGCGGCGGAGGAGGGGGAGCGGGTCGCGGAGGTGGAGGGGGCGATCGAGGCCGGCCGGTGACTCGCCGACTGATCGACCGCCGCCGCTAGACCGAGCAGCCCAGCCCCTCCGGTACCTCGCCCAGCAGCGGTGTCGCGCCCTGGGGCGGGTACGACGTGCGCAGGGTGAAGGCGTACGGGGTCGGGCCGTGGGTGCGGAGGTGGAGGAGGCGGGATTCGGCCTCGGCCACCGTCGGGCGGTGTCCGGCCGGGACCCACCACATCGCCACCATCGCCTCCTGGACCCGCTCGAACCACTCGCGGCGGCGGGCGAGCATCTCGCGGTGCCTGCCCTGGTACATGTACGCCGTGAGCGCGTCCGTGTCCCGCCACACCGACATGTTGATGATCAGCCAGGAGTCACCGAAGACGGGCACGTCCGTCGCGTCGCCCGATTCGTCCTGCAGCCGCCACACGAAACCGTCGGCGGCGTCGGCGTCCGCGTTCACAGGGTCCAGGGCGTCGACGAAGTCCTTCAACTGCGGGGAGTCCAGCGGGGCCTTGAGGCGGGCGATGTTGACCTGGGCGAGTTCGAACGCGGCGGCAGCAGTCATGACCGAACGGTAGGTCGGCCGCCTGTTCTCGCGGTAGAGCCGTCTCAGGAACCGGGCAGCCCGTCCCGGGACTTCAGTACCGCCTCCATCACCGCCCGCGCGATCGGCGCCGCGTCGCCGCCCCCGCTGATGTCCCCGCGGTTCGCGTCCGCGTCCTCCACGACGACCGCGACCGCCACCCGCGGCTGCAGATCGCGATCGCCCTGCGCCCAGGAGACGAACCAGGCGTACGGCGTGCCGGAGTTGCCGATGCCGTGCTGGGCGGTGCCTGTCTTGCCGCCTACCTTGGCACCGCGGATCGCGGCGTTGCGTCCGGTGCCGCTCTTGACCACGCCCCGCATCAGCCCGCGCAGCCGGGCGGCGGTCGCGGGGGACATCGCCTGGCGGATCGCGCGCGAGCCGGCGGTCGCGAGAGTGCTGCCGCCCGGCCGGGTCGTGCGCTCCACCAGGTAGGGCTCCCGCACCTGTCCGCCGTTCGCCACGGCCGCCGCCACCATCGCCATCTGCAGCGGGGTGGCGCGGGTGTTGTACTGGCCGATCGACGACAGCGCGAGCTGTGCCTTGTCGAGCGAGGTGTCGAAGGTGGACCGTGCCACCGCGAAGGGGATTCTCAGTTCCGTGTCGTTGAAGCCGAAGGCCCGGGCCGCGGCCGTCATGCCCGGCACGCCCACCTCCACGCCCAGCTGGGCGAAGACCGTGTTGCAGGAGAAGACGAACGCCTCGCGCACGGAGGCGTCCGCGCAGCCCTTCGCGTAGTTCGACAGCCGCGTCCTCGTCCTGGGCAGCCGGTACGGGTCGGGGGAGTCGGTCGGCTCGTCGAGGTCCATGACCAGGCCGGCGTCCAGCGCGGCGGCCAAGGTGACGATCTTGAAGGTCGAACCCGGCGGATACGTCTGCCGTACCGCACGGTTGAGCATCGGCCGGTCCCGGTCGGCGTTCAGCCGCATCCAGGCCCGGGCCGCCGCCGCTCCGTTCCCGGACAGCGGCTGGGGGTCGTAGGACGGGGCGGACACCAGGGCCAGGATCCGGCCGGTCGACGGCTCCAGGGCCGCCACCGCGCCCTTGCGTCCGGCGAGTCCCTCGTACGCCGCCCGTTGTGCCGCCGGGGCGAGCGTCGTCACGACGTCCCCGCCGGCGTTGCGCGCACGCGTGAAGTCGTTCCACAGCGGGAACGGCGCGAGCATCGGGTGCGAGCCGGACAGGACACCGTCCTCGGTGTGCTCCAGGAGCGTCGTGCCGTACAGCTGCGAGGCGAAGCCGGTGACCGGCGCGTACAGCGGTCCGTCGGCGTAGGTCCGCTCGTAGCGCAGGTGCTCGCGGGTGTCCTGCGAGCCGGTGACGGGCCGGCCGCCGACCAGGATGTTCCCGCGCGGCTGCTCGTAACGGGCGATCTCCGGGCGGCGGTTGGCGGGGTGGCCGTCGTACGCCGGGGCCTGGACGACCTGGACACGGGCGGCGTTCAGCAGCAGGGCCACCAGCAGCAGGGCGCAGAAGAGGCCGGCGTGCCGGATGTGACGCGTCATGAGGTCTCCTGCCCGTCGTGCTGACGCCGGGCCGAGTCGCTCACCCGGACCAGCAGCGCCACGATCGCCCAGTTGGTGACCACCGACGAGCCGCCCTGCGCCAGGAACGGCATCGCCATGCCGGTCAGCGGGATCAGGCCGGTCACCCCGCCCGCGATCACGAACACCTGGAGCGCCACGAGCGAGGCGAGGCCCACCGCGAGCAGCCGCCCGAAGGGCTCGCGCAGCGCCAGGCCCGCCCGGTAGCCGCGCTCCACCAGCAGGCCGTAGAGGACGAAGATGGCCGACAGCCCCGCCAGGCCCAGTTCCTCGCCCGCCGTGGCCAGGATGAAGTCCGATTTCACGGCGAAGCCGATGAGGACCGAGTGGCCGAGTCCCAGGCCCGTGCCGAGGAAGCCGCCCTCCGCGAAGGCGAACAGGGACTGGGCGAGCTGGTTGGGGCCCTCGCCCGCCTCGACCGAGGCGAACGGATGCAGCCAGGTCTCGATCCTGCTGTGCACATGCGGCTCCAGACGCCCGACGGCGACCGCGCCCAGCGTGGCCAGCAGCAGTCCCACGGTGATCCAGCCGGTGCGGCCCGTGGCGACGTAGAGGAGGACGACGAACAGGCCGAAGAAGAGCAGCGACGTCCCGAGGTCCCGCTCCAGGATCAGCACGCCGACGCTCACCAGCCAGACCGCGACGATCGGGCCGAGCACCCGGCCGGTGGGGAACTGGAACTTCCAGATGCGGCGGCCGGTGTACGCGAGGGCGTTGCGGTTCGCGGCCAGGTACGCGGCGAAGAACACCGCCAGCAGCACCTTCGCGAACTCGCCCGGCTGGATCGAGAACCCGGCGACACGGATCCAGATGCGGGCCCCGTTCACCGCCGGGAACAGGATCGGCAGGGTGAGCAGGACGAGCACGGCGACGACACAGACGTAGGTGTAGCGCTGGAGCACCCGGTGGTCGCGCAGGAGCAGGACGACCAGGATGAACAGCGTCACGCCCAGCGTCGACCAGACCAGTTGGGCCGGTGCCGCCCGGTCGCCCGGGGTCTCCAGGTCGAGCCGGTAGATGAGCACCAGGCCGAGCCCGTTGAGCAGCACGCCGATGGGCAGGAGGAGGGGGTCGGCGTGGGAGGCCCGCAGTCGCACCGCGAGATGTGCCAGCAGCGCGAGCACGCCGAGCCCGGCGCCGTAGCCGGCGGCACCGGGCGGGAGGGTGCCGTGCTGGGCGAGGCCCACGTCGCAGTAGCCGTACACGGACAGCAGTACGGCCAGGACGATGAGGGCGAGCTCGATGCCACGGCGCCGGGGGAGGGGGCGGACGGCGGGTGCGGGCGGGTCCGCCGTCGCCACGGTGATTCCGGCCTTGCTCATGTCCGGAACTTACCTAAACGTTCAGTCTTGTGTGTGTTTGAGTGACCGAGTGTCAGCACCAGCGTGGCGCGGGGCCGATGTTGTCGATGAAGCGGGCCGCGCCCCAGGCCCAGGTGCCGTCAGGGAGCAGGTACCAGAGCGGGTTGCCCTGTACGTTCTGGCCGGAGGTCTTGCAGAAGATCTTGACGATGTCGCCCCGGTGGGCGAACCGGATGATCCGTGAGCCGCGGTTCGGGGCGCTGCGCAGCGCGAGCGTGTTCGCCGTGACGATGCCCCGGTAGAAGCGCCGGTCGTCGTCGGGGCGGTGGTATCCGTCGCCGCCCATCGTGCCGGCGCCCACCGTGGTGTCACCCGTCGTGTCCCACTCGTCGTCCGCGACGGCGGGCGTCACGGCGGCAGCGGCGGCGAGGAACGCGGCGGCGGTGGCTATGGAGAGGCGGGAGCGCAGAGACATGGGGAGTACCTCCATGTGGGGGCGAAAAGGCTGAAGCTGACTAATCGCCACATTAGGAGCGCGCTCCCGGCCCCGCCCGTCGCAGTGGGCCATAGGAGGAGGCGCCCCGGCCTCTCACTCCACCGCCAGTACCAAGGTCGCCACCGCCCCGCCGTCCGGCGCGTTCGCGAACCCCAGCCGCGCGCCCAGCACCTCGGCCTGCCCCAGCGCGATCGTCAGCCCCAGCCCGTGCCCCCTGGACCCGCCCTCCGTACGGAACCGCTGCGGACCGTGCGCCACCAGGTACTCCGGAAAACCGTCCCCGTGATCGCGAACCGTCACCACCGGCCCGTCCACGGTCAGTACGACCGGGCCCCGACCGTGCCTGTGCGCGTTCGCCACGAGATTCCCGAGCACCCGCTCCAGCCGCCGCCGGTCCGTCTCCACGGACACATCCCGTACGACCCTGACCTCCGTGCCGCTGCCCGCGGTCCGCACCGCCCGCTCGGCCAACGGCCCCAGCCGCTCCGTGTCCAGCTCCAGCCGCTCCCGCCCGGTGTCCAGCCGGGAGATCTCCAGCAGGTCCTCGGTGAGGGTGCGCAGTGCCGCGACCCGGTCCCGCACCAGCTCCGTCGGGCGGCCCGGCGGCAGCAGTTCGGCCGCCGCGTGCAGCCCGGTCAGCGGCGTGCGCAGCTCATGGGCCACGTCTGCCGTGAACCGCTGCTCGGCCAGCAGCTTGCCCTGCAACGACGACGCCATGGAGTCCAGCGCGGCGGCGACCGCGGCCACCTCGTCCTGCGGACGCGCCGGAGCCTTGGCGGGCGGGTCCGTTCGCGGGGCCGTACGGGGGTCGTTCACGCGCGCGTCCAGGTCGCCCGCGCTGATCCGCCGGGCCACCCGCGCCGTGGTGTGCAGCCGCCGCGTCACCCGCGTCACCGCGAACGCGCCGACCAGCAGCGTCGCCCCGATCGCCAGGCCCGACGACCACAGGATCGCCCGGTCCAGGCCCGCGATGGTGCGCGCCTGCTGCGAGTGGTCGACCGCCACGGCCAGGGCCCGCTCGCCGTCGGCCGGCCCCGCCGCCCACATCGTGGGGCGCCCCTCGCGGTCGGCCACCATCGTGCCCCGGTCGCCGCCCACCGCGAGCTCCCGCAGCTCCCGGGGCAGCTCCGGGGGATCCATCGCCGCGCCCCGCCGGAGCGGGTCCCCGGCCTCGTACCGCTCCGTCGCCTGCTCCAGTCGCTGCAACGCCTGGTCGCGGGCCTGGCCGACGGTCTGGTCGGTCACCTGCACATGCACCAGGACGCCGAGCAGGGCGGCGAGAGCGCAGCACATCACCGTGATGAAGGCGGCGGCCTTCACCGCGAGCGTCCCCGACCACGGGGGGAGCACGGTTCTCATCCGGTGCTCGCCGAGGGGGAGGCGGACGGGTGGCGGGAGTGCTTCCGCGGGCCGGTGCGCAGCATCTCGTCATGGGTGAGGAGCATCGCCCGCTGGTCCCGGTCCCAGGTCCACTGGAGGCGGTACTCGTAGCCCGCCACCTCGGAGGGCGAGCGGATGACCAGGGAACGCCCGGCCAGTTCCACGCCGCTCAGCGCGTCCTCCCACGACATCACCCGCACGAGCCGGTGCTTCTCGACGGTGTAGACGCGCACCGCGGTCGTCTTGCCGGGCAGCAGCCGGAAGCCCAAGGTCAGGTCGTCGCGCCCGTCGCCGGTCAGGTCCCGGTAGTACGGCTTGAGGACCGGGCACTTTCCGTGCCCGGGGCCCTTGCCGCAACCGGTCATACGGCCGGCCGTGTCGCGGTAGGGCGCCTTGCCGCCGTCGTAGTCGCCCGGGCTCGCGGCGATCTCGGCCCGGACGACCCCGACCGGGTCCACGCCGCGGATGTCGTCGCCGGCGGGGACCTTGACGCCCTTGACCACCTCGGTGTTCACCTCACCGATCTCGAAGGCCGGGCTGGACGCGGGTGTCTGCTCCGGCCAGAGCCGGGCCGGACCGACCGCCGTCGGCGTCGCCCCGGCGCCCTCGAGCCCTCCGGTGTCCCCGCAGCCCGCGACGGTCGCCAGCAGGAGGGCGACGACGACTGCACGGCGGGCGGCTTGACCGGGGCGGCTTCCGGCTTGACCGGGGCGGCTTCCGAGAAGGCGTCCGGGACGGCTGAGGGGCACTGCACTCCTGCGGTTCGAGGGTGATCACGCGGCTCGGGCACGACCCGTCGGCCCGGTACACCCTATTCGCGGGGAAGTCCCATTTGCGCGCGAGGGAGCCCGTTTGCCGCCGCACCGGCCGGGTGCTGTGCTGGTTCTGTGCCGTGCCCGTTCCCCGCAGTGCTACTCCGTGAGTTCCTCCAGCAGCCGGGCCGTGGTCAGCCCGGCCCGCAGGTACTCGACGAACAGTTCGTTGTGCAGCGCCCAGGGCGAGCGGCGGTCCCGGATCAGCCGGATCGCCGTCTCGGCGGATTCGCCCCGGCGCATCAGCGCGTGCGCGACGACGAGGCCGGAGCGGTTGTACCCGTGGTAACAGCGAACGAGGATCCTGCGGCCCTCGTCCAGCGCCTCGCACGCCGCCTCGGCCAACCGGATCACCCCGGCGAGCTGTGTCCCGTCGAGCGGCCCGTCGGGAATGGGCCAGACGTGATGCCGGACGCCCGGATCGGGGCCGTGCCCGGGCAGCCGCAGCAGCGTCTGCACGAGGTCGAACTCGTCCCGTACGACGGCGAACTCCGGATGGCCCAGGGTGCCCGTGTACTCGTGGCCGCCCATCCACAATCCGGGGACCACCTCGCTCCACGGGCTCTCCGGAGCCGGCACATCGGGTTTCCTGCGGGTACGCAACAAAGCCTCCCCACCAACACCGCCCGGGGGCCTGCCCAACTCCTCTCAAAGGTAACCGGGTTCTTGCCCCCGCAGCACCCCGCCTGTTCCCATGGTCGGGGGTGATGGTGCATGGACGGACTGCGCGTCATACCGACCCGGCGCCACGGCCAGGAACGGCTGTACGTCTGCCTCCCGGACGGCAGGAACATCGCCTGGTACGACCGTGAGGCGGCCCGGGTCAACCTGCTCGGCGCCGACCGCGAGGACGACGTGCTCCGGGCCCTCGGGCCCTTCATCACCGGCCCGGTGACGGTCGGGCCGCCCCCGGTGCCGACCCCCGCCGAACTCGCCCGTCTGGCGCTCCACCCCGACGACGACCTGGCCCCCAACCGCCCCGGCGAGGCCCTCGTCGTCGCCCTCGACCGCGACCCCGGCCCGGCCCACCGGCTCCGCCCCGACCCACGCCGCCGGGCCCTGACGGCCGAGCAGACGGTCGGGGAGGCCCTGGACGCCCTGGACGGTGCGGGCTGGCACGCCCTGCACTCCGTCCCGCTCCCCGGCGGCAGCCGCGTCCACCACCTGCTGATCGGCCCCGGCGGCCTGTACGCCGTGCACACCCTCCACGCCCGCAAGCACCGCGTGACGGTCGCCGACCCCATGGTCACCCTGGGCCGCCGCGAGCCGTACCCCCTGCTCCGCCGCATCCGCGCCGACGCCGACCGCGCCTCCCACGCCCTGACGGCGGAGGTTCGCCCCGTACTCGCCCTGCTGGGCCCCACGACCGTGTCGCTCCCGACGGCACCCCGCGACCTCCTCGTCCTGACGGACACGGACGTCCAGAGCCTGGCCGCCCAGGGCGCCGTCCTGAAACCGGCGGACGTGGAGGCCCTGCACGCGATGGCCCGGGACCGGAACACGTGGGTGAGGGTGTGAGAGGGCTGGGGGCCGCGGGGGCGCGGGTGCGCTGACCGGACGCGACTGCGCCCCGAGCCGACACTCGGCCCGGGGCGTCCCGGAGACCCGCCTGAGCGGGTCTCCGTACCGCCAGGGACATCGGCCCCGGCCGCCCGACCGGGCGACAATCCGCTCCCGCAGGTGAGGGCGTCGCGGGTCGTGAGGGTGCGGGTGTCCTGGCCGGGGTGATCGCGCGTCGAGACGGCTCGTGTTGCCCGGGTCGCCGTCGACGGTGTCCGCCTTGGCCGCCGGGCTGGGGGACAAGCTGCTTTCGCAGGTGAGGGCGTCGGGGGTCGTGAGGGTGCGGGTGTCCTGGCCGGGGGCGATCGCGCCCCGGTCCGGGACCAGGCCCGGGGCGGCCGGAGAGCCGCCCCGGGCGGGCCGGTCGAGCGCCTGTGACGTCCGCCCTGGCCGGGCGCGGCCGCGCACCGAGACCACCGTGTTGCCCGGGTCGGTCGGCGTACCGCCGGCAACGTCCGCCCCGGCCGCCCGACCGGGCGACAAGCCGCTCCCGCACGCCCAGCACCGGGCATCCCGGCCGATCGGCCGACCGTACGACTACGGCAGCGCCCCGGCCCGCCCAGGATCCAGTAGCGGCCCCAGCAGATCGCCGTGGTCCTGGACCCGCGACGCAAGATCCCGCGCCTCGAAGTCCAGCCGGCCAGGCGCCTCGCACTGCTCGACCTCCTCCCAGGTCACCGGGGCCGAGACGGTCGGCTCGGGGCGGGCCCGGAGGGTGTAGGGGGTCGCCGTGGTCTTGCGCGCGGCGTTCTGGCTCCAGTCGACGAACACCTTCCCGGAGCGCAGACTCCGGGTCATCCGGTGGAGGGCCAGGCGGGGCATGGCCCTCTCCGCCTCGACCGCCAGTTCCTTGGCGTACTCGGACACCTGCTCGGAGGAGGCCCCGCGCACGGCGGCGAGCAGATGCAGGCCCTTCGAGCCGGAGGTCTTGGCGTAGGCCTCGATGCCGTCGTCCGCGAGCCGTGCCCGCAGCCACAGCGCGACCTCGCAGCACTGCACGATGCTCGCGGGCGCCCCCGGATCGAGGTCGAAGACGATCCGGTCGGCCTCGTCCGGTGTGTCGACGAGCCACTGGTGGGTGTGGAACTCGGTCACGAGGTTGGCCGCCCACATCAGGCTCGGCAGGTCCTGCACCACGACCATCCGCGAAGGCCCCTCCACCCGCGGCACCTCGGCGGTGGTGACCCACTCGGGCGTACCCGGCGGCACGTTCTTCGTGAAGAAGACCTGCCCGTCCGGCCCGTCCGGATACCGCAGGAAGGACACCGCACGATCGCGCAGATGGGGCAGCAGGACCTCGGCGACGGTCGCGTAGTAGTGCAGCACCTCGCCCTTGGTGAAGCCGGTGGCGGGATACAGCACCTTCTCCAGATTGCTGAGCGCGAGCCGTCGCCCCTCCACCACTGTGATAGGCGCCATACGATAAGAATCCCACGCGAACCAGGACGAACACTCCCGAGAGTGACCGGAAGGGTGCTGCACGTGAGATCCATCTGGAACGGCGCCATCTCGTTCGGGCTGGTCAGCATCCCGATCAAGCTGGTGAACGCCACCGAGAGCCACTCGATCGCCTTCCGCCAGATCCACACGGAAGACGGCGGCCGCATCCGCTACCGCAAGTTCTGCGAGCTGGAGGACCGCGAGGTCACTCAGGGGGAGATCGGCAAGGGCTACGAGGACGCGGACGGCACGATCATTCCGATCACCGAGGAGGACCTCTCCAGCCTGCCCATCCCCACGGCCAAGACGATCGAGATCGTCGCCTTCGTCCCGGGCGACCGGATCGATCCGCTCCAGATGGACGCCGCGTACTACCTCCAGGCGAGCGGCGCCCCGGCGGCGAAGCCGTACACCCTCCTCCGCGAGGCCCTGAAGCGCAGCAACAAGGTGGCGATCGCCAAGTTCGCCCTGCGCGGCCGGGAACGCCTGGGCATGCTCCGGGTGGTCGGCGAGGCCATCGCGATGCACGGTCTGCTGTGGCCGGACGAGGTCCGCGCCCCCGAGGGCGTCGCCCCCGACACGAACGTCACCGTCCGCGACCAGGAACTGGACCTGGCGGACGCCCTGATGGACACCCTGGGCGAGGTCGACCTGGAGGATCTGCGCGACGAGTACCGCGAGGCCGTGGAGGAGGTCATCGCCGCGAAGGCCGCCGGCGAGACCCCCCGCCAGGCCCCGGAACCGGCGACGGGCGGCAAGGTCCTGGACCTGATGGCGGCCCTGGAGAGCAGCGTCCGCGCGGCCCGCGAATCCCGCGGCGAGGAGGCCGACGACCACGCCGAGGTCAAACCGCTCCCGCCACGCAAGCCGGCCCGCGCGGCCCCCAAGCAGACCGGCGGCAAGAAGTCGACGTCGACGGCGAAGAAGACGGCGGCCAAGAAGACGACAGCGGCCAAGAAGTCCACGGCGAAGTCGGGGCAATCGGGCCAGGGCACGAAGAAGACGGCGGCGAAGAGCACCGCGAAGAAGACGACGGCGAAGAAGTCGACGTCACGCAAGCGCACGGCCTGACCCGCCTCAGGGCGCGTACGCGATGTCAGGCCGCGGCGGCGTCGCCATGCCCGCCCCGAGGAAGTGGTCGACGTGGTGGGACTGCATGTACCCCTTGAACGTCATGGCGTTCCGGTAGGCCGGATGGTGCCAGGGTGTACAGCCGGTGGCTCGTCGGCTGGTCCGTGGTGAAGACGATCAGCTCGTCGTAGGCCGCGTTGGTGTACCCGGCCTCCTCGCGCCAGTCGCCGAGGATGTCGCCGACGAGCGTGGGACCGCCCTGGGCGGCCTTGACCGCGCCGTGGTTCCAGGTGCTGACCAGCCGGGGCAGGCTGCCGCTCGGCGCAGGGCGGGCCGGATCCCATTTCTCGATCTTGCCGCCGTTGAGCAGTTCCATGGTGAGGTCCCCGTCCCACCACATCCCCAGCCGCGGCCAGGGGCGCAGCGAGGTGTCCGGCTCGGTGAGCCGGTTCGTGGACGCGTTGTACAGGCCGGAGAAGGACCAGACCTCCATGCCGGCGAAACGCGGGTCGACACCGCCCGCCATGCCGCGCCCCACGTCGCCGCGGCCGCCGCCGTGCCGCCAGATCACGTCGCCGTTCGCGGCGTCGTAGTAGTACTCCAGCAGCCCGCTCGGGTTGTCCTGCTGCACGCCGTAGCCCTCCAGACCCGGACGGCCCGGGTCCAGGTCGGCGAGGTGGAAGCGGTCGCCGTGGATGATGCCCCGGGGCCCCATGGAGTATCGCAGCGAGCCGTTCCCGTTGAGGACGAACCCGATCTCGGCGACCCCGTCCGTCCCGTCGCCGTCGCCGTCGCCGTCGACGTCGACGGCACGGGTGTTGTGCCCGTCGGGCGCGTCCTGGCCGCCGCGCTGCCACGTCCACTGGCGGTCCAGTGAGCCGCCGTCGAACCTCCAGGCGATCTCAGGTCACGCGCCGCTGCTCCTCCCGCCCGGACTCGTCCTCCTCCTCGTCCGGCAGATGTACGTCGTCGACGGCGATGTTGACCTCGACGACCTCCAGGCCGGTCATCCGCTCCACCGCGTTGACGACGTTGGTCCTGACATCCGACGCGGTGTCGGTGATGGCGGCGCCGTACTCGACGACGAGGTCGAGATCAACGGCGGCCTGGCGCTCGCCGACTTCCACCTTCACTCCCTGGGTGACCCCGCCGCCCCCGCCGGGTACGTGCTGGCGCACGGCCCCGAAGGCCCTGGTCATCCCTCCACCGAGGTTGTGAACCTCCGGAATCTCCCGGGCGGCCATGCCCGCGATCTTCGCCACGACCGGGTCCGCGATCGCGGTGCTTCCACGGGTGTCAGGGGAAGTGCTGCTCCCTCTGCCGCCCTGTGGTGCCGTGGCCCCGTCCTGCTTTCCCGTCCTGGTGCCGGGAGCGGTGGTTCTGCGCTGTGTGGTCTCCGTCATGACCGTCACCTCGATGACTCGGTGCGGGGGGTATGAGCAGCGTCGTTCCCTTCCACGGTAGAACAATGGCGGGTATGGGGCGAAAGTGACTTAAATGTCCCTACGGTCCCTCGCCGCCGTAGAGGGTCGAGGCGTCGGCCTTCGGTGATCATTCAGGGGCGTGTGCATGGGTGCCGAAGGGGTTGTCGATGACGTACCGCCAACGGCCGTCCGAACCCCGCCGGGCGACGTCGGTGGCAGTGCCCTCGACGTGCACAGCCTGTCCCTCCCGGTCGGTCCCGTCGATGACCCAGTTGGCTTCGTAGGTGACGGTTGACGCCACTTGTAGGTCAGTTCTGACTCCACCCGGTGCCTGGGAGACCCGATTCTGTAGGTGGGAAATGACTCCACCTGGCGGGCCCCGCTGCGACCGATTGAGAACCCGTATGTGAACCCCACTCACGGGCTGCTGAAGCTCGATGAGGCCAGTGTCCCGTGGGCGACGGCTCATGTGCCACGTGCGGTGCCCGAGTGGGGGCGGCCTGCTTGACGAGGCGACCTGGAGATCGGCCCGCTTCGGACCGCCCGCTCGCCGGTACCGATCGAGGGCACGCTCGCTACGCAGGCCCGCACGTTGCGAGTCACCTACCTCGTGGGCCTGTTCAGATACAGATCGGCCTGCTCAGATGCAGATCACGATCTTTCCTCGGGTGCGTCCGCGCTCGGCGTGCGCGTGGGCGTCGGCGATCCGCTCCAGGGGGTAGGCCTGTTCGATACGGGGTGTGTAGCGGCCTTGCCCGCCCAGTTCCGCCGCCGCGGACAGGAGAGTGGAATCGTTCTCCGCGTTGACCACATGCGCGCCCAGGCGCTGCCCGCCCGCGTGGTCGGCGACCGTCGCGACGCGCTTCGGGTCGCCCGCGATCGCGACGAGGTCGTCCAGGGAGCCGGAGGCCGCGGTGTCGAGCACGATGTCGACGCCGTGCGGAGCGAGGGTGGTGAGGCGCTGTGCGAGGCCGGGGCCGTAGGTGGTGGGAACGGCGCCGAGGGAGGTGAGGAACTCGTGGTTGCGTTCACTGGCTGTCCCGATCACAGTGGCACCTTGCGCTACCGCGATCTCGACCGCCGCGCTGCCCACGCCTCCGGCGGCGCCCTCGACGAGAAGGGTGCGCCCCGCGAGGGAGCCGAGCGCGTTCAGTCCACCCATCGCGGTCACGGACGCGAGACCGGCACCAGCGGCCTGCTCGTCGTTCCACGTGGCGGGGGTGTGCGCCCAGGCCGAGAGGATGAGCAGCTCCGCGGTCGCGCCGGTGACGCCGCCCAGCCCGAAGACCCGGTCGCCGATGCTCACCCCCTGCACCCCGTCGCCGATCTCGTCGACCACACCGGCGCCGTCGCGCCCGGGAATGTCGGGCAGATCCAGGGGAATCAGCTGGTGCAGGGCGCCGGAGCGCAGCTTCCAGTCGATGGGATTGACGCTGGCCGCCGCGACGCGGACACGGATCTCACCGGGTCCGGGGTGGGGGTCGGGGGCCTGCTCGATCACCAGGCTCTCCGCTCCGCCGTATTCGTGGAACCGGGCTGCGCGCATAATGGTCTGCCTTACTTTGACGGGCCGGAATGACATGTTCATCCGGCGCTCGTCACTCTAGAACCTGACGTTGACGTGAGGTGCAAGCCGCAACTGCCGCCCGGCCGGAGGAGGGCAGGCGCGGATGGGGGAGGTTGCCGAGCGGGCGGGGGTGAGCGTGGGGGCCTGCGCCACTACGAGGGATCACGCCGCCCGTCACGGTCGACACCCGTGTGCCCTCGGGCGGGCTCGGCGATCCCGGCACGACGCGAGGGCTGCCGTGCGTACGTGAACCGCGTGAACGCCCCTCGGGTCCGCCACCGCCCCTCGGGTCCGCCACCGGGTCATGATCAATCTCGGCGCAGGCAGCGGTTCGATCGGCCCCCAGGGCTGCCCCCGGAGCCGGTATTGCTAGCCTAAACCTGACGTCAACGTGAGGTACGAGCGGGAAGGGAGTGACCTGCGTCATGCGCATCGGACAGCTCGCCAGGCGGTCAGGGGTCAGCGTGCGGGCCCTGCGCTACTACGAGGAACAGCGGCTCCTGGAATCGACGCGGACGCCCGGTGGGCAGCGTGACTATCCCGACGAAGCCCTGGAGCGGGTCCAACTCATCCAGGACCTCTTCGCGGCCGGCCTCTCCAGCCGTACCGTCGTCGAACTCCTGCCGTGCGTGAGCACCGGCGTCGCGACCCCCGCCATGCTCGACCAGCTCATCATCGAACGCGACCGCATCGCCGCACGCATCCAGGACCTGACCCGGGCCAAGACCAAACTCGGCCGCGTGATCGAGAATGTGACCGCGGCGAACGTGGCGCAGGACTGATCAACCCGTCGCGAGGGGTGGGGCCCCGACCTATCCGGCATCTGCCGGGCGACATCGCGCGTGAACAGGTCTCCCCACCCGGTCGGGTCCGTGAGCGCCACCGCCACCCCTCCCCTGTACCCGCCATGGACGATCAACGCCTCCACGGTTTCGGCCGAGCGAATCCCACTCGTACATGCCTGACTTGCCTTACATCGCTTCAACCCGTTGACCTGTAGAGACACTTGACAGCACTAGATGGAAGGAGAAGCGATTCGACGCCTGACCGCTCGGTACTGCCCGGCAAGTAGAGGACTGGAGAAGGGCGTCGCCGTGCCCCGGCCCCGTAGGACGGCGCCGTCTTCTTCAGCCCGCGGCGACCGCGGCGGCCTTCTGTTCGGCGCGGGCGCGGGTGGCGGCCAGACGGTAGGAGTCGGTGCCGGTCTCGATGATGTTGCCGCCGAACGTCAACCGGTCCACGATCGCCGCGCAGAGCCTTGGATCAGTGAACGTCTTGGTCCACCCTCCGAAGGATTCATTGGAAGCCATCGCCACAGAATTCTTTTCCTCACGCTCCGTCAATACCTGGAACAGCAGCTCCGCCCCACGACGATCAAGCTCCATATACCCCAATTCATCAATACAGAGAAGGTCGACGCGGCCGTAGCGGGCGATGGTCTTGGCCAGCAGCTTCTCGTCGGCCCCCTCCACCAGCTCGTTGACGAGCTTGGTGGCCAGCACGTATTTCACCCGGTACTCGTGCATCGCCGCCTCGGTGCCCAGCGCGATGAGCAGGTGCGACTTGCCGGTTCCGCTGTCGCCGATCAGGCACAGCGGCCCCAGATCCCGTCCATAGCTCACCCAGCCGCTTCCGGCGGCACAAGCCTGCACATACGCGAAGACCCCGCACTCAGCGTCTCCGCTGATGACGGGGTCTTTAGGCACCTCATACAGGGTGCCCCCGGCAGGATTCGAACCTGCGCACACGGCTCCGGAGGCCGTTGCTCTATCCCCTGAGCTACGGGGGCGTATCGGTCGCGATTGCTCGCGGCGACGGGTAGAACACTACCAGCTCCCTCAGGGTGGTCATCAACGGGTTTCCGCTGTCGAGGGCGGGTGTGCGGGTCGCCCGTGCGGGGTGGAAGTGGGGAAAACCCGGACGCGGTGGCCGGGGCCGACCTACTCTCGAGTTGTGCCAGGCGCGTCGGGTCGGGTGCTTGTTGTGGACGACAACAAGGTCATCCGGCAGTTGATCAGGGTCAACCTCGAGCTGGAGGGGCTGGAGGTCGTGACCGCGGCCGATGGTGCCGAGTGCCTCGATGTCGTTCATCAAGTGCGGCCCGATGTCGTGACCCTCGACGTCGTCATGCCCCGGCTGGACGGGATCAGGACCGCCGCTCGGCTGCGGACCGATCCGCTGACCCGCGACCTCCCCCTCGCCATCATCAGTGCCTGCACCCAGCACGAGGTCGAGGCCGGCCTGGATGTCGGTGTCGACGCCTTCCTCGCCAAGCCCTTCGAGCCCGCCGAACTGGTCGGGATGGTGCGGCAGTTGATGGAGCGGGCGCGGCGGCGGGAACGGCAGGGCGGTGGTGGCCCCGACGCCGGGGGCGATGCCGCCCAGGCGCAGACGTTCGATCAGCCGGCCGTGCCGTAGGTGACGGGCAGTCGCTCGGCCTCCTGAGGGAAGCCGCGTCCACATCCCGGACCCTCCCTAAACCGGGTCGCATACCCACCCCCCTCCTCCCATACGCTGGTGCCCGTGACCCCCGTCGAGCTCTCCCGCACCGTGCTGCACGCCGTGCGTCGCGCTGTCGACGAGGGTGAGCTCAGCGTGACCGTGCCGGAGCGGGCCGTGGTCACGCCCCCGGGCCCCGGGGGCTGCGGCGACTACGCCACCAACATCGCCCTCCAGTTGTCCCGTGCGGCGGAGCAGCCGCCCCGGCGCGTGGCCGAGATACTGCGAGTGCGTCTCCTCGACGACCAGCGCATCACCGACGTCGTCGTCACCGGGGCCGGGTTCCTCAACCTCAGCCTGGAAAGCGCGGCGTCCGCCGCGCTCGTCGACGAGATCCTTCGGCGCGGGCGGCGGTACGGCCATGCCGCGGGGGTCGGCGGAAATTTCGTCGAACTCCGGTGCCCGGCAGAGGTCCGCGCCGCCGTGGTCGCGGATGCCACGGCCCGACTGCTGCGCAGCCGGGGCGACTCCGTCCGCATCACATACGACGGCCGGCCCGCGCCGGAGTGGGAATCCGTCCTGGGCGTGGACACCCAGGGCGTGGACACCCAGGGTGTGGACACCGACGGCGCGGACGTCACCATCCGCCCCGTCCCCGTCCCCGTCCCCGCCTCCGCCGACCCCCTCCCCCTCGGCCGGGACGCCGCCCGCTGGGCCCTGCTGTACCCCGCCGCGCACGACCGGCCCAGGATCAACGGCGATCATCTGGTCCAGCGGGAGACCAACCCCCTCTTCCGCATCCGGTACGCCCACGCCCGCACCCGGGCCCTGCTGCGCAACGCCGACGACCTCGGCTTCCGGCCCGAGCCCGGCCCCGTCAACGGTGCGCAAGCCCTGGTCGCCCTACTCGGCGACCACCCCCGCATCCTCGCGGCCGCCGCCACCGACCACACCCCCGACCGTCTGGCCAGGCACCTCGTCACCGTCGCCGACGCCACGCTGCCGTCGCTCTCCGCCGTGCTGCCCCTCGGCGAGGAGAAACCCTCGGCCGCCCACCGCGCCCGGCTCGCGCTCGCCGAAGCCGCCGGGACGGTGCTGGCCGGCGGCCTGTCCCTGCTCGGCATCGAAGCACCCGATCACCTCTGAAAGAAACGAATATGAGCCGTTCCGCACACCCCGCCGGGCCCCGTCACGCCGATGTCTACCCCGAGGGCCACTACTCCGCCCCGCCCGCCGACCTCAACGCCCTGGACCCCAAGGTGTGGGCCGAGACCGTCACGCGGGACGAGGACGGTGTCGTCACCGTCGGCGGTATCGCCGTCACGGAGCTCGCCGAGGAGTTCGGCACCCCCGCCTACGTCCTCGACGAGGCCGACTTCCGGGCACGCGCGCGTGCGTGGCGCACCGCCTTCGGGACCGACGCCGACGTCTTCTACGCGGGCAAGGCGTTCCTCTCCCGTGCCGTCGTGCGCTGGCTGCACGAGGAAGGGCTGAACGTCGACGTCTGCTCCGGCGGCGAGCTGGCCACCGCCCTCTCCGCCGGCATGCCCGCCGACCGCATCGCCTTCCACGGCAACAACAAGTCCGTCGACGAGATCACCAGGTCCGTCGAAGCCGGCGTGGGCCACATCGTGCTCGACTCCTTCCAGGAGATCGCCCGCGTCGCCCACATCGCGCAGAGCCTCGGGAAGCGGCAGAAGGTCCTGATCCGGATCACCGTCGGCGTCGAGGCCCACACCCACGAGTTCATCGCCACGGCCCACGAGGACCAGAAGTTCGGCATCCCGCTGGCCGGCGGGCACGCCGCCGAGGCCGTACGCCGTGCCCTGCAGCTCGACGGGCTCGAGCTCGTCGGCATCCACAGCCACATCGGCTCGCAGATCTTCGACATGTCCGGGTTCGAGGTCGCCGCCCACCGCGTCGTCTCGCTGCTCAAGGACGTCCGCGACGAGCACGGTGTCGAGCTGCCGGAGATCGACCTCGGCGGCGGGCTCGGTATCGCGTACACCAGCGACGACGACCCGCGCGAGCCGCACGAGATCGCCAAGGCGCTCACCGAGATCGTCACCAGGGAGTGCGAGGCCGCCAAGCTGCGCACGCCGCGCATCTCCGTCGAGCCGGGGCGCGCCATCGTCGGCCCGACCGCCTTCACGCTCTACGAGGTCGGCACCATCAAGCCCCTGGACGGGCTGCGGACGTACGTCTCCGTCGACGGCGGCATGTCGGACAACATCCGCACCGCGCTGTACGACGCCGAGTACAGCGTCGCGCTCGTCTCCCGCACCTCCGACGCCGAGCCGATGCTCGCCCGCGTCGTCGGCAAGCACTGTGAGAGCGGGGACATCGTGGTCAAGGACGCGTTCCTGCCGGCCGACCTGGCACCGGGTGACCTCATCGCCGTACCGGCGACGGGCGCCTACTGCCGGTCCATGGCCAGCAACTACAACCACGTGCTGCGGCCGCCGGTCGTCACCGTGCACGACGGCGAGGCCCGGGTGATCGTCCGCCGCGAGACCGAGGAGGACCTGCTGCGTCTCGACGTCGGCTGAGCCACGCCAGGGGTGGAAGATCTCCTGTCTTCCACCCCCGTACAAATGAAATAGATATCTCACGATCCGGACGAAGGGCAGAAAGTCCCGTCCGGTGAGTGAGACTGGTGCAACCGTAGACGGTATGAGGAAACGAGGTCGGATGATGCGTACGCGTCCGCTGAAGGTGGCGCTGCTGGGCTGTGGAGTGGTCGGCTCAGAGGTGGCGCGCATCATGACGACGCACGCCGACGACCTCACAGCCCGGATCGGCGCCCCCGTGGAACTCGCGGGCGTGGCCGTACGGCGGCCCGACCGGGTCAGGGAGGGCATCGACCAGGACCTCGTCACCACCGACGCCACCGCCCTCGTCAAGCGCGGCGACATTGATGTCGTGGTGGAGGTGATCGGCGGGATCGAGCCCGCCCGGACCCTCATCACCACCGCCTTCGAGCACGGCGCCTCCGTCGTCTCCGCCAACAAGGCGCTGCTCGCCCAGGACGGGGCCGCCCTGCACGCCGTCGCCGAGCAGCACGACAAGGACCTCTACTACGAGGCCGCCGTCGCCGGTGCCATCCCGCTGATCCGGCCGCTGCGCGAGTCCCTCGCCGGCGACAAGATCAACCGGGTGATGGGCATCGTCAACGGCACGACCAACTTCATCCTCGACAAGATGGACTCGACGGGGGCCGGCTACCAGGAGGCCCTCGACGAGGCCACCGCCCTGGGATACGCGGAGGCCGACCCGACCGCCGACGTCGAGGGCTTCGACGCCGCCGCCAAGGCCGCCATCCTCGCCGGTATCGCCTTCCACACGCGCGTGCGTCTCGACGACGTCTACCGCGAGGGCATGACCGAGGTCACCGCCGCCGACTTCGCCTCCGCACGGGAGATGGGCTGCACCATCAAGCTGCTCGCCATCTGCGAGCGGGCCGCGGACGGTGCGTCCGTCACCGCGCGCGTGCACCCCGCCATGATCCCGCTGAGCCACCCGCTGGCCTCCGTCCGCGGCGCCTACAACGCCGTGTTCGTCGAGTCCGACGCCGCCGGGCAGCTCATGTTCTACGGGCCCGGAGCGGGCGGTTCCCCGACCGCCTCCGCCGTGCTCGGTGATCTCGTCGCCGTGTGCCGCAACCGCCTCAGCGGCGCGACCGGACCGGGCGAGTCCGCCTACGCCGCCCTGCGGGTGTCGCCGATGGGCGAGGTGGTCACGCGCTACCACATCAGCCTCGACGTGGCCGACAAACCGGGTGTTCTCGCCCAGGTCGCGACCGTGTTCGCCGAGCACGGAGTCTCGATCGATACGGTTCGCCAGTCGGGGAAGGACGGCGAGGCCTCCCTCGTCGTCGTCACGCACCGTGCGTCCGACGCCGCCCTCACCGGGACCGTCGAGGCGTTGCGCAAGCTCGACACCGTGCGTGGTGTCGCCAGCATCATGCGGGTTGAAGGAGAGTAACCAGCAATGACCCACCAGTGGCGCGGAATCATCGAGGAGTACCGGGACCGGCTGCCGGTATCCGACACCACGCCGGTCGTGACGCTCCGCGAGGGCGGCACGCCGCTCGTGCCCGCGCAGGTGCTCTCCGAGCGCACGGGCTGCGAGGTCCACCTGAAGGTGGAGGGCGCGAACCCCACCGGGTCCTTCAAGGACCGCGGCATGACCATGGCCATCACCCGGGCCAAGGAGGAGGGGGCCAAGGCCGTCATCTGCGCCTCCACCGGCAATACGTCGGCCTCCGCCGCCGCGTACGCCGTGCGGGCCGGGATGGTCTGCGCCGTGCTCGTGCCGCAGGGCAAGATCGCGCTCGGCAAGATGGGCCAGGCCCTCGTGCACGGAGCGAAGATCCTCCAGGTCGACGGCAACTTCGACGACTGCCTCACCCTCGCGCGCGCTCTGAGCGACAACTACCCCGTCGCGCTGGTCAATTCGGTCAACCCGGTACGTATCGAGGGTCAGAAGACCGCCGCCTTCGAGATTGTGGACATGCTGGGCGACGCGCCCGACATCCACGTCCTGCCGGTGGGCAACGCGGGCAACATCACGGCCTATTGGAAGGGCTACAAGGAGTACGCCGCCGACGGCGTCTCCGCCCGGACCCCCCGGATGTGGGGCTTCCAGGCTTCCGGCAGCGCCCCGATCGTGCGCGGCGAGATCGTCAAGGACCCCTCGACCGTCGCCACCGCCATCCGCATCGGCAACCCGGCGTCGTGGAACCACGCGATCGCCGCGCGGGACGAGTCCGGCGGCTTCATCGACGAGGTGACGGACCGTGAGATCCTGCGCGCCTACCGGCTGTTGGCCTCGCAGGAGGGCGTCTTCGTCGAGCCCGCGTCCGCCGCGTCCGTCGCCGGTCTGCTGAAGGCCGCCGAGCAGGGCAAGGTCGACCCGGGGCAGCGGATCGTGTGCACCGTCACCGGCAACGGTCTGAAGGACCCCGACTGGGCCGTCGCCGGCGCCCCGCAGCCGGTCACCGTCCCCGTCGACTCGGCAGCCGCGGCGGAGCGCCTCGGACTCGTCTGACGTGCGCGGACGTGCCGAGCGCCGGTGGAGCGCTCGGCACGGTCCGGCGTAAGACGGCGCTTGCCCGGGGAGGTTCCCCGCAGGGGGTGCACAGGGCTCATACGACACGCATCGTGCGCCTCCTGTGCGCCCTATGTCGCCACAGAACCTTCTTTCGATAGGCTGTACTGAACCCGCCCGCCGCATATGCCTCCGCATAGAGCACGGTGCCGCGCCGTCTTTGCGGCCGGGACAGCGGCCGGCCATCCCGGTCGGCAGCGGCCCCCAGGGTTCTCGTACGCATCGAATGTCCATCGAACGTCATTCGACAATCACGCAGCTCAAGGAGAGTCATCGAGCGATGGCCGGTCCAGCGTTCCGCGCCGCCGCCGTCCGGGTGCGCGTCCCCGCCACCAGCGCCAACCTCGGCCCGGGCTTCGACGCCCTCGGCCTCGCGCTGGGCTTGTACGACGACGTCGTCGTCCGGGTGGCCGACTCCGGGCTGCACATCGACATCGCGGGTGAGGGCAGCGAGACGCTCCCGCGCGACGAGAAGCACCTCCTCGTCCGTTCCCTGCGCACGGCCTTCGACCTGCTCGGCGGACAGCCGCGCGGCCTGGAGATCGTCTGCGCCAACCGCATTCCGCACGGCCGGGGCCTGGGCTCCTCCTCGGCCGCCATCTGCGCCGGGATCGTCGCCGCCCGCGCCGTGACCATAGGCGCCGACGCCAAGCTCGACGACACCGCGCTGCTCGAGCTCGCCACCGAGATCGAGGGCCACCCCGACAATGTCGCGGCGTGTCTGCTGGGCGGCTTCACCCTTTCCTGGATGGAGGGCGGCGCGGCCCGCGCGATCAGGATGGAGCCCGCCGATTCCATCGTTCCGGTGGTTTTCGTGCCCGGAAAACCAGTTCTGACGGAGACGGCGCGCGGCCTGCTCCCGCGCTCCGTTCCGCACGTCGATGCCGCGGTCAACGCGGGCCGGGCCGCCCTGCTCGTCGAGGCCCTGACGCGGCGCCCCGAGCTGCTGCTGCCCGCCACCGAGGACCGCCTGCACCAGGAGTACCGCGCCCCTGCCATGCCCGAGAGCGCGGCGCTGGTGGAGCGGCTGCGGGCCGAGGGCGTCCCCGCGGTCATCTCCGGCGCCGGACCGACGGTCATGGCGCTGACCGACGCGGGCACCGCCGACAAGGTCGAGGCCCTGGCGGGCGCGGACTGGGCCGCGAACCGGCTGAGTCTCGATCAGCAGGGCGCGAGTGTTCTTCCGCTCGCGGCCCCCGGTGACTTCTAAAAGCACACGGTTGCCGGATTTCGAGAGGGGGAATGTTTGTTGGATCCGGTAGTGTTAACCTCAAGTCTGCACCCGACCCCACCATGGCGAGGTGCCTCGTGTCCCCGTCCGGGACAGACATTCTTCCGGGAGCCCCCCAAGCCGCACTGTGTTTCGTACGCCGTACGCGGACACTGAGCGGGGCGCAGGGCACGCTCCGGAACCGGTGCGACCACGCCGCGTGACACTGACACTGGGTGCCACGGCTCAAGGAAGCGCCATCACCAGATTCCTCCGCCGCTTAGGCGGACCACCGCCCCGGCACGGTTCACACCACACGGACCGAAGTCGGACAGCACAACCGGTCGCCGAGCCAGACAGGCCGACGTCCGCTCCAGGGAAGGACCCTTCGTGAGCGACACCACCGATCTGATGGGCGCACGTGTCGAGGAGACCGCTGCCGCGCCCGCCACGGACGCCTCCGCGCCTGCCAGCGGTGCCGGCTCCCGGCGGCGCCGCGGTACCGGCCTCGACGGCATGGTGCTGGCCGAGCTGCAGCAGGTCGCATCAGGCCTCGGCATCAAGGGCACCGCGCGTATGCGCAAGAGCCAGCTGATCGAGGTCATCAAGGAGGCGCAGGCGTCCGGCGGCGCCGCTCCGGCCGCGAAGGCCGACGCCCCCGCCGAGACCAAGCCGAAGCGCCGCGCCACCTCCCGGACCCGTACGGGGGACAACGCCGAGAAGGCGGAGAAGAAGGCCGACGCGAAGCAGGCCTCCGAGGCCCCCGCCGAGAAGGCCGACAAGGCCGTGGCGCAGCAGCAGATCGAGATCCCCGGTCAGCCCGCCAGTGACGACGCGCCCTCGGAGCGCCGTCGTCGCCGCGCCACCGCCGACGCCGGAGCCCCGGCCTCCGCTCCCGAGACGGTCGCCGCCGAGGCGAAGAACGACGCCAAGGCCGAGGCCCCGGCGCAGCAGTCGCAGCAGCAGTCCCAGAACGACGCCAAGTCCGACGCCGGTGACGGCGGCGAGGGCCGCCGCCGCGACCGCCGTGACCGCGGCCGGGACCGCGACCGCGACCGTGACCGTGACCGCGGCGGCCGGGGCAACAAGGGCGACGACCAGCAGGGCGGCCAGCGCGGCCAGCAGCAGGGCCAGCAGCAGGGCGGCGGCGGTCGTCAGGACCGTGGCCAGCAGCAGCAGGACGACGACGATTTCGAGGGCGGCCGTCGTGGCCGTCGCGGGCGCTACCGCGACCGTCGTGGCCGTCGCGGCCGCGACGACGTGCAGGAGCCGCAGATCACCGAGGACGACGTCCTGATCCCCGTCGCGGGCATCCTGGACATCCTCGACAACTACGCCTTCATCCGCACGTCCGGCTACCTGCCCGGCCCGAACGACGTGTACGTCTCCCTCGCCCAGGTCCGCAAGAACGGCCTGCGCAAGGGTGACCACATCACCGGTGCCGTGCGTCAGCCGAAGGAGGGCGAGCGCCGCGAGAAGTTCAACGCGCTGGTCCGCCTGGACTCCGTCAACGGCATGGCGCCCGAATCCGGGCGCGGGCGGCCGGAGTTCAACAAGCTGACGCCGCTGTACCCGCAGGACCGGCTCCGTCTGGAGACGGACCCGGGCGTGCTGACCACCCGCATCATCGACCTCGTGTCGCCGATCGGTAAGGGCCAGCGTGGTCTGATCGTGGCCCCGCCGAAGACCGGCAAGACCATGATCATGCAGGCGATCGCCAACGCGATCACGCACAACAACCCCGAGTGCCACCTGATGGTCGTCCTGGTCGACGAGCGTCCGGAAGAGGTCACCGACATGCAGCGGTCGGTCAAGGGCGAGGTCATCTCCTCGACCTTCGACCGCCCGGCCGAGGACCACACGACCGTCGCCGAGCTCGCCATCGAGCGCGCCAAGCGGCTGGTCGAGCTCGGGCACGACGTGGTCGTCCTGCTGGACTCCATCACGCGTCTGGGCCGCGCCTACAACCTCGCCGCCCCGGCCTCCGGCCGCATCCTGTCCGGTGGTGTCGACTCGACGGCGCTGTACCCGCCGAAGCGCTTCTTCGGTGCCGCGCGGAACATCGAGGACGGTGGCTCGCTCACCATCCTGGCCACCGCGCTCGTCGACACCGGGTCCCGCATGGACGAGGTGATCTTCGAGGAGTTCAAGGGCACCGGCAACGCCGAGCTCAAGCTCGACCGGAAGCTCGCCGACAAGCGCATCTTCCCGGCGGTGGACGTGGACGCGTCCGGTACCCGTAAGGAAGAGATCCTGCTCGGCAGCGACGAGCTCGCCATCACTTGGAAGCTGCGCCGTGTGCTGCACGCCCTCGACCAGCAGCAGGCGATCGAGCTGCTCCTGGACAAGATGAAGCAGACGAAGTCGAACGCCGAGTTCCTGATGCAGATCCAGAAGACGACGCCGATGCCGGGCAACGGCGACTGAGGCAAGGACTGCGCAAAGGGCCGCCCCCGTCCGGAAACGGACGGGGGCGGCCCTTTGTGGTGTTCGTGTGCAGGTAGGATCACGCTCTTCGAACATGTGATCCCGAGGGGGGACATACGTGGGTACATCCATGCCTGGGGGCGGGCGGCACAGACGCCGGATACGCATCGCACTACCCGTCGCATCGGCCGGTATCGCCGCCGCCGTGGCAGCCGCGCTGCTGACGACATCCGCCGACGCGGCCACCCCGCTGCCGCAGCCGACGGTCAAGCCCGCCACCAGCTCGCCGTCGTCCGCCGAGCTGGAGAAGCGCGTCGCGGGCGCCCTGGCCGGCGACGACACCGCGGGCAGGGCGAGCAAGGCGTCGCTGAGCGCGAGCACGAACGAGGGCCGCATCGACCCGAAGGTCATCGGCGGCAGCCAGACCACCATCACCTCGGCCCCGTGGATGGCGCAGCTCCACTACTACGACGACCGGGGCACCTCGAGCACGAGCGACGACATCGGCTTCTTCTGCGGCGGCGCCGTCGTCGCCCCGACGAAGATCCTCACCGCCGCGCACTGCGTCAAGGGCTACAACTGGAACGCCAACGGCGCCGTCGTCACCGGCACCTCCCAGCTGCCCTCGGCCGACGGCACCGACCTGCACGGCGGCACCGTCACGGGCGTCTGGCGGCAGTGGAACCACTCGTCGTACAACGCGACGACCATCGACAACGACATCGCGGTGCTCACCCTGCCGGTCCCGGTCAAGGCCAAGCCGATCCGCATGACGACATCCGGTGACACCACGTCGTACAAGGCCGGCACCAGCGCCAAGGTCTACGGCTGGGGCCGCACCAGCTCCACCAGCGACGCCATCTCCGAGACGCTGAAGACGGCCACGCTGCCCGTCCAGTCCGACACCACCTGTGCCGGCGCCTACGGCAGTGACTTCGTCAAGGGCCACATGGTCTGCGCGGGCAAGCCCGCGACCGGCAGCGACACCGGCACCACCTCCGCCTGCAACGGCGACTCCGGCGGCCCGCTGGTCGTCGACAACCGGATCGTCGGTGTCGTGTCCTGGGGCGTGACCGACTGCGTGGCGAAGGGCGCCTACAGCGTCTTCAGCAAGGTCAGCACGTACGTCGGCACCGCCTATCCGCGCGTCGACGACACCAACATCAGCGGCGACCACAAGGCCGACCTGTGGGTGCGCAACGCCTCCACCAAGACCGGCTACTCCAAGGACTCCAAGGGCACGTCGTTCGCCGCCCGCGAGTCCTGGGGCAACTGGAACGGCTTCAACGTCGTCCTGCAGACCGACCTCGACCGCGACGGATACCAGGACCTGGTCTACCGGCGCAGCAGCGACGGCGACCTCTTTTGGACCCACTACGTGGTCTCCAGCGGCACCTGGTCGACCAAGCAGATCGCCGACAACTGGAAGACCCGCACCCGCGTCATCACCCCTGGTGACGTCACCGGCGACTACCTGCCCGACCTGCTCTCGGTCGACTCCGCGGGCGTCATGTGGATCTACCCGGGCAAGGGCAACGGCACCTTCGCCGCCCGCGTGAAGGTCGGCTCCGGCTGGAACCAGTACAACTCCGTGCGCGGCAAGGGCGACTTCACCGGCGACGGCAAGACGGACCTGATCGCCCGCAGCAAGTCGGGCAGCCACATCTACCTCTACAAGGGCACCGGCAAGTCCGGCTCCGGCGCCTTCTCGGCCCGGGTCAAGGTGCGCTCCTGGGGCGGCTACAACGCCTTCGACGCGACCGGCGACATCACCGGCGACGGCAAGGCCGACTTCCTGGCCCGCACCCCCGGCGGCACGCTCTACCTGTACCCGGGCACCGGCAAGGCGACCAGCGAGATCTTTGCCACAAGGAAGTCCGTAGGTACCGATTTCAAGCAGTACGACATCTTCGGCTGAAACCGCAGGTGAACGGGATATACCCCGCTGTGACGAACACGCACTGTGCCCACCGCCGTACGCGGTGGGCACAGTCCGTTGTGCAACCCTTTCCCGAGTTTCCCCGTCTGACCAGGCGGAGCGACGATGGTGCCAGGGGGGAGTCCCCCGACCGAGTACGCCTGGCACCGACCGCAGGGGGTAAGCGACCGAAGACGAGCCGAGGAGCACATGTCTGCCGAGAGCACGCCGGGTCCGGGTATACCGGGCGAGACCGGCACACCCGGACCGCGCCACCGCACCAAGGGCCGACGCCGTAAGCCCCGCAAGCGTCACAAGGGCATGATGATCATGGCCTGGACCGCGGCGGGCATCGTCGTCCTGGGCGGGACCGGGGCGGGGTACGTGTACTTCAAGCTCAACGGCAACCTCAAGAGCGTCGACATCGACCAGGCCCTCGGCACCGACCGGCCCAAGAAGGCCGACAACGGTTCCGAGAACATCCTGGTCCTCGGCTCCGACACCCGCGCCGGCGGCAACAAGAAGCTCGGCGGCGGCACCGACGACGGCAGCGCCCGCTCCGACACGGCGATGATCGTGCACGTCAACAAGGGCCACAAGAAGGCCAGCGTGGTCTCCATCCCGCGTGACACCCTCATCGACCGGCCCTCCTGCACGGACACCAAGGGCAAGCAGTACCCCGCCGCGAACGGCGTCATGTTCAACTCCGCGTACTCCACGGGCGGGGCCGCCTGCGCCGTGAAGACCGTCGAGTCGATCACCGACCTGCGCATGGACCACTACCTGGAGGTCGACTTCGCCGGCTTCCAGACGCTCATCGACGACCTCGGCGGCGTCGAGGTCACCACGAGCAAGGCCATCGACGACCCCGACAGCCACCTGAAGCTGAAGGCCGGTACCCACAGACTCGACGGTGAGCAGGCCCTCGGCCTGGTCCGCACCCGGCACGGCGTGGGCGACGGCTCCGACCTGGGCCGCATCCAGCTCCAGCAGGCCTTCATCAAGGCCCTGCTCAACCAGGTCAAGGACGTCGGCGTCTTCTCCAACCCGAAGAAGCTCTACGACCTCGCGGAAACCGCGACCAAGACGGTGACCGCCGACTCCGACCTCGGCTCGGTCGACAAGCTCGTCTCCTTCGCGAACGGCCTCAAGGGCATCACCCCGTCGAACATGAACATGGTCACGATGCCGGTCGCCTACGACCCCGCCGACCCCAACCGCGTCCTCCTCCAGGAGAAGAAGGCCGACCAGATCTGGAAGGCCCTGGAGAACGACAAGCCGATCCCGAAGAGCGCGACGAAGGGCTCGGCAACCGGTGAAGCGAACGGCGTGGTGTCGTCCTCTTAGGGGCGCGGGGAACCGCGCGAGCAACCCAATCCCGCCCGCAGGGAACAAACAACGGCAACCCCCGGTTTTGGGGGATGGCCCCAGTCCTGGCAGACTGGTACGTCGGCTCCGGTTCACGCTCCCGCATCCCGCGTCAGCGACCCGGCGCCCTCCCGAAACCTAGGAGACACCTTGAAGCGCGACATCCACCCCGAGTACGTCGAGACGCAGGTCAGCTGCACCTGCGGCGCGTCGTTCACGACTCGCAGCACCATCGAGTCCGGCACCATCCGTGCCGACGTCTGCTCCGAGTGCCACCCGTTCTACACGGGCAAGCAGAAGATCCTCGACACCGGTGGCCGTGTGGCCCGCTTCGAGGCCCGCTTCGGCAAGGCCGCCGGCTCCAAGAAGTAGCGAGCCTCCATTCGCCGGTCCGCGGACGCGCCCCCTCACCGGGCGCTCCGGGACCGGCGTTTTTGGTCGCCCGCCCCTTCACCCCCCGTCCGTACACAGGAGCCCAAGATGTTCGAGGCCGTCGAGGAACTCGTCGCCGAGCACGCCGACCTGGAGAAGAAGCTCGCCGACCCGTCGGTGCACTCCGACCAGGCCAACGCGCGCAAGCTGAACAAGCGTTACGCCGAGCTCACCCCGATCGTCGCCACGTACCGCTCCTGGACGCAGACGGGCGACGACATCGAGACCGCGCGCGAACTGGCCGCCGACGACCCCGACTTCGTGGCCGAGGTCAAGGACCTGGAGCGGCAGCGCGAGGAGCTCACGGAGAAGCTGCGCCTTCTCCTCGTCCCGCGCGACCCCAGTGACGACAAGGACGTCATCCTCGAGATCAAGGCCGGCGCGGGTGGCGACGAGTCGGCGCTGTTCGCCGGCGACCTGCTGCGCATGTACCTGCGCTACGCCGAGCGGGTCGGCTGGAAGACCGAGATCATCGACGCCACCGAGTCCGAGCTGGGCGGCTACAAGGACGTCCAGGTCGCCGTGAAGACCAAGGGCGGCCAGGGCGCCACCGAGCCCGGCCAGGGCGTCTGGGCGCGGATGAAGTACGAGGGCGGTGTGCACCGCGTGCAGCGGGTGCCGGCGACGGAGTCCCAGGGCCGTATCCACACCTCCGCGGCCGGTGTGCTGGTCACGCCGGAGGCCGAGGAGGTCGACGTGGAGATCAACCCCAACGACCTCCGGATCGACGTCTACCGCTCCTCCGGGCCGGGCGGACAGTCCGTCAACACCACCGACTCCGCCGTGCGCATCACGCACCTTCCCACCGGAGTCGTCGCCTCCTGCCAGAACGAGAAGAGCCAGCTGCAGAACAAGGAGCAGGCACTGCGTATCCTGCGCTCGAGGCTGCTCGCAGCGGCGCAGGAGGAGGCGGAGAGGGAGGCCGCCGACGCCCGCCGCAGCCAGGTCCGCACCGTCGACCGCTCCGAGAAGATCCGCACGTACAACTTCCCGGAGAACCGCATCTCGGACCACCGCGTCGGCTTCAAGGCGTACAACCTGGACCAGGTCCTGGACGGCGACCTCGCCGCGGTGATCCAGGCGTGTGTCGACGCGGACTCGGCGGCCAAGCTGGCCGCCGCGTAAGACACGTAGGAGACGAGTACCGGAGGACTTGCGTGAACCTGCTGCTCGCGGAGGTGGCCCAGGCCACCCAGCGGCTCGCCGACGCCGGCGTGCCCTCGCCGCGCACCGACGCGGAGGAACTCGCCGCGTTCGTGCACGGCGTCAAGCGCGGCGAGCTGCACTCCGTCAAGGACTCCGACTTCGACGCCCGTTACTGGGAGGTCATCGCCCGCCGCGAGGCCCGCGAGCCGCTCCAGCACATCACCGGGCGGGCCTACTTCCGGTACCTGGAACTCCAGGTCGGCCCCGGGGTGTTCGTGCCGCGCCCCGAGACCGAGTCCGTGGTCGGCTGGGCCATAGACGCCGTACGGGCCATGGACGTCGTCGAGCCGTGCATCGTCGACCTGTGTACCGGCTCGGGCGCCATCGCGCTCGCCCTCGCCCAGGAGGTGCCGCGCTCGCGCGTGTACGCCGTGGAGCTGTCCGAGGACGCCCTCAGGTGGACCCGCAAGAACGTGGAGGGGTCCAGGGTCGAGCTGCGCCAGGGAGACGCCCTGACGGCCTTCCCCGACCTGGACGGCCAGGTCGACCTGGTCATCACCAACCCGCCGTACATCCCGCTCACCGAGTGGGAGTACGTCGCCCCGGAGGCGCGGGACTACGACCCCGACCTGGCCCTCTTCTCCGGCGAGGACGGCCTCGACCTGATCCGTGGCCTGGAACGCACCGCGCACCGGCTGCTGCGCCCCGGCGGCGTCGTGGTCGTGGAGCACGCCGACACCCAGGGCGGCCAGGTGCCGTGGATCTTCACCGAGGAGCGGGGCTGGGCCGACGCGGCCGACCATCCGGACCTCAACAAGCGCCCGCGTTTCGCCACGGCCCGCAAGGCGCTGCCGTGAGCACTCCGATCACCCCGCAGTCTTCGCAGTCTTCATCCCAGCAGCACGTGTACGAGGAGGCCAGCTAAAGATGGCACGGCGATACGACACCAACGACGCGACCGACCGCGTGACCGGTCTGCGTGAGGCAGCGTCCGCCGTCCGCCGTGGCGAGCTGGTGGTGCTGCCGACGGACACGGTGTACGGCATCGGCGCCGACGCGTTCTCCTCGGAGGCCGTCGCCGACCTGCTGGACGCGAAGGGCCGGGGCCGCAACATGCCCACCCCTGTCCTCATCGGCTCGCCGAACACCCTGCACGGGCTCGTCACGGACTTCTCCGAGCTGGCCTGGGAGCTGGTCGACGCCTTCTGGCCGGGCGCGCTGACCGTCGTCGCCAAGCACCAGCCGTCCCTGCAGTGGGACCTCGGGGACACCCGTGGCACCGTCGCCGTGCGCATGCCGCTGCACCCGGTCGCCATCGAGCTGCTGACCGAGGTCGGCCCGATGGCCGTGTCGTCCGCCAACCTCACCGGCCACCCGGCGCCGGAGGACTGCGACGCCGCGCAGGAGATGCTCGGCGACTCCGTCTCCGTCTACCTCGACGGCGGCCCGACCCCCGGCAACGTGCCGTCGTCGATCGTCGACGTGACCCGTGAGGTGCCTCTGCTGCTGCGCGCGGGCGCGATCTCGGCCGACGAGCTGCGAAAGGTCGTACCCGACCTCGAGGTGGCGAATTGACGGCCCCTGGAGCGGGGCGTGGCATAGGCAACGGGGAAAGCGCGGCGGAGATCACGACGACGTTCGTGGGGCTTCCGCGTGACAGCTTCCGCATCCTCCACGTCAGTACCGGCAATGTGTGCCGCTCGCCCATCACCGAGCGGCTGACCCGCCATGCCGTGCGGGAGCGCCTCGGGATCCTGGGCGGCGGTCTGATCGTGGAGAGCGCGGGTACCTGGGGCCACGAGGGCGCGCCCATGGAGTCCCACGCGGAGACCGTCCTGGCCGACTTCGGCGCGGACGCCTCCGGCTTCACCGGGCGCGAACTCCTCGACGAGCACGTGATCCGCGCCGACCTGGTGCTGACCGCCACCCGGGACCACCGGGCCCAGGTCATCTCGATGGGGCACTCGGCGGGCCTGCGGACCTTCACGCTCAAGGAGTTCACCCGTCTGGTGAAGGCCATCGACCCGGCGACCCTGCCTCCCCTGGAGGAGGGCGTGGTCACCCGCGCGCGTGCGCTGGTGCGTGCCGCGGCGGCTCTACGCGGGTGGCTCCTGGCGCCGAACGCCGAGGCGGACGAGGTGTACGACCCGTACGGGGCGCCCCTGACGTTCTTCCGGTCCATCGGGGACGAGATACACCAGGCACTCGATCCGGTGGTCACGGCCCTCACGGGTGTCCCCGCGAAGACGTAACCGACCGAGCGCCCCGGGGGCCCCGGGCCTACATTGGACGTACGTCACCGTCGACGCCGCCCGGAGCCCATCATGACGGTCACCCCTGCCATCGAGGCCGACGTCCTGCGCCACCAGGACCCCGAGCTCGCCGACATCCTGCTCGCGGAGCGGGAGCGGCAGTCGACGACGCTCCAGCTGATCGCCGCCGAGAACTTCACCTCGCCGGCCGTGCTGGCCGCCCTCGGCTCACCGCTGGCCAACAAGTACGCCGAGGGCTACCCGGGGGCGCGCCACCACGGCGGCTGCGAGATCGTCGACGTCGCCGAGCGCCTCGCCGTGGACCGGGCCAGGGCCCTGTTCGGCGCCGACCACGCCAACGTCCAGCCGCACTCGGGCTCTTCGGCGGTGCTGGCCGCCTACGCCGCCCTGCTCCGCCCCGGCGACACCGTCCTCGCCCTCGGCCTGCCTTACGGCGGCCACCTCACCCACGGCTCGCCCGCCAACTTCTCCGGCCGCTGGTTCGACTTCGCCGGATACGGCGTGGAGGCCGAGTCCGGGTTCATCGACCACGAGCAGGTGCGCACCCTGGCCCGCACGCGCCGGCCCAAGGCGATCGTGTGCGGTTCGATCGCCTACCCCCGGCACATCGACTACGCCTTCTTCCGCGAGGTCGCCGACGAGGTGGGCGCCTACCTGATCGCGGACGCCGCGCACCCCATCGGGCTCGTCGCGGGGAGGGCGGCGCCGAACCCGGTGCCGTACGCGGACATCGTCTGCGCGACCACCCACAAGGTGCTGCGCGGCCCGCGCGGCGGCATGATCCTGTGCCGCGCGGAGCTGGCCGAGCGGGTCGACCGGGCCGTGTTTCCTTTCACACAGGGCGGCGCGCAGATGCACACCATCGCCGCCAAGGCGGTCGCGTTCGGGGAGGCGGCAACACCGGCGTTCGTCGCGTACGCCCATCAGGTGGTCGCCAATGCGAGGGTTCTCGCGGCCCGGCTGGCCGCCGAGGGCCTGGTCGTCACCACCGGTGGCACCGACACCCACCTCATCACGGCCGACCCGGCACCCCTGGGCGTCGACGGGCGCACCGCCCGTGGCCGTCTCGCCGCGGCCGGCCTGGTCCTGGACTGCTGTGCGCTTCCTCACGGCGACACCCGGGGCCTCAGGCTGGGCACGGCCGCGGTCACCACGCAGGGCATGGGAGAAGCCGAGATGGCGAGGATCGCCAAACTGCTCGCGGGCGTGCTCAGGGGCGTGACCGAGACCGCCAGGGCCCGTGAAGAAGTGCGGGAGCTGGCCGGTGGATTTCCGCCGTATCCGCGCTGAGTGGGGGTAGACGCACCAGGGTGCACAGCCACTCGTGCAACCATCGTCGCTACCCGGAAGTCCCCACCCATATGCGCGCATCGCTAGGGTGTGGGGCTGTGATGGCCAGCGAGACCTGTGGGGAAGCCCGTGCGTGAATACCTGCTGACGCTCTGCATCACGGCCGCGGTGACGTATCTGCTGACAGGGCCGGTACGGAAATTCGCGATCGTGGCCGGAGCGATGCCGGAGATCCGGGCACGTGACGTGCACCGGGAACCCACTCCGCGGCTCGGCGGGATCGCGATGTTCTTCGGCCTGTGCGCGGGGCTGCTGGTCGCCGACCACCTGACCAACCTCAGCCAGGTCTTCGAGACGTCGAACGAACCCCGGGCGCTGCTGTCCGGGGCGGCGCTGATCTGGCTGATCGGTGTGCTGGACGACAAGTTCGAGATCGACGCCCTGATCAAGCTGGGCGGCCAGATGATCGCCGCGGGCGTGATGGTCGTGCAGGGTCTGACGATCCTGTGGCTGCCGATCCCGGGCGTCGGTTCGGTCGCGCTCTCCCAGGGGCAGGGCACGCTGCTGACGGTGGCGCTGGTCGTCATCACCATCAACGCGGTCAACTTCGTCGACGGCCTGGACGGTCTGGCGGCGGGCATGGTGTGCATCGCGGCCGCGGCGTTCTTCCTGTACGCCTACCGCATCTGGTACTCGTACGGCGTCGAGGCCGCCGCCCCCGCCACTCTCTTCTCGGCGATCCTGATGGGCATGTGCCTCGGCTTCCTGCCGCACAACATGCACCCGGCGCGGATCTTCATGGGCGACTCGGGCTCCATGCTCATCGGCCTGGTCCTGGCCGCCGGCGCGATCTCCGTCACCGGGCAGGTCGACCCGGACGCGCTCAACCTGTACGTGGGGTCCGAGAAGGAGGCCGTGCACCAGACGGTCCCGGTCTACATCCCGCTGCTGCTGCCGCTGACCATCATCGCGGTGCCCGCCGCCGACCTGATCCTGGCCATCGTGCGGCGCACCTGGCGGGGCCAGTCGCCGTTCGCCGCCGACCGCGGCCACCTGCACCACCGCCTCCTGGAGATCGGCCACTCGCACAGCCGCGCGGTGCTGATCATGTACTTCTGGTCGGCGCTGATCGCGTTCGGGGCGCTCGCCTACTCGGTCAACTCGGCGTCCATGTGGATCGTGCTCGGCGTCGTGTTCCTCAGCGCGATCGGTCTGCTGCTGCTTCTGCTGCCGCGCTTCACGCCGCGCGCCCCGCGCTGGATGGAGCGCTTCGTGCCGCCGCGCTACCGGCGCCGCGGCTCGGTCGCCGCCCTCGCACCCGAGGCCTCGACGCCGGCGTCAGCGGCGGCCGCGGCGGCCGTGTCAGGGGTCTCCGGTGTCTCCGGTGTCAACGGGGCGACCGCCATCGGCCCCCGTTCGCGTCTGGCGGACCGGCGCAAGGCCGGGACAAGGTAAGAATCTGACTAGAGCATTGCCAAGTCGTGGGGTTGTGATGGGGGAGCGAAGTGCCCCAATACCAGACAAGTCGGCGCCGTTCTTGCACAGACGCGCAGCTTCACTCTCATGTGTGACAGCTCGCACACCCCCAGGTAAAGACTGCATCAAATAGTTTGTGATACGGTTCACGAGAACCCCCGGATAGAGCCGAAGGACCGCAGTGCGACGGTCCATTGGCGTGAGGACTCCACTCAGCCCGGGACTACGCTCGTCCATGACGACACCCCTGCCCCCTGCGAAAGCGGAGTTGCCGCCATGCCGTCCAATGACGCCCGGAATCTTCTGCAGTGCGCTGTGCCCACAGCGGCTGCCGGTGCGGTCGTGGTCGCCGTCAGTGGCGTGGTGGCCGGAGGCAAGGGAGCCGTCGGAGCGGCCGTCGGCACGGTGCTGGCCATTCTCTTCATGGGGGTCGGCCTGTTCGTTCTCCAGTGGACGGCAAAAACGCTCCCGCAGTTGTTCCAGGCCATGGGGCTGATGCTCTATGGCGCCCAGTTGCTGCTGCTTCTGATCTTCGCCGCCGTCTTCAAGGACACCTCTCTCTTCAACCCGAAGACGTTCGCCATCGGGCTCGTCGTCGCGACCGTCGTATGGATGGCCGCGCAGGCCCGTGCGCATATGAAGGCCAAGATCTTCTACATCGACCCGGACTCGGAGAAGGGCGAGAAGCCCGAGAAGACCGGGTCGTCGTCGTGACGAGTAGGGGCGCGATAAAGGGCAGTACGAACTCCTGCTATCGTCCGGTGCCAACTGCGGCATCGCGGGCGCGGGCATCTGAGCTGACGCCTGCTCGAACGCGAGGCTCGATGCCCCAAAGCCGCCCTCACATCCGTAACACCAGTCCAGTGCCGATCCGCGGCTGCGCGCCGCGCCGACACAACGAGGTTGCCGTACCCATGCGTCACGCCGAAGGAGCCCCCGGTGAGTGCTGACCAGACCCAGCTCGCCTTTGACTGGAGCTGTCGGATCATGTCCGACGGGTGTGGTTTTCCGGCACCGGGCCTGCACTCGTTCCTCTTCAAGCCGATCGCCACGGTCGGGGGGTTCGAGTTCAACAAGGTGATGCTGCTCGCCATCATCACCACCGTCCTCGTCATCGGCTTCTTCTATGCGGCCTTCGGCAAGGCCAAGGTGGTGCCGGGCAAGCTGCAGATGGTCGGTGAGGCCGGCTACGACTTCGTCCGCCGCGGCATCGTCTACGAGACGCTCGGCAAGAAGGAGGGCGAGAAGTACGTCCCCCTGATGGTCTCGCTGTTCTTCTTCATCTGGATCATGAACATCTGGTCCGTGATCCCGCTGGCGCAGTTCCCGGTGTCGTCGATCATCGCGTTCCCGGCCGTCCTGGCCGTGATCGTCTACGTGACCTGGGTCTCGCTGACCTTCAAGAGGCACGGCTTCGTCGGGTTCTTCAAGAACGTCACCGGCTACGACAAGTCGCTCGGCGGCGTGCTGCCGCTCGTGATGGTCATCGAGTTCTTCTCGAACCTGCTCGTCCGGCCGTTCACGCACGCGGTGCGACTCTTCGCCAACATGTTCGCCGGTCACCTGATGCTGGTCATGTTCACCGTCGCCTCCTGGTACCTGCTGAACAGCTGGATGATCCCGGCGGCCGGTGTCTCGTTCGTGATGACCATCGCCATGATCGGCTTCGAGCTCTTCGTGCAGGCCGTCCAGGCGTACGTCTTCGTACTCCTCGCCTGCACGTACATCCAGGGCGCTCTCGCCGAGCACCACTGAGCCCCACCACCCCAGTCGTCCGGTGGCCAACCCCCACCGGTCCGTTAAGAGAAGGAAGATTCAGCATGGCTGCCACTGAGACCCTTGCCGCTGTCTCCGGTTCCATCGGTTCCGTCGGTTACGGCCTCTCGGCTATCGGCCCCGGCATCGGCGTCGGCATCATCTTCGGCAACGGCACCCAGGCCCTCGCCCGCCAGCCCGAGGCCGCCGGCCTGATCCGTGCCAACCAGATCCTGGGCTTCGCCTTCTGTGAGGCGCTCGCCCTCATCGGCATCGTCATGCCGTTCGTGTTCGGTATTGACTAAAGATTCCCTACCGACAGGCATCGACGAAAGGCACTGATGTGATCGCCAACCTGGTGCAGCTGGCGGCCGAGGAAGAGCAGAACCCGCTCGTTCCTCCGGGCCCCGAGCTGCTCGTCGGCACCATCGCCTTCGCCATCGTGTTCTTCTTCTTCTGGAAGAAGCTGCTTCCGAACATCAACAAGGTTCTGGAGGAGCGCCGCGCGGCGATCGAAGGCGGTATCGAAGAGGCCGAGACCATGAAGGTCGAGGCCCAGAGCGTCCTTGAGCAGTACAAGGCACAGCTCGCCGAGGCCCGGCACGAGGCCGCGCGCCTGCGCCAGGAGGCGCAGGAGCAGGGCGCCACGCTCATCGCCGAGATGCGGGCCGAGGGCCAGCGTCAGCGCGAGGAGATCATCGCGGCCGGCCACTCCCAGATCGAGGCCGACCGCAAGGCCGCCGCGTCCGCGCTGCGCCAGGACGTCGGCAAGCTCGCCACCGACCTGGCCGGCAAGCTCGTCGGGGAGTCCCTCGAGGACCACGCCCGCCAGAGCCGCGTGATCGACCGGTTCCTCGACGACCTCGAGGAGAAGGCCGAGGCCGGGCGATGAACGGAGCGAGCCGCGAGGCCCTGGCAGCCGCACGAGAGCGTCTCGACGCGCTGACGGACTCCACGTCCGTCGACGCGGGCTCGCTCGCCGACGAGCTGGCCGCCGTCACCGCTCTGCTCCACCGCGAGGTTTCGCTGCGTCGGGTCCTCACCGACCCGGCGCAGGCTGGAGAGGCCAAGGCCGAGCTGGCCCAGCGTCTGCTCGGCACCCAGGTCAGCGGCCCGGCCGCCGACCTGGTCGCCGGCATGGTGCGCTCCCGCTGGTCGCGGTCGCGCGACCTGGTGGACGCGCTGGAGCAGCTGGCCGACACGGCCGACCTCACCGCCGCGCAGAAGGCCGGCAAGCTCGACGACGTCGAGGACGAGCTGTTCCGGTTCGGCCGGATCGTCTCCGGCAGCACCGGGCTGCGTGCCGCGCTGACCGACCGGAAGGCCACCACCTCGGCCAAGAGCGAGCTGCTGCGCAGCCTGCTCGGCGGCAGGGCGCAGTCGGCCACCGAGCGTCTGGTGACGCGCCTTGTGACCGCGCCGCGGGGACGTAGCCTGGAGTCGGGACTGGAGTCCCTGTCCAAGCTCGCCGCCGAGCGCCGGGAGCGCATGGTGGCCATCGTCACCTCGGCGGTGCCGCTGAGCGACCCGCAGAAGCGACGCCTGGGCGCCGCCCTCGCGAAGGTCTACGGCCGCCAGATGCACCTCAACCTGGACGTGGACCCCGAGGTCCTCGGCGGAATCCGGGTGCAGGTCGGCGACGAGGTCATCAACGGCTCCCTCGCGGACCGGCTGGAGGACGCGAGCCGCCGCCTGGCGAGCTGAGCAGCAACTCAATAGCACCACGTACTTACGACGGCCCTGGTTGGGCCGTGCAGAAGAATCCTGGGGGTCGCCCCCAGACCCCCAAAGAAACTTCGGGCCCAACAAGGAGAGCAGGGAACCCAGATGGCGGAGCTCACGATCCGGCCGGAGGAGATCCGGGACGCGCTGGAGAACTTCGTCCAGGCGTACAAGCCGGACGCGGCCTCGCGCGAGGAGGTCGGTACGGTCACCTTTGCCGGCGACGGCATCGCGAAGGTCGAGGGTCTGCCCTCGGCCATGGCCAACGAGCTGCTGAAGTTCGAGGACGGCACCCTCGGCCTCGCCCTCAACCTCGAGGAGCGCGAGATCGGTGCCATCGTCCTCGGCGAGTTCAGCGGCGTCGAGGAGGGGCAGCCGGTGCAGCGCACCGGTGAGGTTCTCTCCGTCGCGGTGGGCGAGGGCTACCTCGGCCGCGTGGTGGACCCCCTCGGCAACCCGATCGACGGCCTCGGCGAGATCGAGACGGACGGCCGTCGCGCCCTGGAGCTGCAGGCCCCGGGCGTCATGGTCCGTAAGTCGGTCCACCAGCCGATGGAGACCGGCTACAAGGCCGTCGACACCATGACCCCGATCGGCCGTGGCCAGCGTCAGCTGATCATCGGCGACCGCCAGACCGGCAAGACCGCCCTGGCCGTCGACACGATCATCAACCAGCGCGACAACTGGCGCTCGGGCGACCCGGACAAGCAGGTCCGCTGCATCTACGTCGCCATCGGCCAGAAGGGCTCCACCATCGCCGGCGTGCGCGGCGCTCTGGAGGAGGCCGGCGCGCTGGAGTACACGACCATCGTCGCCGCCCCGGCGTCCGACCCGGCCGGCTTCAAGTACCTGGCGCCGTACACCGGTTCGGCCATCGGTCAGCAGTGGATGTACGACGGCAAGCACGTCCTCATCATCTTCGACGACCTGTCGAAGCAGGCCGACGCCTACCGCGCCGTGTCGCTGCTGCTGCGCCGCCCGCCGGGCCGTGAGGCCTACCCGGGTGACGTCTTCTACCTGCACTCCCGCCTGCTGGAGCGCTGTGCCAAGCTCTCCGACGAGATGGGCGCCGGTTCGATGACCGGTCTGCCGATCGTCGAGACCAAGGCCAACGACGTCTCGGCGTTCATCCCGACCAACGTCATCTCCATCACCGACGGCCAGTGCTTCCTGGAGTCGGACCTGTTCAACGCCGGTCAGCGCCCCGCGCTGAACGTCGGTATCTCCGTCTCCCGAGTCGGCGGTTCCGCCCAGCACAAGGCGATCCGCCAGGTGTCCGGCCGCCTCCGCGTGGACCTCGCCCAGTTCCGTGAGCTGGAGGCGTTCGCCGCCTTCGGTTCCGACCTGGACGCCGCGTCCAAGGCGCAGCTGGAGCGTGGTCAGCGCATGGTCGAGCTGCTGAAGCAGCCGCAGTACCAGCCGATGGCCACCGAGGACCAGGTCGTCTCCATCTGGGCCGGCACCACCGGCAAGATGGACGAGGTCCCGGTCGTCGACATCCGCCGCTTCGAGAAGGAGCTGCTGGAGTACCTGCACCGCAAGGAGCAGGGCCTGCTGACCTCCATCCGCGAGGGCGGCAAGATGTCGGACGACACCCTCCAGGCCATGGCCGACGCCATCGCGGAGTTCAAGAAGCAGTTCGAGACCTCCGACGGCAAGCTGCTCGGCGAGGACACCCCGGCTGCCGGCAAGTGACGACGGAAGGGACCTGACTCATGGGAGCCCAGCTCCGGGTCTACAAGCGTCGCATCCGATCCGTCTCCGCGACCAAGAAGATCACGAAGGCGATGGAGATGATCGCCGCCTCGCGCGTCGTCAAGGCGCAGCGCAAGGTGGCGGCCTCCACCCCGTATGCGACCGAGCTCACCCGCGCGGTCACCGCGGTCGCCACCGGGTCGAACACCAAGCACCCGCTGACGACGGAGGCGGAGAACCCGACCCGCGCCGCGGTCCTGCTCCTCACGAGCGACCGCGGTCTGGCCGGCGCCTTCAACTCCAACGCCATCAAGGCCGCGGAGAGGCTCACCGCGCAGCTCGAGGGTGAGGGCAAGGAGGTCGTCAACTACATCGTCGGCCGCCGTGGTCTCGCCCACTACAACTTCCGCGAGCGCAAGGTCGCGGAGTCGTTCACGGGCTTCACCGACGACCCCTCGTACGCGGACGCCAAGAAGGTCGCGGCCCCGCTGATCGAGGCGATCGAGACGGAGACGGCCGAGGGCGGCGTGGACGAGCTCCACATCGTCTACACCGAGTTCGTGTCGATGATGACGCAGACGGCGGTCGAGGCGCGGCTGCTGCCGCTCAGCCTCGAAGAGGTCGTGGAAGAGGCCAAGCCCAAGGGCGAGATTCTTCCGCTGTTCGACTTCGAGCCCTCGGCGGAGGACGTCCTGGACGCCCTGCTGCCGCGCTACGTCGAGAGCCGCATCTACAACGCGCTGCTCCAGTCGGCCGCCTCGAAGCACGCCGCCACGCGGCGCGCGATGAAGTCGGCAACCGACAACGCCGGTGATCTCATCGAGAACCTCACCCGGCTTGCCAACCAGGCCCGCCAGGCCGAAATCACCCAGGAAATCAGCGAGATCGTCGGTGGTGCCAGTGCCCTGGCCGACGCGACCGCGGGGAGTGACTGAAAATGACCACCACTGTTGAGACGGCCACGGCGACGGGCCGCGTCGCGCGGGTCATCGGCCCGGTCGTCGACGTGGAGTTCCCCGTCGACGCGATGCCGGACATCTACAACGCCCTTCACGTCGAGGTCGCCGACCCGGCGCTGGCGGGCCAGAAGAAGACGCTGACCCTCGAGGTCGCCCAGCACCTGGGCGACGGCCTGGTCCGCGCGATCTCCATGCAGCCCACCGACGGTCTGGTCCGCCAGGCCACGGTGACCGACACGGGCGCGGGCATCTCCGTCCCCGTCGGCGACTTCACCAAGGGCAAGGTGTTCAACACCCTCGGTGAGGTGCTGAACAGCGACGAGGCCTACGAGGGCGAGCGCTGGTCCATCCACCGCAAGGCCCCCGCGTTCGACCAGCTCGAGTCGAAGACCGAGATGTTCGAGACGGGCCTGAAGGTCGTCGACCTGCTCACCCCGTACGTCAAGGGCGGCAAGATCGGTCTGTTCGGTGGTGCCGGTGTCGGCAAGACCGTGCTGATCCAGGAAATGATCATGCGTGTCGCCAACCTCCACGAGGGCGTCTCCGTCTTCGCGGGCGTCGGTGAGCGCACCCGTGAGGGCAACGACCTCATCGCGGAGATGGAAGAGTCCGGCGTTCTGGACAAGACCGCCCTGGTCTTCGGTCAGATGGACGAGCCCCCGGGCACCCGTCTGCGCGTGGCCCTGGCCGGCCTGACGATGGCGGAGTACTTCCGTGACGTCCAGAAGCAGGACGTGCTGTTCTTCATCGACAACATCTTCCGCTTCACCCAGGCCGGTTCCGAGGTGTCGACCCTGCTCGGCCGTATGCCCTCAGCGGTGGGCTACCAGCCGAACCTGGCCGACGAGATGGGCACGCTCCAGGAGCGCATCACCTCGACCCGTGGTCACTCGATCACCTCGATGCAGGCGATCTACGTCCCCGCGGACGACCTGACCGACCCGGCCCCGGCCACCACCTTCGCCCACCTCGACGCGACGACGGTTCTCTCCCGTCCGATCTCCGAGAAGGGCATCTACCCGGCCGTGGACCCGCTGGACTCGACGTCCCGCATCCTCGACCCGCGGTACATCGCGGCGGACCACTACAACGCCGCGATGCGCGTGAAGAGCATCCTGCAGAAGTACAAGGACCTGCAGGACATCATCGCGATCCTCGGTATCGACGAGCTCGGCGAGGAGGACAAGCTCGTTGTCCACCGTGCCCGTCGCGTGGAGCGCTTCCTGTCCCAGAACACCCACGCCGCCAAGCAGTTCACCGGCGTGGACGGTTCGGACGTGCCGCTGGACGAGTCGATCGCCGCGTTCAACGCGATCTGCGACGGCGAGTACGACCACTTCCCGGAGCAGGCGTTCTTCATGTGCGGTGGTCTCGAGGACCTGAAGAACAACGCCAAGGAGCTGGGCGTCTCCTGACCCGAGCCGCGCTCGAGTCATGAGGGGGCGGGGCTCGTCCCGCCCCCTCTGTCACGCCTACTAGACTTGTAACCAACACCCGGCACTACCGCCGGGTGGTGACCCGAGGAGCCACCTTGGCTGCTGAGCTGCACGTCGCGCTGGTCGCCGCCGACCGTGAGGTCTGGTCCGGCCAGGCCACCCTGGTCGTCGCGCGCACCACGTCCGGCGACATCGGCGTCATGCCCGGTCACCAGCCGCTGCTCGGTGTGCTGGAGTCGGGCCCGGTGACCATCCGCACGAGCGATGGCGGGACGGTCGTCGCCGCGGTCCACGGCGGTTTCATCTCGTTCGCGGACGACAAGCTCTCGCTTCTCGCCGAAGTCGCCGAGCTGTCGGACGAGATCGATGTCCAGCGCGCTGAGCAGGAGCTCGAGCGCGCGAAGGCGGAGGACGACGCGGACGCCCAGCGCCGCGCGGACGTCCGTCTGCGTGCGGCCACGGCGGCGCGCTGACCCTGTCCGCCGTGTGAAGTCGTCACTCAGCCGCGGCTGGGTACCGGAGAGATCCGGACCCAGTCGCGGCTGAGGCAGATGTGGGAGTTTTTTCCGTTCCGTTACCTAGGAGACGAGGAGGTCGGTGTCGATGGTCCTCGCTCTGACTGTGTGCGGAATCGTGGTGGCGCTCGTTGTGGTGGGACTGTTCGTCTTCGGTCTGCGCCGCCGGCTCATCCAGCGTTCGGGCGGAACCTTCGACGCCAGCCTGCGCTGGGACGCCCCGGAGCAGGGCGACACCAACGGCAAAGGGTGGGCGTACGGGGTGGCCCGGTACAACGGTGACCGTGTCGAGTGGTACCGCGTCTTCTCGTACTCGCCGCGCCCGCGCCGCACCCTGGAGCGCTCCGCGATCGAGGTGGCCGGCCGCCGCGTTCCGGAGGGCGAGGAGGAGCTGGCGCTCCTCTCCGACCATGTGATCCTGGCCTGTCTGCACCGGGGCTCGCGTCTCGAACTCGCGATGAGCGAAGACGCGCTGACCGGTTTCCTCGCGTGGCTCGAGGCGGCCCCGCCCGGTCAGCGTGTCAACGTGGCATAACGCGCCGAACAGTTCTACGACAGGCCGTTGTTGATCGCGGTCACCAGCTCGCCGTTCCCTGTGTCACCGCTGAACTCCCAGAAGAACGCGCCGCCCAGACCCTGGTTCTTGGCCCAGCTCATCTTTCCGGCGATGGTCGACGGGGTGTCGTACGACCACCAATTGCTGCCGCAGTGCGCGTACGCCGTGCCCGCGATCGTGCCGGTGGCCGGGCAGGAGTTCTTCAGGACCTTGTAGTCCTCGATGCCCGCCTCATATGTGCCGGGAGCCGCGCCGGTCGCCGATCCGCCCGGTGCGGACTGGGTGACGCCGGTCCAGCCGCGGCCGTAGAAGCCGATGCCGAGCAGCAGCTTGGCGGACGGGACGCCCTTCGCCTTCAGCTTGGCGATGGCGTCGGCCGAGTTGAAGCCGGCCTGCGGGATCCCGGGGTACGAGGTGAGCGGGGAGTGCGGGGCGGTCGGGCCGTCCTTGTCGAAGGCGCCGAAGTAGTCGTACGTCATCACGTTGTACCAGTCGAGGTGCTGTGCGGCGCCGCCGTAGTCGGCCGCGTCGATCTTGCCGCCGGAGGAGCCGTCGGCGGTGATGGCCGCGGTGACCAGGTAGTTCGGGCCGAACTCGGTGCGCAGTGCGGACATCAGGTTCTTGAAGGCCGCCGGGCCGGACGTGTCGCAGGTCAGGCCGCAGGCGTTCGGGTACTCCCAGTCGATGTCGATGCCGTCGAAGACGTCGGCCCAGCGCGGGTCCTCGACGACGGCCTTGCAGGACTTGGCGAACGCGGCCGCGTTGGCGGCGGCCTGGCCGAAGCCGCCCGAGTAGGTCCAGCCGCCGAAGGAGTACAGCACCTTGATGTGCGGGTACTTGGCCTTCAGCTGGCGGAGCTGGTTGAAGTTGCCACGCAGCGGCTGGTCCCAGGTGTCGGCGGTGCCGCTGACGGACTGGTCGGCGGTGTAGGCCTTGTCGTAGGCGGCGTAGGTGTCGTCGACGGTGCACTGACCGTTCTTGACGTTGCCGAACGCGTAGTTGATGTGGGTGATCTTCGAGGCCGAGCCCGACGACACCAGGTTCTTGACGTGGTAGTTGCGGCCGTAGACGCCCCACTCGGTGAAGTAGCCGAGCTTGACCTTGTCGCCCGTCGGCGGTTCGGTGCCGCCGCCGGTGGTGCGCACCGCGCGGGCGCCGCTGACCGGGCCGGTCTGGTCGGCGGTGTCGCGGGCCTGGACGGTGTAGGAGTAGTCGGTTCCCGCGGTCAGGCCGGTGTTCGTGTACGACGTGGTGGTCACGGTGGCGACCTTGGCGCCGTCGCGCAGGACGTCGTAGTTCTTGATGCCCTTGTCGTCGGTGGCAGCGCTCCAGGACAGCTTCACCGAGGTGTCGGTGATGTCCGAGGCGGTGGGTGTGCCGGGGGCGCTCGGGGACTTGTCGCCGGGTTCGGTGGTGCCGCCGTCGCAGCTTCCGCCGTTGAGCTTGCAGTTCGCGGGGGAGCCGGAGCCGGTGCCGTTGAAGCCGAAGGAGACGGAGGCGCCGGGGGCGAGGGTGCCGTTCCAGGACTTGTTCCTGGCGGTCCAGTGGGTGCCGGAGGAGGTGACGTCGGCGTCCCAGGCTGAGGTGACGGACGTACCGGAGGGGAAGTCCCACTCGACGGTCCAGGAGCTGAGGGCGGTCGTGCCGGTGTTCTTCACCGTCCACTTGCCCTCGAAGCCGGAGCCCCAGTCCTGGGTCTTGGCGTAGGTGGCGGTCGCGGATGCCGCGGCCTCGGCGGGGCTCGCGAGGCCGACGAGACCGGCCAGCGGGAGCAACAGGGTCGCGAACCCTGCCGCGGCTCTGTGTCTGAAGCGCATGCTGCGCCTCCCTTGTGGGGTGGTCGGGGCGTGACTGAGCCTCACGCCCCTCATGGTGCGGTGAGAATAGAAAGGTCTGGACCACCGGTCAATAGGTCTGGACCACCGCTCCCCACGGTCGGGTCAGATACCCAACTCCTGCGCCAGCACCGCCGCTTGTACCCGGCTGCGCAGCTCCAGCTTCCCCAGAAGCCTGCTGACATGGGTCTTCACGGTCGCCTCGGCCATGTCGAGCCGGTCGGCGATGTCCGCGTTGGACAGGCCCTCGCCGAGGCAGGACAGCACCTCGCGCTCACGCCGGGTCAGCCGGTCCAGGACGGCCGGGTCGGCGGTGGGCTCCCGCGTCGGCTTCGCGGCGAACTCCGCGATCAGCCGCCGGGTGACCGCCGGGGAGATCAGCCCTTCCCCGCGCGCGACCGTCCGTACGGCCTCCAGCAGCTGCCTCGCCTCGGTGTTCTTCAGCAGGAAGCCGGACGCGCCCGCCCGCAGCGCCCCGAAGACGTACTCGTCGAGGTCGAAGGTGGTCAGCACCAGCACATCGGCGAGCCGTTCCGTGACGACCTGCCGGGTCGCCGACACCCCGTCCAGGCGTGGCATCTGAATGTCCATCAGCACCAGGTCCGGCCGCAGCTCGCGGGCCAGCGCCACCGCCTGCTCGCCGTCCGCCGCCTCGCCGACCACCTCGATGTCGGGCGCGCTGCGCAGGATCAGGACCAGTCCGGCGCGGACGGCGGACTGGTCCTCGGCGACCAGGACGCGGATCATGCGGGTTCTCCTTCGGTGACGGGCAGGGTCGCGCGTACGACCCAGATCTTGCCGTGCGGCGAGTCCTCGGGGCCGGCCTCGAACGTGCCGTCCAGCAGCGCCGTGCGTTCCCGCATACCGACCAGACCGGCGCCGGAGCCGGGGGCGCTCGGCCCGTCCCGGTCGCCGTAGGGACTGGTCACCGCGACGGTCAGCAGCCCGTCCCGCCGGGCGAGGGACACGGTGACCCGGCCGGGTCCGGCGTGCTTGAGCGCGTTGGTGAGGGACTCCTGCACGATGCGGTAGGCGGCGAGTTCGACGGGCGCGGGAACCGTGCCGTGAGCGGAGTCGAGCGTGACGTCGAGGCCGTTGGTGCGGGCCCCCTCGACCAGGGAGCCGAGCCCGTCGAGGGTGGGGGCGGCGACCGGCTCGGTGTCACCGCTGGAGTCGCGCAGGATGCCGATCAGCCGCCTCATCTCCGAGAGCCCCGCGACGCTGTTCTCACGGATGACCACCATCGCCTCCTGCGAGGTCTTGGGGTCGTCGAGGGAGAGGGCGGCCGTGGAGTGGATGGCGATCGCGGACAGGTGGTTGGCGACCATGTCGTGCAGTTCGCGGGCCATCCGGGCGCGTTCGGCGGTGACCGCCTGGGTGCGGTCCATCTCGGCGAGCAGCGCGGTCTGCTCGGCGCGCAGCCGGGCGGACTCGGCGGCGTCGCGGTGGTTGCGGACGATCAGGCCGGTGGCGGCGGGACCGAACGCCACGATGCCCGTGACCACACCGATCAGCAGCGCCTCGGGCTCGCGCCACAGGGCGAACGGCACCACGGCCCCGGCCACCGAGAGCAGCCCGGTGATCCGCGGAATGCGGCGGGCCGAGGCGGGCGTGCCGTACAGGACGGCCGCGTACATCAGATCGGTGTACATCAGGATCGTGACCAGGTTGCCCTGGGTGAGGGTGTCCAGGACGATCGCGGCCGTGCCGGTCAGCAGGGCGGTGCGCGGGGCGGCCCGGCGCAGCAGCTCGCAGCCGGCCATGACGAAGAGCGGCAGCAGCAGCGGCCAGCGGCCCGGCAGGAGCACGTACGCCTCGGTGTGCGGACGGGTGGCCAGTCCGAGGCCCCACAGCAGCAGTCCGCCGAGCAGGCCGCCCGTCGCGATGTAGACGTCGAAGCGGTGTGGGCGGGGGAGTCGTACGGCCATGACTCCATCCAACACGGCCGTGGCGCCTCGTGCGTGATCCCCGCGTAGGGTCCCTGGCTGCATCTTTCGATGTACCGCGGGTTCGTCAGAAGCGACGACGATTCCGGCCGCCCCGACCGGGAGCCTTGAAGGTGACCGAGAGGAGCGAACCGTGATCGTCGCATTGATCGCCGCCTGCGAGATCGGCTTCTGGGTACTGCTGGCCGCCGGACTGGGCGCCCGCTACCTGCTGAAGATGCCGCGCACCGGCCTGGCGCTGCTGCTCTGCGAGCCGCTGCTGGAGGTCGTCCTGCTGGTCGCCACCGCGCTGGACCTGAAGAACGGTGCCGACCCGAACTGGACGCACGGCCTGGCCGCGCTGTACATCGGCTACACCGTCGGGCACGGCCACCGCACCGTGAAGTGGCTCGACGGCCACGCGGCCCACCGGTTCGGCGGTGCCCCGCCTCCGCAGAAGCCCCCGCGCGACGGCATGGCCCGCGCGCGCCACGAGGCGAGGATCTGGCTGGGCACGCTGGTCGGCGCGGTCGTCGCGACCGTGCTGCTCCAGGGCGCCATCTGGTACGTGGACGACCCGAGCCGCGTCACGTCCCTGGAGAGCTGGCGCTTTACGGCCTGGCGGGCCGCAGGCATCCACGGCCTGATCGCACTGAGCTACTTCGTCTGGCCGCGCAAGCCCTCCGCCGGGGAGCAGGACACCACCGTCAGCACATCGAAGGAAAGGATCCAGTCATGACCAAGGCAAAGCAGTATCTGACCGAAGGCGTCGTCACCTTCCTGATCGGCCTGCTGCTGTGGCGCTTCACCGGAGACGTGGACGTCCCCGTCGTCACTCTCACCAAGGTCGGCATCGTGATGATGATCGTGGGCGGGGTCCTCTCCGCCAACGGCCTCTGGCATGCCGCCCGGGGGAGAACCTAGCGCTCTCCGCCCGGCACCCACAACACGTCTCCGACCTGCTTGTTCGCCGTCCTCGCGAGGATGAACAGCAGGTCGGAGGCGCGGTTGAGGTAGGTCGCCGTCAGGGGGTTCATCGTCTCGCCGTGCACCTCCAGGGCGGCCCACGTCGAGCGCTCCGCCCGGCGTACGACCGTGCAGGCCTGGTGGAGCAGGGCCGCGCCCGGGGTGCCGCCGGGCAGGATGAAGGAGCGGAGCTTCTCCACCTGTTCGAGGAAGCGGTCGCAGTCCGCCTCCAGCTTGTCGATGTAGAACTGCTCGACCCGCAGCGGGGGGAACTCGGGGTTCTCCACCACCGGGGTCGACAGGTCCGCACCCACGTCGAACAGGTCGTTCTGCACACGGGTGAGGACCTTGACGACCTCCTCGTCCAGGCCACCCAGGGCGATCGCCGCGCCGATCGCCGCGTTCGCCTCGTTGGCGTCGGCGTACGCGGAGATCCTGAGGTCGGTCTTGGCGACCCGGCTCATGTCACCGAGGGCGGTGGTGCCCTGGTCGCCGGTCCTGGTGTAGATGCGCGTCAGATTGACCATGTGGCCAGCGTAGTTACGCTCCGGCGGTTCGGAACACGCGTGTGCCCACTGTCACGGCCAGAGTCGTGAGGCCGACGGCCACCAGAACGCCGTACAGCATGGGCGCTGTCGCGTAGCTGCCGACGTACGCGTCCCGCACCGCGTCCACCAGATAGCGGAACGGCATGAGGTGCGACAGGACGTCCAGCCAGGCCGGGCCCAGGGTCATCGGGAGCATCAGGCCGGACAGCAGCATGGACGGCATGGTCAGCGCGTTGATCGCCGGGCCGAAGCTCTGCGGGGTGTCCAGCTTCATGGCCAGCGCGTACGACAGCGAGGCCAGCGAGAGCGAGAGCAGGGCGACGAACCCGAAGCCGATCAGAACACCGGCCAGCGGGGCCCGCAGTCCCATCGCCATCGCCGCCAGCACCAGCAGCACCGCCTGGAAGACGAACACCGTGGCGTCCCGCAGCACCCGGCCCAGCAGCAGGGCCAGTCGGCTGACCGGGGTGACGCGCATGCGTTCGACCACCCCCTGGCCCTTCTCGATGATGATCGAGAAGCCGGCGAACGACGCCCCGAACAGACCCAGTTGGAGCAGCAGACCGGGGACGAGCACCTGCCAGGAGCTGCCCCGCTCGCCGAGCGGCAGGTCCGTGAGCAGGGGACCGAAGAACAGCAGGTACAGCAGCGGCATCAGGACGCCGAAGAGCAGCGCGAAACGGGAGCGCAGGGACTGACGGAGATAGCGCCCGTAGACGAGCGCGGTGTCGTGCAACAGCATCGGGAGTCCTCTGGGTCCTCTCTGGGGCCTATACGGCGACGGGGGTCTGGTCGGCCGGCGCGGCGCTGCGGCCGGTGATGGCGAGGAACGTGTCCTGGAGCGAGGCGTCGAGCGAGCCGCCGTAGCGGAGCTTCAGCGCGCTCGGGGTGCCCTCGGCGACCACCACGCCCTGGTCGACGACGACCAGCCGGTCGGAGAGGGCGTCGGCCTCGTCGAGGTAGTGGGTGGTCAGGAAGACGGTCGTGCCGTGCTCGTCGCGCAGCCGGCGCACCAGGTCCCACAGGTCGGCACGGCTGCCGGGGTCGAGACCGGTCGTCGGCTCGTCGAGGAACAGCACCTTCGGGCGGTGGGTGAGCGCCATCGCGATGTCCAGGCGGCGCCGCTGTCCGCCGGAGAGCGCGGCGCACTTGCGGTCGAGCAGTTCGGTGAGGCCCAGGTCGCGGGCGAGTTCCTCGGCGCGCTCGGCGGCCCGCGCCCTGGTCAGCCGGTAGAGGCGCCCCTGGGTGACCAGTTCCTCCCGCACGGTGATCCCCGGGTCCACGCCGCCGGACTGCGCCACGTAGCCGCAGGCCCGCCGCACCCCGGCCGGGTCGGTCGCCAGGTCGTGGCCCGCGACGGTGGCGGCCCCGCCGGTCGGTTCCAGCAGGGTCGTCAGCATCCGCAGGGTCGTCGTCTTGCCGGCGCCGTTCGGGCCGAGGAAGCCGAGGATCTCGCCCTCGCGGACGGTCAGGTCGATGCCGCGCACGGCCTGGACCGGGCCGCGCTTCGTCCGGAAGGTACGGGCCAGACCGGCCGTACTGATGATTGCCATGCCCCTGGTTTCCATGCCCATAGAAAAACAGAGTCTCTTAAAGTTTGCAATGACCCCAAGTTTTCATCGAGTCCACGGAAGCTAGGATTCGGACATGGCTGAGGGGCTCAGGGAGCGGAAGAAGCGCGAGACCAGGCAGCGCATCTCGGACATCGCCACCGGGCTGTTCCTGGAGCACGGGTTCGTGACGGTGACGATCGCGGACGTGGCGGAGGCGGCCGACGTCTCCGTGAACACCGTCTACAACTACTTCCCGGCCAAGGAGGACCTCTTCTTCGACCGCTCCCAGGGCGTCGTCGACCGCCTCTCCCGCTGGGTGCGCGGCCGGGACGCGGGAGAGTCGGCCACCCGGGCGGTGCTGCGCGAACTGCGCGCCGAGACCGAGGCCGTCTCGCCCCGGATGGGCCTCATCGAGGGCTACGACCGCTTCATGCGCTGCATCGACGAAGCGCCGCCGCTGCGCTCCCGCCTGTGGAGCATCCAGCAGGAGGTCCAGGACAACCTGGAGGCGACCCTCCGTGAGGAGGCCGGCGCCGGTGACGGCGACCCGCTGCCGGGGCTGATCGCCGGTCAGATCTGCTGGATTCACGGCACCGTCTTCGTCGCGATCGGTCGCGAGATGGTCAAGGGGCGCAACCCGGACGAAGTATCACGAGAGATGCTCGTCCTCCTCGACGACATCGAGGAGCTGTTGAGCGAGAAGGTGCTCAACTACGCCGTACGAGACCCCGAATGACCCGGCACGGTGTGATGTCCGTCATGTGAGACGTGACGCGCATTACTTAGCGGTCACACAGCGCCTCACGAACGCTAGTGTCCGCCCGAGAGGCATACATAAGAGCCGTGTCAGCAGGGAGTCGTAACGTGGCAGGGAAGCTCGCCGTCATCGGAGCCGGCCTCATGGGAGCCGGTATCGCCCAGGTCTCGGCACAGGCGGGCTGGGACGTCGTCCTGCGCGACGTCACCGACGAGGCGCTGAAGCGGGGCACCGACGGCATCAAGGCCTCGTACGACAAGTTCGTCGCCAAGGGCAAGCTGGAGGCGCACGACGCCGACGCCGCCCTCGCCCGGATCACCGCCACCACCGACCTGGACGCCGTGGCCGACGCGGACGTCGTCGTGGAGGCCGTCTTCGAGAAGCTCGAGATCAAGCACGAGATCTTCCGCACGCTCGACAAGCTCGTGAAGGACGAGGCGATCCTCGCCTCCAACACCTCCGCCATCCCGATCACCAAGATCGCGGCCGCGACGGAGCGCCCCGAGCGGGTCGTCGGCGCGCACTTCTTCTCGCCGGTGCCGATGATGCAGCTGTGCGAACTGGTCCGCGGCTACAAGACCAGCGACGAAACCCTCGCCAAGGCCCGGGAGTTCGCCGAGTCGGTCGGCAAGACCTGCATCGTCGTCAACCGCGACGTCGCCGGCTTCGTGACGACCCGTCTCATCTGCGCCCTGGTCGTCGAGGCCGCGAAGCTGCAGGAGTCCGGCGTGGCGACCGCCGAGGACATCGACCTCGCCTGCAAGCTGGGCTTCGGCCACGCCATGGGACCGCTGGCGACGGCGGACCTGACGGGCGTCGACATCCTGCTGCACGCCACGAACAACATCTACACCGAGTCCCAGGACGAGAAGTTCGCGGCTCCCGAGCTGATGCGCCGGATGGTTGACGCCGGTGACATCGGACGCAAGAGCGGGCAGGGCTTCTACAAGCACTGAAACCGCACATGCCCCGGGGGCATCACACCCCCGGGTGAATTCGGTATCGGTTCGCTTACAGGAAGCAACCTCTGCCGCCTCCACACAGTCAGAGGTTGCATCACCGGCATCAGAAACGCGGAGCACGAGACGCACGCACGGGGAGCGCATATGCACATCAGGGGCGACCACGCCGAGCTGGTCGTCGGGGGCCGCCTCGACGTCCGGAGCGCGGCGGACGCCCGTACGGTCCTGCACTCGGCCGTCGACGACGGAGTCGGCGACCTCGTGCTCGACCTGTCCGAACTGGACTCCTGGGACGCCACGGGACTGGGTGTGATCATGGGAGCCCACCGGCGGGCCGGCCGCTGCGGCCGGCGCCTGGTGCTGCGCGGTGTACCGCCGCAGATGCAGCGCCTGCTGGTGGCCACCCGCCTGCACCGGATCCTGGCGATCGAAGGGGGCATCGGGGTGGAGACACTGCCCCGCGTGTGACGCCGGCGTGCGGGTGTGAACCGGGAGACCGGGGAGGACCCGGACGGACGTTGTCGAATCGTGCGACGCGCACAATCCTCACGAGACCGTGACGTCTCGGACGCCGCGGTACCCCGGACTGTCGTAGATACTGTGCGAAGGTTTAGGGTTCGGCTGCCCGCTGCCTTGCCACCCTTCGAGCGGGCCCGGACCAGAAGCGACAGCGCGGTGTGCAGCAAGGCCGGGAGGGGCTTTCACAGCACACACCCGCTTTTGGGGGGCTTGTCTTATGGACCCGAACACCCGGGGACCCGAGGAGTACGGCCACGAAGGCGACGGCCAGGGGCCGCGCCAGCGCCCGCCCCGGGAATCCCTCGCACCCGACTTCGCGCAGCACGCGCCCGCGCTCGCCCGCACGGTGCGGCTCGTCGCCGGCGACTTCCTGCTGACGGTCAACCCCGTCGACGGCAGCGAGATAGAGGCCTGCCCGCCCGCCCAACGGCCCGCCCGGCCCGTGAAGCTCACCACGGCCGAACGCGCCGAGGCCGAGCGCGCGGCCCGGCCGCCCGTCCCGCCCGGCCCCGCGCGCCCCGCCCTGCCGCTGCTGGCCCGCCAGGACGAACGCGAGCGACTGGTGCGCCTGCTCGCCCGCGGCCGCTCCGTCCGCCTCACCGGACCCGCCGGCTCGGGCCGCACCCGCCTCCTCGACCTCGTCGCCGAGGACTGCTCGGACCTCGCCCCCGACGGCGTCGTCCGCCTCAACGGCTTCGGCCGCACCTCCGGCGACCTGCAGTACGAGCTCTTCCGAGCCGTCTTCAGTGCCCCCCTGTACCGCCCGGACCGGGACGAACTGCTCACCCACCTCCGTGAGATCGGCGCGGTCGTCGTCCTCGACGACATCGAGTTCGGCGGCGCCGCGCTCGACGAGCTGCTGGAGGCGACCCCCGAGTGCGCCTTCCTGCTCGGCGCCACCCCGGACGTGCCCGCTCCCTCCGCCGGATCCGCCGTCGAGGAGGTCGTCCTCGGCGGCCTGGAACGCGCGGCCGGACTCGACCTGCTGGAGCACGCGGTGGGCCGGTCCCTCACCGAGGAGGAGTCCAACTGGGCGGGCGACCTCTGGTTCGAGTCCGAGGGCCTGCCGCTGCGCTTCGTCCAGGCCGGTGCCCTGCTGCGGCAGCGCGACCGGCTGCGCGCCGGTACGAGTGCCGTCGACGAGTTCGGCGTCTTCGAGGACGCGCCCCCGGCCGAGGCGTACGACGCCGCCGACGGTGACGACGTACCGCTGCCCGCACTCGGCGAGGCCGCCGCCCCCGCCCCGCTGCTCGCCTCCCGGCTCAGCGCCTCCGCCCGCGCCACCCTGCGGTTCGCCGTCGCGCTCGGCGGCGAGGTGCCGCACCAGGCGCATCTGCCGGCCCTGGTCGGCGACACCCACGCGGACGCCGCCCTCGGCGAACTGGCCCTCTGCGGTCTGGTCTCCCCGGTCGGCTCCCGCTACCGGCTCGCCGCGGGCGTGCCGGCCCAGCTGGAGGCGGCCGGATACGCCGACGAGGCCGAGGCCGGGGCCCGCAGCGCCGCCCAGCACTACTCCTGGTGGGCCGGGCACCCCTCGGTCACCCCGGAGCGCGTGTGCGCCGAGTCCGACGCCGTCCTCGCCGCACTGGCCCTCCTCGGGCCGGTCACCCGGCCGCCCGCCGAGGACGAGGAGAGCGCGGCCGTCCACCTGGCCCGCACCGCCGCCCCCGCGTTCGCCGCCGGACTGCACTGGAGCGCCTGGGAACGGACCCTGCGGGCCGGCGCCGAGGCCGCCCGGCTCGCCGGGGACGTCGCCGAGGAGGCCTACTTCCACCACGAGCTCGGCATCCTCGCCCTGTGCCGGGAACAGCTCGACCGGGCGCGCGCCGAACTGGAGGCCTCCATCGGCCTGCGCGGCGCCCTGGCCGACAAGCGCGGCACGGTCGCCGGCCGGCGTGCGCTCGCCCTGGTCTCCGACCGCTCGGGCACTCCGCTCGGGCTCGGGCCGACCGCGGGGGAGGAGGTGCCCGACGCCCGGTACGAGGAGTCGGCGTCCCCGGCCGGCGGTGTTCCGGCGGCCTTCCCGACGCTCCAGCAGCCCTCCTCGCCGACCGTGGTCACCCACCACAGCTCGTCCGCGCCCTCGCGCAAGGCCCGGGGCGGTCTCAAGGGCCTGGCCCGTCGCAACCTCGTGGCCGCGGGCGCCGGTGCCCTGCTCGTCGCCGTGCTCGGCACGGTGGTGACCCTCGGCGCAACCTCCGACAAGGACCGGAACCCGCCGTCCGACCAGGTCGGCGTCAACCCCTCGGCCAGCCAGGGCCCGGGCGACGGCAGCCTGGGCGCCGACCCGGCGGCGAACGAGGGCGGCGACGACACCGGCGCGGCCACCAGCCGCCCGACCGACCCGGGTCCGGACGGCACGCTCGGCACGTCGGACGATCCGACGCCGACGGACGAACCGAGCGGATCGCAGGATCCGAGCGATCCGGCGTCGACGTCCAAGCCGCCGACGACCTCGAAGCCGCCGGCGACGTCCAAGCCGCCGGCCAGCCCGACCAAGCCGCCGTCCTCACCGACCAAGCCGCCGTCGAGTCCGCCGCCGTCCTCGCCGTCGCCGACACCGACGGACACCGGCGAGCCCACGCCGACGACGACCCCGCCGACGACCAGCCCGTCCACCTCCGACTCGGCCAGCGGCCCGGCGCCGAGCGCGCCCACGAGCACCACCGCGAGCGCGCCGCAGAGCAGTGGCGCGGGCACGCCCAGCAGTTCGGACCAGGTGATCTGACACCCCGTACACACAGCAGGGCCGGGTCCGCTTTCCGCGGACCCGGCCCTCTTCGTCAGGCGGGGTGGGTCAGAGACGGGGGTGGGTCAGAACAGCCGCAGCTTGTCGTCCTCGATGCCGCGCATCGCGTCGTAGTCGAGGACCTGGCAGCCGATACCCCGGTCCGTCGCGAGCACGCGGGCCTGGGGCTTGATCTCCTGCGCGGCGAAGACACCGCGGACCGGCGCGAGATGGGGGTCGCGGTTCAGCAGCTCCAGATAGCGCGTCAGCTGCTCCACGCCGTCGATCTCACCGCGCCGCTTGATCTCCACGGCGACGGTCTTGCCGTCGGCGTCCCGGCACAGGATGTCCACCGGCCCGATGGCCGTCGGGTACTCGCGGCGGATCAGGGTGTAGCCGTCGCCGAGTGTCTCGATGCGGTCGGCGAGCAGCTCCTGAAGGTGCGCTTCCACGCCGTCCTTGATCAGGCCGGGATCCACGCCCAGTTCGTGCGAGGAGTCGTGGAGAACCTCCTCCATCGTGATGATGAGCTTCTCGCCCGCCTTGTTGATGACGGTCCAGACGCCCTCTTCCTCGCCGGTGCCCTCCTTCAGCGTGCAGGGCGGCGACATCCAGTTCAGGGGCTTGTAGGCCCGGTCGTCGGCGTGGATCGAGACGCTGCCGTCCGCCTTCACCAGGATCAGGCGCGGGGCCGAGGGAAGGTGGGCGGTGAGCCGCCCGGCGTAGTCCACGGAACAGCGGGCAATGACGAGACGCATGGTCGGCAACGCTACTCGACGGGCGCCTGCCGACGCGATTCGCCCTGGAAAACACGTGTTCGGTAATGGCCGATTGTGTGCATGGTGTGCTCATTGAGAGTGTGCCATCTGCGCATTCTCCTGGTGCCGTCACCGCCGGTTGCTTACCGTATGAACGGGAGGTCGCGAGGTGTGTACGCAGCGTGTCCGGTATCGCGTACCTCCCCTATCTGTCCGGCAACCCCCGCTCATCGGGGGTGCGAGAGGAGAACTCATGTCGCTCGACGTCTCACCGGCCCTACTCGAACAGGCCGAGCGAGGCGAGGTCGACGAAGCGGAATTCGTCGACTGCGTCCGGACCTCCCTGCCCTATGCGTGGGAGATGATCAGCTCCCTGGTGGCCCAGCTGAAGGTGGACGGCGGTGCGTTCGCCGACAACCAGACGCCTCCGCCGGACGAGCAGGCACGCGGGCAGTTGCTGCGTGCGCTTGCGAGTGACGCGATACGCGGCGCGCTGCAACGGCACTTCGGTGTGCGGCTGGCTTTCCAGAACTGCCACCGGGTAGCCGTGTTCCCGCTTGACTCCTCGGTCGACGAGAAGCTGGACCGCTTCACCTCGGTCCGCAGCCAGGTGCTGAACCAGTCACCTGAGTTCCGGGACTGCTGACGCGGCGCCGCTTGCTTGCCGCTCCGTACGCGGGAGGTGCGCTTTTGTACCGGAGCGGCAAGCCCCCAGGAATTCACCGCGCGCTCAGACGAGTTGGGGGAGCACCTCGGTCCCCAGCCGCCGTACGTTCTCCTCGGTCGCCGCCAGGTCCCCGGAGCCCTCGACGAGCAGCGCGAAGCGGGAGATGCCGGTCCGCTCGCTGGTCGCCGCCAGCCGGTCGGCGCACAGCCGCGGCGTCCCCACCGGGTGCAGCCCGCAGAGCAGTTCGGTGTACGCCAGCGGGTCGCGCATCCGGCGTGTGCGGCCGTCGACCGTGACATGTGCCTCCAGCCCCTGCTTCAGCCAGCCCGGCATCGCCTTCATCAGCGTCTCCGCCGCGTCGACCCGCCGGTCCGCGATCTGGCAGACGCCCGCCGACACATGGGACGCGCCGAGGATCTCCTCGGCGGGCCGGCCGCTCGCCCGCGCGTGCCGCCGCCACAGGGCGACCATCTCGGCCTTCTCCTCGTCCCCCACATGCATCCCGAGCAGCATCGAAAGACCGCGCTCGGCGGCCAGCCGCACGCTCGCCGGGGAGGTGCAGGCGACGACCAGCTCCGGTCCCTGGACGTCCGTCAGGGCCTCCGACGGCCGGGGGACCACCGGGACTTCACGGAACCGGAAGCGCTCCCCGTCGGCTGCCACGGACGGTTCGCGCAGCCAGCGCTCCAGGAGGTCCAGGGCCTCCGGGAACCCCTTCTCGTACGCCTCGAGGCCCGCGCCGAACACCTCCAGGTCGACCCACGGACCGCCGCGCCCGACGCCCAGCGTGAAACGGCCGCCGCTCGTGTGGTGCAGCAGCGCGGCCTGTTCGCCGAGGGCCACGGGGTGGGCGGTGGGCAGGACGCTGACCGCCGTACCGACCCGGATACGCCGGGTGCGGCCGAGCAGCAAGGCGGCCAGGGTGATCGCCGACGGGCAGGTGCCGTACGGCACGAAGTGGTGCTCGGCCAGCCAGACCGCGTCGAGCCCCGACTCCTCGGCCACCTCGGCCGAGCGGACCGCGCGGTGCAGCGCCTCGCCCTCGCCCTGGCCGGGGAACTGGGCCGCCAACACGAAACTTCCAACGTGCATTGCTTTCCTGCTTCCTTGGCTCCGACACGGAGCTCCCCCACAGGGCATAACCGTCTGACACGTGCCGAGGACACGGCCGGGCGGAGTATTTTGCGGATTGTCTGCAGAATGGGGCGTTCCGCTGAGAGCCGGGGAGCACCCGCCTCGCCCGGAGAGGGACTTGTGGCGATTGGTGCCGTACGCGTACCCTCGTCCGCGCCGCGTAGGCTGGACACGGCTCGTGCTCCCTGTATATCCCCGAGAGGTGTCCCGTGTCCCCGCGTCGTAACCGACCCAAGGATGCCGGTTCGTCCGGCCGGAGCGCCGAGGACGACAGCCCCGGCCGCTACGGCGGCTGGCAGTCCTCGGAGAACTGGCAGGGTGAGAACTGGAGCGTGCGGCATGTGGCCGGCGCGAGCGCGCAGGGCAAGTCGTACCGCTGCCCCGGCTGCGACCAGATGATCCCCGACGGTGTGCCGCACGTGGTGGCCTGGTCCGAGCACGCGGGCGTCGACGATCGCCGGCACTGGCACAAGGCCTGCTGGAACGCGCGGGACCGCCGCACCCCGGGGGTGCAGCGGTCCCGTAACTCGCCCAGATTCTGAGGGAACTCAGACGTCCCGCTTCTCCAGCAGCGCGAAGGCGGCGGCGAACGCGACGGCCGTCGCGGCGAGCATGATCCACAGCGGGTCCCAGCCGGACGGGCCGGACTCGCTGAGGGAGTTGGCGTAGAAGATGCTCAGCTGGTTCGGGATGGAGTACTCGAACAGGGCGTCACGCACGGCCCGCAGCGACTCCGAGAACATGAACAGCGCGATCACCAGCGGGGCGAGCACGGCGCCGATCATGATGGTGATGGCGCCCGCCGAGTGCCGGATGATCGAGCCGACGGCGAGCGAGAGCAGGCCCAGCAGCGCGACGTAGGCCGACATGCCGACCGTGGCCTTCAGCCACTCCCCGCCGGTGGGGGACTTGGCGCCGTCGCCCTCCAGCATGGCGACGTGCAGGAAGGCGACGAGGGACGAGGACACCAGCGTCACCACGAACGCGACCAGGAAGAACACGATGGCCTTCGCGGCCAGCACCCGGCTGCGGCTCGGGCACGCGACCATCGTGGTGCGGACCATGCCGGTGCCGTACTCCGAGGCCGTGGTCAGCACGCCCAGCGTGATGATGCACATGCTGCCCAGCAGCAGCCCGAAGAAGCCCAGGCCGAGCGGGCTCTCACCCTGTAGGGCCGGGTCGGAGTTCGCCACCACCGCGCCGGTCAGCAGACCGATGCCGACGACGAGCAGGACGAACACGCCGAGCGTCCACATCGTGGAGCGCACCGACCTGATCTTCGTCCACTCGGAGGCGATGGCGTGCCCGAGGTGCGTGCGCACGACCGGGATCGGCGAGGTGTAGCCGGAGGCGGGGTAAGCAGAGCCGGGGGCCGCCGCCTGCCAGGTGGGCGCGGCCTGTGGCGTCTGGGACTGGGGGCTGCTCATCGGGCGTCCTCGGGCTTGGTCAGGTCGGAGGTCGGGGCGGGAGCCGGCGGGACGGCGGGCGCCTGCGGTGGCACGGGCGGCTGGGCAGCCGCCTGCGGGGCCGGAGCGGCGGCGGGCTGCGCGGGGGCTGCGGGGCCGCCCTGCGGCGCCTGCCCGGCGGGCTGGCCGGGGGCTTGCGGGGGAGCCTGAGGCGCATGGGACGCGGGCTGCGTCGGGGCCTGGGGCGCGGGCTGGGCGTACGGGTTGGGTGTTCCCGCGCCGGAGGCGACAGGGGCGCCCGGAGCGGACCCGGGGGCGCCGGAAGTACCGGGAGCCCCGTACGGGCCCGCCGGGGTCTGACCCGGCGCGCCCTGCGGCGGCATCGGGAGCGGCTGCCCGCCCTGCTGGGGCGGCGGCGGGGCGTACCAGCCCGGCTGGCCCTGGCCCGGCACCGGCGTCGGCGGCTGCGCGCCGGGCGGCAGCGGCTGCTGGAGCCCTTCCTTCTGGTCGATGGTCGAGCGGTAGTCGACGGCGCCCTGCGTCATCCGCATGTACGCCTCCTCCAGCGAGGCCTGGTGCGGCGACAGCTCCCACAGCCGTACGTCGGCGTCGTGCGCGATGTCGCTGATGCGGGGGAGCGGCAGCCCGGTCACGCGCAGCGCGCCGTCCTGCTCGGGCAGCACGTGCCCGCCCGACTCGGTGAGCGCGGCCGACAGCTTCTCCCGCTGCTGCGGCTCGGTGTCGGGCGTGCGGACCCGCGCGAAGTCAGCGGAGTTCGCGGAGATGAAGTCCGTGACGCTCATGTCGGCGAGCAGCTGTCCGCGCCCGATGACGATGAGGTGGTCGGCGGTCAGCGCCATCTCGCTCATCAGATGGGAGGAGACGAAGACCGTACGGCCCTCCGCCGCCAGCGCCTTCATCAGGTTGCGCACCCAGTGGATGCCCTCGGGGTCGAGGCCGTTGACCGGCTCGTCGAACAGCAGCACCTGGGGGTCGCCGAGCAGCGCGGCGGCGATGCCGAGCCGCTGCCCCATGCCGAGGGAGAAGCCCTTGGACCGCTTCCTGGCCACCTCCTGCAGACCGACGACCCCGAGCACCTCGTCCACGCGCCGGGCCGGGATGCCGGACAGCTGGGCCAGGCACAGCAGGTGGTTGCGGGCGGCCCGGCCGCCGTGCACGGCCTTGGCGTCCAGCAGGGCGCCGACCTGGCGGGCGGCGTTGGGCAGCTTGCGATACGGATAGCCCCCGATCGTCACCTGCCCGGCCGTCGGGTTGTCCAGGCCGAGGATCATCCGCATCGTCGTCGACTTGCCCGAGCCGTTCGGCCCGAGGAAGCCGGTGACGGCTCCGGGCCGCACCTGGAAGGAAAGGTTGTACACAGCGGTCTTGTCGCCGTAGCGCTTCGTCAGGCCGACTGCTTCGATCATGCTCCGCACCCATCGCAAGGTTCAGGACAGCGGGGCACACGCCCCCCGTAAGGGTTAGGAGGATATCGAGGCGCTGACGGTTCCGCCCAAATCAAAGTAAAGGGTGGGGCCCCGTAGGGCCCCCGACAGCCCCCTCCCAGACCCTGCCCAGCCTAGGCGTCGCGCTTCTTCAGCAGCACGTACCCGCCGATCAGGGCCGCGAGCACCCACAGCCCCATGATCCCGAGGCCGCCCCATGGCCCGTACGGGGTGTCGTCGTCGATCGGCGTGACCACCTGCATGATCTTGCTGCCGGCCTGGTCGGGCAGAAACCGGCCGACCTTCTTCGTCGCGTCGACATTTCCGAGGATGTTGGAGATCAGGAAGAAGAACGGCATCAGGATGCCCAGCGACAGCATCGGCGAGCGCAGCATCGCGGCGACGCCCATGGAGAACATCGCGATCAGGGCCATGTAGAGGCCCCCGCCGAACACGGCCCGCAGCACACCCGTGTCGCCGATCTCCGCCCGGTGCCCGCCGAGCATCGCCTGCCCCAGGAAGAACGCGGCGAAGCTGGTGACGAGCCCGACCAGCAGGGCGAGACCGGTGGCCACCGCGATCTTGCTGAACAGGAAGGAACCGCGCTGTGGCACGGCGGCCAGCGAGGTGCGGATCATGCCGGTGCTGTACTCGTTCGACACCACCAGCACGCCGAACACGATCATCGCCAGCTGGCCGAGGCTCATCCCCGCGAAACTGATGAACGTCGGATCGAACTCCGCCCGGTCCTGCGCGTTCATGCTGTCGAACTCGTTCTTCGACAGCGCCGAGATCAGCATGCCGAGAGCGACCGTCACGACCACCACCAGCGAGAGCGTCCACACCGTGGACGCCACTGACCGGATCTTGGTCCACTCCGACCGTACGACCTGGGTCGTCGCCATGCTCAGCCCCTCTTCCAGCCGTCGCCCCACTGCTGCTGCTGTGGCGGCTGCGGACTCGTCTCGCTGTGTGCGTGGTACTCCACCGACTCCGCGGTCAGCCGCATGAACGCCTCCTCCAGCGAGGCCTGTTGCGGACTCAGCTCGTGCAGCGTCAGCCCGTGCTGCGCCGCCAGCTCGCCGACGTGCTCGGCCTTGCCGCCGTCCACCTCCAGCACCCCGTCGCCGCTCTCCACGGCCACGATCCCGGCCTGGTGCAGCACATCGAGCAGCCGCTCCCGCTGCGGGCTGCGGACCCGGACGTACGACCGTGAGTTGCGCGCGATGAAGTCGGCCATGGAGGTGTCGGCGAGCAGCCGCCCCTGCCCGATGACGACGAGGTGCTCGGCCGTCAGAGCCATCTCGCTCATCAGATGGGAGGAGACGAACACGGTCCGGCCCTGCGCGGCCAGCGACTTCATCAGGGTGCGGATCCAGTGGATGCCCTCGGGGTCGAGGCCGTTGACCGGCTCGTCGAACATCAGGATCCGCGGGTCCCCGAGCAGCGCGGCGGCGATACCGAGCCGCTGCCCCATGCCCATCGAGAAGCCCTTGGTCTTCTTCTTCGCGACCGCCGTCAGCCCGACCGTCTCCAGTACCTCCCGCACCCGGCCGCGCGGAATGCCGTTGCTCTGCGCGAGGCACAGCAGGTGGTTGTAGGCGGTGCGCCCGCCGTGCCAGGCCTTGGCCTCCAGCAGGGCGCCGATGTACGTCAGCGGGTCCTTGAGCTGCTGATAGTGCTTGCCGTCGATACGGACGTCGCCGGCGGTGGGGTGGTCAAGACCCAGGATCATCCGCATGGTCGTGGACTTCCCCGCGCCGTTGGGCCCGAGAAAGCCGGTGACGATGCCTGGTCTGACAGTGAAGGACAGGTTGTTGACCGCCACCTTCTCGCCGTAACGCTTGGTCAGCCCCTCGAGCTCAATCATGCCGCCACGCTAGAACGGGACAAAGCCCTCTGCCACCCGAGCGGCAGAGGGCTTTGCGGAGATTCAGACTCCGTATGCCGGCGTGTTACCGGGACTGCTGGGCCGGGACCCCACGGGAGATCGGCTCGTCCTCGGCCGGCGTACCGGCGGCGGCCACCGCGGCGCCCGTGAGCGTCGCGAGCATCTCGCGGACGTTCGTCAGCTGGGCGTTGATGCTGTCGCGACGGTTGGTGAGGGCGGCCAGCTCGCGCTCGGATTCCGAACGGATGCGGTCGGCCTTGGCGTTGGCGTCGGCCACGATGTCCTCGGCCTGGCGCTGGGCCGTCTCCACCGTCTGGCGGGCGCGGCGCTCGGCGTCCGTGCGCAGCTTCTCCGCCTCGAGGCGCAGCTGCTCGGCGCGGTGCTCGATCTCGGCGAGGCGCTTCTCGGCCTTGGCCTGACGGGACGCCAGGTCGCGCTCGGACTGCTCGCGGCGCTTGGCGAGGTTCGTCTCGAAGTCCGCGGCGGCCTGCGCGGCCTTGGCGCGGGTCTCCTCGAAGAGGGCGTCCGCCTCCTCGCGCTTGGACTGCGCGTCCTTCTGCGCCTCGGAACGCAGCTGGGAGGCGTCACTCTTGGCCTTCTCGACGATCCGCAGGCCCTCGTCCTCGGCCTTGGCCTTGCGCTCCGCGGAGTACGCCTCGGCGTCGTTGCGCACCTGCTGGGCCGCCGACTCGGCGAGCTCACGGTGCTGCTCGGCCGCGCGCCGGGCCTCCTCGCGCAGGTCCTTCGCCTCTTCCTCGGCGAGGCGGAGAATCTTCTCCACGCGCGCACCGAGACCCGCGTACGACGGCTCGGCGTCGGTGACCTGGGCCTGGGCGTTCTGCGTCTCGAGGTGGAGCTCTTCGATGCGCTTTTCCAGAGCGGTGATGCGGGCGAGAGCGCTGTCACGGTCGGAGACGAGCTTGGAGATTCGTTCGTCCACCTGAGCGCGGTCGTATCCACGCCGCACAAGCTCGAAGCCGTAGGGGGAAGTGTCGCTCATGGGGTTCCTGTCGAATGAGACCGGTGAGGTGATAGGTGGAATCCTAGGGGCCGAAACGGTGTGTCATCGAGCGGATGCGCGTTTGATCTGCAAAATGAGACCCCTTTTGGGTGGCTGAGCGGCAGAGGGCTTGCCAAAACTTGGTCAAAGCCCCCGGATGGCCCCGGAATCGGCCTCCCGCCCAGGGTGTCACGGGCCGCCCGAAGGCCCTAGCTCTCCGAGGACTTGCCACCCGAACGAGGTGCGCCGACCGTCGCACCGGCCTTGACTCCGTTGTCCTTGCCCCCGGCCGGGGCCTCGAAGGACTCCAGCGCCTCCAGGACGTCCTGGACGCGGGAGATCTCGGCGTTGATGTCCTCGCGGCGGCGGACCAGGACCTCCAGCTCGCGCTTGCCCTCCTCGACCGTGCGCTTGGCCTCGCGGATCGCCTCGGCCTTGAGCTCCTCGGCCTCCCGGACCAGCGTGGACTTCTTCTGCTCGGCCTCCTTGAGCAGCCCTTCGGCCTTCTTCACCGCGGCGATACGGACCTTGCCCGCCTCGGAGTTGGCCTCCGAGACGATCTCCTTCGACTTCGCCTGCGCCTTCGCGAGCTGCTCCTCGGCGGCCTTGACGAGCGCGTCGCAGCGGTCGCCCGCCGACTTCATCGTCTCGGCCGACTCCCGGCGGGCCCGCTCGTGCAACTCCTCGATCTCACCCGTGATGCGGTCGCGCAGCTCCTCGGCGCGCTCCCTGATCTGCGTGGCGTCCCGACGCGCGCCGACCAGCAGCTCGTCCGCGTCCGTACGGGCCTTCTCCACCAGCGAGTTGCCCTCGACCGTCGACTCGGACACCAGCCGGTCGGCCTCCGTGCGGGCCGCGCCCACCATCCTGTCGGCCTGCGACTCGGCCTCGGCCGTGGTCTTGTGCGCCTGCTGCTGCGCCTCGCTCAGCAGCTTGTCGGCCTCGGCCGTGGTCTCCGTGATGAGCTTGTCGACCTGCTCGGCCGCCTCGGAGCGCCGCTTGTTGGCGTCCTTGCGGGCCTCGTCCAGGGTGCGGTCGGCCTCCGCGCGCGCGGTGGCGACGAGCCGCTCCGCCTCCGCCTCCGCGTCGGCCTTGACCCGGCCGGCCTCGCTGCGGACCCGCTCGGCGTGCTGCTGCGCCGAGCCGACCGTCTCGGCGGCCTCGGCCCGCAGCCGCTCCGCCTCGCCGGTGGCCTCCCCGACCAGCTGGTCGGCCTTGGCGACCGCCTCGGCCCGGACCCGCTCGGCCTCGTTCAGGGATTCCGCGCGGACCCGCTCGGCCTCGGCGACCGTCTCCATCCGCAGCCGGTCCGTCTCCGTGACCGTCTCGGTCGTGAGCCGCTCCGCCTCGTTGCGCGCCTCGGTGATGAGGGTGTCCGCCTGTGTCGCCGCGTCCGACCGGATGCGGTTGGCGTCCTCACGGGCGTCCGCCCGGGTGCGCGAGGCGTTCTGCTCGGCCTCGGCGATGGCGTCCGACGCCTCCGTGCGCGCCCGCTGGGCATGCTCGGAGACCTCCGTACGGATGCGGTCCGCCTCCGCGATCGCCTCGGACATCGTGCGCTCGGCGAGCGCCTTGGCGGCCTCGGTCTCCTCGTGCGCCTCGCGCCGCAGCCGGCCGGCGTCCTCGCTCGCCCGCTCCCGCTCCGCGTAGGCGTCGGTGCGGACCCGGTCCGCCTCCTCCTGGGCCTCCCGCCGCGTACGGTCCGCGACGTGCTCGGCGGCGCTGCGCAGCCCGGCGATCTCGTCCTGGGCCTGCTCGTGCAGTCCCGCGACGGAGTCCCGTACCTGCTGGGCGTGCTGCTCGGCGGCCGACACCATCTCCGTGGCCCGCCGGTCGGCTTCCTCGACCAGGCGCACGGCCTCGGCCTGCGCCTCCTCCACGCGCTTGCGCGCCGAGGCCAGCAGCTCCTCGCTCTGCTCGCGGGCCCGCTCGCGCTCCTGGTCGGCCTCCTGCCGGGCGCTGCCGAGGAGTTCCTCGGCCTCGCGGCGTCGGCGGTTGGCCTCCTCCTGGGCGGCGGCCAGCGTCTCGGACGCCTCCGTGCCGAGCCGCTCGGCGGCGGCCTGCGCCTCCGCGCGCATCCGGTCGGCGCTCTCCTGCGCCTCCGACTTCAGCCGCTCTGCCTCGTTCGAAGCCTCCGAACGCAGGCGTACGGCGACGGCCTCGCCCTCGGCACGCGAGGCGGACGCGTCGGAAGCGGCCTCGTCGCGCAGCCGCTCGGCCTCCGTCTCGGCCTGCTGCCGGAGCGTACGGATCCGCTCGGCGGCCTCCTCGCGCAGCCGCTCGTTCTCCTCGGCGGCCTCGCGGCGGATCCGCGCGGCCTCCTCACGGGCGTCCGACAGCGCCTGCTCGGCGGCCGTCAGCCGCTCCTCGGCCTCCGTCTGGAGCCGCGTCAGCTCCTCGGCGGCCTCCGTGCGGCGGGCCTCTATGGCGCGCTCGGTCTCCTCGTGCAGCTCGACCGCCGCGCGCTCCGCGTCCGCCTTGAGGCTCTCGGCCTGCTCGACGACCTCCTCGCGGTGCCGCTCGGCCTCCTGCCGGGTGCGCTGGAGGGTCTCCTCGGCCTGCCGGCGCAGGGTCGTCGCCCGCTCGATGGCCTCGGTGCGGACCTTCTCGCTGTCCCCCTGGGCGTTCGTGCGCAGCTCGTCCGCGTCCGCCTTGGCCTTGGCGAGCAGCTCCTCGGCGGACCTCGCCGCCTCCTCGATCTGCGCCACGGCCTCCTTGCGGGCCTCGGCGCGGATCTTCTCGCCCTCTTCGACGGCGTCCGCCCGCAGCTGCTCGGCGTCGCCCCGCAGCCGGCGGGCCTCCTCCTGCAGCTCGACCGTCTTGGCGCGGTACTCCTTGGTGTCGTCCTTCGCCGTGCCCTTGAGCTCCTCGGCGATGTCGTGCGCCTCGGCGCGCAGCCGGTCCGCCTCGGCCTCGGCCTCCGAGCGGATCCGCTCGGCCTCCTCGGCCGCGGCCTTGGTGGTCTTCTTGGCGTCCTCGGACGCCTTGTTGAGGACCTCCTCGGCGGTCCTGGCCGCCTTGGACAGCTGGGTCGCGGTCTCCTCGGCGGTGGACGTACGGGCCTTCTCGGAGGCCTCCGCGACGATCTTCTCGGCCTCGGCGCGGGCGTCGGCGACGAGCTGCTCGGCCTCGGACTTGGTGTTCTCGGCCTCCTTCGTGGCCTCCTCGACCAGCCGGGCGACCTGCTCCTTGGCGGTGCGCGTACGCGTCTCGTTCGCGGCCTCGGCACTCGACAGGGCCTTGGCGGCGGCCTCCTTGGCCTCCGCGACCAGCTTCTCCGACTCGGTCTGCGCCTTGCGCAGCGCCTCCTCGGCCTCGGCCATCCGCTGCTCGGCGGCCTTGCTCAGCTCCGTGGCCTCGCGGCGCGCGGACTCCGACTCGGTGGCGGTGGACGTCCGCAGCTGCTCGGCGTGGTCCGTGGCCTCCTGGGCCTGCGAGGAGGCCGCGTTGAGGAGCCGCTCGGCGTCCGTGCGGGCACGCCGAAGGATCTGCTCGGCCTCGGCCCGGGCCTCCTCGGCCGCGCTGGTCAGCCGCTGCCGGGCCTCGCCGGCCAGCCGCTCGGCCTCCGCGCGGGCCGTGGCCATGGCCTGCTCGGCCTCGGCCCGGGACTCCTCCAGCAGGCGCCGGGCCTGCTGCTCGGTACGGGCCCGCAGCTGCTCGGCCCAGGCCACGTTCTCGTTGACGTGCGACTCGACCGTCTGGCGGCGCTCGGCCAGCTCCTGATCGAGCTGCTGGCGGCGGGTCACCGCCTCCTGGTGCAGTTCCGACTGGAGCCGGGCCGCCTGCTCGGCGTGCTCCTGGAGGATCCGCTGGGTCTGCGCCCGCGCCTCGCTCAGCTCACGGTCGGCGTCCGTCCGGATCTGGTCGGCCTGCATCTGAGCGTTGCGCAGCAACTGCTCGGCCTGCCAGCCGATGTCGCCCCCCTCGAAGGAGGGCCGGGACATGATGGTGCGCCGCGCTTCGTGCAGCTTCGCACGCAGCACCTCGACCTGGTAGCCGAGGTCCTCGGCGTGCTGGATCGCCTTTTCCCGCTCGGTCTTCAGCCGCTTCATCTCGGCTTCGAACCGAGAGAGGTGGTCGACGTCAGCCGCCGGCTCTCGCTCCTGGCTCTCGTAGCCCCGCACTGCGCGGTCCCATCCGTCCCCTGGTCGCAACTCTCTCCAAACGAGCTCCGTCCATCCGCCGAACGGGGCCCCCGGGGAATGGTGTCAGATCATCGGCGGAGCAGAGGCTGCTGCCCCGACGCTCGTCCCCCGAAACCCGGACCCCGGAATGCGGTCGCCGCAGATTGAGCGGTGACCGCACCCAACCCTACCGGCCCTTATGTACGAGGGTCAGTGCTCAGGTGACTCAACAGGCGCCGAAGTGACCAGTTCTGTCAGTACGCCATGGCAGTCCTTGGGGTGCAGGAAGGTGATCCGTGACCCCATGGAACCGCGTCGCGGCTCTTCGTACAGGACGCGTACGCCCTTGTCGCGGATCCCGGCCGCCTCCGCGTCCACATCTGCCGTACCGAAAGCGATGTGGTGAACACCCTCGCCGTTCTTGTCGAGCCACTTCGCGACGGTGGAGTCCGGGCGGGTGGGTTCGAGAAGCTGCAGGTACGAGGCGCCGCCGTCGGACGTATCGTTGATCTTGAGCATGGCCTCGCGCACGCCCTGCTCCTCGTTGACCTCGGAGTGGAACACCTCGAAGCCGTAGGTGGCACGGTAGAACTCGACGGTCTTGTCGAGGTCGAAACAGGCGATTCCGATGTGGTCGATTCGCGTCAGCATGGATTCAGTGCAGCGCTCCGGAGGTGGTTACGCAACGTGCGCGCGATCACACCGACAGCCCGATGACGGGGTGGAGTACCGGTCAGTACATTCGAAGTAAACCCTCGTTCACTCCTCGGCTGTGCAGCCGGTAAGGGGATCGCAGCTCATGTCTTCTGCAACGACCAGCTCGGTGATCGTCGCGGGCGCGCGTACGCCCATGGGGCGGTTGCTCGGATCGCTCAAGTCCTTCTCCGGAGCCGACCTCGGCGGCTTCGCGATCAAGGCCGCCCTCGACCGTGCGGGGATCGGCGGCGACCAGGTGCAGTACGTGATCATGGGGCAGGTGCTCCAGGCCGGGGCGGGGCAGATCCCGGCGCGCCAGGCCGCGGTCAAGGCCGGCATCCCGATGAACGTGCCCGCGCTGACGATCAACAAGGTGTGTCTGTCGGGCCTGGACGCGATCGCGCTGGCCGACCAGCTCATCCGCGCGGGTGAGTTCGACGTGGTCGTCGCGGGCGGTCAGGAGTCCATGACCAACGCCCCGCATCTGCTGCCCAAGTCCCGTGAGGGCTTCAAGTACGGCGCCGTCGAGATGATCGACGCCATGGCGTACGACGGGCTGACCGACTCCTTCGAGAACGTCGCCATGGGCGAGTCGACGGAGAAGCACAACACCCGGCTGGGCATCGGCCGGGCCGAGCAGGACGAGATCGCCGCGCTGTCGCACCAGCGGGCCGCCGCCGCGCAGAAGAACGGCCTGTTCGACGCCGAGATCACGCCCGTCGAGATCCCGCAGCGCAAGGGCGACCCGGTGCTGTTCAGCAAGGACGAGGGCATCCGGGGCGACACGACGGCCGAGTCGCTCGGGAAGCTCCGCCCGGCGTTCGCCAAGGACGGCACGATCACCGCCGGTTCCGCGTCGCAGATCTCCGACGGTGCGGCGGCCGTCGTGGTGATGAGCAAGGCCAAGGCCCAGGAGCTCGGCCTCGAGTGGATCGCCGAGATCGGGGCGCACGGGAACGTGGCCGGGCCGGACAACTCGCTGCAGTCCCAGCCGTCCAACGCGATCGCGCACGCCCTGAAGAAGGACGGCCTGGAGGTCGCGGACCTCGATCTCGTCGAGATCAACGAGGCGTTCGCGGCGGTGGCCGTGCAGTCAATGAAGGATCTTGGGGTGTCCACCGAAAAGGTGAATGTCAACGGCGGTGCCATCGCCCTGGGTCACCCGATCGGGATGTCCGGTGCGCGTCTCGTGCTGCACCTCGCGCTGGAGCTGAAGCGGCGGGGTGGTGGCGTGGGCGCGGCGGCGCTGTGCGGTGGTGGCGGTCAGGGTGACGCGCTGATCGTGCGGGTACCGAAGGGCTGAGCGGCGGTTTCACGGCCTCACCTCGGCCTTCGCTTTTGGTCCCCTCCTTCATGAACGGAGCTGTGATGCAGGACGTCTCCACGCTGGTCGCCCAGGCCAGGGAGGGCCGGCCGCGGGCCGTGGCCCGGTTGATCTCCCTGGTGGAGGGGGCGTCCCCGCAGCTGCGGGAGGTCATGGCGGCTCTGGCGCCGCTGACGGGCGGGGCGTACGTGGTGGGGCTGACCGGGTCGCCCGGGGTCGGCAAGTCCACGTCCACGTCGGCGCTGGTGACGGCGTATCGCAAGCAGGGGAAGCGGGTCGGCGTGCTCGCCGTCGACCCGTCGTCCCCGTTCTCGGGCGGGGCGCTGCTCGGGGACCGGGTGCGGATGTCGGACCACGCGTCGGATCCCGGGGTGTACATCCGTTCGATGGCGACGCGGGGGCATCTGGGCGGGCTCGCGTGGGCCGCGCCCCAGGCGATCCGGGTGCTGGACGCGGCGGGCTGCGACGTGATCCTCGTCGAGACGGTGGGGGTCGGGCAGTCCGAGGTGGAGATCGCCTCGCAGGCGGACACGTCCGTGGTGCTGCTGGCTCCCGGGATGGGGGACGGGATCCAGGCGGCCAAGGCCGGGATCCTGGAGATCGGTGACGTGTACGTGGTGAACAAGGCCGACCGGGACGGGGCCGATGCGACGGCCCGCGAGCTGAACCACATGCTGGGGCTCGGGGAGTCCCGAGGGCCGGGGGACTGGCGTCCGCCGATCGTGAAGACGGTCGCCGCGCGGGGTGAGGGCATGGACGAGGTCGTCGAGGCTCTGGAGAAGCACCGGGCCTGGATGGAGGAGCGGGGGGTGCTGGCGGAGCGGCGGGCCGCGCGGGCTGCCCGTGAGGTCGAGACGATCGCGGTGACGGCGCTGCGGGAGCGGATCGGGGATCTGCACGGCGACCGGCGGCTGGGGGCGTTGGCCGAGCGGATCGTGGCCGGGGAGCTGGATCCTTATCGGGCGGCTGATGAGCTGGTGGCGGGGTTGACGGAGGGCTGATGAGCGGGTGGGGGTGCGCGTCGCGCCTATGCGCCGGGTTGTGGGGCGGGGCCGTGTCGGGGGGTGTCCGTCCTCGGAACGGCGCGATGGGGTTGGACGCCGACTGACTGTTCGTTGACGCGCCAACCGCTGCGGGCGGACACCCCCCGACACGTCCCCTCCTGTGATCCGGCGGCTGCGGGCGCGTCGTGGCTTGCGCCTCCGCGCCTCCGGCCTGCCGCTTGGCTGCGGGCTGCGGGCTGCGGGCTGCGGGCTGCGCTCGGCTTGGCTGCCGCCTGTCGCCTGTCGGCGCAGGAACCCTGCTTGGCTGCGGGCATGCGTGTCTCCCCCGGTGCCTTAAGGGCCTGGGAGGTGTCCCCAGGGCGGCACGGGTGGGCGGTGGGGGGAGGCACCCCGTTCCGCCGGGCCGCGGGCCCACCCGGCCTCAGCATCAACGCCGCGTGCCTTGAAGCGCCGGGCTGCGGACCCCCGGCACCGGCGGCCACGCTGGGTACGGGGACGCCCCGGCGTCAGGGGGGGAGACGCCGGGGCGGTCGGAATGGGGCAGGAGCGGTCAGTCCTGGTCGTCGGCGTCGTCCGCGTCGTCGTCCTGGGCGTCCGAGTGGTCCGCCGTGACCTTGCCCGTGTTGAGGTCGATCTTCCAGTCCTGCTCGGCGCCGCCCGACTTGCGGGTCTCGGCCTCCCAGGACTTGTCCTTGCCGTCCTCGTCCAGGTCGACGGACGTCACCGTGCCCTTGCCGGCGGCAGCCTTCGCGGCCTCCTCGGCCGTCACGGAGGAGCCCTTCAGGGCCGCCCGCACCTGCGCCGTGTCGTCCTCGTCGTCGGTCTGCGCACCGAGGACCTTGCCGCTGGACGGGTCGACGCTGACGCTGTGCCAGGCGTTGTCACCGGACAGGACGTCGACCTTCCAGATCACCTTGTCGCTGTCGTCCTCGTCGTCCAGCTCGGCGGAGACGACCGTGCCGGGCGTGTGCTTCAGCGCGGAGGCGATCGCCTCGGGCGCCGTCACGTCGCCGGAAACCGCCTGCGCGGCATCGTCGTCGCGGTCGTCCTGGTCGTCACGGACGTCGTCGTCCGACAGCCGCGTGTTCGCCGCCTGCTGCGCCGAGCCCCCGCCGTCTCCCGTGGTCGCGAGGGCCGTGGCCGTGCCGCCTCCGATCAGAGCGGCAGCGGTCACGGCGGCGATCACGATGTTGCGCTTCATGGGGGTTCCTCCCGAGTCGGTTTGTTTTCGACGTGTTCCAAGGTGGCTGACCGAGGCTGAGAGGAACCTGAAGCCCCCTGAAGGGATCTTCAGCTTGGTTTTGCGACTCTTTACCCATGCGCCTGTTGATCGTGGAGGACGAGAAGCGGCTGGCCCTGTCGCTCGCCAGGGGCCTGACGGCCGAGGGGTACGCCGTGGACGTCGTCCACGACGGACGGGAGGGGCTGCACCAGGCCTCGGAGGGGACGTACGACCTGGTGATCCTCGACATCATGCTGCCCGGCCTCAACGGCTACCGGGTCTGCGCCGCCCTGCGCGCCGCCGGGCACGAGGTGCCGATCCTGATGCTGACCGCCAAGGACGGCGAGTACGACGAGGCCGAGGGGCTCGACACGGGGGCGGACGACTATCTGACCAAGCCCTTCTCGTACGTCGTGCTCGTCGCCCGGATCAAGGCGCTGCTGCGGCGGCGTGGGGTGGGTGCCGGGGCCTCGCCCGTGCATGTGCACGGTGAGCTGAAGGTGGATACGGCCGCTCGGCGGGTGTTCCTGGGGGAGGACGAAGTCTCCTTGACCACCAAGGAGTTCTCCGTGCTGGAGCAGCTCGTGCTGCGGGCCGGGGAGGTCGTGTCCAAGTCCGAGATCCTCGAACACGTGTGGGACTTCGCGTACGAGGGTGACCCCAACATCGTCGAGGTGTACATCAGCACCCTGCGGCGGAAGCTGCGGCCGGGGCTGATCCGGACCGTGCGCGGGGCCGGGTACCGGCTGGAGAAGGCGCCATGAGGCGGCTGTTCGGGTCCGTCCGGGCGCGGGCCACGCTGGGCGCCACGCTCGTGGTCGCGGTGGCGCTCGTCGCGGCCGGGGCCGCCGTGCTGCTGTCGCTGCGGTCGAATCTGATCGGCGAGGCCGGGACGCAGGCCGAGCAGTCCGCCCGGGCCGTCGCCTCCGAGCTGGCCGCCGGGACGCCGTACGACAAACTGTCCGGGCTGGACGGTGACGACGGGCCGGTGCAGGTCCTCGACGAGCACAAGCGGCTGGTCGCGGCCAGTGAGGATCTCCAGCAGATCAGCGGCACCGACTCCGACCAGGTCAGGCCGCAGCCGCCGGCCGCGCCCCGCGGGGACGAGGACGACGACGCCGACGACCACGAAGAGGCCCTCGAACCCGGGGAGATCGCCGGGGAGAGCGTCTTCAGCAACGGGTCGGCGACGATCGACGGTGACGAGGAGGACTACCGGTTCGCCGCCGTGGAGGTGGAGACCCAGGACCGGGGGACCCTCAAGGTCTACGCCGGTTCGCCGCTGGCCGCCGAGCACGGGGCCGTGCGGACCGCGCTGACGGTGATGCTGATCGGGTTCCCGCTGCTGCTCGGCGTGGTCGCGGGAGTGACCTGGCTGGTCACCCGGAGGGCGCTGCGGCCGGTCGAGGGCATCCGGAGCGAGATGGCCGCGATCACCCAGTCCGAGGACCTCGCGCGGCGCGTCCCGGAGCCGGACACGCACGACGAGATCGCCCGGCTCGCCAGCACCACCAACGAGACGCTCGCGGCGCTGGAGACCTCCGTGGAGCGGCAGCGGCGCTTCGTCGCCGACGCGTCCCACGAGCTGCGGAGTCCGATCGCCTCACTGCGTACGCAGCTGGAGGTGGCCGCCGCGCATCCCGAGCTGCTGGACCTCGACGGTGCCGTGGAGGACACCGTACGGCTCCAGCGGCTCGCCGCCGACCTGCTGCTGCTCGCCCGGCTGGACGCGGGGGAGCGGCCGAACGACGCGGGGGTAGACCTCGCCGGGCTGGCCCGGGAGGAGGCCGAGGGGCGGACCGGTGTGACGGTGGACGCGGAACCGGTGGAAGTGGCCGGATCGCGGGGGCAGCTGGGACGGGTGCTCGCCAATCTGCTCGACAACGCCCAGCGGCATGCCCGGTCGGCCGTCACCGTGAGCGTGCGGCGGGAGGGTGACCGGGCCGTGGTCGGCGTGGCGGACGACGGGGACGGGGTGCCCGAGGCCGACCGGGAGCGGATCTTCGAACGGTTCGTACGGCTGGACGCCGCCCGCAGCCGGGACGACGGCGGCGCCGGGCTGGGTCTCGCCATCGCCCGGGACGTCGCCGTACGGCACGGCGGCACGCTCACGGCCGGACAGGGGCCCGCAGGCGGAGCCCTGTTCGAACTCCGCCTGCCGCTCGCCTAGGTTCTGTCGCCCGACCGGCGCGGGTGTGCCGTCAGGGTCAGGGGCGCCCGCGCTGTCCGCGCAGGTGCTCCGCGATGGGCTTGAGGGCCTTGTCGAGCTCCGTCAGGGCCTCGGGGGACAGCAGGTCGATGAAGTGCCTCCGCACGGACGCCACATGGTGGGGCGCGACCTTCTGCATCGTCGCCATGCCGTGGTCGGTGAGGACCGCGTAGAGCCCCCGGCGGTCGGATTCGCAGTTCTCCCGCCGGACCAGGTTCGCGTTCTCCATGCGCGTGATCTGGTGCGAGAGGCGGCTCTTGGACTGGAGGGTGGCGGAGGCGAGGTCGCTCATCCGCATCCGCTGGTCCTCCGACTCTGAGAGATTCACCAGGATCTCGTAGTCGTTCATAGTCAGGCCGAACGGCTGCAGGTCCTTTTCGAGCTGGTACGTCAACAGCCTGTTGACCTCCAGGTGGGTGCGCCAAGCGCACTGCTCCGCATCGGTCAGCCAGCGCGTGGCCGTCTCGGTCTCCATGAATGAAGTCTACCTAAAATGTTGAAAGGCGAACTAGTGAGGGTTTTCGTGTGACGGCGCAGGCCTGCCGAACATTGGTGCGCAGGCGTTCGATGTCACACTCCGCAGACTACCGCTCACAGCCCGAAGCGACGCTGGAGGTCACCCAGCTGTCCGGGAAGACGTGGTGCGCCGGATTGACCGGGGTGGGGGCCGGATGCCCCGCCGCCGGGCACACCGGCCTGGTGCGGAACGGTCCCCGTGGCCTGCTCGGCCATCAGGGTCTCGGACGACTGGAGCAGCACCGTGCCGGCGCCGACGAACTCGAACTGGTGCTCCTCGCCGGAGACCCCTCCGAGGCCTGTCAGTGCACGTAGACCGCCCATGACGCCGGTCATGTACCCGTGGTCGTAGTGGTGGCAGGGCGAGGGGCAGTCGGCCCATCCGACCAGGGCCTGGGGGTCGACCCGGATCGGGGGTTCCATGAACACCACCGGGCCGTTCGACGCGGCCACGAACTTTCCGGTTCCGATGAGGGTCAGAAAACCCGGCACGATTGATTGCTTCAGCGCGAGAGTTGGCTGAAAAGCGAGGAGGTTGCCCGAGCGAATGGTCAGATTGCCGTCCTCGAGGTCGAACGAATTCACGTCGAAGGCCCGGTCGGCGAGGAGCATCTTGCCCGAGCCCTCCGCCACGACCCAGTCGCTCGCGTGCAGAGGCGAATGGAACGACGTACGGACCAGACGGTCCAGCCGGCCGTGCCCGACGCCGTTGAAGTCGATCGAGCCGTAGTAGGCGATCATCTTCCCCTTCTGCAGGAACCACTGGCTCCCCTTCAGTTCCACGCAGAAGGTGTAGGGATTGACGTTGTCGTCGGGCGGCAGCGACGCCGGGTCGAAGACCGCGGGGCCGGCGCCCGGAGTTCCGTACGTGCTCACAGCTTCTCCTCCGACGCCTGGACGTACACCGCACCGCTGCCGCTGAGCTCCAGCTGGAACGCCTCGCCCGAGCCGCGGCCCACCATGTCCCGCCAGCCCAGGGCGGTGGACAGTTTGTTGCGGACGTCGCCGTGGTGGGCGACGTAGGCCTGCGGGTCCACATGCACCGGCCGCTGGGGCGTGATCGGGATCTCGATCACTCCGCCGTGGGCCATGACCGCGACGGCCCCGTGCCCCTTCAGCGTGGTCGTGAACAGCCCCTGGCCGCTGACCTGGCCGCGGACCATGCCCATGACGCCGCCCTGCGAGCCGAGGAACATCGTGCCCTGCTGGAGCGAGCCCTCGAAGGCCAGGAGGCGGTCCGCCTCGACGTACAGCGTGTCGCCGGAGAGCCGGATCACCTGGATGTGATGCCCGCCGTGCCCGAAGAGGACGGTGCCGCTGCCCTCGACGGTCATCAGGGGCGTGTCCTCGTCCGCCACCCTGCGGCCGATCATCGACATGACCCCGCCCTGCCCGCCCGCCGTATTGGGCGTGAACGACACCTCACCGCGATACGCGAGCATCGCGCCGCGCTGACTGAACAGCCGCTGACCGGGCGTCACCGTCGCCTCGACCATCTTCGCGTTGATCTCCCGGAAGGCCATGTCACACGTCTCCCGCGATCGTGTTCCGCTCGCTCGGCTGCACGTACACCAGCCCGTCCCCCTCGAACCGCATCTGGAAGGCCTCGCCGCCGCCCTCCCCGAGCAACGTGCGGAACGTCACACCGGACTGGAAGGACTGCCGAAGGTTGCCCTGATGCGCCACGTACGCCCCCGGGTCGACGGTCAGCGGATACTGCGGACTCACCCGCAGCACCACCGCCGGCCCGTCCGACATGATCGCCGCCTGGCCGTGGCCCTCGACGGACGTCGTGAACAGCCCGTTGCCCTGCGAGGCGCCGCGCAGGCCGGTGAACTCCGTCCCCGTGCGCAGCCCGCCGTCGGTCGCGAGCAGGTTGCTCGACTCGACGTAGAGCTTGTCGCCCTGGAGGCCGACCAGGTTGATCTCGGAGGCGCGGTCCGCGAACCAGCAGGTGCCGCGCCCCTTCACCTCCATCAACGTCATCTGCTCACCGGTCAGCCGCCGGGTCACCATGCCCCGGATGCCCTCGCCGCCGCCGCTGAGCTTCTTGAAGGCCATCTCGCCGTCGTACGCGACCATCGAGCCGTTCTTCGCCTTCATGGCATCTCCGGTCATGTCGACGGCGAGCACCTTGTTGCTCTGAAGTCGGAACATCGCCACGTACGGGAAGGTAGCCGCAGGCCGGGCCCCGTGGACAGGGCCCGTGGGTGGAGAAAGTCCCTGATCGCACCCTTAGGGGCCGGGGAGGCGGACCCCGGGCCGAGGACCCTCCGGCTGTTTGCCACAATGGGCGGGACGCTTGTGCGTGCGTTCACAAACCCTCTTGCCGTTCAGCCCGTCCAGACCGCCGCGTCTCTCCCACCGAAGGTGACCCGTGGACCTCAAGACCGCCACCGCCCTCCGCCGCCTCCGCCTGGTCTCGGCACCCGAGGCGATCTCCTTCCTTCTCCTGCTGGTCTGCTCGGTGCTGAAGCGGACCACGGAGTTCAATGCCGTGCCGGTGATGGGCATGGTGCACGGTGTTCTGTTCGTGCTCTACGTGATCTTCTGGGCCGACGCGTGGAACCGGACGAAGTGGTCGGTGAAGACCGCCGCGCTGTACTTCGTCCTCTCGGTGCTGCCCACCGGCGGCTTCTTCGCCGACCGCAAGCTGCGGCGTGAGGCCGAGGACGCGGTCATCGCGTCCCGGGCGCGCCAGGAAGGGGCTGTGAGCGCGTGATCGTCGCCTTTTCCGTGACGCCGCTGGGGGTCGGTGAGGACGTGGGGGAGTACGTCGCCGACGCCGTGCGGGTGGTTCGTGAGTCGGGGTTGCCCCATCGGACCGATGCGATGTTCACGTCCGTCGAGGGGGAGTGGGACGAGGTCATGGACGTCGTCCGGCGTGCCGTGGCCGCGGTCGAGCGGCGTGCGCCCCGGGTGTCCCTCGTCCTCAAGGCGGACATCCGGCCCGGGGTGACGGATGGTCTGACCTCCAAGGTCGAGACGGTGGAGCGGCATCTCGCCGAGTAGTCGTACTCGAGAGCGGAAGCAACGACGGGAACCCTGGTCCGATGCGGGCCGGGGTTCTTTCGTGTTGGGGCCGGGTGGGTCCGCGGCCCGGAGGAGCAGGGTGCCCTGGCGGTACCTCCCAGGCCCTTAAGGCCCTGGGGGAGGCGCGATGCCCGCAACTGGGGCGGCTACGGCGAGCCCGCGGCGACGGCCGGTGGCAGCTGGGCCGGCACGAGGCTGCCCGCAGCCAAGCGGCAGGCCGCAGGCGCAAGCCACGACGCGCCCGCAGCCGCCGATGCACGGAAGGGGACGTGTCGGGGGTGTCCGCCCGCAGCGGTTGGCGCGTCAACGCCGGTCAGTCGGTATGAAACTCAATCGCGCCGTTCCGAGGACGGACACCCCCCCCGGCGCGGCCCCGATTCACCCCACCGCGCAGGCGCCACACGCACCCCCCGCCGGAGCCGCTGAGGCTGCCGCAGGCATATGCGACCCCCACCCACCTGGACGCCCTCAGTTCGACAGCGCCCCAAAGGTCCACTTTTGTATGGGTATCGAGGTACCGCGCTTCGATCAGGCCTCAATTACTGGAGGGCGCTGTGCGGCCGGAGGGCTACGACTACGACTCCTACAGCCGACTCGCCGGACCGCTCACGGAGCCGTCCGGTGAGGGGTACCGGGTGCAGTACGTCTCGCTCCTCGCCCGTGAGCCCCGTCGAATACGAGCCGTCCTCCTGATGAGCCTCGCGCCGCTGCTCACCGGCGCCCTGCTGGTCTACCTCGTCTGGCCCACCCACTGGGTGGAACGCGAGGGCGCCCAGCGCTGGCTCATCGGTCTCGACGTCACCATGCTGATGGCGATCGGCCTCATCGAGCTCTTCATGCTCGTCAACGTCGCCTCCGTCGCCCACGCCACGATGGTCGCCTGCGACCCCGTCCCCGTCGTCCCCGAACCAGGCACCCGCGTCGCCTTCCTCACCACGTACGTGCCCGGCAAGGAACCCCTCGCCATGGTCCGCGCGACCCTGGAAGGAGCCACCCGCATCCACCACACCGGCCCCCTCGACGTCTGGCTCCTCGACGAGGGCGACGACGCCGAGGTGAAGGCCATGTGCGCGGAACTGGGCGTACGCCACTTCACCCGCCGCGGCGTCCCCGAGTGGAACCGCGACACGGGCGTCCACAAGGCCCGCACCAAGCACGGCAACTACAACGCCTGGATCGCCATGCACGGCGACGCGTACGACTTCTTCGCGTCCGTCGACACCGACCACATCCCGATGCCCAACTACCTCGAACGGATGATGGGTTACTTCAGGGACCCCGACGTGGCCTTCGTCGTCGGCCCCCAGGTGTACGGCAACTACCACAACCCCGTCACCAAGGCCGCCGAGTCCCAGCAGTTCCTCTTCCACGCCCTCATCCAGCGCGCGGGCAACCACTACCGCGCCCCCATGTTCGTCGGCACGAACAACGTCGTACGGATCTCCGTCCTCAAGCAGATCGGCGGGCTGCACGACTCCATCACCGAGGACATGGCCACCGGTTTCGAGATCCACCAGCACCGCAACCCGGACACGAACCGCTTCTGGCAGTCCGTCTACACCCCGGACGTGCTCGCCGTCGGCGAGGGCCCCGCCTCCTGGACCGACTTCTTCACCCAGCAGATGCGCTGGTCGCGCGGCACCTACGAGACGCTCATCACGCAGTACTGGAAGGCGCCCCTCAGCATGCCGCCGGGCCGCCTGCTGTCCTACACGCTCATGCTCGTGTACTACCCGATGGCGGCCGTCAACTGGTTCCTCGGGATCTTCAGCTGCTTCCTCTTCCTCTGGTTCGGCGCCTCCGGCACCGAGGTCGCCGTATCGGTCTGGATGATGCTCTACAGCGACGCGGCCGCCTGCCAGATCGGGCTGTACCTGTGGAACCGCCGGCACAACGTCTCACCGCATGAACCGGAGGGCTCGGGCGGCCTGGCCGGCATGGGGATGTCGGCCGTGTCCGCGCCGATCTACCTCAAGTCCCTCACCGAGGCGGTCATGCGCCGCCCCAGCCGATTCGTCGTCACGCCCAAGGGCGACGACGCCTCACCCGACCAGCTGGCCACCTTCCGTATCCACCTCTTCTGGGCGGCCCTGCTGGCCACGTCCCTGGCCGCCTCGGTGGCCCTGGACCACACGCATGCCGCGATGCGCACCTGGGCCTTGCTCGGCATGGCCATCTCCCTGGCGCCGGCCGCGGTGTGGGCCACCACGGCCTGGCAGGACCACCGGGAGCGGCAACGGCAGCTCGCCCACGCCGGCGCGCAAGCACCGGCACAGGAACAGGCACCCCCGCACCCGCACCCACGCGTGCCGGAGAGCAACGAGCCGGCCCCCGCCCCGGCCCTCGCCACCGCGTCCCCCGCGGCCCCGGTCTCCGGCACCACGACAGGAGGCAGCTAGGCCATGGCCTACCAGCTCTCGCAGAAGACCAAGAAAACCGTCCTGGGTATCGGCGGCATCGCGGTCCTGGCGGGCCTCAACGCCCCGGCCGCGCTGGACTTCGTCTCCACGCAGTACCACGAGTACAAGATCGCCCAGCCGGAGTACATGGCGAAGTACGGCTCCTGGACCCAGCTCGACATCCCGGAGGAGTTCCGCACCAACGCCATCCACGCGGCCCTGCTGCACACGGGCAAGGTGCTGATCGTCGCCGGGTCGGGCAACGAGCAGCGCAAGTTCGACGCGGGCGAGTTCGACACCGTCCTGTGGGACCCGGAGAAGAACACCTACAAGAAGATCCCCACCCCGGAGGACTTCTTCTGCGCCGGGCACGCCCAGCTCCCCGACGGCCGGCTGCTGGTGGCCGGCGGCACCGCCCGCTACGAACGCCTGGGCGCCGAGGTGACCCGGGCCGGCGGCGGCATGCGCGTGAAGAACGAGAGCCCCGACAAGGCGGTGTTCCTGAAGAAGGGCACCCGCTTCCGCTCCCCGGCCGGCTTCGAGTACGTCACCAAGTTCGACGTCACCGTTCCGAAGGCCAAGCGCAGCCAGAAGATCACGTACAACAGCCGCGGTGTCATGAAGCCCTGGAAGACCAAGATCACCGCCAGCGAGGCCCGCGTCTGGGTGGAGGCCGTGGACAAGGGCTCCCTGTCGGCCACCCAGAAGCAGGCGCAGTACGCCATCGTCGGCCTGACGGGCAAGGCCGCCGACAACGCGTACGGCCTGTCGGAGAAGATCACCCTCGACAAGCAGGACTTCCAGGGCATCCGCGGCGCCTACGAGTTCGACCCGAAGGCCGAGAAGTACATCCCCGTCGACCCGATGGACAAGGCCCGCTGGTACCCGACGCTCGTCGGCCTCGACGACGGCCGGGTCCTCGCGGTGTCCGGCCTGGACGACGTCGGCATGATCGACCCGGGCGACAACGAGATCTACGACCCGGAGACCAAGAAGTGGTCACCGGGACCCAAGCGGTACTTCCCGACGTACCCCGCCCTGTTCCTCACCAAGGGCGGCAAGCTGTTCTACCCGGCCTCCAACGCCGGTTACGGGCCCGCCGACCGGGGCCGTGAGCCGGGACTGTGGGACCTGGAGAAGAACACGTTCCGCAAGGTGCCGGGGCTGACGGACCTCGACCAGACCGAGACCTCGGCCTCCCTGCTGCTGCCCCCGGCGCAGGACCAGAAGGTGATGATCCTGGGCGGGGGCGGCGTCGGCGAGTCGAGCAAGGCGACCCCGCGCACGGCCGTCGTGGACCTGAACAAGGACAACCCGGCCTTCCGGGACGGCCCCGACCTGCCCCAGGGCACGCGCTACCTGAACAGCGTGATCATGCCGGACGACACGGTGTTCACCTCCAACGGCTCCAGGGACTACCGCGGGCGCAGCGCCAGCAACATCCTCAAGGCGCAGTTCTACGACCCCAAGAGCAACGCCTTCCGGGAGGCCGCCGCGCCGAGGGTGGGCCGCAACTACCACTCCGAGGCGCTGCTGCTGCCCGACGGCAGGATCGCCACCTTCGGCTCCGACCCGCTCTTCGACAACCAGCAGAACACCAAGCTGGGCCACTTCGAGCAGCGCATGGAGGTCTTCACCCCGCCCGCCCTGCACAAGAACCCCCGGAACCGCCCCGTACTGAAGGGCGGTCCGGAGAAGCTGAACAAGGACCACAGCATCACGTTCCGTACGGACCACCCGGAACGCGTGGCCGCGGCGCGGCTGATGCGGCCCAGCGCGGTCACGCACACGACCGACGTCGAGCAGCGCTCCATCGAGCTGGACATCACCAGGAAGGGCGGCGCGGTGACCTTCGAGGTGCCCCGCGACCCGGCCCTGGTCCCGCCCGGCTGGTACATGCTGTTCGTGACGGACGGCCAGGGCACGCCCTCGCGGGCCAAGTGGATCCACGTGGAGTGAGCGTGAGCGGAGGGCCGGGTCAGTCCTCCGCGTTGCGCGCCAGCTCCAGGGCGTACTCCGGCCACCAGCGCCCGGCGTCCGGGCCGCCCTCGCAGTCTCCGTCCGACTCGCCGGGCCGCTTGATCCACAGGTAGGCGTCCAAGGTCTGTTCGCCGGTGTGGGTCGTGGGCGGGGTGCCGAGCGCCCGGCCCGGCGGGTTGCACCAGATGCCGGGCAGGGGGCCGTTGCCGTTGCGGCTGGTGTCGATGACGAAGTGCTTGCCGTCGAGGGCCTCGGCGAGCCGGATGCCGTACTCCGTGCTCTCGTCGTCGGTCTGGAAGTTGGAGACGTTGAGCGCGAAGCCGTCGGCCTGTTCGATCCCGGCCCGCTGCAGCGGCTCCACCAGCTTGTCCGGCTCCCGGATCCAGTCCGCGTTGCCCGCGTCCAGGTACACCTTGGTGTTCGGCTGCTGCTTCAGCCGGGTGATCGCTTCGCCGAGCAGCTGTTCGCGCTCGGCGTGGTACTCGCCGGGCGTGCAGCCGTCCACGATGTGCGCGACCGCGTCGGGTTCCAGGACGACCAGCGCCTTAGCCTCGCCGAGGGCGTCGGCGAACTGCCCGATCCATTCCCGGTAGGTGTCCGCGTCCTCGGCCCCGCCCGCCGAGTGCTGGCCGCAGTCCCGGTGCGGGATGTTGTACGCGACGAAGACCGCGGTCTTCCCCTCGTCGCTCGCGGCCGAGGCCGCCGCCCGCACCGCCGGTGCCGGATCGATCTCGCCGGGCGGCCACAGTGCGACGGGCCGGTCGGCGATCCGCCGGATCAGCTCGGCGTCGTCCTCCCGGTCCTGCTGCTCCCAGAGCCGCGCCTGCTGGGCCGCGGGGCTCTCGGGGTCGACCCAGAAGGGTGAGCCGGCCGTGTAGCCGGCCTTCGTGGTGTCGTCGCCGGTGTCGGCCGTCTCGGCGCGGCCGTGAGCGGACGAGCAGCCCGCAGCGAGACCGAGCACCGCGAGTGCCGCGAGGGCGTGGATCAGCCGTCTCATGCCGCTCCCTGTGAGGAAGGTGACGTTCAGTGATGGAGCCGTTGTCAATAGTTACATACTCGTATGAATCGCCATGTAAAGGACATGGCCTCGCCCTGCCCCCGGATGGCGGAGCCGGAGGCGCCGGACCGAAGGGCGAGACGGGGCTGACCACCATGTGACCGGCCGGTAAGGTCGGGTTCGTGCCGAAGCCGCTCAGTCTCTCCTTCGATCCGATCGCGCGCGCCGACGAACGCTGGAAGCAGCGCTGGGGAAACGTGCCGTCCATGGCCGCGATCACCTCGATCATGCGCGCCCAGCAGATCCTTCTCGCCGAGGTCGACTCGGTGGTCAAGCCGTACGGGTTGACGTTCGCGCGCTACGAGGCGCTGGTGCTGCTCACCTTCTCCAAGTCCGGCGAGCTGCCGATGTCCAAGATCGGCGAGCGGCTCATGGTGCATCCCACGTCCGTGACGAACACCGTGGACCGGCTGGTGAAGTCGGGTCTCGTCGACAAGCGGCCCAACCCCAACGACGGGCGAGGCACCCTCGCCAGCATCACCGAGAAGGGCCGCGAGGTGGTCGAGGCGGCCACCCGCGACCTGATGGCGATGGACTTCGGGCTCGGGGCGTACGACGCCGAGGAGTGCGGGGAGATCTTCGCCATGCTGCGGCCGCTGCGGATCGCGGCGGGGGACTTCGAGGAGCGGTGACCCGGGGCAAGATCCCCCGGAACGGGTCGTTACGCTCGACGGCATGAAGAAGAGCGTGCTGACCCGCTACCGCGTGATGGCCTATGTCACCGGCGTGCTGCTGGTCCTGCTGACCCTGGGCATGATCGGCAAGTATGTGCTCGACCTGAACGGCGCGGCCGACTTCACGCGCGTCGTCAGCATCGCGCACGGCTGGCTGTACGTCCTGTACCTGGTCTTCGCCTTCGACCTGGGCTCCAAGGCGAAGTGGCCGGTCGGCAAGCAGGTGTGGGTGCTGCTCGCCGGGACCGTCCCGACGGCCGCGTTCTTCGTGGAGCGCAGGATCAGCCACGAGCTGGAGTCCCGGCTCGCGGAGGAGTCGCCCGCGCCCGCCAAGGCGTAGCCCCCGCGGTCTCACCGCCGTACGGACGAACGTGCGGCGGTCTGCCATCGACATTTACTTGGACGTCCTAGTAAATTCGAAGGTATGGACGCTGACGCCATCGAGGAAGGCCGCCGTCGCTGGCAGGCCCGGTACGACGCCGCGCGCAAGCGCGAGGCCGACTTCACCACGCTCTCCGGCGACCCCGTGGAGCCGGTGTACGGGCCGCGGCCCGAAGACAGGTACGAGGGGTTCGAACGGATCGGGTGGCCCGGGGAGTACCCCTTCACCCGCGGCCTGTACGCGACCGGCTACCGAGGGCGTACGTGGACCATCCGGCAGTTCGCCGGGTTCGGCAACGCCGAGCAGACCAACGAGCGCTACAAGATGATCCTCGGCAACGGCGGAGGCGGGCTCTCGGTCGCCTTCGACATGCCGACGCTCATGGGCCGTGACTCCGACGACCCGCGCTCACTGGGCGAGGTCGGGCATTGCGGTGTCGCCATCGACTCGGCCGCCGACATGGAGGTCCTGTTCAAGGACATCCCGCTGGGCGACGTCACGACGTCGATGACCATCAGCGGCCCGGCCGTCCCCGTCTTCTGCATGTACCTGGTCGCCGCCGAACGCCAGGGAGTCGACCCGGCCGTTCTGAACGGCACGCTCCAGACGGACATCTTCAAGGAGTACATCGCCCAGAAGGAGTGGCTCTTCCAGCCCGAGCCGCACCTGCGGCTCATCGGCGACCTGATGGAGCACTGCGCGGTCGGCATCCCCGCGTACAAGCCGCTGTCCGTCTCCGGCTACCACATCCGCGAGGCCGGGGCGACGGCCGCGCAGGAGCTGGCGTACACGCTCGCGGACGGCTTCGGGTACGTGGAGCTGGGGCTCTCGCGCGGCCTGGACGTCGACGTCTTCGCCCCCGGGCTCTCCTTCTTCTTCGACGCGCACGTCGACTTCTTCGAGGAGATCGCCAAGTTCCGCGCGGCGCGCCGGATCTGGGCGCGGTGGATGCGGGACGTGTACGGGGCGAAGAGCGAGAAGGCGCAGTGGCTGCGCTTCCACACCCAGACGGCCGGGGTCTCGCTCACCGCGCAGCAGCCGTACAACAACGTCGTACGGACTGCCGTGGAGGCGCTGGCGGCCGTGCTCGGCGGGACCAACTCGCTGCACACCAACGCCCTCGACGAGACGCTCGCGCTGCCGAGTGAGCAGGCGGCGGAGATCGCGCTGCGGACGCAGCAGGTGCTGATGGAGGAGACCGGGGTCGCCAACGTGGCCGATCCGCTGGGCGGTTCCTGGTACGTCGAGCAGCTCACCGACCGGATCGAGGCCGACGCGGAGAAGATCTTCGAGCAGATAAGGGAACGGGGGCTGCGGGCCCACCCCGACGGTCAGCACCCGATCGGGCCGATCACCTCCGGGATCCTGCGCGGGATCGAGGACGGGTGGTTCACCGGGGAGATCGCCGAGTCGGCGTTCCAGTACCAGCGGGCGCTGGAGAAGGGCGACAAGCGGGTCGTCGGTGTCAACGCCCACCACGGGTCCGTGACCGGGGACCTGGAGATCCTGCGGGTCAGTCACGAGGTGGAGCGGGAGCAGGTGCGGGTGCTCGGCGGGCGGAAGGCCGGACGCGATGACGCGAGGGTGCGAGCCGCGCTCGACGCGATGCTGGTCGCCGCGCGCGGTGGCACCAACATGATCGAGCCGATGCTGGAGGCTGTGCGGGCCGAGGCGACGCTGGGGGAGATCTGCGGGGTGCTGCGGGACGAGTGGGGGGTGTACACGGAGCCTGCCGGGTTCTGAGGAGCCGGCTAGGCCAGGCCCTGCAGCAGCACCCGTGTGAATCCGCGTACCCACTCCTCGTCCGCCGGTTCCGCGCTGACGAGGGTGCGGTGGACCACCGCACCCGCGACCATGTCGAAGATCAGGTCTGCCGTGCGGGCCGCCGACTCCGGGTCCGGCTCGGGAGGCAGCTCGCCTCTCGCCTGGGCCCGGGAGCGGCCCTCCAGGACCAGGCGTTTCTGGCGCTCGACCACCGACGCGCGGATGCGTTCGCGCAGGGCGTCGTCGCGGGTGGCCTCCGAGATCACCGCCATCAGGCCGCTCTTCGCCTCCGGGCGGGCCAGGATCGTGGCGAACTGGAGGACGACGCCCTCGATGTCCGCGGCCAGCGAGCCGCTGTCCGGCAGCTCCAGCTCGTCGAAGAGTTCCGCCACCGCGTCGACGACCAGCTCGTTCTTGCCCGCCCAGCGACGATAGAGGGTTGTTTTTGCAACCCCGGCGCGGGTCGCGACGTCTCCCAGGGTGAGTTTGGACCAGCCCAGTTCCACCAGTGCCGCACGGGTGGCGGCCAGGATCGCGGCGTCCGCCGCGGCGCTGCGGGGGCGCCCGGTGCGGCTGGCTGGGCTGCGGCTGTGCATGCCATGACCATAACGGGCGGTTCCTGTGTGGCCGTGAGGGAGATCACCGGGGGGTGGTGGTCCGGCGGTTCGGTGTGCCATTACGCTACGTCTCGTAGCGAAAGCCCGTGAAGGACGTACGCGGGCTTCGGCGACATGGCGTGGGGTGGGGACCCGGCGCCGAACGGGACCCGACCGGCCCGGCTTTCACACCGTTTTTCACACGCGCGCGCAGTACGGGGGAGGATAGACGCATGCAGCCACGGAACATGTCCATGAGCGGAGTCGTCGACCTCGCCGCGGTGAAGGCGGCCCAGGAGGCCAAGGCGAAGGCGGAGCAGGCACGTGCCCAGGCCGCCCGGGAGGGTGGTGCGGGGGCGATCTCCCCGGCCGACCTCGTCATCGACGTCGATGAGGCGGGCTTCGAGACCGAAGTCCTGCAGCGGTCCGCCGAAGTGCCGGTCGTCATCGATTTCTGGGCCGAATGGTGTCAGCCCTGCAAGCAGCTGAGCCCGGTCCTGGAGCGGCTGGCCGTCGAGTACAACGGCCGCTTCCTGCTCGCCAAGATCGACGTCGACGCCAACCAGATGCTGATGCAGCAGTTCGGCATCCAGGGGATCCCCGCGGTGTTCGCCGTCGTCGCGGGGCAGGCGCTGCCGCTCTTCCAGGGGGCCGCGGGCGAGGAGCAGATCCGGGGAACCCTGGACCAGCTGGTGCAGGTCGCCGAGCAGCGCTTCGGCCTGACCGGCCTCACCGTCGACCCCGACGCCGAGGCGGGTGACGCCCAGGCGGCTCCCGAGCGTCCGGCCGGTCCGTACGACGGGCTCCTCGAGGCCGCCGTGCAGGCGCTGGACTCGGGTGACCTGAGCGGTGCCATCCAGGCGTACAAGAACGTACTGAACGAGGAGCCGGGCAACGAGGAGGCCAAACTGGGTCTCGCCCAGGCCGAGTTGCTCCAGCGGGTGCAGGGCGTCGACCCGCAGCAGGTCCGCAAGGACGCGGCCGACAAGCCGGCCGATGTGCAGGCGCAGATCGCCGCCGCCGACCTGGATCTGGTGGGCGGTCATGTCGAGGACGCTTTCGGCCGTCTGATCGAGACCGTGTCGCGCACGGTGGGTGACGACCGGGACACCCTGCGGATGCGGCTGCTGGAGCTGTTCGAGGTGGTCGGGCCCGAGGACCCGCGGGTGATCGCGGCTCGCAGGGCCCTGGCGCGCGCCCTGTTCTGACCAGTCGTTAAACACGCGGGCTTGTGGTGCCCACGTGAAAGATTTGCCCACGGAGCGTCACTGCGGCCGCGCTTTACCAAAACTTGGTAATCGCGGCCGCTGTTACTGCGAGTAAGTCGCGAGCGTTGATCTGTCGGTTTCTGTCCATCGATCAACAGCTTTGTACCACCGGTGGGGGCCACCCTGTGTCGTCGGCCGAGACCGATGGGCCGTTGTTCGGTTATACGGCCGTTACTAGCCAGTAACGAACCCCCTTGTGCGGGCGGCGAGAATGCACCACGATCGGCCACGCTCGGTCCATTCCCGTACCCCGGCAGCCGGTTGGGTCGCGGGACGTCCTGGGTCCCCACCGAGCAGAGCCGGCGGCAGTGGCGCCGGCTCTTGGACAGGGGGGTCTTCGCCCACCCGGCGAAGCCTGTCCAGCAGGGTTGTGCGTGATGCGTGTCAGGCGCGACCAGTGGTTGTCGCTCGGGGGTGATCGCCGGTGATTCGGGCGCGAGTTGCGCCGCCGAGTGCAGGCGCTCTCCTTCCCGAGGACGTAGCACTTCTCCCATCCCTGCCCGGCTGAGCCGCCATTCGGGGCGAGCCAGGACAGGAGATGTACGTCCGAGAAGGAGGAAATATGGAGTCCCAGGTGCGTGGCGGGACCAGATGGAAGCGGTTCGCTGTGGTGATGGTGCCCAGCGTCGCCGCTGCGGCATGTGTGGGTGTAGGGCTCGCGCAGGGTGCGCTGGCCGCGTCGTTCAGCGTCTCCGGTCAGCAGTTCAAGGTGTCGGCCAGTCACCTGCACGGTGAGGGTTTCGCGCAGTACGGCGGAATCGACAGCGTCTACACCTCGACCGACGGTGAGAAGAAGACGCAGGTTCCCGTCGCGATCTCGTCGTTCGACGACGCGACGATCAGCAAGATGTGCCAGTCGGTCGCGACGCCGATCCCCCTCATAGGCAAGACGGTCTACCTCCGTCTTGAGGCGGGGAACGACGCCAAGAAGCCGGTCAAGGCCGAGAACCTCTACATCGACGTCGCCCAGCTCGACGCCGACGCGGAGTTCAAGGACATCGACATCGGCGTCGCGGTCAAGGACAAGACCCGTGGTCCTGCGGTCAAGGACACCAAGACCACGCTGCCGGGCGGGTTCGCCCAGCAGGCCAGGGAGGCCGACCTCTACGGCGTCAAGCAGACGGCGTGGGCGACCACGGCCGGCACGTTCAAGCTGAGCGGCCTGTCGATGAAGCTCGGCATGGACAAGGGCATGGAGTGCTACTGACAGCCTCCGTCCCACGGGTGTCCGGGGGCGGCTGACCCGTCCCCTTCGAGGGGCGGGGAGGCCGCCGCTTCCCCGCCCCTCGGGCCCGGCCCCGCGCCGGGCCACCACACAGACTTAGACTTTCCGGCTTCTCCACACGCCTACGGCCGAGCCGGTACGTACCTCCATCGGACCGAGGGAGCTGTTTTCCATGAGTGCCGAGACTCCGGTCCAGAGCGCCGGGACTTTCGCCCGGTTGCGTCTGCGATTCCGTGACTGGCGGGGCACCCGGCCGTTCTGGGCAGGCCTGTTCACCATCCTCGGCGGGGTGCCGATCGCCTACTTCCCCTACGCCACCCTCAAGTTGGGCACCATGTCGCTCACCATGGCGACCACCGCGGGTGCCGGCTCCCTCATCATCGGGGTCCTGCTGATCACGCTGGGTCTGACCATGTGGTTCCAGCAGGCGACGCGGGTCTTCGCCGGTGTCGCGGCGATCATCCTCGCCCTGGTGTCGCTGGTGGTCTCCAACATCGGAGGCTTCCTGATCGGCTTCCTGCTGGCGATGCTCGGCGGTGCCCTCGCCGTCGCCTGGGTGCCGGGCAAGACGGAGGACACGGGGAAGGGGCCTCGGGCGGCCGGTCAGGGACCGACGGGAGAAGGAGCCGTGGAGCCCTCTTCCGAGAGCACGGCCGGTGAGACGGATGGGACGCACCCTCCGTACGGGCCCGGTGACGGCGGCCCGGCGGGCGACGTCCGGTCCGAGGCCCGCAACGGGGGGTACCGTGTCGGCTGAACCCCGCGACGGCTCTCCCGCCGCCCAGACGAAGGCGAGAACGGGGCCACGTCACGCGGCTCCCAAGAAGCCGCTCTTCACCCGGTTCCAGATGCCCGCCGGCAAGGCCATAGCCATGGCGGCGATGCCCACCGCCGTCCTCATGGGCATGGGATTCACCCCGACGCTCGCCCTCGCCGACGAGCAGCCGTCGACCGCCAACAGCCTGACGGCCGACGAGTACAAGGACTGCCTCGCGGCGATGGAGGACGACAAGGACGGCGCCTCCCCGTCGCCCTCGGCGAGCGAGAGCGAGGCCGCGGGCGACGAGGACAAGGGCACGGCCGAGCCGACTCCCTCGGCGTCCGCCGGCTCGGACGCGGGTGCGGACAAGGACGGCTCGTCCTCTTCGTCGGATTCAGGTTCCGACGACGACGGCGACAAGACCGAGCCCACCCCGACCCCTTCGGCGTCCGAGGGCACGTCGGGCGATGACGACGAGGCGACGCCCAGCCCGTCGGCGTCCAAGAGCGGCGGCAACGTCCTCGAGGACATCGGCGACGCGATCGGCGGCATCTTCAACGGCGGCAAGTCCACCGAGAGCCCGAGCCCCACGCCCTCCGCCTCCGCCTCGCCGTCCGGGGACACGAGCAACGCCGAGGACACCGAGACGTCCTCGGACACGAGCGAGGACGACGCGTCCGACGCCGTCAAGAAGACGACCGACACGGTCGAGGACACCGTCAAGGACACGACGGACGCGGCGTCGAAGGCGGCCGGGGACACGACCGACGCCGTCGAGAAGGCGGCCGGGGACGCGGCAGACAAGGCCACCGCCTCTCCCAGCCCGTCCGCGAGCCCCTCCGTGGACCCCGAGGACTGCCCGGCCGCCACGGACGCCGAGGGCGGGGTGGACAACGAGCTCCTCGTGCCCGACGAGCCCTGGCGCCTGGAAGCCAGCTCGCTGAAGCTGCACGGCGCCGACTACCAGGGCATCGTCGAGGTGAAGACGGCGAGCGGTGCCACGAAGAAGGTCCTGAAGTTCGTCATCTCCAAGGGCACCGAGATCGGGGACCTGCACCAGCTCGTCAAGGACAAGCAGTCCGGCAAGACCCACCACGTCCAGGCGGCCAAGGGGTCGACGTCCACGATCACCGACGGCAAGACGGTGATGTACACGGAGAAGATCTCGGGCAACCTGCTCGGGCTGGTCCCGCTCACGTTCGACCCCGAGCACCCGCCGCCCCTGAACCTCCCGGAGATCTACTTCACCAACGTGAAGGTCACCCAGGCAGGCCAGTTCGGCGGCACGCTGACCGTGCCGGGGCTGCATCAGTACGTCACGGACTGACGTACCCGACGGACTCGAGGGCGCCCCCTGGCCACAGGGGGCGCCCTCGCCGCTGTACGGGACAGATGAGGGATGATCGAGGCATGACCATCGTGGAGGTGCTGACGGGGTTCGCCGAGTCCGGAGGAATTGGCGTTCTCAAACCGGGGGCGTCTCTCGCCGACGTTTCCGAGCGGCTGGGACCGCCTCAGGACGGGGAGTACTTCCCAAGCCGGCGGAGGAAGAGGGGCGAGCCGCGCAACGTGCGCTACGGCGATGTACGTCTCGAGGTCTGCTGCGACATCCTCCAGACGGTGGCACTGAGCACCGGGGCCGGGCCCGTCGACCTTCCGAGCGGCGTACCGGGTGAGACGGAGGAACTGCCGTCGGCCGTGACCGCCGCGCAACTTCGCGATGCGTTCTCCTCCGCCGGAATACGTGCCGAGGAGGGGCCGTGGCCCGAGTCGGCCGACCAGATCACCCTCGTGGTGCGCCATTCCCCCGCAGACGTGCACTTCACCTTTCGCCGGACGGTCCCGGACGAGTCCGGGGACAGCGGTACGGTCCTGCACAGCGCGATCGCCCGAGGCACCCATCACGTCTGCCACTGAGGCGAAGGCGGAGGCCGGCCCGCATCGCGGACCGGCCCCCTTCAGCTCTGCGTCGGTGCCTACCCGACACCCTTCTGGCGGCTGATTTCCTTCAACGCGTCGACCAGGAACTTCAGTTTCGGCGCGAAGTTGGTCTTGCAGCCCCACCTCAGCGGCTTGGGCTTCTGACCAGTCTCCAGCTTCTCGTTGTACCTCTGGTTCGCGGCGTCCTGGTTGAAGATGCGCATCGCATCGGTCGACTTGGCGATCAGATCCTCACGCAGCCGGTCGTCGTCGATGAGCGTCTGGACGACCGCGCGGATCTCGTCATTGGTGGCCGATCCGGCCTTGACGTCGATCGCGTAGCCCATGATGCCGCCCTTGACTTCGGTGGTCTGCAACCCCACCTCGCGGCCGTTCTTCAGATTGACGTGCGCACCCCGCTTGGTGCACCAGTCCCCGTCGATCGGCGAGATGTGGTCGATCCCGCAGAACCGCTTCTTGCCCCCGGCCGCCTTGGCAGCGGCGAGACCCTTCGCCTTGGAAGACCCGGCTGCGCCGCTGAACAGGTCCGCGGCGTCCAGCACGCACTCGCCGAGCTGGCCCTTGCGGTACTTCTCGATGATGTCCTTCAGCCGGGCGAGGGTCTTCTTGCCCCAAGCGGCCTTCTCGAAGAACTCGGCGATACCGCTGGCGACCCGGACGATCGCCTTGCCGACGGCGGGGAGTTTGCCCACGACCAGCGCGAGGGACGCCACGTCGACGAAGGACCACAGGCAGCTTTCGATGTCGTCCTCACCGAAGCAGCGCTTGACGTTGTTGACGCCCAGCACCTCCAGCAGGATCTCGCCGCCGTTGGCCTTCACCCAGTCGATCACGCTCAACGAGACGGCCGCCTGAGCGGCGCGGAAGTCGTCGACGCACTGCTGACCGCACTGGGCCCGCAGGATGGCCTCGTCGTCGGCGCTCAGGGCCGGTCCCGGATTCCCTCCGGACACACCGGTGTCGCCCGTCTCCATGGCTTCACGGCGCTGCTGTTCGAGCCGCTTGCGCTCCTCCTGTTCCGCGCGATCGGCAGCCTGGTCGGCCTCCTTCGCGGCACCGTCGGCGTTCTTGGCCGCCGTCTCGGCCGCCGTGGCGTCCTGTTCCGCCTTGGTCGCGGTGCCGCGAGCGCTCGCCGCGTCCTTCTCCGCCGCGGTGGCGGCGGAGCGGGCACTGCTGGCGTCCTTCTCCGCCTCGTCGGCCTCACGGTCCGCCGCGGCGGCTTCGGACTCCGCCTCGTTCGCGGCCATCCCGGCGTAGACGGCGTCCGTACCGGCCTGCTGGTCGTACTTCTGGGCGTTGGCGTCGGCCTTCTTCGCCGCTTCCGCGGCGGTGGCGGCCTCGGCCGCGGAAGCGCGCGCGGCGGCCACCGAGGCCGCGGCCTTGGCCGCGTCGTCGGCTGCCGCCGCGGCGGCCTGGGCGGCCAGCTTGGCGTCGCCCTTCGCCTTCTCCGCCAGAACCTTGGCCTCCTTGGCCGCCCTGGCGGCCTCTTCGGCCTTGGCCTTGGCGGCGGCGGCCTGGCGTTCCGCGATCGGCTTGGACGTCTGGCCGACGAGGACCGCGAAAGCGGCCGAGACGTCGGTCTCCTTGTATGGGGTGCCCATGGCGATGGCCTGGTTGGCAGGCTTGATCACCTCGGCGGCCGAGTCGCGGGCGGCGGTGGCCGCCTCACCCGCCGCGAAGGCGTGACCGGCCGCGGTGGCGGCCCAGGTGGCCGTCTTAGCGGCCTCGGCCTTCGCGGCCGTGGCCTCCTGGCGTGCCGTGACCGCCGCGGCGGCGGCCTTCTTGCCCTCGGCCTCGGCGTCGTCGGCGTTCTTCTTGGCCGCGGCTGCGGCGTCGATCGCCTCGGCCGCGGCGGCGTGCGCCGTGGCGGCCGCGGCGCGCGTGGTCTCGTACGCGGACCACGCGTTGTCGGCAGCGGCGCGGGAACGGGACGCGGCGGCGTCGGCGCGCGTGGCGGCCGCCCGAGCCTTCACGGCGGCCTCGCTCGCATCGTCGGCCGCGGCCCGGGCGTCGCGCGCCTCGTCGGTCGCCTCGGTGGCGGCGGAGCGGGCTTCTGTCGCGGCCTCACGGGCCTCACCCGCGGCCGCCGAACCCTTGGCAGCTTCGGCGGCGGCCTCCAGGGCGGCCGCCCTGGACTTGGCGGAGTCGCGCTTCCGTTCGGCCGAGACGGCCAGATCGCGAGCCAAGTACGCCTGGGCTTCGGACTCCTCGGCCTCCTGGCGCTTGGCGGCGGCGGTGCTGCCCGCCGCTTCTGCGGCGCCGCGTGCCCGGGCGGCGGCATCTCGATCCGCCTGCGCTCGCTGCTCGGCATCCTTCGCCTTGGTCCGTTCGGCCGCCGCGTTGGCCCGCTCCCGCTTGGCGTTGTCGCGTTCCTTCTCGGCCGTGGCCCGTTCGACCGCCGCCCTCGCGGCGCCCGCCTTCGCCGTCTTCTCGGCCGCCTCCGCCGTCGCCTGGGCGTTCTTCGCCTTCGTGGCGTTGGCGGCGGCCTCCTTGGCCAGCGCGTCCGCGGACACCCGGGCCGCCTTCGCCTGGGCAGCCGCCTCCTGCGCGGCGATCCGCCGGAACTCGGTGTTGATGGCGTGCGCCTGGGTCTGGGAGAGCGCGAACAGCGTCTTGCTGTCGGCCACCGTCGCCTTGGCGGCGTTCACCGCGGTCTGGGTGGCCTTCGCCGCCGCCTGGGCCGCGGCGTACGAGGCCTTGGCGACCTGCACCGACTGCTGGGTGTACAGCAGTCCCCGGCCGCGCGGCGTCTTGGCCGCGTCAGCGATGGCGTACGCGTCGTTCTGCGCCGTGGTGGCCTGTCCGGAGGCCATCTTGGCGGCGGCCACCGCCTTGTTGGCCAGCGTCAACTGGTCCGCGGTCCGCTTCTGGGCGTTGGCCAGGTCCGTCTTGGCCTGGGTGAACACCGCTGCCTTGGGCCGGTGGATGTTGTCCTTGGGCTGACCCGCCCAGTACTTCTGCCACAGCAGGATCTGCTCGGCCAGCCACGCCTGCCCGATGGACTCGATCATTGCATCAGTGGCCTTGCGGGCCTGCGCCGACGCGTTCGCTTCAGCGGCCATGATGGTGGCTCGGGGCTTGGCCTGGGCGGCGTACTCCTGCTCCCACTCCTGGTGGGCCGTCAGAACGACTGGAGAGAGGATTCGCCGGGCGTCGACCGGGTTCCCGCTGTCGCAACCGCCCCAGGCGACCTTGAGTGCCTCGACCTCCAAGCGGTACTCGGTGGAGCCTTCCTCCAGTGGCGTGGTGACGAAACCACCGTTCCGGAGGAAGGATGCGACGTCGCTGGCTGTGGTGCCGTTGTGGGGGCCCCGGACATCGCTGTCATCGAAGATCGCGCTGGCGGCGAAATCGTTCCAGCTGTCCTGGCCCGCGATCTCGCCGGCGATTTTCCTCGCCTGGTCGACTGACGCCTGGGTGGGGACGCTGCGGCCGTCCTGTCCGAGCATGCCCCAGAGATCCTGCTGCGTGCGGAACGTGAAGGCCAGGACGTCCGCGTTGAACTCGGGGGCATGGAAGCTGGTGCCCGAGTCCCAGCCGGTCTGCGCGTAGATCTTGTTGGCGGACTCCCAACTCTCCTTGCGCGCCCGGGACTGGTCCCCGTACTGGGAGGCGCCCTCCACGTCACTGTCTCGGGCACCGCCGAGGGCGCCCGCGCCCCAGAGAACGCCGTCAGTGGCGGCTGCAAGATCGGCATCGGTGCCGTTCAGAGACTTCGAGGCCGCTGCCTTCATAGCGGGGCCGCCGATGTGCAGCGCCACGCCGGCGATACACCTGTTGGTCCGAGTCTGTTGGCCAAGGCTGATCCGGAACCTGCCGTCATCCGGATCCCCGGCCGGCGGTTCGTCGGCCCGGGCCGGTGCCGCGTACACCAGTCCCGTCAGTACGGCCGATGCCGCCACCAGGGCGGTGCCGGCTAACCCCCGTGAGCGCAGGGCTCTTCGCATGTCGTCGCCTGTCTGCTGGATGAATGGTCGACCCAGGAGGAGGGCAGGCGGACATGGCTGCGCGGCAGTCGTGGTCGGACTGCAGGCAGGTCACTTCCGTCAGGAGTTGTCCATATTGGACAGATGCGTTCGCGCGCTGGTCAGGCACGCTTCCCCCGCACCCTCTCCCCAAGGGCTTCGCAACAGTTACACGGGAAACGGGAGAGTGCCAGAGGGATTTTCAGTGGCAAAGGCCATGTACGAGACGAGGGCGCCCCCTGGATCGCAGGGGGCGCCCTCGGTGCCGTTCAGGGGCCTGTACGGCCCTTTGCGGGTCAGGACTTGGCTTCGCCCAGGTGGTGGACGCGGACCATGTTGGTGGTGCCGGGGACGCCGGGGGGCGAGCCGGCGGTGATGACCACGATGTCGCCGTCGTTGAAGCGGTTGAGCTTGACCAGCTCCTGCTCCACCAGGTCGACCATCTCGTCGGTGCTGTTCACGAACGGGACCACGTACGGCTCCACGCCCCAGCTCAGCGCCATCTGGTTGCGGGTGCCCTCGTCGGTGGTGAAGGCGATGATCGGCTGCTGGGCGCGGTAGCGGGACAGGCGGCGGGCGGTGTCGCCGGACTGGGTGAAGGCCACCAGGCCCCGGCCGCCGAGGAAGTCGGCGATCTCGCAGGCGGCACGGGCCACCGAACCGCCCTGCGTGCGCGGCTTCTTGCCCGGGACGAGCGGCTGCAGGCCCTTGGACATCAGCTCCTGCTCGGCCGCGGCGACGATCTTCGACATCGTCTTGACCGTCTCGATCGGGTACGCGCCCACGCTCGACTCGGCGGACAGCATGACCGCGTCGGCGCCGTCCAGGATCGCGTTGGCCACGTCGGAGGCCTCGGCGCGGGTCGGACGGGAGTTGGTGATCATCGACTCCATCATCTGGGTCGCCACGATCACCGGCTTGGCGTTGCGCCGGCACAGCTCGATCAGGCGCTTCTGCACCATGGGGACCTTCTCGAGCGGGTACTCGACGGCCAGGTCACCGCGGGCGACCATCACGCCGTCGAACGCCATCACGACGTCCTCCATGTTCTGCACCGCCTGCGGCTTCTCCACCTTGGCGACGACCGGGACGCGGCGGCCCTCCTCGTCCATGATGCGGTGCACGTCCTGGACGTCCTTGGCGTCGCGGACGAAGGACAGCGCGACCAGGTCGCAGCCCATGCGCAGCGCGAAGCGGAGGTCCTCGATGTCCTTCTCGCTCAGCGCGGGCACGTTGACGGCCGCGCCAGGCAGGTTGATGCCCTTGTGGTCGGAGATGACGCCGCCCTCGATGACGATCGTCTTCACCCGGGGGCCCTCGACCTCGGTGACCTTCAGCTCGACGTTGCCGTCGTTGATCAGGACCTGGTCGCCCTTGGTCACGTCGCCGGGCAGGCCCTTGTAGGTCGTCCCGCAGATCGTCTTGTCGCCCGGGACGTCCTCGGTGGTGATGGTGAACTCGTCACCGCGCACCAGCTCCACGGGACCTTCGGCGAAGGTCTCCAGGCGGATCTTCGGGCCCTGGAGGTCGGCGAGGACACCGATGGCCCGGCCGGTCTCCTTGGCGGCGGCACGGACCCGGTCGTACCGGCCCTGGTGCTCGGCGTGCGAGCCGTGGCTGAAGTTGAAGCGGGCCACGTTCATACCGGCTTCGATCAACGCGACAAGCTGCTCGTGGGAGTCGACCGCGGGGCCGAGAGTACAGACGATTTTCGAACGGCGCATGGGGCGATCCTATCGGTTTGTTTCGCAACGGAATATTCCGTCTGGCGGAAAATACAAAAGGGCGGGATGCCGCTCAGGTGTGATTCCCTGAACCAATTACCAGCGCGTAGGTCTGCGTCGCGATCTCCAATTCCTCGTCGGTGGGCACCACCGCCACCGCCACCCGGGCGCCGTCGGGCGAGACCAGCCTCGCCTCGTCGCCGCGTACGGCGTTGCGCTCGCCGTCCACCACCAGGCCCAGCTCCTCCAGGCCCGCCAGGGCGGCCTCCCGCACGGGGGCCGCGTTCTCGCCGACACCGGCGGTGAAGGCGACCGCGTCCACCCGTCCGAGTACGGCGTAATAGGCACCGATGTACTTCTTCAGGCGGTGAATGTAGATGTCGAACGCCAGCTCCGCCTGCTCGTCGCCCTCGTCGACGCGACGGCGGATCTCCCGCATGTCGTTGTCGCCGCACAGACCGATCAGACCGCTCTTCTTGTTGAGAAGAGTGTCGATCTCGTCGGCGGACATTCCACCAACACGCATCAAATGGAAGATGACGGCCGGGTCCATGTCTCCGGAGCGCGTACCCATCACGAGCCCCTCCAAAGGCGTCAGTCCCATGGAGGTGTCCACACATTTGCCGCCCCGAACGGCAGAGGCGGACGCCCCGTTGCCCAGGTGCAGCACGATCACGTTCGTCTCGGCGGGGTCCTTGCCCAGCAGTTCGGCGGTGGCCCGGGAGACGTAGGCGTGCGAGGTGCCGTGGAAGCCGTAGCGCCGGACGCGGTGCTCGTCGGCCGTCTTCACGTCGATCGCGTAGCGGGCGGCCGACTCCGGCATGGTCGTGTGGAACGCGGTGTCGAAGACGGCGACCTGCGGCAGGTCGGGCCGCAGCGCCCGCGCCGTGCGGATCCCGGTGAGGTTGGCCGGGTTGTGCAGCGGGGCCACCGGGATGAGCCGCTCGATCTCGGCGAGCACGGCGTCGTCGACGACGGTCGGCTCGGTGAAGGACTTCCCGCCGTGCACCACCCGGTGCCCGATCGCGGCCAGTTCGGGCGAGTCCAGACCGAGGCCGTCCTTGGCGAGCTCCTCGGCCACGGCCTTCAGCGCGGCGTCGTGGTCGGCGATCGCGCCGCCGCGCTCCCGGCTCTCGCCGTCGGCCGGAGTGTGCTTGAGCCGGGAGGTCTGCTCACCGATGCGTTCGACAAGCCCCACCGCCAGCCGGCTGCTGTCGCCCATGTCGAGCAGCTGGTACTTCAGCGACGAGGAGCCGGAGTTGAGGACGAGGACACGGGACGGGCTCACTGGGCGGTTGCCTTCTCACTCGGGGACTGGGCCTGGATCGCTGTGATGGCGACGGTGTTGACGATGTCCTGGACGAGGGCGCCCCGGGACAGGTCGTTGACCGGCTTGCGCAGGCCCTGGAGCACCGGGCCGACGGCGATCGCGCCGGCCGAGCGCTGCACGGCCTTGTAGGTGTTGTTGCCGGTGTTCAGGTCGGGGAAGATCAGCACGGTGGCCTGCCCGGCGACCTCGGAGCCGGGCAGCTTGGTCGCCGCGACCGACGGTTCCACGGCGGCGTCGTACTGGATCGGGCCCTCGATCTTCAGGTCGGGCCGCCGCGCGCGGGCCAGCTCGGTGGCCTCGCGGACCTTGTCGACGTCGGCGCCCGAGCCGGAGGTGCCGGTGGAGTACGACAGCATCGCGATGCGCGGCTCCACGCCGAACTGCTCCGCCGTGGTCGCCGACTGCATGGCGATGTCCGCGAGCTGCTCGGCGTTCGGGTCGGGGTTGACCGCGCAGTCGCCGTAGACGAGGACCTTGTCGGCCAGGCACATGAAGAACACCGACGAGACGATGTCGGCGTCCGGCCTGGTCTTGATGATCTCGAAGGCCGGGCGGATGGTCGCGGCCGTGGAGTGCACGGAGCCCGAGACCATGCCGTCGGCGAGACCTTCCTGGACCATCAGCGTGCCGAAGTAGTTCACGTCGGAGACCACGTCGTACGCCAGCTCCACGGTGACGCCCCGGTGGGCGCGCAGGGCCGCGTACTGCTCGGCGAAGGAGTCGCGCAGGTCGGAGGTGGCCGGGTCGATCAGCTGGGACTCGCCCAGGTCGATGCCCAGGTCGGCGGCCTTCTTGCGGATCCGGTCGACCGGGCCGAGCAGGGTCAGCTCGCACACGCCCCGGCGCAGCAGTACCTCGGCGGCGTGCAGCACGCGCTCCTCGGTGCCCTCGGGCAGCACCACGCGGCGCAGGTCGGAGCGGGCCTGCTCCAGCAGCTTGTGCTCGAACATCATCGGCGTGACGCGGTCGCTGCTGGGCGCGGAGACCCGGCGGGTGAGCTCACCGGTGTCGGTGAACCGCTCGAACAGGCCGAGTGCCCGCTCCGCCTTGCGCGGGGTGGCCGCGTTCAGCTTTCCCTCCAGGGAGAAGAGCTGCTCGGCGGTGGGGAAGCTGGTGCCGGTCACCGACAGCACCGGGGTGCCCGGCGCGAGGCGGTCGGCGAGGGTGAGGATGTCGGCGCCGGGCACCTCGTCCAGGGTGAGCAGCAGGCCGGCTATCGGCGGGGTGCCGGCGCTGTGCGCGGCGAGCGCGCCGACGACCAGGTCGGCCCGGTCGCCCGGGGTGACGACGAGGCAGCCCGGGGTCAGGGCGCCCAGGAAGTTCGGCAGCATCGCACCGCCGAAGACGAAGCCGAGCACGTCCCGGGCGAGCCCCGAGTCGTCGCCGAGCACCACCCTGCCGCCGAGCGCGTGGCTGATCTGCGAGACGGTCGGGGCGGACAGCGCGGGCTCGTCGGGCAGGACGTAACAGGGCGCGGGGAGCCGGGAGTCGAGCCGGCGTGCGATCTCGTCGCGGTCCTCGCGGGCGACCCGGTTGGTGACCATGGCCAGGACGTCACAGCCCAGCGTGTCGTAGGCCCGGTAGGCGTTGCGCGTCTCGGCGAGCACCGACTCGACCGTCTGCTTGCGGCCGCCCACGACCGGGATCACCGACGCGCCGAACTCGTTCGCCAGCCGGGCGTTGAGCGCCAGCTCGTCCGGGAGCTGGGTGTCGGCGAAGTCGGTGCCGAGGACCAGGACCACGTCGTACTCGCGGGCCACCCGGTGGAACCGTTCGACGAGCGTGGACACCAGCTCGTCCGTGCCCGCCTCGGCCTGGAGGGCGGACGCCTCCTGGTAGTCCATGCCGTAGACGGTCGACGCGTCCTGGGCGAGCCGGTAGCGGGCGCGCAGCAGTTCGAAGAGGCGGTCGGGCCCGTCGTGGACGAGGGGCCGGAAGACGCCGACCCGGTCGACCTGCCGGGTGAGGAGCTCCATGACCCCCAGTTCGACGACCTGGCGGCCGTCGCCTCGGTCGATGCCGGTCACGTACACGCTGCGGGTCACGCGCGCTCTCCGTTTCGTCTCGGTGGCATGTCGCTGCTCGGGATGTCTCTGTTCGGGATGTGTGGGACGTCGAAAAATCGCCCATCGAGGTGAGCGGAACCGCCTTGACAATACCTCCGCCGATGGATAAGGCGCCCGTCAGAGCCGGGTACCCCGCCGGGCCGGGGAGCGTGAAACAATCGGCAGAAGCTCACCGGTGTCAACAGCGAGCAGGAGACACAGCACGATGCGTATCGGAGTTCTCACCGCAGGCGGCGACTGCCCCGGCCTGAACGCCGTGATCCGGTCGGTCGTGCACCGGGCGGTCGACAACTACGGCGACGAGGTCATCGGCTTCGAGGACGGTTACTCGGGCCTGCTGGACGGCCGCTACCGCGCCCTCGACCTGAACGCGGTCAGCGGGATCCTGGCCCGCGGCGGCACGATCCTGGGATCGTCCAGGCTGGAGCGCGACCGGCTCCGTGAGGCCTGCGAGAACGCCTCCGACATGATCCACGAGTTCGGCATCGACGCGCTGATCCCGATCGGCGGCGAGGGCACGCTGACGGCCGCGCGCATGCTGAGCGACGCGGGCCTGCCCGTCGTGGGCGTCCCGAAGACGATCGACAACGACATCTCCTCCACGGACCGCACCTTCGGCTTCGACACGGCGGTGGGGGTCGCCACCGAGGCGATGGACCGTCTGAAGACGACCGCCGAGTCCCACCAGCGGGTGATGGTGGTGGAGGTCATGGGCCGGCACGCCGGCTGGATCGCGCTGGAGTCCGGCATGGCGGCGGGTGCGCACGGCATCTGTCTGCCGGAGCGTCCGTTCGATCCGGCCGATCTCGTCAAGATGGTCGAGGAGCGCTTCGCCCGCGGCAAGAAGTTCGCGGTCATCGCCGTCGCCGAGGGCGCCCACCCCGCGGACGGCACCATGGACTACGGCAAGGGCGCGATCGACAAGTTCGGCCACGAGCGCTTCCAGGGCATCGGCGCGGCACTCGCCCATGAGCTGGAGCGTCGGCTCGGCAAGGAGGCCAAGCCGGTCATTCTCGGCCACGTCCAGCGCGGCGGCTCACCGACCGCGTACGACCGGGTGCTCGCCACGCGGTTCGGCTGGCACGCGGTGGAGGCGGCGCACCAGGGCCGCTTCGGCCGGATGACCGCGCTGCGCGGGACGGACATCGTGATGGTGCCGCTCGCGGAGGCCGTGACCGAGTTGAAGACGGTGCCCAAGGACCGGATGGACGAGGCCGAGTCGGTCTTCTAGGCGCCGGTGCTTCCGGCCGGGCTCCCCTGGATTCTCGTCCAGAAGTGCTCGACGATCCGGTCGAGGAAGTCGCGGGCGGTGCCGCCCGCGTCGCCGCTGCCGCCTCCCCAGCTCAGGGTGGCGGCCATATGGCCCTGGTAGTCCTCGTGCAGCGCCCGCAGGGCGCCCTCCAGGAACGGCCGGTCCAGGGGTACGAGTTTGGCCACCGGGCGCACATAGGCCTGCCAGCGGGTGCTGACCGCGCTGCGCAGCAGTTCGCCGAGCTTGGCGTCGCGGCCCGTGACGGTGACGAAGTCGGCGAGGCCCAGGCCGAGCAGGTCGGCGAGGGCGCCGGACTGGCGGTCCGTGCCGCGCCAGGTGTCGGTCTCCTCCATGCGCAGATACGCGTGGACCTCGTGTCCCACGGCCCGGGCCACGTCCTCGGGGGCGAGGCAGCGGGCGATGCGGTGCTCGCGCAGGGTGCGGGGTCTGCCGATGAGTTCGCCGGGTGAGCACCACAACACGCCCGCGAGAGCGGTGAGTTCGGAGTTCGACGGGGCCGAGGCCCCGCGCTCCCAGTCGATGACGTGGTCCGGGGTGACGCGGGGGTGTCCGTAGGAGACGCGCATGCCGTGGGCGACGTGCTCGGGCGTCATGCCGAGGGCCGCGCGCAGACGGCGGGCGGCCGGGGCGTTGAAGGGCGGGGTCGTCGGGGCGGACTGTGGAGGGGGAGTGGGAGCGGACTGGCTCGGGCGGGCTGAAGGTCGGCGCACGCGCCACAAGCTAGGGGGGCGAAGGTGCGATGACTACGGTCTGTTCGGCCAGGATCACGGATTGTAGGAAGCTACGGCTACCGGCGGGTTCGGCCGGGGCCGGAGATCGGCTTGTCGGTCGCGGCGGGTTGGGGGTAAGGATGACCCCGGGCCCGATGATCTTGGGTCCGGAAAGGCAGTGACTTACGTGAACGGCAAGCTCAACGGGCATATTCGCGAGCGACTTCTCGCGCCGAACTTCTGGCATCTCGCGACGGTCGGGGCTGACGGGGCGCCTCAGGTGTCGCCCATGTGGGCGGACATCGAAGGCGAGTTCGTCATGGTCAACACCTCGATCGGGCGGGTGAAGGAGGAGAATCTGCGGCGCAATCCGTACGTTTCGCTGTCCCACCACGACCCGGAGAACCCGTACGACCGGGCCGAGATCCGGGGGAAGGTCGTCCGGTTCGTGGAGGGCGAGGAGGCGGAGCGGGGTATGGACCGGCTGACGCGCAAGTACCTCGGTCAGGACCGGTATCCGTGGATGCTGCCCGGCGAGCGCCGGGTGATGCTGCTGATCGAGCCGACGCGGGTGCGGACGCTCGAAGGCGTGGAGCCGTTCCGGCCCGGGGTCCTGCCGGACGGGGCGACCGGCTGAGCGGGATGTCTGCCTGAGTCTCAGGCGTGTTGGGGAAGCGCTGGTCACGGTCATGTGGCCGGCGCTTTTCCGTGTCGAGGGCGGTGGGCGCGGCGGCCCTAGCGCCAGTCCGGTACGCCCGAGACCGGTGGCAGCCGGGACTCGATCCTCGCTCGGATGTCGCTCATCACGGAGACGACGCGGCTCTCGTGCTCCGGGGTCAGCCGGGCCACCGGGACCGAGCAGCTGATGGCGTCGACGGCCGGAGTTCCGTAGCGCAGGGCGAAGCCGAAGCCGGCGATGCCCGGCACCGTCTCCTCGCGGTCGACGGAGTAGCCGCGCTCGCGCACCCGGGCCAGGTCGGCGAGCAGGGCGGCGCGGTCGGTGTGCGTGTTCTCCGTGAGGCCGGTCAACGGCTCGTCGTCGAGGGGTAGTTCGTCGTCGGCGCGTTCCGCGAGCAGTGCCTTGCCGAGGGCGCCGGCGTGGGCCGGGACGCGGCGGCCGACCCGGCTGATCGTGCGCAGGTACTCGTGGGACTCGCGGGTGGCGAGATAGACGACGTCCCGGCCGTCGAGCCGTGCCATGTGGATCGTCTCGCCGAGCGCGTCCGACGCCTCGTCCAGGTACGGCCGGACCACCCGGATACGGCGGTCCCCGTCGAGGTAGCCGGTGCCGGTGAGCAGCGCGCGGATCCCGATGCCGTAGAGGGAGCCGGTGGCGTCGGTGCGGACCCAGCCGGAGTCGACGAGCGTCTGGAGCAGCTGGTACATGCTGCTGCGCGGCACGTCCAGGTCCTCTGCGAGCTGGTCGAGGCGGGAGGGTTCCTCGCCTCGCTCGGCGAGCAGTTCCAGCAGTGCGACGGTTCTGGCCGCCGACTTCACGCCGCGGACGCCTCTGCTCTCCTGCATGGGCTCATCGTAGGTCCGCGTCGATCGTGCACATCAATCTGTGATCGTCCGGGCCATTGACCCACTCCGTTCACGCACTTAGCCTCCATCTGCATACGTGGACACCATCTGCATACAGGGATGAGAGCCCCACCGGTTCAGAGCTCCCACCAGTTCAAAGGGGAACTGCCTTGCCTCTGCTCGTCGTCGGGATCAGCGTTCTGGTCCTGCTCCTCCTCATGACCCGGCTGAGAATGAACGGCTTCGCGGCCCTGCTGCTCGTCGCGGTGGGGGTCGCGCTGGTCCGTGGCATTCCGGTGGCGACCATCCCGGACGTCCTCTCCGAGGGCATCGGGGACCAGATCGGCGACACGATGCTGACCATCGGGCTCGGTGCCATGGTCGGCCGGGTGATGGGGGACTCGGGCGCCGCGCAGCGCATAGCCGGCAAGCTCCTCGACGCCTTCGGTCCGCGGTGGGTCCAGGTGGCCATGGTGGTCACGTCCATGCTCATCGGCGTGACCATGTTCTACGAGGTCGCGTTCGTCATCATCGTGCCGATCGCGTTCACGCTGGTCAGGGTCACCGGCGCGAAGCTGCTGTGGGTCGGGCTGCCGATGTCCATCGCCCTGTCCACCATGCACAGCTTCCTGCCTCCGCACCCCGGCCCCACCGCCGTCGCCGCGACCTTCCACGCCTCCGTCGGACTGACGCTGTTCTACGGCCTGTTCATCGCCGTACCCGCCGGGGCGCTCATCGCCCTGGCCTGGCCCCGTCTTCCGTTCGTCGCGAGGATGACGCCGTCCATCCCCAAAGGGCTGGTCAGTGAGCGTGAGTTCAGTGAGGAGGAGATGCCGGGGCTCGGGTGGTCGCTCTTCGTGGCGCTGTTCCCCGTGGTGTTGATCGTGGCCGCGGCCGTGACCGACATGGCGGCTTCGGGAGACAGTCCGTTCCTGCACGTCGTGGCCTTCATCGGCTCGGCGCCGATCGCCCTGCTGCTGACCCTGTGCCTGGCGATCTGGGTGTTCGGGCCGCGGATCGGGCGGAGCCTGAGCGACGTCGGGGCCTCCTGTGCCTCGGCGGCCCAGGCGATGGCGATGATCCTGCTGGTGATCGGCGCGGGCGGGGCCTTCAAGAACGTCCTCGTCGAGGGCGGCATCTCCGACTACATCAAGGACGTCACCCACGGCTGGTCCATCTCGCCGATCGTTCTCGCCTGGCTCGTCGCCGTCATCCTGCGCATCGCGCTCGGCTCTGCCACGGTCGCCGTGGTCACGGCCTCCGGTGTCGCGCTGCCGCTGCTCGCGGGCAGTGGAGTGCACCCGGAGGTGATGGTGCTCGCCGTGGCGTGTGGATCCATCGCGTTCTCGCATGTGAACGACCCTGGGTTCTGGCTGTTCAAGGAGTACTTCAACCTGTCCGTCGTCGAGGCGATCAAGGTGCGTACGTCCTATACGACGGTGCTTGCCGTGCTCGGGCTGGGGGGCGTGCTCGCGGTCGAGTGGGCGCTGGACGTTCTTGGGCTGTAGACCGATTCATCCACTAGTCAAGGGACTTGGACCAGCATGAGCAGTCAGCCGACCGTCACCGCGTTCGCCGTCTACCCCGTCGCCGGGCGGGACAGCATGGAGCTGAACCTCTCCGGTGCGCACGGGCCGTACTTCACCCGCAACGTCGTCGTTCTCACCGACTCCGAGGGGCGTACCGGGCTGGGGGAGGTACCCGGCGGGGAGAAGATCACGCAGACGCTGCGGGATGCCGAGTCGCTCGTCGTCGGGGCCAAGGTGGGGGACTACCAGCGGGTGCTGCGGGAGATCGGTGAGCGGTTCGCCGACCGTGACGCCGGTGGACGGGGCGCCCAGACGTTCGATCTGCGGACCACGGTTCATACGGTGACCGCGGTGGAGTCGGCGCTGCTCGATCTTCTCGGGCAGCATCTCGATGTGCCGGTCGCCGCGCTGCTGGGGGACGGGCAGCAGCGGGAGTCCGTGCGGGTGCTGGGTTATCTCTTCTACGTGGGTGATCCGGACCGGACCGACCTGGAGTATGTCCGGGAGCCGGACTCGGACGTGGCGTGGTACCGCGTGCGGCACGAGGAGGCGTTGTCTCCGGAGGCGATCGTGCGGCAGGCGGAGGCGGCGTACGACCTGTATGGGTTCCGGGACTTCAAGCTCAAGGGGGGTGTGCTGGAGGGGGCCGAGGAGGTCGCGGCGGTGCGGGCGCTGAAGGCGCGGTTTCCCGAGGCGCGGATCACGCTCGACCCGAACGGGGCGTGGTCGCTGCGGGAGGCGGTTGAGCTGTGTCGGCCGCTGGTGGGGACGCTGGCGTATGCCGAGGATCCCTGCGGGGCGGAGGAGGGTTACTCGGGGCGGGAGGTTCTCGCGGAGTTCCGGCGTGCGACCGGGTTGCCGACGGCTACGAACATGATCGCTACGGACTGGCGGCAGATGGCGCATGCGTTGGCTCTGCAGTCGGTGTCCATCCCGCTGGCCGATCCGCACTTCTGGACGATGCGGGGGTCGGTGCGGGTCGCGCAGTTGTGCAACGCGATGGGGTTGACGTGGGGGTGCCACTCGAACAACCACTTCGACATCTCGCTGGCGATGGTGACGCACTGCGGGGCCGCGGCTCCGGGGGAGTACAACGCGCTGGACACGCACTGGATCTGGCAGGAGGGGCTGGAGCGGCTCACTGTTTCCCCGCCGCGCATCGTGGGTGGGGAGGTCGCGGTTCCGGATGCTCCGGGGCTGGGTGTGCGGCTCGACATGGACCGGCTTCTCGCGGCGCACGAGCTGTACCGGGAGAAGGCGCTGGGGGCTCGGGACGATGCGGTGGGGATGCGGTACCTGGTTCCGGGGTGGGAGTTCGACGGGAAGCGGCCGTGTCTGGTGCGGTAGTCGCCTGACGCCGGGTGGGGGGTCGGGGCCGTGTCGGGGGGTGTCCGTCCTCGGAACGTCGCGATGGGGTCGGATACCGACTCACTGTTCGTTGACGCGACAACCGCTGCGGGCGGACACCCCCCGACACGGCCCCTTGCGTGGTCCGGCGCCCGCCGCTGCGGCATGCGTAGCGCCCCCGCTGCGGGCATGCGTGCCGCTGGGGGCGGCACGGGTGGGCGCAGCGGCACCCCGCTCCGCCGGGCTGCGCACCCACCCGCCCCCAGCCCCGACGCGTTCAGCCCTTCACCGCCCCGCCCAGGGCGAAGCCTCCTCCCAGGCGGCGTGAGATCAGTACGTACAGGAGGATGACCGGCGTCGAGTAGATGATGGAGAACGCGGCCAGTTGGCCGTACGCCACCATGCCCCGGTTGCCGAAGAAGTCGTTGATGCTGACGGACGCCGGCATCTGGTCGGGGGTGAGCAGGAGCATGAAGGGGACGAAGAAGTTGCCCCACATCATGACGAAGGAGAAGACCGTCACGACGGCCACGCCGGGGCCCATGAGGGGCAGGACGATGCGGACCAGGGACTGGAACGCCGACGCCCCGTCCGTCCACGCCGCCTCCTCAAGTTCCTTCGGTACGCCGTCCATGAAGTTCTTCATCAGCCAGATGGCGAACGGCAGTTGGGACGCCGCGAAGAAGAAGATCGTGCCCTGCATGGTGTCGATCAGGTCCACTTGGACGAAGAGGGCGTAGACCGGAACCATGATCGCCGTGATGGGCAGGCTGGTGGCGAACAGGATCGTCAGCAGGAACGGGCGGTTGAAGCGGGAGCGGAAGCGGGAGAGCGGGTAGGCCGCCAGGGCCGCGCAGACCACTGTCAGCAGGGTCGCGCCGCCGCACAGGACCAGGCTGTTGAGGAGGGGGGTGAAGGTGATCTCGGGAGTCAGGACCGCGTCGAAGTTGTCCAGGGTGAGGCCGTCGGGGGCCTTCACCCGGAGGCCCGCGTGAGGGTCGAGGGAGGACAGGACCACCCAGGCCAGGGGGAGCACGAAGGCCGCGGCGACCACCAGGAGTCCCGCGTCGGCCGCCAGACGGCGGGTCGTGCGCCGGGAGGAGAGGGTGTGGGGCATGCGGTCAGACCTCCGTGCGGAGCAGGCGCAGGTAGACCAGGGAGAACAGGGAGCCGACCAGCAGGAGCAGTAGCGCGACCGCCGTGCCGTAGCCGATCAGACTGTTCTGGAAGGCCTGTTCGTACATGAACAGGGGGAGCGTCTGGCTTCGGCCGCCGGGGCCGCCCCTGGTCATGACCCAGATCAGACCGAAGACCGAGAGGGTCTGGAGGGTGTTGAGCATCAGGTTCGTGCCGATGGACCGGCGGATCATGGGCAGGGTGATGTGCCACATGCGGCGCCAGCCCCCGGCCCCGTCGACCTCCGCGGCTTCGGTGATCTCCTGGGGGATCTCGTTCAGGGCCGCCGAGTAGACCAGCATCGAGAACGCCGTACCGCGCCAGACGTTCGCGAAGGACACCGCCAGGATGGGGAGCGTGAACAGCCAGTTCTGGGAGGGCAGGTGCAGCCAGTCCAGGATGGCGTTCAGGGTGCCCTCGCGGCGGAAGAAGGCGTAGAGGAGGAAGCCCGCGACGACCTCCGGCAGGACCCATGCCGTGACGACGATGCCGCCGGTGAGTGTGCGGACCGGTTTCGACGCGCGCTGCATCAGTGCCGCCAGGGCCAGGCCGAGCGTGTTCTGTCCGATGAGGGAGGAGAGGACGGTGAACACCAGCGTCAGCCATACGGCGTTCAGGAACGCCTCGTCCCCGAAGGCCCGGGTGAAGTTGTCGAAGCCGACGAACGACTCCTGGGCCTGGCCGGTGAGCTGGAGGTCGGTGAAGGCGATGTAGACGCAGTAGGCGATCGGGCCGGCCAGGAAGAGGAGCAGGAGGACGACCGCGGGGGTCAGGGGCAGGGCCCGCACCGGCAGGCGGGGGCCGCGTGCCGGGTGCGTGTCCTCGGGGGCCTTCGTGAGCCGCGGGTGTGGTGCTGTGGCGGTCATACCTGAAGGCCCTCGCTCATCGCTCGGCCACCTGGTTGTCCGTCGCGTCCTTGAGTGCGTCCGTGTAGGCGCTCGTCGCCTCGTCCACCGACGTGTCGCCCGTCGTCACGCCCTCCATCGCCTCTTGGATCGCCACCGAGACCTTGGGGTAGGCCGGGTAGGCGGGGCGGTAGTGGGTGTTCGCCACGAGGTCCGTGAAGAACTTGATGCCGGGCTGGGCCGTGGCGTACGCCGGGTCCTTCGCCACGTCCTCGCGGACCGCGATGCCGGAGTTGGCGACGTACCACTTCTGCGCGTTGGCCTTGGTCTGCATCGTCTTGATGAACTCGAACGCCAGGTCCGGGTTGCCCGCCTTGGCCGGGATCGACCAGGTCCAGCCGCCGGACATGCTCACCTTCCCGGGCGCCTGGCCATTCTGCGTCGGCATGGCGGCCAGGCCCAGTTTCTCCGACCACTCGGGCCACTCGTGGCCGCTGCCGGACAGCCAGTCCTGCGGCAGCCAGGACCCGTCGAGGGCGATGCCGAGCTTGCCCTGCGGGAGCCACTCGCCGCGGACCCGGGTCATGACGTTCGGGTCGAGCGCGTCGGAGACGTCCGGGCCGAGCTTCTCCTTGTAGACCGTCTCGACGAAGGAGAGCGCGTCCTCGAAGCCCTTGCCGCCGGCGATCCACTTCTTGCTCGACTTGTCGTAGAGGGGGTCCGTGGTGCCGTCGTTCGTGCCGTAGAGCAGCATTTCGAACGTCTGCATGGTGGCGGCCTCGCCGACCGGCTTGCCCGTGTAGATGTTGAGGGGGATGGTGCCGGGGACTTCTCGCTTGATGGCGCGGGCGGCGGTGAGGACGTCGTTCCAGGTCTTCGGCTGCCAGTCGGCGGGCAGGCCGGCCTTCTTGAAGATGTCCTTGTCGAACCAGAGGCCGCGGGTGTCGGTGCCGTCGGGGACGCCGTAGGTCTTGCCGTCCTCGCCCTTGGCCGCCGCCTTCGCCGTGTCGATGAACTGGTTCCAGTCCGGCCACTTGGCGAGATAGGGGTCGAGGGGCTTGAGATAGCCGCTGGTGATGTCCGAGTTGATGAGGAACGTGTCCTCGTAGACCAGGTCGGGGGCGGTCTTGGGGGAGCGGAGCATCTGCTGGAGCTTGGTGTAGTACTCCGAGTCCGGCGCCTTGATCGGGACGAGCTCGACCTTCTTGCCGGGGTGGGCCTTCTCGAACTGCTTCTTGATGTCCGCGAGATACGTGTCCATCACCTTGACGGAGTTGTCCGTGGACTGCTTGAAGGAGATCTTCACGGTGTCCGGGTCGCTGCCGGAGCCCCCGCCGCAGGCGGTGAGGGTGGACGCGGCGAGGGCCAGGGCGACGAGGGGGGTGAGAGCGGCGGTGGGGCGCACGGGCACGACCTCCTGCGGGCGCACTTCTTTGTGGCCTGGACGGCTGCGTCGCGAACCTAAGTTGAGTGGTCTAGTCAGGTCAATGCGTGTGCGGGGGTTTGATCCCGGCACGTGAGAGCTGATGGGTCGTCACTGGCCGGTGACCCAGCGGTACTGCAGCTCCGGGCGCCCCACCGTGCCGTACTGCGGGCGGCGGGCCGCGCGGCCCGCGTCCACCAGATGCTCCAGATAACGGCGGGCCGTGATGCGGGAGATGCCCACGGTCTCCGCCACACCGGCGGCCGTGAGGCCCTCCGCGCTGTCCCGCAGGGTCACCGTCACCCGCTCCAGCGTCGGCGCGCTCAGGCCTTTGGGCAGCGCGGCCGGGCCGGGGGCGCGCAGAGCCGCCAGGGCCCGGTCCACCTCGTCCTGGCCGCTCGCCTCGCCGACCGACGCGTGGAACTCGGCGTACCGCACGAGGCGGTCCCGCAGGGTCGCGAAGGTGAACGGCTTCAGGACGTACTGCACGACCCCGAGCGAGACGCCCTCGCGTACGACGGCCAGGTCGCGCGCCGACGTCACCGCGATCACGTCCGCGTGGTGGCCGGCGGCTCTGAGGGACCGGGCGAGATGCAGCCCGTGCACGTCCGGCAGGTGCAGGTCGAGCAGGAGGAGGTCCACCGGGGTGCGTTCCAGGGCCCGGCGGGCCTCCGCGCCCGTGTGCGCCTTGCCCACCGCCACGAACCCGGGGACCCGGCCGACGTACAGGACGTGGGCGTCGGCGGCCACCGGGTCGTCCTCCACCACCAGGACCCGGATGGCGTTCGCGTGCGTCGTGTCGCTCGTCATGCGGGGCCTCCAGAGCCCTCGGACACCGGGCCTCCGGATGTCACTCCTGCGGCGACCGCGCCGGACTCCCGCAGCGGCAGCCGTACCTCGAACTGAGCCCCGCCCCCGTCGGCCTCCGTCACCGACAGTGTCCCCTCGTGCCGCTGCGCCGCCTGGCGTACCAGGGCCAGCCCGAGACCTCGTCCGCCCGGGCCGGACGGCTTCGTCGTAAAGCCTCGCTGGAAGACCGCCTCGGTGTGCTCCGGGTCGACGCCCGGGCCCGTGTCGGAGACCCGCAGCACCAGCTCGGGGCAGTCCTCGGTGTCCCGGGTGTACGCCGCCACCGTCACCCGCGCCCGGGCGCTGCCCTGTGCCGCGTCCACGGCGTTGTCGATCAGATTGCCGAGGATGGTCACCAGGTCCCGCGCCGGGAGCGTCTCGGGCAGCAGGCCGTCGTCCAGGCTGCTGTCCTCCGACACCATCAGCTCCACGCCCCGCTCGTTCGCCTGGGCCGTCTTGCCCAGCAGCAGCGCCGCCAGCACCGGCTCGCTCACCGCCGCCACGACCTGGTCGGTCAGTGCCTGCGCCAGCTCCAGCTCGGCCGTCGCGAAGTCCACCGCCTCCTCCGCCCGGCCCAGCTCGATCAGCGAGACGACCGTGTGCAGCCGGTTCGCCGCCTCGTGCGCCTGCGAGCGCAGCGCCTGTGTGAAGCCCCGCTCGGAGTCCAACTCGCCCATCAACGACTGGAGTTCGGTGACATCGCGCAGAGTGACGACCGTACCGCGCCGCTCGCCGCCCGACACCGGGGAGGTGTTGATGACCAGGACCCGCGACGCCGTCAGATGCACCTCGTCCACCCGCGGCTCCGACGCCAGCAACGCGCCCGTCAGCGGGGCGGGGAGCCCGAGCTCGGCCACCGACCTGCCCACCACGTCCCCCTCCACGCCGAGCAGCTCCCGCCCCCCGTCGTTGATCAACGCCACACGGTACTGCCCGTCCAGCATCAGCAGCCCCTCCCGTACGGCGTGCAGGGCGGCCTGGTGGTAGTCGTGCATCCGGCTGAGCTCGGTCGCGTTCATGCCGTGGGTGTGGCGGCGCAACCGGGCGTTGACAACGTAGGTGCCGACGGCGCCCAGGGCCAGTGCCCCGGCCGCGACGCCGACCAGGGCCGTGACCTGGCTCTGCACCCGCTCGGTGATCGCCTGGACCCGGATGCCCGCGCTGACCAGGCCGACGATCTCCGTGCCGTCCTGGATCGGGGTGACCGCGCGCACCGACGGGCCGAGGGTGCCGGTGTAGGTCTCGGTGAAGGTCTCGCCCCTCAGGGCCCGCTCGGTGTGGCCCTGGAAGGTCTGGCCGATCTGGTTTGGGTCGGGGTGCGTCCAGCGGATGCCCTGCGGGTTCATGATCGTGATGAAGTCGACCTCGGTGTCCCGCATGACCTTCAGCGCGTACGGCTGGAGCTCGCCTGTCGGGTCGGGGGCGCGGGCCGCCGCCAGCACGGACGGGGAGTCGGCGACGGAGCGCGCCACCGCCCTGGCCTGGCGCCTTGCGGCCTCCTCGGCCTGGCTGCGGTCGCTCACGTAGGTGAACAGTGCACATCCGGCCACGACGACCGCTATCAGTACGGCCTGCATGGCGAAGAGCTGGGCCGCCAGGCTGCGGGGTCGGGGGACGGAGAAGCGCATGTCGTCAGTCTGCCCCTTGGCTGATTGTGAACTAAATGAACGGAAGGGTGACCGCGCTCACAGAGCAGGACATAGTCACGGCATTCCCTATAACGCATCTCCGGGAGCCCCGCTCCCAGTTTTCCGGACGTGAGCCGCACGCCGGTGATGCCGACGACGTCGTCAAGGAGGGCCGCCGTGACCAGCGCAGCCGATACGGCACCTGCCGCACGCAAACCCAAGCGGGACCGCACCCACTATCTCTACATCGCGGTGATCATCGCGGTCGCTGCCGGTATCGCGGTTGGCCTGGCCGCACCGGACTTCGCTGTCGGGCTGAAGCCGATCGGCACCGGGTTCGTGAACCTGATCAAGATGATGATCTCGCCGATCATCTTCTGCACGATCGTGCTGGGCATCGGCTCGGTACGGAAGGCCGCCAAGGTCGGTGCCGTCGGCGGTATCGCCCTGGTCTACTTCACGATCATGTCGCTCGTCGCGCTGGGCATCGGCCTGGTCGTCGGCAACATCCTGGAGCCGGGCACCGGCCTGGCGGTGACCGACGCGATCAAGGACGCCGGTCACGCGCAGATCGACTCCGAGGCCAAGGGCACCACCGAGTTCCTGCTCGGCATCATCCCGACCACGATCGTGTCCGCCTTCACCAACGAGTCGGTCCTGCAGACCCTGCTGATCGCCCTGCTCGCAGGCTTCGCCCTGCAGGGCATGGGCTCGGCCGGCCAGCCGATCCTGCGGGGTATCGAGCACATCCAGCGGCTCGTCTTCCGGATCCTCGCCATGGTCATGTGGGCGGCCCCGATCGGTGCCTTCGGTGCCATCGCCGCCGTCACCGGTTCCGCCGGCGTGGACGCGCTCAAGAGCCTCGCCGTGCTGATGCTCGGCTTCTACGTCACCTGTTTCCTGTTCGTCTTCATCGTGCTCGGCATCCTGCTGCGCGTCATCTCCGGCCTGAACATCCTCACGCTGTTCAAGTACCTGGGCCGGGAGTTCCTGCTGATCCTGTCCACCTCCTCCTCCGAGTCCGCGCTGCCGCGGCTCATCGCGAAGATGGAGCACCTGGGCGTCAGCAAGCCGGTGGTCGGCATCACCGTCCCGACCGGCTACTCCTTCAACCTCGACGGCACCATGATCTACATGACCATGGCCTCGCTGTTCATCGCCGACGCCATGGGCACGCCGATGTCCCTCGGCGAGCAGATCCCGCTGCTGCTCTTCCTGCTGGTCGCCTCCAAGGGCGCCGCCGGTGTCACCGGCGCGGGCCTCGCGACCCTGGCCGGTGGTCTGCAGTCGCACAAGCCGGCCCTGGTGGACGGCATCGGCCTGATCGTCGGCATCGACCGCTTCATGAGCGAGGCCCGCGCCCTGACCAACTTCGCAGGCAACGCCGTGGCCACCGTGCTGATCGGTACCTGGACGAAGGAGATCGACAAGGAGCGGGTCAACGAGGTCCTCGCCGGCCAGCTGCCCTTCGACGAGAAGACGCTGCTGGACGACGGCCACGGCGGCTCGTCCGACGAGCACGCCGAGGTGCCCGAGCAGGGCGGCGAGAAGGAGCTGGCGAAGACCTGACGGTCGCGTCGCGCTCCGCGAGACTCCGGGCGGCTGGGTGTCCCCCCGTCGCTCAGCCGCCCGGTCTGTGAAACGCCGAGCGGGCAGGTCCTCCTCCCCTAGGGACCTGCCCGCTCGGCGTCGCCGTTTCCGCCCGCGCCCGTCACCCGCGCGCCCAAATGCTTTGACCCGTCCGGACACCGGGGCACAGGCTGGGAAACCTTGGACGCAGCGCGCACGCACGGAGGCGGGGCATGGGGGATTCACAGCACGTCGAGATCATCAGCTCGGACGAGTACGGGGCGCGGTTCGGGGCCGGACGGGAGCCGTCCGCGCTGTCCATGGAGCAGATCGGTGAGCTGTTCCAGGAATTCCTGATGGCGGTGGCCCGGCCGAAGCGGCGGGACGGTGACGGCAGCCGCGATCTCTCCGAGCGGCTCCGGGAGCATCTGGGCTCCACCCCGGGGGACCGGCCCGTGGTCAAGGCCGCCTATCCGCCGTACGACCTGCCCAACGTGCATCTCGCCCTGGAGCGCTGGTTCGAGGGGGCCGGACGGTCGTACGAGCTCGTCGGTATGCGGGGTGCCCAGCATCACGGCGAGCTGACCCTCGGCGACATCCTCGAAGCGGCCGACCGGTACGACCGGTTCACCGTCGGCGCCGTCGACTACGCCCAGCTGCCCGTCTCTCCCGACGCGGAACTCGCCTGTGTCTCCTGCGGGTTCTACCTCGGGGCGGAGGGCGACGACCGGTTCGCCGTCCTGCTGCGCGGGCCGCAGGACGAGTACGGGCGCGACAAGGTGGAGATCGAGGTGCTGGCCGGGGAGAAGGAGTTCGCCGACCGGCTGCTCGCCGAGATCGACACCCTCGTGCGCGAACTCAACATCTTCCGGGGCCAGGTCCTCTCCTTCGAGGGCTCGGAGTTCGGCCACGGCCTCGGACCGTTCCGCTTCCACCGCAGGCCCGGACTGACCCGCGACGACATCGTGCTCCCCGACGGGCTCCTGGAGCGGGTGGAGCGACAGGTCGTGGGCGTGGCCCGGCGCCGTGCCCGCCTGCGCGCGGCCGGCCAGCACCTGCGGCGCGGACTGCTGCTGTACGGCCCGCCCGGCACCGGCAAGACCCACACCCTCCGGTATCTCCTCTCGCACCTCCCCGAGTTCACGGTCGTCGTGCTGTCCGGGACGAGCATCGACGCCATCGGGCCGGCCTGTGCCCTGGCCCGGATGCTCCAGCCGGCGCTGGTCGTCCTGGAGGACTGCGACCTCATCGCCGAGGCCCGTGACCACGGCGGTGGCGAGCAGCCGCTGCTCTTCCAGATCCTGAACGAGATGGACGGCCTCGGCGACGACGCCGATGTCGCCTTCCTGCTCACCACCAACCGCGCCGACCTGCTGGAACCGGCCCTGGCCCAGCGCCCGGGGCGGGTCGACCTCGCCGTGGAGATTCCCCTGCCGGACGCCGACGGGCGCGCCCGGCTGCTCGGTCTGTACGGCTCCGGCCTCGGTCTGGGCAAGGAGATCACCGACGAGGTGGTGGCCCGCACGGAGGGCACGACGGCGTCCTTCACCAGGGAACTGGTCCGCAGGTCCGTCCTGATCGCCGCCGAGCGCGAGTCGCCTCGCACGGAGGCGGAGGACGTCCGCGCCGCCCTCGACGAACTCCTCTGCGACCACGACCGGCTGACCCGGCGCCTGCTCGGGGTGCCGGGTGCCGAGAACGTCGAGGACGTCGAGGACGGGCAGGGGGACGACGACTTCGAGTGACCGGGCCCGTCAGTCCGGAGTATCGAGGGCGATGGCCCCGGCGGGGCAGAGCCCGGCGGCCATCCGGGCGGCGGCCCGGTGCTCGGGGGCCGGGGCGGGGCGCAGGAGCACCACCAGGCCTTCCTCGTCGTCCTGGTCGAAGACCTGGGGAGCCGTCAGGGCGCACATGCCGGCGCCGGCGCAGCGCTCACGGTCGACTCCGATCCGCAGCGGCTCGCGTGGGTCGCTCACGGGGCTACTCCTTGTCCCAGGTGACGGGCAGGCTGATCACGCCGTAGATGTTGGAGTGTTCGCGCAGCGGCACCTCCCGGGGCGGCACGGCGAGGCGCAGGGTGGGGAAGCGGGCGAAGAGCGCGGGAAACGCGACGGTCATCTCGACGCGGGCGAGCTGCTGGCCCAGGCACTGGTGGGCGCCGTGCCCGAAGGAGAGGTGTCCGGTGGCCCTGCGGTGGATGTCGAGCCGGTCGGGGTCGGGGAAGCGGTGCGGGTCGCGGTTGGCGGCCTGCACGGAAACGGTCACCGTCTCGCCCGCCTTGACGATCTGTCCCTCCACCTCGACGTCCTCGAGTGCCGTCCGCAGGATCGGGTCGGCCACGCTGAGGTAGCGCAGCAGTTCCTCCACGGTCTGCCCGGCGAGGCCGGGGTCGGCGCGCAGCGCGTCGAGCTGGTCGGGGTTGCTCAGCAGGGCGAAGGTGCCGAGGGCGAGCATGTTCGCGGTGGTGTCGAGCCCGGCGGCGAGCAGCAGTCCGCCGATGCCGGCCAGCTCCTCGTCGGTGAGGTCGGAGGTGGTCAGATCGCTGAGCAGGTCGTCGGTGGGCTCGGCGCGCTTGGCGAGGACCAGTTCGTTCAGGTACTGGAGCAGCGCCGCGTAGGCACCGCCCCTCGCCTCCGCGTCCGCCGACTGGTCGAAGATGACCGCCACCTGGCTCTGGAACCGCTCCCGGTCGGCGTACGGCACGCCGAGCAGCTCGCAGATCATGAGCGCGGGCACGGGCTGCGCGAACGCCTCCACCAGGTCGGCCGTGGGCCCGGCCTGCTCCATGGCGTCCAGGCATTCGATGGTGAACTGCTCGACGCGCTCCGTGAGTTGACGCATGCGCCGGACGGTGAACCTGCCGGTGAGCAGGCGCCGGTAGCGGGTGTGCTCGGGGGCGTCGAGGCCGGTGATGTCGCCGACCGGGGCCGGCGGCAGCTCCGCGGGCATCCCGGGGACCGGTACCGGCATGTGCAGGAGTTCGTAGCGTGAGCTGAAGCGCGGGTCGGCCAGCACCGCGCGGGCCGCGGCGTGGCCGGTGGCGAGTCGGCCGATGTGTCCGTCGGCGTAGCGCAGGCGGCGCAGCGGCTGGTCGCTCAGCGCGGTGAGTTCGGCGGGCGGGTCGAAGGGGCAGCCGGTGTGCCGGTCGGTGGGCAGGGTGGGCGGCTCCTCGGCGGTGGTGCCGGCCGTGGTGGTGCCGGCGTCCGTCGGGTCGTACGGCATGCGGTCCTCCTGCGATCGTCGGGTGGGGTGCGCATCGTGAAGTGGGGCTGGAGAGCTGGGGGCGGACGCGAAGTCAGGCGCGGCGGACGATGATGTCGCCGGCCGCGGTCCGGGCGTGCACCTCGACGGTCTCGTCGGAGTCCGCGGGGCCGGCCGAGGAGCCGAGCGAGTTGCGTACCGTGCCGTACTTGGCGTTCAGGTCGAGCCAGGCGGCGGTGCCCTCGTGGATGCCCACTTCGAGGTCGCCGACGGAGGTGCGCAGTTCGATCCGGCCGCGGGTGGCGTCGCCGACGCGGATGCGGCCGTTGGAGGCCATCGCGTCGACCCCGGCGTGGGCTACGCCGATCTCGATCCGGCCGTTGGCGCACTTGGCGCCGACGTCGCCGTGCGCGATGCCGACGGAGATGTCGCCGTTGGCCGCGTTGGTCTTCAGGCCGCCGGTGACCTCGCCGACCTCGGTGGCGCCGTTGCTGTTCTTGACGGTGGCCGTGCCGGCGACCGTGCCGACCTCGACCCGCCCGGCGCCGATGATCTCGACGTCTCCGGTCGAGCGGGCCAGGCGGATGTCGCCGTGGTCGGTCTTGAGGACGGCACCGGCCGCCTCGTCGACCTGGACGTCGCCGAGCGAGGTCTTGAGCGTGACGTCCCCGAAGCGGCCTTCGCAGAAGAAGCCGCCCATGGCCGAGGTGCCCCGGACATCCGATCCCGCGGGCAGTTCGACGCTCACCTCGATGGCACCCGGCTTGCCGAACAGGGACCGCTTCCTGGGCGTCCTGATCGTGAGGCGGCCGCCCGAGCAGGTGACCTGGGTCTGCTGCACGGCGCGCACGTCGTTGTCGTCGGAGCCGTTGCGCGGCAGCACTTCCACGACCGTGTCGGTGCGCTTGCCCGCGGTGACGCGGGCGGTCCCGGCCTCCAACTCGAGGGTGACGGAGATCGGTTCGGGGGTGTCGAAAGCAGGCATGGCTGTCCCGTCCTCTTTGGCTTGGGTGGGTGGTCCCGCCGGTGAGGCGGGTGATGAGTGACGGCCGGTGAGTGTGGGGTGGGCCCGGCCGGGCGCCTAGTGGACCCAGCCGGTGAGGCTCCGGCCGTCCGGGTCCTTGCCGCGGCCCGGGCTCGCGCGCTCCCCGCCGTCGAGGGCGAGGGACACGGCCCGCACCAGCCAGGTGTTGACCGACAGGCCCTCGGCCGCCGCGGCCTCCTCGGTGCGGGCCTTGAGCTGGGCGGGGAGGCGGAAGTTGATCCGGGCCATGGCGCCGTCGTCGGACTCCGCGGGCAGCGGTGGCGGCGATGACGCGGCGGGGGCCGTGACCGGCTCCCGCGCCTCCCGGAACGGTTCCGGGGCGTGCGGCGCCGTCACCACGAACTCCGGGTCGGATCCGCGCAGCCGCACGTCGACCGAGCCCGGCGCCAGCTCCCGCGTGACCTCGCCCATGGCGGCGGACAGCGCGTCGAGGAGCGTCAGCCGGGCGGCGGACTCCAGCGGGGCGGTGAGCCGCTCGGCTAGGGCGCGGGCGTCGTCGCCGCCGGCCTCCGCGGCCACGGCCAGCTCGTGCCGGAGGGTGTCGACGTAGGGCGTGAGGTCCATGACGTCATGATGGCACAAGGATGGCGCCATGGCGAGCCATTTTGGCTCCATCGCGTGAGAATGGGCTCTGACCTGCCCTTCCTTCCTCTGATTGAGGTGTCATCGTGCCGCGCCGGGCATGAAGGGGCTTGCGGTGGAGCCGGAGTGATGCCATGGTGGCGTCACTTCAGCGCCAAAGTCTGGTGCCATCCCTCGCCCACCGACAGGAGTTCCCCGCCGTGGCTACCTTCCTTTACAAACTGGGCCGTCTCGCCTTCCGGCGCCGATGGCTGCTGGTGTTGCTGTGGGTGGTGGTCCTCTGCGGTGCGGGCTTCGCCGCCTCCGCCGCCCCGGCGCCGCCCGCGGACACCTTCTCGATGCCCGGCACGGAGTCGCAGAAGGCCTTCGACCTGCTGGAGAAGAAGTTCCCCGGCGCGAGTGCCGACGGCGCGAGCGCCCGGGTCGTGGTCCGTGCGCCCGAGGGCGGGAAGATCTCCGACCCCGCGCGCAAGGCCCACGTCGCCGCGCTGGTCGCGGAGTTGAGGAAGGCCCCGCAGGTGGCCTCGGTGAGCGACCCCTTCACGACGAAGGCGGTCAGCGAGGACGGCTCCACCGCCTATGCCATCGCCACCTACAAGGTCCCCGCCACCGAGGTCGGCGACAAGGCGCACGACGCCCTCGACGACGCACTGGCCCGGGCCCGCGACGCCGGCCTGACCGCGGAGGCCGGCGGCGACGCCGTGAAGATCGACGCCGCCATGAGCGGCACCGGCGAGAAGATCGGCATCCTGGTCTCCGCCCTGGTCCTGCTCCTCACCTTCGGCTCGGTGATCGCCGCCGGAATGCCCCTGCTCACGGCCCTCATCGGCGTCGGCATCGGCATATCCGCGATCACGGCCCTCGGCGCCACCCTCGGCCTGTCCGGCACCACCTCGACCCTGGCGATGATGCTGGGCCTCGCCGTCGGCATCGACTACGCCCTGTTCATCGTCTCCCGCTATCGCGCCGAACTCACCGAGGGCCGCGACCGCGCCGACGCCGCGGGGCGGGCGGTCGGCACCGCGGGCTCCGCGGTCGTCTTCGCCGGGCTCACCGTCATCGTGGCCCTCGCGGGCCTGGCCGTGGTGAACATCCCGATGCTCACCAAGATGGGCCTGGCCGCCGCCGGCACTGTCGCCATCGCCGTCCTGGTCGCCCTCACCTTCGTGCCGGCGCTGCTCGGCTTCGCGCCGGTCAAGGTCCTGCGCCGCCGGGACCGCCACCGGTTCTCCGGCAAGCCCCTCAGCGCCCGCCGGCAGCGCAAGGCCGACCGGCGTGCCGCGAAGGACGCCCGTCGCGAGCCCAACCTCGGCTCGCGCTGGGCCGGTTACGTCCTGCGCCACCCCGTCGCCGTCCTGGTCCTGGCCGTCCTCGGCCTCGGCGCGGTCGCCGTGCCCGCCGCCAGTCTGGAGCTCGGACTGCCCGGCGAGGGCACCATGGCCCCCGACACCACCCAGCGCAAGGCCTACGACCTGCTTTCGGAGTCCTTCGGCCCCGGGTTCAACGGACCGCTGACGATCACCGTGGAGGGCCCGGACGCCAAGGCCGCGGCCGACACCGTCGGCAAGCGCCTCGCCGGGCAGGACGGCGTCGCCACCGTCACCCCGGCCACGCCCAACGAGACCGGCGACACCGCGATCCTGAACGTCGTCCCGGCCACCGGCCCCACCGACGCCGCGACCGAGGACCTGGTGCGTCATCTGCGCTCCCTCGCCGACGGCTTCCGGGCCGACACCGGCGCCGAGGTCCTGGTCACCGGCCAGACCGCGATGTTCATCGACTTCTCCGAGACCCTCGACGACGCGCTGCTCCCCTATCTCGCCCTGGTCGTGGGCCTGGCGTTCCTGCTCCTGATGGTGGTCTTCCGCTCGGTCCTCGTGCCGCTCAAGGCCGCGCTCGGCTTCCTGCTCTCGGTGACCGCCGCGCTCGGCGCCGTCGTCGCGGTCTTCCAGTGGGGCTGGCTCGCCGATGTCTTCGGCGTCGACCAGCCGAGCCCGATCATGAGCACCATGCCGATCTTCATGATCGGCGTGGTTTTCGGACTCGCCATGGACTACGAGGTGTTCCTGGTGACCCGGATGCGGGAGGCCTACGTCCACGGGGCACGGCCCGCCGAGGCCGTCGTCACCGGGTTCCGCTACGGCGGCCGGGTGGTCGCCGCGGCCGCCGCCATCATGATCAGCGTGTTCTCCGGCTTCATCGTGGAGGACAACGACTTCGTCAAGATGATCGGCTTCGGCCTCGCGGCCGCGGTGCTCTTCGACGCCTTCCTCGTCCGGATGACGATCGTCCCCGCCCTGTTCGCCCTGCTCGGCACGTCGGCCTGGTGGCTGCCGCGGTGGCTCGACCGACTGCTTCCGAACCTCGACGTCGAGGGCGCGAAGCTCGCCGGCACGGCCCCGGCCGCGCCGGTGGCGCCGCAGCGCCGCGCACCCGAACTGGTCGACTAGCGACCCGGGGTGACCGTGATCGGGTCCGGCTCGGCGGCCTCGTCCAGGCGGGCCTGCTCCTCTTCGCCGAGGAGCAGGTCCGCCGCGGCCGCCGAGTCCCTGGCCGTCTCCGGCCGGCTCGCCCCCGGAATCGGGACGACGGCCGGGGAGCGCGCCAGCAGCCAGGCCAGGCCGACCCGCTGGGGACTGACACCGCGCTCCGCCGCGACGGCGTGGAAGGCGGCGAAGCGGTCCGCTCCCTCCGTCCGCGACGGCCCGTCCAGGGAGCTGCGGGCCAGCCCGCCCAGCGGACTCCACGGCAGGAACGCCAGCCCCAGTTCCGCGCACAGCCGCAGCTCCGGCTCGCTGCTCCGGACGGCGGGGGAGTACCGATTCTGCACCGACACCAGACGGTCGCCGAGGATCTCACGCGCCCGGCGGATCAGGTCCGCGTCCGCGTTGGACACCCCGGCCAGCCGGATCGTGCCCGCGTCGAGCAGCTCCCGCAGGGCACCGACCGACTCCTCGAACGGCACGGCGGGGTCCGGCTTGTGGAGTTGGTAGAGGCCGATCGCCTCCACCCCGAGGCGCTTGCGGGAGGCCTCGGCGGCGGCCTTGAGGTGGCGCGGCGAGCCGTTCACCGTCCAGTCGCCGCCGGCCGGGCGGCCGCGCCCGCCCTTCGTCGCCACCAGCACGCCGGAGGTGTCACCGCCGTACGTGGCCAGCGCCCGGGCCAGCAGACGTTCGTTGTGGCCGGGCTCCGCGCCCGGCAGATGGTAGGAGTCGGCCGTGTCCAGGAGGGTCACGCCCGCCTCGAGCGCGGCGTGCACGGTGGCCAGGGCGCGCTTCTCGTCCGGCCGGCCCTCGAGGGACAGCGGCATCGCGCCGAGCCCGATCGCGCTCACCGGCAGCCCGCCCAGTGTCCTGTACCGCATGTCAGTCGTCCTTTCCGAGCGTCTCGGCGACGGCACGCGGCAACCACTGCCGGGCGTCGCCGAAGGTGTGGCCGAGCCGGGTGGCACGGGTGTTGTCCATGCCGTAGGAGCGGCGGAAGGAGAACGGCGAGACCTCGCCGACCTCCACGGGCCGGAACACGGCCCGGCCGCCCGTTACGTGCGCGGCCACCGCCGCGCACAACTCCTCGGTGCTCAGCGTCCCGTGCGAGGCGGCGTTCACCGGCCCTGTGAACTCCTCGCCCGCCGCCCAGACCAGGAAGCCCGCGATCTCCTCGACGTGGATGTACGTCGCGGGCCGGTTCACCACCGGCACGGCGATCGGCTCGCCGGTGCGGATCCGCTCGGCGTAGTGGGCCAGCCTGCCGGTGAAGTCGTCGTCCCCGCCCAGCACATGGGCCACGCGCACCGCCGTGTACGGGAACGCCGGGCCGTCGGCCGCGAGGACCGCCTCCGCCTGCCGCTTGCCCTCCCCGTAGTGCGCCTCCAGGAACACCGGGTCGTCCCAGGGCAGTTCGAGGTCCACGGGCACCGTGGACGGGACGACGGCCTCCTCGCGCACGAGGGCGGGGGAGTCCTCGTACTCGTACACCTCGACCGTCGAGGTCATCACATAGCGGCCGGTACGGCCGGTGAAGACACGGCGGGCGAGCGCCGCCTGGCGCGGGGTGTAGCAGACCTGGTCGACGACGACGTCGAAGACCCGCGAGCCCAGCGCCTCGGTCAGCGACCGCTCGTCGTCCCGGTCGGCGACGAGATGCTCCACCCCGGCCGGCGGCGGGGCGGACCCCCGGTTCAGCACGCTGACCCGGTGCCCTTCGTCCCGCAGCCGTGCGATCAGGCGCTTGCCGATGTAGCGGCTTCCACCGATGACCAGTACGTTCCGGACCTTTTCCATGGCCATAATTCTCCTGGCGTACATCCATGTACTGAAGGGGGAACCATGGGAGTTCAGGCCGCCACGCCGAAAGAACCACGGCATCTGCGCGCCACCGCCGACGAAACCTCGGTGGTCTTCGACGCGCTGGACCGGCAGATCCTCCACCTGCTCCAGACCGACGGCCGGATCAAGCTCAGCGAACTGGGCCGCCGGGTCCGGCTCAGCCCGGCGGCGGTCACCGAGCGGGTGCGGCGACTGGAGGCAGCGGGCGTGATCAGCGGCTACGGCGCCCAGGTCGTCCCGGCCCGCCTCGGCTACGGCATCCAGGCGTTCATCCGGGTCAACCCGCACGGCGGCTACAACCTGAAGCACCCGAGGACCCTGGAGTTGATCGAGCGGCCCGAGATCACCGAGGTGCACCACGTGGTCGGCGAGGACTGCTGGATCCTCAAGGTAGCCGTCCGGGACACCGTCCACCTGGAGGAGGTCCTGGAGGGCGTCTCCGCGCTGGGGCGCACGACGACGTCGATCGTGCTGACCTCCCCGGTGGAGCGGAAACCGCTGTTGCCTTGACGCGGGCGTCAAGGAATACGTTCGTACGCATGCGAATCGGCGAGCTGGCCGCACGGGCCGGGACCACGACGCGGACGCTGCGGTACTACGAATCGCGGGGGCTGCTGCCCGCGCGGCGCACGGGCAACGGATACCGCAGCTACGACGAGAGCGATCTGCGGCTGCTCCGGCAGATCCGGACGCTCCAGGACTTCGGGTTCGACCTGGAGGAGACGCGGCCCTTCGTGGAGTGTCTGCGGGCCGGGCACCCCGAGGGCGACTCGTGCCCGGCGTCGCTCGCGGTCTACCGGCGCAAGCTGGGCGAGCTGGACTCACTGATCGGTGAGCTGACCACCGTCCGGGAGACGGTCGCGCGGCAACTGGCGCGGGCCGAGCTGGCCGCCGAGGCTCAGGCTCCGGGCGGTCCGGAGCCGCAGTGCGAGCTGGGAGGGGACACATGGTGACCGATGTGACGGACGCGGATTTCGAGGCCGAGGTGATCGGTGCGGAGCTGCCGGTGCTCGTGGAGTTCACCGCCGACTGGTGTCCGCCGTGCCGGCAGATGGCCCCGGTGCTGAAAGCCCTCGCATTCGAGGAGGGCGACCGGCTGAAGGTGGTGCAGCTGGACGTGGACTCCAACCCGGAGACGACCAACGCCTACAAGGTGCTGTCGATGCCGACCTTCATGGTGTTCCGCGATGGTGAGCCCATGAAGTCGATGGTGGGCGCACGGGCCAAGCGGCGGCTGCTGGAGGAGCTGGCCGACGTGCTCTAGGCGACCCGCCCGGACAACAGGAAATCCCCCGAGCAATTGCGCTCGGGGGATTTCCTTGCGTATATTTGTTTGTTCGTGACTTCAACCCGAAGGAAGTCACGTGAAGTTCAGTGAGCACAGTATATCCGGGCGGGAGTGGAATTGTCAAACACCGAATTTCCGGACGATGAATTGCGGCAGGAGCAGGAATTCATCGACGGGTTGTACGCGCGCGTGGACGCCCTGCGTGGCGACACCGAGTCCTCCGTCACGGACGCGCTCGCCCAGGGCAACACGCCCATGCAGGCCAGACTCGAGCGGGACATCCTCGTCGCCGAGCGCTCCGGGCTGCTCGCCGCGCTGAACGCGGTGGACGGCTCCCTGTGCTTCGGCCGGATCGACCTCACCTCGGGCGTCACCCACCACATCGGCCGGATCGGGCTGCGCACCGACGACGCCGAGCGCACCCCCGTCCTGATCGACTGGCGCGCCGACGTCGCCCGCCCCTTCTACCTCGCCACCGGCCACACCCCGATGGGCCTGCGGCGCCGGCGGCACATCGCCACCGACGGCCGGCGGGTCTCCCATCTGCACGACGAGATCCTCGACCTCGGCGACGAGACCCGCACCGGCCACGAGGACCCGACGGGCGACGCCGTGCTGCTCGCCGCGCTCGACTCGGCCCGCACCGGCCGGATGAGCGACATCGTGCAGACCATCCAGGCCGACCAGGACCGCATCATCCGCGCCCCGCACCGCGGCGTCATGGTGGTGGAGGGCGGTCCGGGCACCGGCAAGACGGCCGTCGCCCTGCACCGCGCCGCCTATCTGCTGTACGAGCACCGCGAACTGCTCGCCAAGCGGGCGGTACTGATCGTCGGACCCAACCCGGCGTTCCTCGGCTACATCGGCGAGGTGCTGCCCTCCCTCGGCGAGACGGGCGTGCTCCTCGCGACCGTCGGCGAGCTGTTCCCCGGCGTGAAGGCGACCGCGACCGACACACCCGAGGCCGCCGCGGTGAAGGGCCGGGCCGGCATGGCCGACGTCCTCGCCGAGGTCGTCCGGGGCCGGCAGGCGCTGCCCGACCCGGTGATCGCCATCGAGCACGACCGCGAGGTCCTCATGCTCGACGACGGTCTGGTGAACGTCGCCCGCGAGCGCACCCGCGCCGCCAAGCTGCCGCACAACGCGGCCCGCGAGCACTTCGAGGGCCACATCCTCAACGCGCTCACCGACCTGTACGCCGAGCGGATCGGCACCGACCCCTTCGACGGGTCCAGCCTGCTCGACCCCAGCGACATCACTCAGATCCGCGACGACATCGCCGACAACCCCGACGTCTGGTCCGCCATCGACCAGCTCTGGCCGGTGCTCACCCCGCAGCGGCTCGTCGCCGACTTCCTCGCCGCGCCCGAGGAGTTCCTGCCCGCCGAGGACGCCGAGGCCGTACGCCGCCCGGTGACCCGGCGCTGGACGGTCGCGGACGTGCCGCTGCTCGACGAGGCCGCCGAACTCCTCGGCGACGACGACCGGCTGGCCCGGGAGCGCGCCGCGCGCGAGCGGGAGGAGCAGATCGCCTACGCGCAGGGCGTGCTGGAGGTGTCGTACGCCTCCCGGACTTACGAGTTCGAGGACAAGGAGGACAGCGACCCCGACGGCAGCGAGGTGCTGTCCGCGCACGACGTCATCGACGCCGAGCGGTTCGCCGAGCGGCACGAGGAGGATGACCACCGCAGCGCCGCCGAGCGCGCGGCGGCCGACCGCACCTGGGCGTTCGGGCACATCATCGTCGACGAGGCGCAGGAGCTGTCGCCGATGGCCTGGCGGCTGCTGATGCGGCGCAGCCCGACCCGCTCGATGACCCTGGTCGGCGACCCCGCGCAGACGGCTGAGGCGGCCGGTGTCGGCTCCTGGGCGGGCATCCTCGACCCGTACGTCGAGGACCGCTGGGAGCACACCCGCCTGGGCGTCAACTACCGCACCCCGGCCGAGATCATGGACGCCGCGGCGGCCGTGGTCCGCGCCGAGCACCCGGAGTTCGAGCCGCCGAGTTCGGTCCGCTCCACGGGTGTACGGCCGTGGGCACGGGCCGCCGACGACCTCCCGGGCGCCGTCGCCAAGGCGGTCGAGGAACTCACCCCGGCCGAGGGGCGGCTCGCGGTGATCGCCCCGCGCGACCTCCACCGCGGCCTCGCGGCCCGGCTGGACGGCGTGACGGCGGGCGCCGAACCCGACCTCACCCGGACGGTCGTCCTCCTCGACCCGCGCCAGGCCAAGGGCCTGGAGTTCGACTCCGTCCTGGTGGTCGAGCCCGGCCGCTACGGCACCAGCGACCTGTACGTGGCCCTGACCCGGGCCACCCAGCGGCTCGGCGTGCTGCACACCGGGGAGCTGCCGAAGGCCCTGGCGGAACACTTCGGGTAGCTCCACCGGCACGGGCTCTCCGACGCCCTGCGGGACCTGAGGCCGCCTGTCACAGCAGCGACCTCGGATCCCGCAGGGCGTGCCACAGCCCGGCCGCGAGCGGGACGACGGTCAGGGCGAAGAAGACCCAGAACACGAACTCGGCGCCGGGGGCGAGGTCATAGGTGGTGCCGTCCTCCCACTCGCAGTAGGCCCGGGGCGGAAACGGCGTGGAGACTCCCCAGGCCTTCCCGTCCCCGAGGAAGCCCTCCCGCATCGGCTCCGCGGGGCAGGGGGCCGTATCCGGGAACAGGAAGGGGTCGTCCGCCGTCATGATCACGACCCAGGTGACGGCGCCGCACGGCACCGCCCAGAACACCGCGGTCCGCACCCACAGGGGCAGCAGCGGATGCGCCAGCAGCCCGCGCAGCGCTACCAGGACCACCACGAGCCCGACGAAGACGGGAAGCAGCGTCATGAGCCGGCCGCGGTCTTCCGGGCACGGAACTCGGTCGCGTAGCCCGCGCCGATGGCGAGCCCGGCGGCGGACAGGGCGCAGGACACGCTCGCCCAGTTCATCCACCCGTAGGAGGAGTCGGCGGTGTAGACGGTGCCGTTCTCGCGGACGCAGTCGAAGCGCAGGGGCAGGTACGAGGCCCGGTGGTGGGAGAGGCCTTCGATCGTGTCCGGGGCGAAGCCGTCGAGGCAGGCCCGGGCCGGGACCGAGGACGCGCCTTCGCCGAACTCCCACTCCGATTCCAGCACGGCGAAGAGCCCCAGGGAGTAGACGGACACGGCCGCCCAGGCGAACATCGTCGCCGCTCGGCGCAGCAGCGGTGGCGGCCAGGGCTCGGGGCGGCCGGGAAACGCCATGGCCACGACTCCCGCGGCCGCGACCAGCGCGCCGAGGGCACAGACGACGGAGATGCCCAGACCGATCAGCACGCCGTGACCCCATCCCGCGCGGGCGGACCCCCACGGCCCGGTGGGGTGGCACGGCGCATGCCGCCACCCCACCAGGGGCCGACCGGACGGGCTGTGGCGGAAGCCACTCCTCCCGTCACAGAGGTGTCACAGGTCGCTGTAGGCCTGTTGCCTCACGCCGGGCGCAGCCACACTGTCGACAGCGGCGGCAGGGTCAGGCGGATGCTGGCCGGGCGGCCGTGCCAGGGCTGGGCCTCGGGCTTGACCGGGTCGGGGTTGGTGATGTCGCTGCCGCCGTAGCGGGCGGCGTCGGTGTTCACGGCCTCGTGCCAGGCGGGGACGTCCTCGGGCACGCCCAGGCGGTAGTCCTGGCGGGCGACCGGGGCGAAGTTCGACACCGCCAGGATCGGGGTGCCCTCGGGGTCCAGCCGCAGGAACGCGAGCACGTTGTCGTCGGCGGCGTCCCCGACGATCCACTCGAAACCGGCCGGGTCGGTGTCGAGGCGCCACAGCGCCGGGGTGGCCCGGTAGACGGTGTTGAGGTCGCGCACCAGGTCACGCACGCCCCGGTGGTCGGGCTCGGCCCCGTAGCCCGGGTCCAGCAGCCACCAGTCCGGGCCGTGCGCCTCCGACCACTCGGCGCCCTGCGCGAACTCCTGCCCCATGAACAGCAGTTGCTTGCCCGGGTGGGCCCACATGAAGCCGAGGTAGGCCCGGTGCCCGGCCCGCTGCTGCCACCAGTCGCCGGGCATCTTCGACACCAGGGACCGCTTGCCGTGCACGACCTCGTCGTGCGAGATGGGCAGGACGTAGTTCTCGCTGTACGCGTACACCATCGAGAACGTCATCTCGTGGTGGTGGTACTTGCGGTGCACCGGCTCGTGGCTCATGTACTGGAGCGAGTCGTGCATCCAGCCCATGTTCCACTTCAGCCCGAACCCGAGCCCGCCGAAGCCGCTCGGTCCCTCGTGGTGGGTGGCCCGGGTGACCCCGTCCCAGGCGGTCGACTCCTCGGCGATCGTGACCACGCCGGGCACCCTGCGGTACACCGTCGCGTTCATCTCCTGGAGGAACGCCACCGCGTCCAGGTTCTCCCGGCCGCCGTGCTCGTTGGGCGTCCACTGCCCCGCCTCGCGCGAGTAGTCGAGGTAGAGCATCGAGGCGACCGCGTCCACCCGCAGCCCGTCGATATGGAACTCCTCGCACCAGTACAGGGCGTTCGAGACCAGGAAGTTGCGCACCTCCCGCCGCCCGAAGTCGAACTCCAGCGTGCCCCAGTCGGGATGCGCGGCCCGCAGCGGATCCGCGTGCTCGTACAGGGGCCGCCCGTCGAACTCGGCCAGCGCCCAGTCGTCGCGCGGGAAGTGCGCCGGCACCCAGTCCATGAGGACACCGATCCCGGCCCGGTGCAACGAGTCGACCAGGTACCGGAAGTCGTCCGGCGTGCCGAGGCGGGCCGTCGGCGCGTAGAAGCCGGTGACCTGGTAGCCCCAGGAGCCGCCGAACGGATGCTCCGCGACCGGCATCAGCTCGACGTGCGTGAAGCCCAGGTTCTTCACATACCCGGGGAGCTGATCGGCCAGCTGCCGGTACGTCAGCCCCGGGCGCCAGGAGGCCAGATGCACCTCGTACACCGAGAACGGCGCCTCGTGCGCCGGAGTCTGAGCACGCCGGTCCAGCCACTCGGCGTCACCCCACTCGTACCGCGAGGACGTGATGACCGACGAGGTCGCGGGCGGCACCTCCGTGCGGCGGGCCAGCGGGTCGGCGCGCAGGGTCTTGGAGCCGTCGGGGCGGGTGATGTCGAACTTGTACAGCTCGCCCTCGCCGATGTCCGGCAGGAACAGCTCCCACACGCCCGACGAGCCCAGCGACCGCATGGCGTGGCCGGTGCCGTCCCAGAAGTTGAAGGTGCCGGCCACGCGCACGCCCTGCGCGTTCGGCGCCCACACCGAGAAACGGGTGCCGGTCACGCCCTCGTGGATCGTCGGGTGCGCGCCCAGCGCCGTCCACAGCTCCTCGTGCCGGCCCTCGCCGATCAGATGCAGGTCGAGGTCGCCCAGCGTGGGCAGGAAGCGGTAGGCGTCCTCGGTGTCCAGGACCGTGCCCTCGTATTCGACGAGCAGCCGGTACGCCGGCACCTCCCGCAGCGGCAGCAGCCCGGAGAAGAACCCCTCCCCGTCGTCGTGCAGCTCCGCCCGCAGTTCCCCGGCGACGACGGTCACCGACAGGGCGTACGGCCGGAACGCCCGGAAGGCGACGCCGCCGGGCACGGGGTGCGCGCCGAGCACGGAGTGCGGATCGTGATGCGTCCCGCCGAGCAGCCGCTCCCGGTCCACCGCGTCGACGGCGGGCGAGACGGCGATCTCCATCTCCGGCGGCACGGCCTGGGCGGGGCCGGTCTTCTCGGCAGCGGTTTTCCTGGCGCCCGCTGTCTTGGCAGGGGCTTTCTCGGCGGTGGCTGTCTTGGCAGGGGCTTTCTCGGCGGTGGCCGTCTTGGCAGGGGCTTTCTTCGCCGCGGCCTTCTTGGCAGGGGTGCCGGTGGCCGTGGTCCTGGTGGCCGCGGCCTTCGCCGTCGTGGCCTTCGCGGTCGCGGCCTTCTTGGCGACAGCCTTCGTGGCCGTGGTCTTCTTCGCGGTCGCCTTCTTCGCCGCGGTCTTCTTGGCGGCTGTCTGCTTCGCGGCCACCTTCTTGGCGGTGGCCTTCGCCGCGGTCCTCTTCGCGGGATCCGCCTTCTTCGCGACGGCCTTCTTCGCCGCGGTCGTCTTCGCGGGATCCGCCTTGTTCGGGACGGCCTTCTTCGCCGCGGTCGTCTTCGCGGCAGTCGTCTTCTTCGCCGGTGACTGCGCCGAGGCCGCCTTCTTGGCGGCGGCCTTCTTCGCCGCCTGTTTCGGTACCGCCGTCTTCTTCGCGGAGCTCTTCCGCTGGGCGGCCGTCGGCTGCTCGGGGATCTTCTCCCCGGCCGTCTTCTTCGGGTGCGAACCGCTGGACTCGGAGCGGGGGGTCACGGGCGCAGCCTCCTGGGCGCAGGTGGGTCAGTCAGGTCAGGTGGCCGGACGAGGAGAGCCGGCTTATGGCGGCCAGCGGCACCGGCAGCCAGTCGGGGCGGTGCCGGGCCTCGTACACCACCTCGTAGATCGCCTTGTCCGTCTCGTAGGCGCGCAGCAGCACCGGGTCGGTGCGCGGATCGCGGCCGGAGGCCTCCGCGTAGCCGGAACAGTACGCCGACCGGCAGGTCTCGGCCCAGTCCGGCTGGGGCGGATCGGCCGAGCGGGCCGCGTAGTCGAAGGACCGCAGCATGCCGGCGACGTCCCGCACCGCGGGCTGCGGCATGCGCCGCTCGGGCAGGGGCCGGGCCGGCTCGCCCTCGAAGTCGATCAGCCACCACTCACCGGCCGGTGAGCGCAGGCACTGCCCGAGATGCAGATCGCCGTGCACGCGCTGCGCGGTCCAGGTACGGCCCTCGGCGGCCAGATCGCCCAGCGCCGTGAACGCCGACCGCAGCCCGCCGGCGTAGGGCCGCAGCGCGGCCACCGTCTGGACGGCCGCCTCCAGCCGCTCGATCATTCCGTCCACCATGAGCTGGAGCTGCATGTGACCGAGCGTGACCGTCGGCAGCGCGCGGGCCAGCGCGGTGTGCACCTCGGCGGTGGCCCGTCCCAGCGCCCGCGCCTCGGCGCCGAAGTCCTCGCCCTTGGCCAGTTCGCGCAGCGCCAGCTCCCAGCCGTCGGAGGCGCCCTGCACGAACGGCTGGAGCACTCCCAGCACGTACGGCTGGCCGGCGGGGTCCGCCGGGCCCGTCGAGATCACCGGGTCCGCCGTGGGGTCGATGTCCGCGACCATCCAGGCCGTCGGCGCGGGCACCCGGGGGCGGCCCTCGCGGGCCAGCGCCAGCGGCAGCTCCAGATCGGGGTTGACCCCGGGCACGATCCGGCGCAACAGCTTGAGGATGAACGTATCTCCGTAGACGACCGACGAGTTGGACTGCTCCGCGGTCACCACGCGGGGCACCAGCCCGGACCGGATGTCCTGGCCGAGGTCCCGCTCGAAACGGAGCCTGCCGATACGGGCCTGGGTGCGCAGCGCCTCCAGGAGCAGTTCGGCGGGCCTCGGGTCGAGCAGGGCGTCGTAGACCGTCCGGCCGGCCAGCGGCCCCGTCGGAACATGTCCGATCAGCGCGGGCGCCAGCCGACGCGGCAGCGCCTCGCGCACGCCTATCAGGAGCTGGTAGCAGTCGCCGGGATGGCCGGGCGCGCCGTGGGACGGCACGGGCGGCTGATGGGCGCGGACGAGCAGGTGGTACAGACCGAGCTTGGCGCTGGCGGGGAGCAGCTCGGTGGCCTCGACCAGCGTGAACCCGGTGACCGGACGGCCTTTGCCGGCGAACCAGCGCTGCCGTGGCAGCCATTCCCGCAGCAGTGGATCGAGGGAGGCGAGAAGGCCGGGCGGGGTGGTGACGGTGCGTGTGACGGCTTCCGACATGACGTCGCGTCCTTTCACCCATGTGTGATGCGTCACCGGGTGGGGTGTTCTTCATGCGTGCCCCGGGCGGGGCAGGAGAAACGCCCCGCCGCGGGGGTTTGCGGCCTGCCCCGCGGATCAGGCCTCAGCAGGCCGTTCCAGGCCTCACGCGGCCCTCATACGGTGTCCCCGCGGAGCCGGAACCAGTAGAAACCGTGGCCCGCCAGGGTCAGCAGATACGGCAGCTCGCCGATGGCAGGGAAGCGCACCCCGCCGAACAGCTCCACCGGGTGCCGGCCCTCGAAGGCGCTCAGATCCAGCTCCGTGGGCTGGGCGAACCGGGAGAAGTTGTTCACGCACAGCACCAGGTCGTCCTCGTACTCCCTGAGGAACGCCAGCACCGCCGGGTTCGTCGACGGCAGCTCGGTGTACGTGCCGAGTCCGAAGGCGGGATTCTGCTTGCGGATCTCGATCATGCGGCGGGTCCAGTGCAGCAGCGAGGACGGCGAGGACATCGACGCCTCGACGTTCGTGACCTGGTAGCCGTAGACCGGGTCCATGATCGTCGGCAGGAACAGCCGCCCCGGGTCACTGGACGAGAAGCCCGCGTTGCGGTCGGGCGTCCACTGCATCGGCGTGCGCACCGCGTCCCGGTCGCCGAGCCAGATGTTGTCGCCCATGCCGATCTCGTCGCCGTAGTAGAGGATCGGCGAGCCCGGCAGGGCCAGCAGCAGGGCGGTGAACAGCTCGATCTGGTTGCGGTCGTTGTCGAGCAGGGGGGCGAGACGGCGCCGGATGCCGATGTTGGCGCGCATCCGTGGGTCCTTGGCGTACTCGGCCCACATGTAGTCGCGCTCTTCGTCGGTGACCATCTCGAGCGTCAGCTCGTCGTGGTTGCGCAGGAAGATGCCCCACTGGCAGTTCGAGGGGATGGCCGGGGTCTTGGCCAGAATTTCCGAGACCGGGTAGCGGGATTCCCGCCGTACGGCCATGAAGATGCGCGGCATGACCGGGAAGTGGAAGGCCATGTGGCACTCGTCGCCGCCGCTGGGGTAGTCGCCGAAGTAGTCGACGACGTCCTCGGGCCACTGGTTGGCCTCGGCGAGCAGCACGGTGTCCGGGTACTGCGCGTCGATCTCCTTGCGCACCCGCTTCAGGAAGTCGTGCGTCTCCGGGAGGTTCTCGCAGTTCGTGCCCTCCTGCTGGTAGAGGTAGGGCACCGCGTCCAGCCGGAACCCGTCGATGCCCAGGTCCAGCCAGAACTTCAGCGCGGAGATCATCTCCTCCTGCACGGCCGGGTTCTCGTAGTTGAGGTCCGGCTGGTGGGAGAAGAAGCGATGCCAGTAGTACTGCTTGCGGACCGGGTCGAAGGTCCAGTTGGAGGCCTCGGTGTCGACGAAGATGATCCGAGCGTCAGGGAACTGCTTGTCGTCGTCGGCCCACACGTAGTAGTCGCCGTAGGGCCCGTCGGGGTCCTTGCGCGACTCCTGGAACCAGGGGTGCTGGTCGCTGGTGTGGTTCATGACGAAGTCGATGATCACGCGCATGCCGCGCTGGTGGGCGGCGTCGACGAACTCCACGAAGTCGGCGAGGTCGCCGAACTCCGGGAGCACGGCCGTGTAGTCGGAGACGTCGTAGCCGCCGTCGCGCAGGGGCGACTTGAAGAACGGCGGCAGCCAGAGGCAGTCGACGCCGAGCCACTGGAGGTAGTCGAGCTTGGCGGTGATGCCCTTCAGGTCACCGACGCCGTCGCCGTTGCTGTCCTGGAACGAGCGGACGAGCACCTCGTAGAACACGGCGCGCTTGAACCACTCCGGGTCGCGGTCCCTGGCAGGAGTGTCCTCGAAGGTGTCCGGAACGGGTTCGTTGACGATCATGTTGTGGGTGACCCTCCGATCTGCGGGGTGGACGGTCGCAGCACCGTGAAGACGTGCGCGGGGCTCCGGCCCGGTTCGAGACGCACGTAGTTGGACCTGCCCCAGTGATAGGTCTCGCCGGTGAGCTCGTCCCGCACCGGCACCGACTCGTGCCAGTCCAGGCCGAGTTGCGGCATGTCCAACGAGACCGTCGCCTCCTGGGTGTGGTGGGGGTCGAGGTTGGCGACCACCAGAACCGTGTTCGAGCCCTTCCGCTTCGAGTAGGCGATCACCGCTTCCTGGTCCGCGTCGTGGAAGTGGAGATCGCGCAGCTGCTGGAGGGCCGGATTTTCCCGCCGGATGGTGTTGAGCCTGGTCAGCAGCGGGGTGATGGTGCGTCCCTCGCGTTCGGCGGCGTCCCAGTCGCGGCGGGTGAGCTGGTACTTCTCCGAGTGCAGGTACTCCTCGCTGCCTTCCCTGAGCGGGGTGTTCTCGCACAGCTCGTAGCCGGAGTAGATGCCCCAGGCCGGGGAGAGCGTCGCCGCCAGCACCGCCCTGACCTCGAAGGCGGGGCGGCCGCCCTGCTGGAGGTAGGCGTGCAGGATGTCGGGGGTGTTGGCGAAGAAGTTCGGCCGCATGTAGGACGCGGCCTCGCCGGAGAGTTCCGTGAGGTAGTCGGTCAGCTCCTGCTTGGTGTTGCGCCAGGTGAAGTACGTGTAGGACTGCTGGAAGCCGATCTGGGCCAGGGTGGCCATCATGGCCGGGCGGGTGAACGCCTCGGCCAGGAAGATCACGTCGGGGTCGGTGCGGTTGATGTCCGCGATGACCCGCTCCCAGAAGACCACCGGCTTGGTGTGCGGGTTGTCCACGCGGAAGATCCGCACGCCGGTGTCCATCCAGTGCCGCAGTACGCGCACGGTCTCGGCGATGAGGCCGTCCATGTCGGCGTCGAAGGCGATGGGGTAGATGTCCTGGTACTTCTTCGGCGGGTTCTCGGCGTAGGCGATGGTGCCGTCGGGGCGGTGGTGGAACCACTCGGGGTGTTTCTGCACCCAGGGGTGGTCCGGGGAGCACTGCAGCGCGAAGTCCAGCGCCACCTCCAAGCCCAGCTCGCGGGCCTGGCCGACGAACCAGGTGAAGTCCTCCAGGGTGCCCAGAGCGGGGTGGACGGCGTCGTGGCCGCCCTCGGGCGAGCCGATCGCCCAGGGCACGCCGACGTCGTCGGGTCCGGGGGAGAGGGTGTTGTTCTTGCCCTTGCGGAAGGTCGTGCCGATCGGGTGGATCGGGGGCAGGTAGACCACGTCGAAACCCATGGCGGCGATCGCCGGAAGGCGGCGCGCGGCGGTGCGGAACGTGCCGTGCGGCTGCTCGGAGGTGCCTTCGGAGCGGGGGAAGAACTCGTACCAGGAGCCGTACAGGGCCCGCTCCCGCTCCACCAGCAGCGGCAGCGGCTCGGAGGTGGTGACCAGGTCCCGCAGCGGATGACGGGCCAGTACCTCGTCCACCTCCGGCGCCAGCGCCCCCGCGAGCCGCGAGGCCGCCGGGCGGCTCTCGTCCCGCAGGGCGTCGACGGCGGCCAGGACCACGTCCCGCAGGCCCTCCTCCTCGGGTATGCCCTCGGCGGCCCGCTCGTACAGGCGTGCGCCCTCCTCCAGGACGACGTCCGTGTCCATGCCGGCCGGGATCTTGATCTGAGCGTGGTGGCGCCAGGTGGCGACGGGGTCGCCCCACGCCTCCACGGTGAACGTCCACAGGCCGGGCTTCCCGGCGGTGACCGTGGCGCCCCACCGGTCCGTGCCGGGGGCCAGCTCCCGCAGAGGTGTCCACGGCCCGGGGCGGCCCTCGGGGTCCTTCAGGACGGCATTGGCGGCGACCGCGTCGTGCCCCTCCCGGAACACGGTCGCCGAGATCTCGAAGGTCTCGCCGGTCACGGCCTTGGCCGGCCGGCGTCCGCGCTGGACGACCGGACGGACATCGAGCACGGGTATGCGCCCGACGGCGGTCGCCTCGCCCACGGGGGGTGGTTGCGGGACCGGTGGACCGGCGTCGGCCGGGCGCACGGGGGGTGCCTCGCCGCCGGGCGCGTGCGCCCCGGTGCGGCGGGTCGGGGGTGGTGACGAAGGGTGCTTGGCGGGCATGACCGCTCCTGTCCGCGTCAACGTGGGTGGGCGGAGGTCTATGGGGAGGTGGGTCCTGCGTGGTGCTCCTGAGAGGGGTACCCGCAGGAGCCTTCCCACCCTATTCGGGTGGGCAATCCGGCACTTTGTTAACTACTCACGCGTATGTCGACACACAAGACCGGCCTCGTCCGCGACGGACGAGGCCGGCCCTTGTGTGTGGCTGCTCCTTCGCCCTACGGGTGGGGCACCCGCAGTAACCTGTCCGGCGAACCGATACCCCGGCCGGAGATCTTCCCGGTCGCCGCTCCCGTCGTCAGAGCCCTCCCGACCTGGGACGGAGTCGCTTTCGGATGATCGGCCAGATACAGCGCGGCCGCGCCCGCCGCGTGCGGAGACGCCATCGACGTGCCCGAGAAGGTGGCCCGCGCGGTGTCGCTCGCGGCGGCCGCGGAGGTGATTTCGACGCCCGGGGCGAAGAGATCGAGGGCCGGACCGTGGTTGGAGAAGGCCGGTTTCGTATCCCTCCGGTCGGTCGCGCCGACCGTGATCGCCTGCTGGACGCTGCCCGGGGAGTAGAGCCCGGCCGGCCTGGCGTCGTTGCCCGCGGCGACCGTGTACGTGACGCCGGACGCGATGGAGGCGCGGACGGCGGCGTCCAGCCGGTCGTTGCGCGGGCCGCCCAGGCTGAGATTGGCGACCGCGGGCTTCCTCGCGTGCCGGGTCACCCAGTCGATCCCGGCGATCACCCGGGCCGTGGTGCCGCCGCCCGCGGCGTCGAGGACCCGTACGGAGACGATCCGGGCCTTCCCGGCGACGCCGTGGGTCTTGCCGGCGACCGTGCCGGCCACGTGCGTGCCGTGGCCGTTGGCGTCCGCCGCGACCTTGTCGTTCCCGACGAAGTCCCAGCCGTGGCTCGCCCGGCCCCCGAAGTCCCGGTGGGTGGTGCGGACGCCGGTGTCGATCACGTACACCGTCACCCCGGCACCCGCCGACTCGGGCCCGGTGTAGCTCCGGTCCAGGGGCAGACTCGCCTGGTCCACGCGGTCCAGCCCCCAGGACGCCGGGGTCCGCTGTGCGTGGTCCAGCCGCACGCGGGTGTCCTGGACGACCGAGGCGACCCGCGGATCGGCGGCGAGCCGTGCCGCCTGTCTCGGGTTGGCCCTGATCGCGTAGCCGTTCAGGACCGTGCCGTAGGTGTGGCTTATGTCCACCCCGTACGTCTCGGCGAGGCCCTTTCCGGCCCTCGAAGGTGCCCGCGTGCCCTCCTTCAGTGTCACGAGATAGCTGCCGTGCACGGAGCCGGGTCCTCCGGCGCCGAGTATCCGCCCCTCCGGTACGGCGTGCGCGGGCAGGGTGATGGCCGAAAACGCCGCGGCGCAGACCGCCGCGGCCAGGCCCCCCGTCCAGCGCGGGCGCCGTGTACGCGTCCGTGCCATGGTCCGAGTTCCCCTCCTCGACTCGGCGTACGGCTGCCGCGCGGCGCCGCGAGCGGCGGGCGCGGGCCGGTACGCCAGGGGCAGCCTCTCGTGACGCGTGAAACACCACAAGGACGCCTATGGGGGTGGAATCGGCCATATCCGTGAATGGTGCTGTTCAGGCCGATCGGGGGTCCGACGGCGGAGCCTCAGCGGCGGCGGCACCTCCGCCGGTACTGTCGTAGGAGACGTCGATGAAGCCCTGTGTCAAAGCCCTGCGTCAACCAGCGAACGCGCCGAGGTGGAACCCGTGAAGGCGATCCGTCGATTCACCGTCCGACCCGTTCTCCCCGACCCCCTCCGGCCGCTCAGCGATCTGGCCCGCAATCTGCGGTGGTCGTGGCACACGGAGACCCGTGACCTCTTCCAGTCCGTCGACCCCGAGCGCTGGGCCGCCTCCGGGCGCGACCCGGTCCGGCTGCTGGGCAGCGTGCCGCCCGCGCGGCTCGCGGCCCTGGCCGAGGACCGCCGGTTCCTGCGCCGCCTCGCCTCGGTCGCGGGCGATCTGCACGACTACGTGACCGGCGACCGCTGGTACCAGGCCCAGCCCGAGGAGCTTCCCGCCGCGATCGCCTACTTCTCACCCGAATTCGGCGTCACGGCCGCCCTGCCGCAGTACTCCGGCGGCCTCGGCATCCTGGCCGGCGACCATCTGAAGGCCGCCAGCGACCTGGGCGTCCCGCTGATCGGCGTCGGGCTGCTCTACCGGCACGGCTACTTCCGCCAGACCCTCTCCCGGGACGGCTGGCAGCAGGAGCACTACCCCGTCCTCGACCCGAACGAGCTGCCGCTGGTCCTCCTGGAGGAGCCGGACGGCACCCCCGCCCAGGTCGCCCTCGCCCTGCCCGGCGGCAAGCAGCTGCGCGCCCGGATCTGGCTGGCGCAGGTCGGCCGGGTCCCGCTGCTGATGCTGGACTCGGACGTCGAGGAGAACGACCTCGGCGAGCGCGGTGTGACCGACCGGCTCTACGGCGGCGGCAGCGAGCACAGGCTGTTGCAGGAGATGCTGCTGGGGATAGGAGGGGTGCGAGCGGTCCGGACGTACTGCCGGCTGACCGGGCACCCCGCTCCGGAGGTGTTCCACACCAACGAGGGGCACGCCGGTTTCCTCGGCCTGGAGCGCATCGCCGAACTCTGCGCGGCGGGTTCGGACTTCGACGCGGCGCTGGAGGCGGTCCGCTCCGGGACGGTCTTCACCACCCACACCCCTGTCCCGGCCGGGATCGACCGCTTCGACCGCGAGCTGGTCGCCCGCCACTTCGGTCCCGACGCGGAGCTGCCGCGCATCGACGTCGGGCGCGTCCTCAAACTCGGCATGGAGACCTACCCCGGCGGGGAGTCCAACCTGTTCAACATGGCCGTGATGGGCCTGCGCCTGGCCCAGCGCGCCAACGGGGTGTCCCTGCTGCACGGCAACGTCAGCCGCGAGATGTTCTCCGGCCTGTGGCCCGGCTTCGACGCCGACGAGGTGCCGATCACGTCCGTGACCAACGGGGTGCACGCGCCCACCTGGGTCGCCCCGGAGGTGTTCCGGCTCGGCGCCCGGCAGATCGGCGTGCAGCGCGCCGAGGACGCGCTGACCGTCGGCGGCTCGGACCGCTGGGACTCGGTGGCCGACATCCCCGACCAGGAGATCTGGGAGCTGCGCCGGGGCCTGCGCGAGCAGCTCGTGACCGAGGTGCGGGAGCGGCTGCGGGCCTCGTGGCGGCAGCGCGGTGCCGGTACGGCCGAGCTGGGCTGGATCGACGGCGTGCTCGACCCGGACGTCCTCACCATCGGCTTCGCCCGGCGCGTCCCCTCGTACAAGCGTCTGACGCTGATGCTGCGCGACCGCGACCGGCTGATGGACCTGCTGCTGCACTCCGAGCGGCCGGTCCAGATCGTCGTGGCGGGCAAGGCGCACCCCGCGGACGACGGCGGGAAGCGGCTGGTGCAGGAGCTGGTGCGGTTCGCGGACGATCCGCGGGTGCGGCACCGGCTCGTGTTCCTGCCCGACTACGGCATGGCCATGGCGCAGAAGCTGTACCCGGGCTGCGACATCTGGCTGAACAATCCGCTCCGTCCGCTGGAGGCCTGCGGCACGTCCGGCATGAAGGCGGCGCTCAACGGTTGTCTCAATCTGTCCGTACTCGACGGGTGGTGGGACGAGTGGTTCCAGCCGGACTTCGGCTGGGCCATCCCCACGGCCGACGGTGTCGGGACCGACCCGGACCGCCGCGACGACATAGAGGCCGCGGCGCTGTACGACCTGCTGGAGCAGCGGGTGACGCCCCGCTTCTACGAGCGCGGCCGCAGCGGGCTGCCCGACCGCTGGATCGAGATGGTCCGCCGGACCCTGAGCCTGCTCGGGCCGAAGGTGCTGGCCGGGCGCATGGTCCGTGAGTACGTCGAGCGTCTCTACGCGCCGGCGGCGCTGGCCCACCGCTCGATGGGAGCGGACGCGGCGCGGGAGCTGGCCGAGTGGAAGGCGCGGGTGCGGGGGGCCTGGCCGGGCGTCACTGTCGACCATGTGGAGACGTCCGTGTCCGAGGCGCTGGCCGAGCTCGGGACGACGCTGGGGCTTCGGGTGCGGGTCGGGCTCGGGGATCTCGGGCCTGATGATGTCGAGGTTCAGGTGGTGTCGGGGCGGGTGGATGAGGAGGATCGGATCGGGGACGCGGCGGTTGTTCCGTTGAAGCCGGTGGGTTCTCCCGACAAGGACGGGCGGTGGGTGTACGAAGGGGCCTTGTCCCTGGATCGCACCGGGCCTTTCGGGTACACGGTGCGGATCCTTCCCGCGCATCGGCTGCTGGCCTCCAGTGCGGAGTTGGGGCTGGTGGCCGGGCCTTCCGAGGAGCTTGTGGAGGCTGCGGGGTTGTTGATGCGTTGAGTTTGGCCGCGGGTGTGTGGGGGCTGGTCGCGCCCACGTGGCGGAGCCGCAGATCGATACAGCCCCGCGCCCCTAGGTGTCTTCACCACCCTCCGTTGCCAGGTTCCGCAGAACATTGCCGCAGCGGCGGGCATAGGCGTGCTGGAGACCTCTGGTCGCCAGGCCGCCCGCCCTCGCGTACCACTTGGCCGGCCTGCTGAACGCGTTCACCGTCAGCCAGACCGTGCCGTCTCCTGTGCGGTCGACGACGAAGGACTCCTCGCCGCATTCCGGGTGGCCGGTCAGGGTGCCGTAGGCCCAGCCGGTGCGGCGGGGTTCCTCCAGGGTCCACACGACTCGGCAGGGGGCCTTGATCATGCCGGCGAGGGTGACGGTGACGTCGACGCCGGGGGCGGCTCGTTCCGCGCTCGCGTCGACGCCGACGCCCATGGCCCGGTGCATCTCCCAGGTGAGCACCGCCTCCGAGGCCCGTTGGAAGACCTCCTCGCCCTCCCCTAGGCGGGTGCGCACGTTCATGGGGTGGAAGCCCGGCGGGCAGAAGTGCTCCTCGCGGGTGGCGCCGACATCGGCGTAGGTGAAGTCCTCCGAAGACATGGTCCCCAAGAGTAGGGCGGTACCCGGAGCCGGCGTGGCTCCGGGTACCGCCCGTGGGTCGTGCTTCGGTCAGCCGACGTTGACCGCGGACCAGGCGGCGGCGACCGCCTTGTACTCGGTGCTGCTCGCGCCGTAGAGCGCCGAGGCCGCGTTCAGGGTCGCCGTGCGGGCCTGCGCGTACTTGGTCGTCGACGTCATGTACGTCGTCAGCGCCTTGTACCAGATCTGCAGCGCCTTGGTGCGGCCGATGCCGGTGACCGTGGAGCCGTTGGAGGTGGGCGAGTTGTAGGTCACGCCGTTGATGGTCTTCGAGCCGCTGCCCTCGGACAGCAGGTAGAAGAAGTGGTTGGCGGGACCGGAGGAGTAGTGGACGTCCACGCCGCCGAGGCTGGAGGACCAGGCGTCCTTGGAGGAGCCGTCCTTGCTGGGCTTGTCCATGTAGCGCAGCGGGCTGCCGTCGCCGTTGATGTCGATCTCCTCGCCGATGAGGTAGTCACCGACGTCGGAGGAGTTGTTGGCGAAGAACTCGGCGCCCGCGCCGAAGATGTCGCTGGTGGCCTCGTTCAGGCCGCCGGACTCGCCGCTGTAGTTGAGGCCGGCCGTGGCCGACGTCAGGCCGTGGCTCATCTCGTGGGCGGCCACGTCGAGCGAGGTCAGCGGGTTGGTGTTGCCCTCGCCGTCGCCGTAGGTCATGCAGAAGCAGCTGTCCGACCAGAAGGCGTTGACATAGGCGTTGCCGTAGTGGACGCGCGAGTAGGCGGCCTTGCCGTCGTTGCGGATGCCGCTGCGGCCGAAGGCGCTCTTGTAGAAGTCCCAGGTCACCTGGGCGCCGTAGTGCGCGTCGGCGGCGGCGGTCTCCAGGTTGGACGGGTTGCCGGTGCCCCAGACGTCGTCCGCGCCGGAGAACAGGGTGCCGGTGCCGGAGGTGCCGCGATTCAGGTTGTACGTCTTGTGGCCGCCGCGGGTGCTGTCCGTCAGGTTGTACGTCGACCCGGACTTGGTGGTCGTGAGGTCGACCTTGCCGCTGTACGTGGTGTTGCCGGTGCCGGTCTCGATGGCCTGGTGCTCGTAGAGCTTCTTGCCGGTGGCGGCGTCGGTGATGACGTGCAGCTCGTTCGGCGTGCCGTCCTCCTGGAGGCCGCCGACGACGGTCTCGTAGGCGAGCGTGGGCTTGCCGTCGGCCGCCCAGATCACCTTGCGGGGAGCGGAGTTCGCCTCGGTCTTCTCCGAGCCGGCCGCCTTGGCGAGCGTCACGGCCTGCTTCTCGGCCTTGGCGGCGGCGACCGCCGGCTTGAGGGAGGCGACCTTGAGGGCGGCCTTCGTCGCTCTGGTCACGCCCAAGGCCCCGCCGGACTTCGACTCGTGCACGACGAGGTCGCCGCCGAGGACCGGCAGGCCCGCGTAGGTGCGCTCGTAGCGCGTGTGGACCGTGCCGTCGGCGTCCTTCACGACGTCCTTGACGACCAGCTTCTCCTGTTCGCCGAGGCCTATCTCGTCGGCGGTCTTCGGGGCGTCCGCCTGCTGCTCCTTGACGAGAGCCGTGCGGGCGGGCGCGGAGAGCAGGACGGGGGCGGCGGCGAGGACCGGCTTGGAGGAGGAGTCGGCGGCGACGCTGCTGCCGGAGGTCAGACCGGTGGTGAGCAGGGCGCCGGCGGCGACGGCGGTGGCGATGGCCAGGGTGGTGCGCTTGTGACGCGCGTAGAGGGGGGTCACACGAGCTCCTTGATGTGGGGGAACTGCTGGGGTGCTGTGCGGCGGGTGGGGGAAGAGTGGCACCAAGGGCGCGTACATGTCAGGAGTAGCGCGTGATGTTGGCCGGAAATCGACGACAGGCTGACGGGTCCGGGCATGTGAAGCGGGCGCCGTCCCGGGGGAGTCGAACCCACCGGGGCGGCGCCCTGACTTGGGGACCGGTGCGGCCTGTGGCCTGTGGCCTACGGCCTACGGCCTACGGCTTACGGGAAGGTGAGCTTCCAGCTGTTGATGTAGCCGGTGTCGATGGCCGCGTTGTCCTGGACCCGCAGCTGCCAGGTGCCGTTGGCGACCTCGGAGGAGGCGTTCACCGTGTAGGTCTCGTTGATGTTGTCCGCGCTGCCGCCGGTGCCGTAGCCCTTCAGCGTGTACGCCGTGCCGTCGGGGGCGACCAGATCCACCTTGAGGTCACCGATGTAGGTGTGGACGATGTCCACGGCGACCTGGAGGTTGGAGGGCGCGTTGCCCGTCCGGCCGGTGACGGTGACCGGCGAGGTGACCGCCGCGCCCCGGTCCGGGATCGCCACGTCGGCGGCGTTCTCGAAGGACGTACCGCCGCCGCCCCCGTCGCCGGGGCGGGTGCCGACGTTGATGCCCGCCCACGCGTGCTGGACCGCCTTGTACTCGGCGCTGTCGGTGCCGTAGAGCTCACCGGTCGCGGCGAGGGTGCCGGTGCGGGCGCCCGCGTAGTTGGTCGTCGAGGTGAACTTCGTGGTCAGCGCGCGGAACCAGATCTTCTCCGCCTTGTCCCGGCCGATGCCGGTGACCGGAAGCCCGTCCGAGGTGGCCGAGTTGTAGGTGACACCGTTGATCGTCTTGGTGCCGCTGCCCTCGCTCAGCAGGTAGAAGAAGTGGTTCGCAGGGCCCGAGGAGTAGTGCACGTCGATCGAGCCGATGCCGGAGTACCAGCTGTCCTTGGACGCGCCGTCCTTGCTCGGCTTGTCCATGTAGCGCAGCGGGGTCCCGTCGCCGTTGATGTTGATCTCCTCGCCGATGAGGTAGTCACCGACGTCGGAGGAGTTGTTCGCGTAGAACTCGACGGTCGAGCCGAAGATGTCGCTCGTCGCCTCGTTCAGGCCGCCGGACTCGCCGCTGTAGTTGAGGCCCGCGGTGTTCGACGTCAGCCCGTGGGTCATCTCGTGGGCGGCCACGTCGATCGACGTCAGCGGGTTCGCGTTGCCCGAGCCGTCGCCGTAGGTCATGCAGAAGCAGCTGTCCGACCAGAACGCGTTGACGTAGTTGTTGCCGTAGTGGACCCGGGAGTACGCGCCCACGCCGTCACCGCGGATGCCGCTGCGGCCGTGCACGTTCTTGTAGTAGTCCCAGGTCAGCGCGGCCCCGTAGTGGGCGTCGGCGCCGGCCGACTCCAGGTTGGAGGGGGTGCCGTTGCCCCACACGTCGTCGGGGCCGGAGAAGAGGGTGCCGGTGCCGGAGGTGCCGCGGTTGAGGTTGTACGTCTTGTGGTTGCCGCGGGCGCCGTCGGTGAGGTTGTACGTCGACCCGGACTGGGTCGTGGTGAGGTCGACCGTGCCGCTGTAGACCGTGTTGCCGGTCCCGGTCTCGATGGCCTCCCACTCGTACAGCTTCGCGCCGGTGGTGGCGTCGGTGACCACGTGCAGTTCCTGCGGGGTGCCGTCGTGCTGGAAGCCGCCGACGACCGTCTCGTACGCCACGACCGGCTTGCCGCTCGCGGCCCAGATCACCTTGCGGGGCTCGCGGTTGATGTCCGGGCTCTTGGCCTCGTCGGCCTTCCCCGCGGTCAGGGCCTGCTGCCGGGCCTTCGCGGCGGACACCGCCGCCTTCGTCGTGGCGGGCTCGATCGCGGCGCGGGTGGCCTTCGTGACGGACGCGGTGGCGTCCGCCTTCGTGCTCTCGACGACCAGGTCGCCGCCGAGGACGGGCAGGCCCGCGTAGGTGCGCTCGTAGCGCGTGTGCACGGTGCCGTCGCGGTCCTTCAGGACGTCGCGGACGACCAGCTTCTCCTGGGTGCCGAGGCCCAGGTCCTTCGCGGTCTCGGCCTTGCCGGCGTTCGCTTCCCGGATCAGCGCGGCGCGCTGGGCGGGGGTGAGCCGGACCGATTCCGAGCCCGGCTTCGCCTTGCTCGCGGCCGCCGGTGTCCTGTTCTCCGGGGCCGCGGTGGCGGTGCCGGCCTGGACGGCGGTGGCGATCAGCGCGGCGACGCCGGCGAGGGCCACGGCCGCGGTACGGCGAGGGGTGTGGGGAGTGCGTCTGTGGGAGGTGCCTCTGCGCGAGGAACTGCTTCTCAACACGGACTCCTTCTGCATGGCCGGGGGTCGCCCGGCCTGGGGAGGTGGAGGTGTTGCAGTGGGGTTTCTGTGGAGCAGTCGTGGGAAGCGTGGCAGGGGAGTGCGCTTTCTGTCAGGACCGCGTCAACAGTATGGCCGGAAACGGTTCGTTGACCGGAAGTTCATGTTCGTTATACGGACTCTTGACGGCCCTCGGGCAGGTCCCCGTGCCAGGAGTGCCACAGGGCCGCGTACGCCCCGCCCGCCGCCACCAGCTCGTCGTGCGTGCCGAGTTCGGTCAGCAGGCCGTCCTCCATCACCGCGACCCGGTCGGCGTCGTGCGCGGTGTGCAGCCGGTGGGCGACGGCGATGACGGTGCGCCCCTCGAGGACGGCGGCCAGGGCACGCTCGGTGTGCCGGGCGGTCGTCGGGTCGAGCAGGGCGGTCGCCTCGTCCAGGATCAGGGTGTGCGGATCCGCCAGCACCACCCGGGCGAGGGCGGGTTGTTGGGGCTGCGAACCGTCGGTGCGCCAACCGCCCTGGCCCAGCCGGGTGTCCAGGCCCTCGGGCAGCTCCCGCACCCAGGTGTCGGCGCCGACCACGGCCAGCGCCTTCCACACCTGAGCGTCACCGGCGGACGGTTCGGCGATCCGCAGGTTGTCACGGACCGAGCCGAGGAACACATGGTGCTCCTGGGTGACCAGGACGACCTGGCGGCGCAGCCGCTCCGGTCCCAGCCCGACGACGGGCACGCCGCCGACCGTCACCGAGCCGGCGGTCGGAGCGTCGACGCCCGCCATCAGCCGGCTCAGCGTGGTCTTGCCAGCCCCGGAGGGCCCGACCATGGCCAGTCGCTCCCCGGGCGTCACCGTCAGATCGACGCCGCGCAGCACCTCGACGCCCCCGTCGTAGGCGTAGCGCGCGCCGGTGACGTCGATGCGGTCACCGGCCGGATCCGGACAGTCCCCCTCGCCGGCGGCGCGCGGAGCCCTGGCCAGCCCCTCCACCCGGGCGAACGAGGCCCCGCTGCTCTGCAGTTGCTCGACCCGGATCAGGATCTCGTCCAGCGGCCCGCTCAGCTGGTGCAGATACAGGGCCGCCGCCACGACCGCCCCGAGACTCATCGAGCCCGACGCGTGCAGGGCCCCGCCGATCACCAGCACCCCGGCCACGGGGACGACGTAGGACACCTCCACCGCCGGGAAGAACACGCTGCGCAGGTAGAGGGTGTGGAAGCGGGTACGCCGGGACGTCTCCAGGGCGTCCCGGCTCGCGGCCGTGCGCCGCTCCTGGAGCCGGAAGGCCTCCACCGTGCGTGCCCCGGACGCGGTCGCCGCGAGGATCTCCGCCACCTCCGAGGTCGCCGCGCCCTCGGCCAGATACCCGTCCCGGGCCCGGCGCAGATACCAGCGCAACGCCAGCCAGATCGGCGTCAGGCCGAGCACGCCGAGGGCGCCGAGCAGGGGGTCCAGGAAGAACACCGCGCCGACCAGGAACACTGTCTGCACGAGGTTGATGAGCAGGATCGGGCCGGCGTCGCGCAGGGTGTTGCCGACGGTCGTGACGTCCGAGGTGCCGCGGGCCGTCAGGTCGCCGGTGCCGGCGCGCTCCACCACCGAGGCGGGCAGGGTGAGCGCCCGGTCCACGAACCGCTCCCGTACCCGGGCGAGGGTGCGTTCACTGAAGCGGTGGCCCACGAAGCGGGCCCAGCGGGCGAGGAGCAGTTGGGCGAGGGCGCACAGGAGGAGGACCAGGGCGAGGCGGTCCACCGCTGTGACGCCGTGACCCGCCCGGACGTCGTCGATCATCCGGCCCAGCAGCCCGGGGGCCTGCCAGACCGGCCACGGCGGCGAGGGCGTTCAGGGCCAGGACGGTGATGAAGGCCTGTTTGTCGGCCCGGACGAGAGCGAGCAGGGCGCGTCGGACGTCGGTCCGTTCGGCGATGGGGAGGTGGCCGCGGGTCATCCCAGGACCTCCTCGGTGTCCCTCGCGACGAAGGCTCGGTAGCCGGGGGTGGTGTCGAGGAGTTCGTGGTGGGTGCCGGAGGCCGCGACCTTGCCGTCCTTCAGGTAGAGGACGGTGTCCGTGTGGTCCAGGACCAGGGGGGAGGTGGTGGTGACGACCGTGGTGCGGCCCTGGCGGGCCTCTCTGAGCCGGGCGGCGACTTTGGCTTCCGTGTGGGCGTCCAGGGCTGAGGTGGGTTCGACGGTGAGGAGGATGTCGGGGTCGGCGAGGAGGGCCCTGGCTAGGCGGATGCGTTGGCGTTGGCCGCCGCTGAGGTTTCTGGCCTGGGCGTCCATGGGGGTGTCCAGGCCGTGAGGAAGGGCCTGGATGATGTCTTCGGCTGCGGCTGTGTGCAGCGCTGCGGATGCGTTGTGGCTTGTCGCGCAGTTCCCCGCGCCCCTGGAAGCAGGCCTGATCATGTCCCGCAGCGTGCCTGCGAATAGGTCGGCCTCGTGGTCGGCCAGCAGGATGTGTTCTCGGATCCGGGGGAGCGCGATGTCGTCCAGGCGTACTCCGCCCCAGGTCGCGTTCGAGGGAACGTAACGGGCGAGGCGGTCCAGGACCGTCGCGGCATCCGCGGGGTGTTCCGCGACCAGGGCGGTCAGGCGGCCCGGCAGGACCCGTACGCCCGACTCGGGGTCGTGCAGGGCCGACGGCTCGGCGGGGGCGTCCAGCGTGCCCGTGTCCGGCATGGGCTCCAGCCGTAGGAACCGTACGACCCGGCGCGCGCACACCACGCCCCGGCTGATCTGGTAGCCGCACTCGACCCAGAAGGACACCGGGCCCACCAGGACCGCCACATAGCCGTACACCGAGACCAGCTGGCCCGCGGTGATGTCCCCCTGCGCGGCCAGGCGGGCCGCCAGCCAGGTCACCACGGCCAGGAAGAGGGTCGGCAGGCCGATGCCCAGGGCCTGGACCCAGCTGGTCACCGCGCCAACCCGGTAGCCCTGTTCGCGCAGCCGCCGCGAGTCGCGGCGGAAGGCGTCCGCGACCAGTGTCTTGCCGCCGAGCCCGGCGAGGACCCGCAGTCCGCCCGCCAGGTCGCCGATCCGTGCGGTCAGGACGCCCTGCCGCTCGCGGTACTCCGTCTCGGAGCCCTGCAACCGGCCGAGCAGCGGCCCGACGAGCAGGACGATCACCGGGATGCCGAGCAGGACGACCGCGGCGATGAGCGGAGAGACCGACACCAGCAGGACGGCGATGACGAGGTAGGCCACGACCGCGCCGAGGCCGGGGCCGACGACAGTCAGGGCCTGGCTGACCGTCTGCACGTCGCCCACGCCGATCGTGACGACCTCCCCGGCCCCCATCTGCCGCGACAGGGAGTCGCCGAGCCGTACCGCCTGACCGACGACGACCTTCACCGTGCGGAAGTTGGCGTCCATCCGCACCCGGGTCATCGTGCGGTGCCGCATGATGCTCAGCCAGGCGTTGAACGCCCCCACCGCGAACAGCGCCCCGCTCCACAGGGCCAGCGAGCCCATGTCGCCGGGCTCGAGACCGTCGTCGATCGCCCGGGACATCAGATACGGCGTGGCCGCCAGGAGCACCATCCACACACTGCCGAACATGGCCCCGGCCGCACACCGCCAGGGCTGCCGGGTGACCAGCCACCACAGGTAGCGCGCACCGCCACGGCGGTCGGGTGTGCCGGGGTCCTCGTACGCGTCGATCATCCGCCCGCCCTCCGCCGCCGCCCTACGCCAGACTGTCCCGCCAGGCCCGGTGCAGATCGGCGAACCTGCCCGTGCCCGCGACGAGTTCGGCCGGTCCGCCGTCCTCGACGATCTTCCCCTGCTCCATCACCAGGACACGGTCCGCGATCTCGACGGTCGAGAGCCGGTGCGCGATGACCACCGCCGTGCGCCCCTTCAGCACCGTCGCCATCGCCCGCTGCACCGCGCGCTCGCCCGGGATGTCCAGCGAGCTGGTCGCCTCGTCGAGGATCAGCACCGCCGGGTCGGCCAGCAACGCCCGGGCGAACGCCACCAGTTGCCGCTGTCCGGCCGAGATGCGGCCGCCCCGCTTGCGTACGTCGGTGTCGTAGCCGTCGGGCAGGGCGCTGATGAAGTCGTGCGCGCCGATCTCCTTCGCCGCCTGCTCCATCTCCGCACGGGTCGCGTCCGGGCGGCCGATCGCGATGTTCTCGGCGACCGTGCCGGAGAACAGGAACGACTCCTGCGTCACCATGACCACCCCGCGCCGCAGGTCGGGCACGGCGAGCTCGCGCAGGCCGACGCCGTCCAGCAGCACCCGGCCCTCGGAGGGGTCGTAGAACCGGGCCAGCAGCTTGGCCAGCGTCGACTTTCCGGCGCCCGTGGAGCCGACGACCGCGACCGTCTGCCCGGCCGGGATCGTGAGGTCGAAGCGGGGCAGCACCTCGCCGCCGGTGCGGTAGCCGAAGCTGACGCCGTCGAAGACGACCTCGCGGCCCGGGTGTTCGCTCGCCAGGGGCGGGAGCGGACGGGGGTCCGCCGGCTCGGGGACGGACGGGGTCTGGGCGAGCAGCCCGGCGATCTTCTCCAGCGAGGCCGCCGCCGACTGGTAGGAGTTGAGGAACATCCCGAGCCGGTCGATCGGGTCGTACAGCCGCCGCAGGTACAGCACGGCCGCCGCCAGCACACCGAGGGCCAGCGTGCCGCCCGCGACCCGGTAGGCGCCCCACAGCACGATCGCCGCGACCGCCGTGTTGGCGACCAGCCGCGAGCCGGTGACGTAGCGGGCCATCTCCAGCAGCGTGTTGCCGTTGGTCCGCTCGTGCCGCCGGTTGAGCACGCCGAAGTCCGCGTCGTTGACGGCCTCGCGGCGGAAGGCGCGCACCGGCCGGATGCCGTTCATCGTCTCGACGAACTTCACGATGACGGCCGCGATGGCGGTGGACCGCGCCCGGTACACCCGCCCGGCCCGCCGCTGGTACAGCCGCACGAGGGCGTAGAGCGGCACCAGGGACGCCACCGCCACGCTCCCGAGGCCCAGGTCGAGCCAGAGCAGCATCGCCGAGATGTAGACGAAGGACAGGATGACCGTCACGAGCTCCTGCAGGCCCTCGTCCAGCAGTTCGCGCAGGGACTCCACGTCCGCCGTGGAGCGGGAGATGAGCCGGCCCGAGGTGTAGCGCTCGTGGAAGTCGACGCTCAGCGCCTGCGCGTGGCGGAAGATCCGGCCGCGCAGGTCGAGCAGCACGTCCTGGCTGACCCGGGCAGCGGCGGCGACGAACGCGTACTGCAGCCCGCCCGCGGCCAGCGCGCACGCCAGATAGCCGGCGCCCACCGTGATCAGCGGCCCGTGGTCGCCGGCCCGGAACGCCGGTACGGCACGGTCGATGGCGTACGCCACGAGCAGCGGGCCCGCCTGCACGACCGCCTGCTGGAGCAGCAGCAGAACCGTCGTGACCGTGACCCGGGCCTTCAGTGGCGTGAGCAGGGAGCGCAGCAGGGCGGCGGTGGCGCCCGGGGGAGTGGGCAGGACGTCCTGGTCGAAGGGGTCGCCGGTGGCGGCGGGCCGGTCGTCGGGTTCGTCGTCGGGTTTCCTGTCGGCCGGTGTGCTGGTGGCCGCCGTCATCGTGCGCCCTCCTCTTCCCCTGACATCAGGTGCGCGTACTCGGCGTTCGTCCGCAGCAGTTCGTGGTGGGTGCCGACGGCGGCGATCCGGCCGCCGGACAGCAGCGCGACCCGGTCGGCGAGCAGCACGGTGGAGGGGCGGTGCGCCACGATCAGCGCGGTCGTGTCCGCGAGGACGTCCCGCAGGGCGGCCTCCACGGCGGCCTCGGTGTGCACGTCCAGCGCCGACAGCGGGTCGTCCAGGACGAGGAACTCCGGCTGCCCGACGACCGCCCGGGCGAGCGCGAGGCGCTGCCGCTGTCCGCCGGAGAGGCTGAGGCCCTGCTCACCGACCTGGGTGTCGGTCCCCTGCGGCAGGGCGTGCACGAAGTCTGCCTGGGCGACGGCGAGGGCCCGCTCCAGCTCCGCCGTCCCGGCCGTGCCCTCGGCCCCCATGAGAACGTTGTCGCCGACCGTGGCCGAGAAGAGCGTGGGCTCCTCGAAGGCGACGGCGACCTTGGCGCGCAGCGCCTGCCTCGACAGGCCGGTGATGTCGACGCCGTCGAGGGAGATGCGGCCCGAGGTGACGTCGTAGAGCCGGGGGACGAGCGCGGTGAGGGTCGTCTTGCCGCTGCCGGTGGCGCCGACCAGGGCCATGGACTCGCCGGGGCGGATGTGGAGGTCGATGTGCTGGAGGACGGGCGGGGAGTCGGGCGGGGCGTCGGGGTAGCGGAACTGGACGTCGTGAAAGCGAAGTCCCTTGTCCTCAAGGGCTGTTGACCGGCCGCCTGCGGCGGCAGGCCGACGCTCCTCGACCTCCGCGCCTTCCTCGACGTCCTCGTCCATCACCTCGAAGTACCGCTCGGTCGCCGTCGCCGCCTCCTGGCTCATGGCCAGCAGGAACCCGATCGACTCCACCGGCCACCGCAGGGCCAGCGCCGTCGACAGGAACGCCACCAGCGTCCCCGCCGACAAGTCGCCGTCGGCGACCTGCACGACCCCCACGACCAGGGCCGCCCCGATCGCCATCTCGGGCAGCGTCACGATGACGCCCCAGATCGTCGCCAGCAGCCGCGCCTTGCGCAGCTCCGTGCCGCGCAGCTTCCCCGACAGGTCCCGGAACGCCCGCGCCTGGCTCCGGTGGCGTCCGAAGCCCTTGATGATGCGGATGCCGAGCACGCTCTCCTCGACGACCGTCGTCAGGTCGCCGACCTGGTCCTGCGCTCGCCGCGCCACCTCGGCGTACCGCTTCTCGAAGACCACGCAGGTCACCATCACGGGCACGGCGGGCCCGAGGATCACCAGCCCCAGCGTCCAGTCCTGGAGCAGCATGATGATCACGCCGATCGCTATCGTCACCCCGTTGACCAGCAGGAACGTCAACGGGAAGGCGAGGAACATGCGGACCAGCATCAGGTCCGTCATCCCCCGGGACAGCAACTGCCCGGAGGCCCACCGGTCGTGGAAGGACACCGGCAGCCGCTGCAGGTGCCGGTACAGATCCGCCCGCATCGACGCCTCGACGTGCGCCAGCGGCCGCGCCACCAGCCAGCGCCGCAGCCCGAACAGCAGGGCCTCCGCGAAGCCGAGCAGCAGCAGGAACAGCGCCCCGAGCCACACCCCGGCCGGGTCCCGGTCGGCGACCGGCCCGTCCACCATCCACTTCAGGACGAGCGGGATCACCAGGCCCGTGCTGGAGGCGACTATCGCCACGAATGCGGCGCTGAACAGCCGTGACCGCGCGGGCCGCACGTACGGCCACAGGCGTAGCAGCGTGCGCACGGCAGAACGGTTGGGGGCGGGGGCAGATGTCGTGGCCATCAGCAGTGAGCCTACGGATCGCCACTGACACTGCCCACCGAGTTTTCTCCGAGTCCGGGTCCGTCCTTGGTCCTACGACCTGGGTGTTCGGGGGGTCGTACGCCGGCATCAGCCGATCGGCTGATGTCCGTTCGAGCGCGACGGGCGATGTGCGCGGACCCGCCGCACCGGGACCCTCGGTCCATGTCCGTCATCGAAGTCACCGACCTGCGCAAGGCCTATGCCGGCCGCCCGGCCGTGGACGGCGTCTCCTTCGCCGTCGAGGAGGGCGAGATCTTCGGCGTCCTCGGCCCGAACGGCGCCGGCAAGACCACCACCGTCGAGTGCGTCGAGGGGCTGCGCGTCCCCGACTCCGGCCGCGTCCGCGTCACCGGCCTCGACCCGGTCGCCGACCACGAGCGGGTCGCCCAGGTTCTGGGCGCCCAGCTCCAGGAGAGCCGGCTCCAGCCCAAACTCACCGTCCGTGAGGCGCTGGAGCTCTACAGCGCGTTCTATCCGCGCCCCGTCGACTGGCGCCCGCTGGCCGAACGCCTCGGCCTTCAGGAGAAGCTGACCACCCGGTTCGCCAAGCTGTCCGGCGGTCAGAAGCAGCGCCTGTTCATCGCGCTCGCCCTGATCGGCGACCCCCGGGTCGTCGTCCTGGACGAGCTCACCACCGGCCTCGATCCGCGCGCCCGCCGCGACACGTGGGAGCTGATCGAGGACATCCGCGCGAACGGCGTCACCGTCCTGCTCGTCACGCACTTCATGGAGGAGGCGCAGCGGCTCTGCGACCGGATCGCGGTGATCGACAAGGGCCGGGTGGCCGCCCTGGACACCCCGTCCGGGCTGATCCGCCGCTCGGCGGGCGCCACCGTCATCAGCTTCACCCCGTCCGCACCCCTGGACGACCGTGAGCTGAACACGCTCCCCGCCCTGGTCGCCGTCGCGAACAAGGACGGCCGGATCACACTGTCCGGCACGGACGACACGGTCAACGCCGTGCTGTCCCTGCTCGCCCGCCACCACATCACCGCCCGTCAACTCCGCGTCACCGACGCCACGCTGGACGACGCTTTCCTGGACCTCACGGAGGCCTCGGCATGAGCACGGCACTGATCAACCCCGCCGTTCTGCGCAGCGAGTTCCGGCTCTTCCGGCGCGAGCCGGGCAGTCTCTTCTGGGTCCTGCTGTTCCCGGCCCTGCTGCTGGGCATCCTCGGTTCCATGCCGTCCTTCCGCGAGGCGCAGGACGGGCTCGGCGGGCTGCGGATCGTCGACGTGTACGTGCCCGTCTGTGTCCTGGTCGCCCTCATCATGGCCGGGGTACAGGCGATGCCGCCGACCCTCACCGGCTACCGCGAGAACGGCATCCTGCGCCGGCTCTCCACCACTCCCGTCCGGCCCTCGGCCCTGCTGGCCGCCCAGATGCTGGTGAACGGTGTGGCGGCCCTGGCCTCCGCGCTGCTCACGCTCGTCGTCGGACGGCTCGCCTACGACGTACGGCTGCCCGAACAGCCCGTCGGGTACCTGCTCGCGCTGCTCCTCGCCGTGCTCGCCGCCATCTCGCTGGGCGCGGTGATCTCGGCACGGGCCCGCACGACGAAGATCGCGACCGCGATCGGGACGGCCGTGTTCTTCCCGATGATGTTCTGCGCCGGGGTCTGGGTGCCCGTGCAGGCCATGCCGGACCTGCTGGGCCGCATCGTCCAGTGCACCCCGTTCGGCGCCGCCGCACGGGCCCTGGACCAGGCCGCCGCGGGCGACTGGCCGAGTTGGGGCCACCTGGCCGTCCTCGCCGCGTGGACCGCGGTGCTCTCGGCGTCGGCCGCGCGCTGGTTCCGCTGGGAATGACCGGCGCCCGGGGAGGGGACACGGCCGTGGCCGACACTGTGGAAATGACGGACGTGGCGGGCGTGGAGCAGCGGTGGGCGGCGTACTTCCGCTGGGGGCCGTACGGGATGCTCGCGGCGGGCACCGTGCTCTCCGCGGCCACGGTCGACGCGGTCGGCATGACCCAACGGGAGCGGTATGCCGCCGTCGCCCTGGTCGGCGCCGCCGTGATCCTGCAGGTGTGGTGGGGGCGCTGGTCCCGCGGCCGGCCCCTGGCCCCGTCGGTGCCTGGCGCCTGCTACTACTTCGTGCGCTGGGCGCTGGGATTCGCGCTCAGCTGGTTCAACCCGTTCTTCGCCTTCTACGCCGCCGCCGGGTTCGTCGGCCCCGACCGGCTGCTGCGTGGGCGCCCGCTCAAACTCGGGCTGCTGGCGACCGCGGTGACCATCGCGGGGTCGCAGTCCGGTGGCATGCCCCTGCACGGGCCGCTGAACTGGGCGGTGTTCGGGGCGCTGCTCTGCGTCCACATCGCGCTGCTGATCGTCTTCGGGCAGCTGGCCGCGCGCGAGGAGGAACGCACCCGGATCCAGACCGCCAGCATCACCGAACTGGAGCGCACCAACGCGGCCCTGCAGCAGGCCCTCGACGAGAACGCCGCCCTGCACGCCCAACTCCTGGTGCAGGCCCGGGAGGCCGGAGTCGCCGACGAGCGCCGGCGGCTGGCCGCCGAGATCCACGACACCATCGCCCAGGGGCTGACCGGCATCATCGCCCAGCTCCAGGTGGTGGTGAACACCCCGGACGCCGGCCTGGCCCGCGAACACGTGGCCCGCGCGACCGACCTGGCCCGGCACAGCCTCGGCGAGGCCCGCCGCTCCGTGCACAACCTCGCCCCCGTGGCGCTGGCCGACGCCGGACTGCCGGAGGCCCTGAAAAAGACCGTCGCCGAATGGGGCGAACGGACAGGTGTGCGCGCCGAGTTCACGATCACCGGCACCGACGAGCGTCTCCACGAGGAGATCGCGGCCACGCTCCTGCGGATCGTCCAGGAGGCCCTCTCCAACACCGCCCGGCACGCCTCCGCCGGCCGTGTCGGTGTCACCCTGTCCTTCCTCGGCGACGAGGTCATCCTCGACATCCGCGACGACGGCCGCGGCTTCGACCCGCTCGCCGTCCCCGAACGCACAGGCTCCGGCGGCTTCGGCCTCGACGGCATGCGCGCCCGCGCCGAACGCGTCGCCGGGTCCCTCACCGTCGAGTCCGAGCCGGGCCACGGTACGGCGGTCTCCGCTCGCGTACCGTTGGTCCGCCATGACTGACGACGCCGCCGCGATCACCCTGCTCATCGTCGACGACCACCCCGTCGTACGGGACGGCCTGCGCGGCATGTTCGAGTCCGCGCAGGGCTTCCGCGTGCTGGGTGAGGCGTCGAACGGCGTCGAGGCGGTCGCGCTCGCCGCCGCCCTGGACCCCGACGTGATCCTGATGGACCTGCGCATGCCGGGCGGCGGGGGCGTCGACGCCATCCGCGAGCTGACCCGCACCGGCGCCCGCGCCAAGGTCCTCGTCCTCACCACGTACGACACCGACTCCGACACCCTCCCCGCGATAGAGGCGGGCGCGACGGGCTACCTCCTGAAGGACGCCCCGAGGGACGAACTGTTCGCGGCGGTCCGCGCGGCGGCGGAAGGCCGGACCGTCCTCTCCCCGGCCGTGGCCTCCCGCCTGGTCTCTGCGGTCCGCACTCCCCGGGCCCCCGGCAACGACCCCCTGTCCGCCCGCGAGCGGGAGGTCCTGGCCCTGGTCGCCAAGGGCACCTCCAACCGCGAGATCGCCCGTGAACTCTTCATCAGCGAGGCCACGGTCAAGACGCACCTCACGCATCTCTACGCGAAACTGGGCGTGAAGGACCGTGCGGCGGCGGTGGCCACGGCCTATGAGCGAGGCATCCTGGGCTAGCTAGCCCGGGTACGGCAGCAGACCCGCCGCGGTCTTCTCCCAGGACGTCTTCAGCTCGGTGAGCAACTCCGGCTCGTCGGGGGCGAGGTCGGCCTGTTCGCGCTGATCCTCGGCCAGGTTGTACAGGTGGTCGGTGCCCTTGGCGTCCCGGTAGTACTTCCAGTCGCCGCGCCTCAGGGCCCGGTTGCCGCGCACCCGCCAGAACAGGTCCCGCTCGGGCAGCCGTTCGCCGCGCAGCAGGTAGCCGGCGAGGCTCTTGCCGTCCAGCGGATACGCCGGGTCGGGCCGGGCACCGGCCAGCTCCAGGAGGGTCGCGGTCCAGTCGGGGGAGAAGTTCGGCTCGTGGCTGACCTGATGGCCGTCGATCCGGGCGGGCCAGCGCAGGATCGCGGGCACCCGGATGCCGCCCTCCTGGAGCGAGAACTTCTGGCCGCTGAGGGGCCACAGGTACGAGAAGCGCTCGCCGCCGTTGTCGCTGGCGAACAGCACGACGGTGTTCTCCTCCTGCCCGGAGCGGCGCAGGGCGGCGAGCACCTCGCCGACGGCCGCGTCCAGGCTCTCCACCATCTGCGTGTACTTCGCGACCGAGCCGCCGTCGTAGTGGTTCAGGGCCTTGCTGACCTCGGCCTGTGACGTCGCCGCCCTGATCTTCGCCGCGATCTCGGCACCGGTCTCCTCGTCACCCTCGGCGAGCCAGGGCCAGTGCGGGGTGGTGAAGTTGAGGTTCAGCAGCCAGGGCCGGTCGTGGTCCCGGCCGACGTACTCGACGGCCCGCTCCCTGAGCACGGTCGTGTAGTACCGCAGGTCCTTGTACTCGGCGTCCCCCTCGTAGAGGTCGTGGTCGCCGAGCTGGCCGAGCTTGGAGAAGTACTCCAGCACGCCCCCGTGATTGCCGAAGAACTCGTCCCAGCCCGACTTGGTGGGGCTGTAGTCGGGCAGCCAGCCGCAGTGCCACTTGCCGATCAGCGCGGTGGCGTAGCCCGCCTTCTTCAGCAGGGAGGCGAGCGTGGGGTGGTGGGGGTCCAGGCCCTGCGACCGGTCGGCGATCGGCTCGGCGAGTCCGCCCTTCGTACGGCCCGGGTAGCGCCCGGTGTAGAGGCTGAACCGGGTCGGGGAGCAGGTCGAGGAGCCGGAGTAGGCGTCGGTGAACCGCACGCCCTGGCGGGCCAGCCGGTCCAGGTTCGGCGTCCTGATGTGCGGGGCGCCGTAGGAGGACAGGTCGGCCCAGCCGAGGTCGTCGCCCAGGATGACGAGAACGTTGGGGCGTCGCCCGGACCCGGCACCGGGGCGGGCCCTGAACGGCCGCTCGGCGGGGACGGCTTCGGCACCGGTGGCCGTACCGGCGACGGCGCCCACGGCACCACCGCCGACGAGAGCACCGAGGGCACGACGGGATATTTCAGGCATGCGGGGTCCTGAGGATTCGGAGAGGAGTGAGGAGAGGAGACAGGGGAGAGGCCACGGCTCAGCAAGAGACGCTGCCAGCGGTCCGACGACGGGGTCAAGAAGATTCCCGCCGAGTTCACGGACCCGCAACGCCCCGCAACAATGCGGCAGCCGTGCCAGGCGAAACGATGCCTCAGCCCGCCACCCGCAGCAGCAGAACCGCCCGTGCCGGCATCGTGATCTCCGTCCCGGCCCGGTGCTCCACGCCCGGTGCCTCCCCCTGCTCCTCCAGACTCGTGTCGACGACGACCTCGTACCGTTCCGCCCAGGGCGGCCCCGGCAGTTCGAAACGCACCGGCCCCTCGCCCGCGTGCAGCACGGCGAGGAAGCTGTCGTCGAGGATCTGCGCCCCGCGCTCGTCCCGGCCCGGGATGTCCCGGCCGGACAGGTACATCCCCAGCGTGGCGGCGGGCGCGTACCAGTCCTGCTCCGTCATCTCGGTGCCCCGGGACGTGAACCAGGCCAGGTCGCGCAGCCCGTCCGCGGTCTGGGCCCGGCCCGAGAAGAAGGCCCGGCGCCGGAGCACCGGGTGCCGGTGGCGCAGCGCGATCAGCCGGGAGGTCAGCTCGAACAGGGCGCGCCACCCGGGGTCCTCCAGCAATCCCCAGTCCACCCAGCTGATCTCGTTGTCCTGGCAGTACGCGTTGTTGTTGCCCCGCTGGGTGCGGCCCAGCTCGTCGCCCGCGACCAGCATCGGCACCCCGGTGGACAGCAGCAGCGTGGTCAGCAGGTTCCGCAGCTGCCGGCGCCGCAGGGCCCTGATCCCCTCGTCGCCCGTCTCGCCCTCGGCGCCGCAGTTCCAGGCCCGGTTGTCGTTCGTGCCGTCACGATTGCCCTCGCCGTTGGTCTCGTTGTGCTTGCGCTCGTACGACACCAGGTCGCGCAGCGTGAAGCCGTCGTGCGCGGTGATGAAGTTGACGGACGCGTACGGCCTGCGCCCGCCCCAGGCGTACAGATCGCTGGAGCCCGACAGGCGGTAGCCCATCTCCCGTACGTCCGGCAGCGCGTGCCGCCAGAAGTCCCGTACGGCGTTGCGGTACCGGTCGTTCCACTCCGTCCACAGCGGCGGGAACGCCCCCACCTGGTAGCCGCCCGACCCCACGTCCCACGGCTCGGCGATCAGCTTCACCCGGCGCAGCACCGGGTCCTGGGCGATGACCGCCAGGAACGGGGAGAGCATGTCGACGTCGTGCATCGAGCGGGCCAGCGCCGCCGCCAGGTCGAAGCGGAAGCCGTCCACGCCCATCTCCGTCACCCAGTACCGCAGCGAGTCCGTGATCAGGCGCAGCACCTGCGGCTGGACCACGTGCAGGGTGTTGCCGCAGCCGGTGTAGTCGGCGTAGCGGCGGGGGTCGTCCTGGAGGCGGTAGTAGCCGCGGTTGTCGATGCCCTTCAGGGACAGCGTCGGGCCGAGTTCGCCCGCCTCCGCCGTGTGGTTGTAGACCACGTCGAGGATGACCTCGATCCCGGCCGCGTGCAGGGCGCGCACCATGCGCTTGAACTCGCCGACCTGCTGGCCCCTCGTCCCGGAGGCCGCGTAGGCCGCGTGCGGCGCGAAGTAGCCGATGGAGTTGTAGCCCCAGTAGTTCCCGAGGCCTCTGCGCAGCAGATGGTCCTCGTGCGCGAACTGGTGCACCGGCAGCAGCTCCACCGCCGTCACGCCCAGCTTCACCAGGTGCTCTATGGCGGCCGGGTGGGCGAGCCCGGCGTAGGTGCCGCGCAGTTCCTGAGGGATGCCCGGGTGCAGCGCGGTGAAGCCCTTGACGTGCACCTCGTAGATCACCGAGTCCGCCCACGGGGTCTTCGGGCGGCGGTCGTCGGCCCAGTCGTCGTCATCGTGGACGACGACGCCCTTGGGGACGTACGGCGCCGAGTCCCGGTCGTCGCGCACGGTGTCCGCGACGTGCTGCTGCGGCCAGTCGCGGACATGCCCGTACACCTCCGGCGGCAGCCGGCGGTAATCATTTCCCTTGGCGGCGTCCACCGCCCGCGCGTACGGGTCGAGGAGCAGCTTCGCCGGGTTCCAGCGGGCGCCGGTCCACGGGTCCCAGCGGCCGTGCACCCGGTAGCCGTAGCGCTGTCCGGGCAGCACGCCCGGGACGAAGCCGTGCCAGATCTCGTGGGTCAGCTCGCCGAGCCGGACCCGCGACTCCTTGCCCGCCTCGTCGAAGAGGCACAGCTCGACCCCCTCCGCCCCGCCCGCCCACAACGCGAAGTTGGTCCCCGCCACCCCGTCCGGGCCGACCCGGAACCGGGCGCCCAGCGGCGTCGCCGCGCCCGGCCAGGCGGGCACCACGGGCGGCGGTGCGGGCCGCCGTACGCCGTTCGCGGCGGCGGCCTGGCGCCCGTTCCCGGTGGCCTGATGGCCGGCCACCGCCTCCTGCTCGGCTGCGCTGGACACCTGTCAGCCTCCCGCGGCTCGTGGAACGACGGCGGACAGAGGGGTGCGGTCCTGTACTGCGGCCCGGGCCGCGGCTCCCCTGCGCGTCGTCCTCCCCACTGTTCTGCCCAGAGCGTGGGTCGCACTCACGTTTCCCCGGGGGCGGGCATGGTCGTTTCCCGGGGACGCGGCCGGTCGTTGGGTACCCCGTGAGGCACGTACAAGGGCGCGCGCGGCGCGCGAGGGCCGCGCTGGCCGCCGTAGTGACATGGGCAGGGCTGCTGGCCGGGGCCACGGGCTGTACCTCGGACGACGCGGGAGGGATCGCCGGGGCGTTCGGCGCGCCCCCGGCGCCCGAGGACGTCATCAAGGTCTCGCCCGACGACGGCAGCAGGGGCGTGCGCCCCGGTAGGACGCTGCGGGTGCGCGTGCCCGACGGCAGGCTGGAGTCGGTGAAGGTCACCCGGTCCCAGGACGCGCAGGAGTCCCCGGTGCCCGGGCGGGTCTCGCCCGACGGCCTGACCTGGGAGCCCGACGAGAAACGCTTGGGGCTCGCCGCCAAGTACACGGTCGACGCGGTGGCCGTGGACGGCGACGGCCACCGCTCGGCCCGGCACACCACCTTCACGACGTACGTCCCCGAGGAACGCTTCATCGGCTACGTCGCCCCGGAGAACCGTGCCACGGTCGGCACCGGCATGATCGTCTCCCTGGAGTTCAACCGGGAGATCGTCGACCGTGCCGTCGTCGAACGCGCGGTGCGGGTCACCTCCCGCCCGGCCGTCGAGATCCGCCCGCACTGGTTCGGCCGGAGCCGGCTCGACTTCCGCCCCGAGGACTACTGGAAGCCCGGCACCCAGGTCACCGTCGACCTGCGCCTGCGCGACGTCGAGGGCGCGCCCGGGGTCTACGGCCTGCAGCACAAGACGTTCTCCTTCACCGTCGGCCGCGGCCAGGTCTCCGTGGTCGACGCCGCCCGGCACACCATGGAGGTCCGGCGCGACGGCGAGACCCTCGCCACCGTGCCCGTCACGGCAGGCGCCCCCGAGACGACCACGTACAACGGGAAGATGGTGGTGACCGAGATGCTCGACGTCACCCGGATGAACGGCGCCACCGTCGGCTTCAAGAAGCGCGACGGCAAGGGCGAGTACGACATCCCGGACGTCCCGCACGCCATGCGCCTGACCGACTCCGGCACCTTCCTGCACGGCAACTACTGGGCGGACCACACCGTCTTCGGACGGACCAACGTCAGTCACGGCTGCGTCGGACTGCGCGATGTGAAGGGCGGCGGCTCGGCCACCCCGGCCGGCTGGTTCTTCGACCGCAGCCTGATCGGGGACGTCGTCGAGGTCGTCAACAGCAAGGACAAGGAGGTCGCTCCCGACAACGGCCTCGGAGGCTGGAACATGGGCTGGAACGCATGGAAAGCGGGCAGTGCGGTGAAGTAGTCCGACAGGGGGCGGATCGACCCGGCGTTCCGTTGGGACGGAACAGTGACAATCGCGGGCCGCCGGTGCCCGGCGCCTTGTGGTTACTATGCGCCGGGGCGTGGGGGACGCGCAGGGGTTGTGGGCCTGACCAGGCCCGGGGAGGGGAGTACGACTTGAACGGGCGACCGATATCGGGGGCGTCGGTTGGGGGCAGGCACGGACTGCTCGCGCTGATACTCGGCGTGCTGCTCCTCGCCGTCACGGCGTGTGGCGGCGGGAAGAGCGGAGCCGGTGCCGGCGGGGGCGACGGCACCGGCAAGGGCGCGGACACCGCGCAGAGCAAGCAGTCCGAGGCCGTCGTGAGCATCACCCCCAAGGACGGCGCCAAGTCCGTCGACACCAGCGGGAAGCTGAAGGTCACAGCCGCCAAGGGCAAGCTGACCGAGGTCGAGGTCAAGGACGCCAAGGGCAAGAAGGTCGACGGCGAGATATCCGGCGACGGCGCCACCTGGGCGCCGTCCGGCCATCTGGCCGCCGCCACCAAGTACACGGTCCACGCGGTCGCGAAGGACTCCGAGGGCCGCACCGCCGCCGAGGACGCCGGCTTCACCACGCTGACGCCGGAGAACACCTTCACCGGCACCTTCACTCCCGAGGACGGCTCGAAGGTCGGCGTCGGGATGCCGTTCTCCATCCGCTTCGACCGGGGCATCACCAACCCGGACGACGTCGAGAAGGCCATCCGCGTCAAGACGGAACCGGCCGTGGACGTCGAGGGCCACTGGTTCGGCAACGACCGTCTCGACTTCCGCCCCGAGAAGTACTGGAAGCCGGGCACCAAGGTGACCGTCGACCTGAACCTCGACGGCGTCGAGGGGCGCTCCGGCGTCTACGGCGAGCAGGACAAGACGGTCGACTTCACCATCGGCCGCAACCAGGTCTCCGTCGTGGACGCCAAGAAGCTCACGATGAAGGTCATGCGCGACGGCAAGCTGTTCAAGACCATCCCGGTCACCACCGGCAAGCCCGGCATGGAGACCTGGAACGGCCAGATGGTCGTCAGCGAGATGCTCCCGGTGACGAGGATGAACGGCGAGACCGTCGGCTACGGCGGCGAGTACGACATCAAGGACGTCCCGCACGCCATCCGCCTCACCACCTCCGGCACCTTCCTGCACGGCAACTACTGGGCGGGCGGTGCCTTCGGCGAGTACAACGCCAGCCACGGCTGCATCGGCCTGCGCGATGTGCGCGGCGGCTGGGACAAGAAGGTGCCGGCCGCCTGGTTCTTCAACCACTCGATGATCGGCGACGTGGTGGTCGTCAAGAACTCCGAGGACCGCGTCGTCGACCCGGACAACGGGCTCAACGGCTGGAACATGTCGTGGGAGAAGTGGAAGAAGTAGCTCCGAGCCGACGCTGAGCTGACGACGAGGGTCCCGGTGTGACGGACAGCACCGGGGCCCTTGCCGTTAGTCGCCGTTAACCTGCTCCCTATGACCGTCACTCTCGAAGTCGCTGAAGGCGTCGGCACGCTGCGTCTCGACCGCCCGCCCATGAACGCGCTGGACATCGCCACGCAGGACCGGCTGAAGGAACTCGCCGAGGAGGCCACGCGCCGCGACGACGTGCGGGCCGTGGTGGTCTACGGCGGCGAGAAGGTGTTCGCGGCCGGCGCGGACATCAAGGAGATGCAGGCGATGGACCACACCGCGATGGTCCTGCGCGCCCGCGCCCTGCAGGACTCCTTCACGGCGGTGGCCCGCATCCCCAAGCCGGTCGTCGCGGCCGTCACGGGCTACGCGCTCGGCGGCGGCTGCGAACTCGCGCTGTGCGCCGACTACCGCGTCGCCGGCGAGAACGCCAAGCTCGGCCAGCCCGAGATCCTGCTCGGCCTGATCCCCGGCGCGGGCGGCACCCAGCGCCTGGCCCGTCTGGTCGGCCCCTCCAAGGCCAAGGACCTGATCTTCACCGGCCGGATGGTGAAGGCCGACGAGGCACGGGAGATCGGCCTGGTGGACCGGGTCGTGCCCGCCGACGAGGTGTACGCGCAGGCACACGCCTGGGCCGCCAAGCTGGCACAGGGCCCGGCGCTCGCGCTGCGCGCCGCGAAGGAGTCGATCGACGCGGGCCTGGAGACGGACATCGAGACGGGCCTGACCATCGAACGCAACTGGTTCGCGGGCCTGTTCGCCACCGAGGACCGTGAGCGCGGCATGCGCAGCTTCGTGGAGGAGGGGCCGGGCAAGGCCAAGTTCCTGTGAACACCCCTCCAGGGGCTTGCAATTGACGCGGCGTCTGATCCGGGTCCCTCGATGGGGCGGTTTATCGCAGCCTTAAGGGAGCCTTAAGCGTGTCCGGTCGGGGAACGGCGTCGCTTGCCCCGAAACAGGCCATATCCGCAGGTCATACGGGCCGTGGAGGGCTCCGAAGTGCCCATGGCATATGTCGTGCGACTGCCGTTCCGGGGCCCGTTCCGGGGGGTCTATTCCCCGGGAACGGCCCCGTCGGACGCCCCGGACGGCCATGATGGGGGGCATGGCGGGGCTGGAGGGTATGGAACAGCCGCGGGGGCACGCACATGCGGCCGCGGCGCGTTGGTCGCCGACCGTCGAGGACGAACGGGCGCTCAAGGCGCTTGAGTTGTACGGCAATCCGACGGAGGCAGAGGTTCTGCTGCCGTCCCGCCCCGAGTCCGCGGCCACCGCCAGACGGCTCACCCAGGTCGTGGTCCTGCGCCACTGGGGACTCACCCCCAAGATCACCGAGGAGGCGGTCCTCCTCGTCTCCGAACTGGTCGGCAACGCCGTACGCCACACCGGCGCCCGCGTCTTCGGGCTGCGTATGCACCGGCGCCGCGGCTGGATCCGCGTCGAGGTCCGGGACCCCTCCCGGGGGCTGCCCTGTCTGATGCCGGTCCAGGAGATGGACGTCAGCGGCCGGGGCCTCTTCCTCGTCGACAAGCTGGCCGACCGCTGGGGCGTCGATCTGCTGCCCCGGGGGAAGACGACGTGGTTCGAGATGCGGGTCGTCGACCGCTGACGGCCACCTTCTCTGTCAAGTTCAGCGTGTTGAGGATCAAGCGGCCGGCAAGGTCGTGATCTCGATGGTGCCCGACAACGACTGGGACCGTGCAAGCCGGCCATGGCTCCTAGGGCCTGTCGTTTGGATCAGGTCGCAGGGAATCGGCGGCACCTTGTCAGCGCTGGTGAGCGGGGCCTGGTGCGTGCAGTTGCAAGGCGGAGGAGGGAGTCGATGCGGAGCATCGGCGAGTGACGACAACGCGGCAGATGCGCGTGCCAGGCCCCGCGTCTGCGGCGTGATCCAAACGACAGGCCCTAGGGCCGGCACGGCCACCGGAGGGGCCGCGAACGCTGACAGCGATTCACTTGGCGCCCAGCGCCGGTAGTTGCGGCTCTTCGTGACGTATTTGCCAGGACCGGGTCGGACGCCGAAGCGCGCAGGTTGGCAGACTCTCAGAGAGCCTGCGGACTAAGGTTCGCCGTCGGCTCATTCTGTCGTCTCGGCCGCGAGTTCGGAGCGTTCCTGGCTTACCGCGCCAGCGGGTCCGCAGTAGGCCGCCATGGGCGGCACAGGGCGAGGAAGCAGCCCGACGCGGCCAGCGCGAGGCCGAGGACCGATGTGGCCATGGGTAGGGCTGTGCCCTGGCCACCGAGACCGGCCAGGGCCGGTGCGAGGGCGCCCATGAGGAACTGGGTGGTGCCCAGCAGTGCGGAGGCGCTGCCCGCCGCATGCGGGGCGCGCTGGAGGCACAGGGCCGTGGTGGTGGGCAGGATCATGCCGACGGGGCAGGCCGTGAAGAACAGCGCGGTGGCGATCCAGGGCAGACCTGCGTGTGCGGTGGTGACCAGGAGGAGCAGGGCGGTGCTGGTGGCTCCGAGCACGGCCAGGCCCGTTGCCAAAACGCGGTGGGAGGGGAAGCGGCCGAGCAGCAGCTTGCCGTTGAGCTGGCCCGTGGTGACCATGCCGATCGAGTTGAGGGCGAAGAGCAGGCTGTAGGTCTGCGGGGAGGCGCCGTAGATGCGTTGCAGGGTGAAGGACGAGCCGGCGATGTAGGCGAACAGGGCTGCGAAGCCGAGGCTTCCGGTGAGCAGGTAGCCGGTGAAGCGGCGGTCGCGGAGCAGGTCGCGCATGGTGCGCAAGGTGGTAGTCAGCCCGCCGTGCCGTCGATGTGTGGTCGGCAGGGTCTCGGTGAGCAGGGTGGCCGTGGTGGTGTTGTGGTCCTTCCTTGCGAGGTGCTTGGCCGCTAATGGGCGTGGACTCGCACCACGTTGAATGGCAGCTTCGGGTTGGCGATCTGGAACTGGAAGTTGACGATCAGCAGGTCACGCCCGTCGAACGCCGCCGTGGAGGGGCTGTGCATGCCGTGTCCGTGGACTGTGCGCACGAGCTTGGCCCGGGTGTAGTCGTGGCTCAGCTTCAGGACGCTGATCTTGCCCTCGGGGTGGTCGAGTTCGGTGACGGCGGTGAGAGTGTGGCCCCGCAGCAGCAGACCGTCGCCTGAGACGCCCTTGGCGCCGCCGAGGCCGATCGGGCGGAACTGGTGGGTGCGGAGGTCGATGCGGTAGAAGGCGTAGTCGTTGTAGTCGGCGAGCAGGACGTAGCGGCCGTTCTCGGTGACCACCAGGCCGTTGCCGTTGAAACCGTCGTTGTAGACCATCGGGGAACGGCTGAGGTCCACGCCCACGCGCAGGGGTTGCTGCACGGTCCTGCTCCTGAGCTGCGCGGCGGTGATGTGCCAGAGCGCGGGGTGGATGGAGTCGGAGATGTAGGCGTCGCCGTTGGGGGCGAGGGCCACGTCGTTGAGGAAGACGTCGCTGCGGCCGGTGCCGAACACGTGCAGCAGGGCGCGGGTGCGGGTGTCGTAGACGAAGACCTTGCCGGTGGCGCCGCCGGCGACGATGAGCCGCCCCGCGCGGTCGGTCTTCATCCCGGCGACGGAGACGCGCCCGTCCTGGCCGCCGGGCAGGAACACCTGGGTCGCGTTCTGGTGGACGTCGCCGCGGTAGATGGTGCCGTCGCTGGTGCTGCCGACGTAGAAGTAGGGCGTGCCCTGCTGGCGGGCGATGCCCTCGGGGTAGGTCCTGTCGCCGGGGATCGTGTAGCTGGTGGGCAGGTGACCTCGGTGGTGCGGGACGGTGGTGTGGGAGAGGTCGCCGCCGGGGGCGGCGAGGGCCTGGGTGGCGCCGCCCAGGACGAGAAGCGAGGCCACAACGACGGCTGCGGCGCGGGTACGGCGAAGACGAAGTGACATGACAAGTCTTCCTGAGGGGCGGGAGTTGAGGGGGAGTCGGAGGCTCAGTGACCGGTGCCGAACAGGGACCGGTTGGCGATGTCGATGATGAACGGGCCGACATGGGCGGGGTAGCGGTCCACGATCGCCTTCTTGTACGCCTCGCCGTCGTCGCCGAGCAGTTCGCGGGCGTCGGCGAGGTACTGGCGGATCCCGGCGTAGACCTCCGGCCCGGCGGGCAGGCCGTGGCCCGCGAGGACGGTGTCGTAGCCGGACTCGGCGGCCAGCGCGTCGACGGCCTGCTGCCAGCCGGTGATGTCGTTGTTGCCCAGGTAGAGGTGGACGTCGTGGTAGACGAGGTCCTGGGCGACCAAGACGCCCTGGTCGGGCAGCTTGACGAGGAGTTGGTCCGCGGCCTCACCACCGGAGACGGCCTCGAAGACGAACCGGACACCGTCGATGACCTCGGTGCCCGGGGTGATGTCCACACTGGAGGGCAGGTCGGTGGCCGGGACGGCCAGGCCGCTCGGCAGCTGGGCGGCGGGGCGCGCGGCGACCTGCTCGCGCACCTGGGGCAGCACATGGACCGGGACGCCGAAGCGATCGGCGCCGTTGTAGTGGTCGGGGTGGGCGTGGGTGATGATCAGGCGGTCCAGCGGCTTGCCCAGGCCCTTGGCGTAGGCGACGGCCTCGTCGGCGTAGGCGGGGTTCAGCTGGGCGTCGATCACGACGATCCGGGCCGGGGTCTCGATCAGCTGCGTGGTGGCGTGGAAGGTGTCCGCCGGGGACATGTAGCTGTGGATGCGGACCGCGCCCTTGTCGAGGACCGTGACCGTGCCGTTCATGGGGAGACTCCTTGCGGTGGAGGCGGCCTTGCGTCGCCTTGACGACCTCCACTCTCGCCGCGAAACCGCAGGCAGACGAGATACGCTGAAGACCCTGCATGGTAAATCGAGGACATCTGGAGACTGTGATGGTTCCCCCGGGCCTGGACGGCGGTGATCCCTCCCGGGGAGGTGCGATCCCCCGGCTCGACTTCAATCCGCCCGAGGAGCGCGTCCCCGGCTTCGAGATCGTCGACCTGGCGACCCTGCACGAACGGCGCCGACGACGAAACAGCCGGCCCGACGCGGTCCATCGGGTGGACTTCCACACCCTCACCCTGATCACCGAGGGCAGCGGAGAGCACGCGATCGACTTCGTGACCCATCCCTGCCGTCCCGGGACCCTGATGTGGATCCGGCCCGGGCAGGTGCAGCGTTTCGTCGACCCCGGAACCACCAACGGCACGCACCTTCTCTTCACGCCCGCCTTTCCGCCGCGCTTCAGCAGCGCCGAGAGGCTGGTGAACGAGTGGTACGGCCCCGTGTGCTGGCAACTGGGCACCGACCCTTCGTACGCCGTCCTGTCCGCTCTGCTGAGCCAGCTGCGCGCCGAGTACGATCGCGCCGCGCAGGCCGTGTCAGCGGAGATCCTCCAACTCCTGCTGGCCGCCGTGCTGTTGCAGATCGACCGGCTGCCCCACCCCGACGGCGGCACCGACCCCCTCGCCGGCGGCGAGGTGTACGCCCGCTTCCGCGCCGAACTGGAACACTCCTACGCCACCACCCGCCGCGCCGCCGACTACGCCCAACGCCTCGGCTACACCGTCAAGACCCTCACTCGCGCCTGCACGGCCGCCACCGGACAGCCCGTCAAACAGGTCATCGACGGCCGCGTCGCCCTGGAGGCCAGGCGGCTGCTCGCGCACACCGACGAGCCGGTGGCGACCATCGCCCGGCGCCTGGGCTTCCCCGAGCCCACCAACTTCGGCAAGTTCTTCACCCGTCACACCGGTGCGACCCCCGGCGCGTTCAGGGTCGCCCACCAGGGCCGGTGGCCAAGTCGGCAGACCCGCCGCCCAGCCGGTGCGGCATGATCGGTGGCCGGGGTGGAAGCAGGAACGGGAAGGGGCGTCAGGACCATGGACGAGCATGCGGAGATCTCGACATCGAGCGACGCCGCGAACAACGCACTGATCCTGGCCTTCGGGCGCTTGCAGGGGGCCGCGAACCGGCTGGAGTACATCCTGGGGCGGGCCCTGGAGGTGGAGTGCGGTATCAGCCATCTGATGTTCGAGGTGCTGCTCATCCTGGGCCGGGCGGGGGACCCGGGGCTGTCCATGCGGGCCGTCGCCCAGGAGCAGGTCCTCACGACAGGTGGCGCCACGCGCCTGGTGGACCGCATGGAGGCGGCCGGCCTGGTCGAACGCGTCGAGGATCCAGCTGACCGGCGCGGAAGGCTGGTGCGCCTGACGCCGCTCGGGGAGGAGACCACGGTCTCGGCGTCCCGGATCCATGTGGAGAACATCAGGCGCTACTTCTTGGCGCCCCTGCCCGCCGAGGACCGGGACCGGTTCGCCGAGAACCTTCGCATCCTGAGTCACAGCGCACGGGACACGCTGCCCCGGCTTCCCTGAGGACTGTGCGGCCCGTTCCCGGTGGGCCGCTTCCACTCGCGCCGCTGGACCGGCGACGGCCTCGACGCCACGGCAGTCCATTGGCCTGACCTGCGTCCCTGCGACCGGGCGGACCTCAATCCCGCCGGGGGCGCCCCTGGGACGATTCCCCTCCCCCACGGCTGGACGGCTGCCACAGCCCCGACGCGGAAGGCGTCCGAACGGTCGCAAGCTTTGTGACTCCTTGACTCCGGCTTCCCGCTGAATTCATGAGCTGCGGCGACACGTGGATCAGGATGAATCCCTGACGGTCGAACTAAGGAATATCTGACTAGTCAGGTACTGTTGGCCTCGGTGAACCGCTCGCACCAGGCGAGCACCCCACCCCTATGCCGAGGTCCTCGATGCAGCTCGTCTATGCCTTCGACGCCTACTGCGGCTGGTCGCACGGGTTCTCCCCGACCCTGCTCGAAGTCATCTCCCGCCACCCTGACCTGCCCGTGGAGGTGATCTCCGGCGGCTTGTTCACCGGCTCGCGCCGGGTCCCGATCCGCGAGTTCGGATACGTCCAGGGCGCCAACGCCCAGATCGCCGAGCTCACCGGGGCCCAGTTCGGTGAGGGGTACGACCGGCTGATCGCCGACGGCTCGTTCGTCATGGACTCCGAGGCCGCCGCGCGCGGCGTCGCTGCCCTGCGCCGGGCGGCCCCCGACCGCATGGCGGACCTGGCCGGCACCCTCCAGCGGGCCTTCTACATCGACGGCCTCAGCCTGTCCGAGTCGTCCACCTACCGCAAGGTCGCCGCGGAGGCCGGGCTGGATGCCGACGCCGTGGTGGCCGCCTTCGAGGCCCCCGAGGCGGACGACGCGGCGGCGGACGACTTCCGCCGCTGCGCCGAGCTGGGCGTCACCGGCTTCCCCACCCTGCTCGCCGTCGACGGCGACCAGGTCGCCGTCCTGGCCAGCGGCCACGCCACCGCCGACGAGGTCGACCGGCGCCTCGCCGCCCTCTCCTGACTGTGCACCCCATCCCCGCAAGGAGCACCAACCATGAGCAGCAGCCTCTCCTTCACGATCTTCGACCTGGACTTCCCGGCCGGGAGCAAGAACAAGACCGCGACCCTCGTCACCGGCGAGAGTGAGGCGCTCCTGGTCGACGCCGCCTTCACCCGCGCCGACGGTCACCGCCTGGCCGCCGAGATCCTCGACTCGGGCAAGAAGCTGACCACCGTCTTCGTCAGCCACGGCGACCCCGACTTCTACTTCGGCGCCGAAGTCCTCGCCGACGCCTTCCCCGAGGCGAAGTTCGTCGCCACCCCGATCGTCATCGAGCACATCAAGCACTCCTACGAGGGCAAGCTCAAGGCCTGGGAGGCCCTCGGCCCCAACCTGCCCACGCGCCTGGTCGACCTCCAGCCCCTGACCGGCGACCTCACTCTCGAAGGACACCGCTTCGAGCTCAAGGGCGGCCCTGCCGCACTGCCCGACCGCCACTACCTGTGGCAGGCCGAGCACCGCACCCTCCTCGGCGGCGTCCTGCTCTTCCAGCAGGAGCACGTCTGGGTCGCCGACACCCCCACCCCCGACGACCGTGCCGCCTGGATCACGCTGCTGGACGAGATGGGCTCCCTCCAGCCGGAGCTGGTCGTCCCCGGCCACCGCCTGCCCAACGCCCCGGCGAACGCCTCCGCCATCTCCGCCACCCGCGACTACCTCGTCGCCTTCGAGGAGGAGCTCGGCAAGGCCGCCGACGGCGCCGCGCTGACCGAGGCGCTGGTCGCCCGCTACCCCGACAACGGCATGCTCATCGCCGCCCAGATCGGCGCCAAGGTCGCCAAGGGTGAAATGAAGTGGGGCTGACCATGACCGACTTCGCCACCTCCACCGCCCCCGCCGACGTGGTCCGCCGCCAGTACCTGGCCTCCGCGGCCGGGGACCTGGAAGCCCTGCGCGCCACCCTCGCCCCCGACGTGGAGTGGACGGAAATGGCCGGCTTCGCCCTCGCCGGCACCTACCGCACTCCGGACGGAGTCACCACCAACGTCATGGAACAGCTGGGCAAGGACTGGGACGGCTGGATCGCCCACGACGACACCTACGTCGTCGACGGCGAGAACGTCGTCGTCCTCGCCCGCTACACGGCGGCCAACAAGGCCACCGGCAAGAACATCGACGTCCGGGTCGCCCACCACTTCGTCGTGCGCGGCGGCCTGATCGTCCGTTTCGAACAGTTCGTGGACACCGCCCTCGTCCGCGACGCCATGACCGCCTGACCCTCCCGCCACGTGAGGACAGCACAGATGAATGTCACCGTCGTGCTCGTGCACGGAGCGATGCACACCCCCTGGATTTTCGACCCCTTGCGTGAGCGGCTCAGCGCCCGCGGCATCGCCTCCCATGCCGTGCAGCTGCCCAGCAGCAATCCCGACAGCGCGGCCACCCAGGGGCTGGCCGAGGACGTCGGGGTGGTGCGCGCCGCTGTCACGGCTGTCGACGGACCCGTCGTGCTCGCCGCGCACTCCTACGGCGGAGTACCCGCGACCTGGGCCGCCGCGGAATCGGACCAGGTCGTGGAGCTCGTCTACATCGCCGCCTTCGCCCTGGAAGCGGGCACCTCGATGATGGAGTGGATGGGCGGCGACTTCCCGCCCACCTGGAGCCACTCGCCCGACGGCCTGGCCGTCAAGGCGGGAGACGCCGAGGAGTCCATCTTCAGCGGAGTCGACCCCGCCCTGACCGCCGAGGCCGTCAAACGCCTCAACTGGCAGGGCATGCGCGCCTTCACTGAGAAGCTGGGCGCCGCGCCGACCGAGGTGCCCCTGACCTATGTCGTGGCCACCGAGGACCCGGCGCTGCCGCCCGCGGTACAGCAACAGTGGGCCGCGCGTGCCGCCCACAGTGTTCGTGTTCCCTCCGGGCACTCCCCGCACCTGTCGCATGCCGACGAGGTAGCCGACGTTCTCGTCAAGGCCGTCGCGCGGGCCTCGTCCAACAGGTCCTAGCGTCCGCACGGCTGGCTCCTGGCGTTCACCCACGCCAGGAGCCAGCCTTTCGTCATGAGACCGACAGCGCTGTGTGCTGACCACTCCGGAGCACGAACGGCGGCTGCGGGACCTCGTCCTGGCCGAGACCGGCAGCCTCGGAGTCCGCCGCGTCACCGCCACCCGCACCACGCTGCCGCGCGGCTTCGAGACCGCCGACGCCGACGGACATCCGGTACGGATCAAACTCGGTCCCATAGTGCCAAGCCCGAGCACGAGGACGTCATGGCCGCCGCCACGGAACTCGGCCTGCCGCTGCGGGCCGTCGCTGCCCGCGCCCTGCGCCTGCGCCTGACCGGCGACCGCCGCCCCCAACGACAGCACGAGGAGTTGGGTGAGTGACGACACCGTGGAGCAGAGTCTCCTGAACCGTATGCGGACCATCGGACCGGTCGCCGTCGCCTATTCCGGCGCTGTCGACTCCGCCCCTCGTCCTGGCCGCCGCCGTACGCGCCCTCGGCCCGGAACGCGTCCTTGCCCTCACAGCCGTGTCGGAGGGCCTGGCGGCTGGTGAACTGCCACGCGCCCGACGGCTCGCCGCCGACGTCGGGGTCACCCACCTGACGCCGCTCACCGGCGAACTGGGCCGTCCCGGATACCGGGCCAACGGCCGCGACCGCTGCTACTTCTGCAAGTCCGAGGTCCTGGACACCATCACCACCCTCGCCCACCATCGCGGCTTCCGCTACCACCGGGAGACAGACGCCGAGCACGATTGTTGAACGATGCTACGATCCTGGCTGCCAGGTGCTGCGGCATTCGGACAGTGAGGGGAAAGCCCGTGACCAGCGACGAGGACTACCGAGCACCGGCCTCCTTGGAGGTCGTGCGTGCCTGCGCCGTCCGAGCTAAGCAGGGTGGTATCGCTCTCATGGGTGCCTCGGACGCCGAGATCGACTCGGCTCTGCGTGGCATGGCGGAGCGTCTGGGATCGGCGCAGTCGGCTCTTATGGCCGCCAACGAGAAGGACCTCGCGGCTGCCGTCTCCGCAGGTATATCGCCCGCGCTGCAGGATCGCCTGCGAGTGACCTCAACGCGGTTGGAGGCAATGGCGGCGGAGCTGCGCACGCTGGCGGACACCGCGCACGAGCCGAGGGACAGGGTCGTGGAGGTGCGCCCGGACGGCCTCACGCTGCTGGAGCGCAGGCGTCCGGTCGGGGTCATCGGCGCCAACTTCGAGGCTCGCCCGAACGTCACGCTCGACATCGCCTCCCAGCTCCTCAAGTCACGCAACGCGGGTGTGCTGCGCACCGGATCGGCTGCGCTCGGCTCGTCCCGGGCCCTGGTGGATCTGGTGATCGCACCAGCGCTCGAGGAGGCGGGGCTGGATCCGGACGCCATCCAGCTGGTGCCCAGCGAAGACCGCTCGGCGGCTTACGCGCTGGTGGCCCTGCCCGGGCTCATCCCGCTGGTCATCCTGCGCGGGAGCGGCGACAGCACCCGCGACCTCGGCCGTGAAGGCGCACGTCACGGTGTGCGGACCCTCGCCCATGCCGACGGCGGCGGCGTGTTGTACGTGGACTCGGCCGCCGTCGAAAAGACCGCGCATCAACTGATCATCGACAGTCTCGACCGCCTGGGCGTGTGCAACCGCCTCAATCTGCTGCTCATCGACCGGCCTGTGTACGAAGAGCGGCTGCCCGGCATTCTTCAGCTCCTGCACCGCCTGGGCATCACCGCTTCGCTTCCCCCGCACACCCATCCGCGCGGATACGAGTGGGCACTCGACTCGGAGCGCGCGGCAACCGTGACGATCGACGCCGCCGACGGCCCGTCGGACGCGGCGCGGATTGCGAACGAGGAGACGTCCGGGCTGGCCGCCGCCATCGTGACCGACGACCAGGCCGCCGCAACCCGGTTCATTGATGCTTACGGCGGCTCCGGGGTCTTCTGGAATTCCCCCACGCGACTTCTCGACGGCTTCAAGCTGCTGCGACTGCCGGAGACCGGTATCAACATCGACCGGGTCCCCGGTCCGCGCGGGCCGGTGAGCTTCCGCGATCTGTACTTGCGGCAGTACGTGGTCGTGCCCAGCGCAGAGACTCTCGGCTAAAACCCCGGCTGAGGGTTCGTCGGGTTTATCGGGTTTCCCGTCCTTCTCATGTCCGGGCGTCCTGCCCAGTGGTGCCCGCGTCCTGGTCCAGGGATACCGGCCGCTGACGTCGTAGTGCCTCGGCCAGCGTCTGGTGTCCGGACTGCTCGGCGTGCGCGACTCGCTCGCTGGGCAGGGCGCGCTGCCACCACTCGCCGGCTGCGGTGTCGGCCGAGGCGCGCAGTTCGACCAGCGCGGCGCCGAGGCGACGTCGGGAGGCGTTCAGCGCGCTGGGCACGGGATCCGGCTCGGCGAGGAGGGCCGCCGTGTGTTCGCGGGCGTGCTCGGCGGCGGTGAGCGCATGCTCGAGGCGGTCGCCTGCGCGCCGGTTGGTGACTGCCAGGGCTGCGGCGAAGCCGACGAGCGTGCCGACGAGAGTGTCCGTGATCCGTCCGGTGATCAGTTGAACGGAGTCCTGGATTGAGGCGAACTCGGTGATGAGCAGGGCCATCGGGGTGACGCAGACGGTATGGAGCCAGTAGTTGGGGCCGATCAGTGCTGCGGCGGCGAAGCAGAAGGTGAGGAAGCACAGCACGAGGGTCGCCGGATGTAGGTGGGCGAGCGGGACGATCGCGGCGAAGGCGAGGACGCCGATGAGGTTGCCGACGACCCGCTCGACTGCTCGTCGCCGGGTGAGCGTGAGGTTGGCCTGATACAGGGAGGCAGCGGTGACGATGGCCCAGTACGGGCGCCCGATCCCGAGGGCGAGGGAGGCGTATCCGGCAAGCGCGCAGCCGATCGCGGTGCGCACCGCGATGGGGGCGAGCATCTTGTGCTGGCTCCACCACGCCGCCCGGGGCGACGCGGTCATCTCGGCGTCGACGCCGAGGACTTCCTCGCCGTCCGGCACCGGGTGGCCGATGCGCGGAACCGGGCCCGAGCCGAGCAGCTTGCGTGCCCACGCCTGCAGACGCTCCGGGTCCGCGTCCCCGGGGGCGGTGACGGCGGCCTCGGCGCAGGCGACGAGCCGTATGAGGGAGCGGCGTGTGAGGTCGCTTCGGGCGCCGGCGGCCAGCAGGCATTGCCAGGCGGTCTGCACAGCTGAGGCAGCGGCAGCGCGGGCCTTGGCCTGGACCTCGGCTGTGCCGCTCGCGGCGGCGTACGCGGCGGCCATGTCGAGTGCGTGGGCGGTGGCGCGACGCTCGGGTCCGTGAGGGCGCAGCAGGCCGGGCGCCATGCAGACCAGCCAGGCCCAGACACCCCCCAGCAGGGCCAGCCCGATATGGCCGGGGACCTGAGCGGGAGTCTGAGGCAAGAACAGAGCGGTTGAGCTGATGAAAGTGAGGACTACGCTCGCGGGCGGGCCGATGCGGGTGGCGTCGCAGACGGCCTTCTGCACGGCGGCCATGAGAGCGCCGACACCGACCAGGACAGCTGCGTTGGTGGTGAGCGCCGCAGTGAGCAGCGCGACGGCGAGGCCACCGACCATGCCGAGCACCACCCAAGCCAGGGCCCGGTACCGAGCAGCGTAGGGGCGGTTGTGGCAGTACAGCGCGGACATGGCGCCGGCTATCGGGTACATCGCCAGGTCGAGCCTGTCCAGCACGAGCAAGGCCAGAGTGGGCAGGGCGGTAGCGGCGAGCACGCTCAGCGCGGGCTTGAACCAGATGTCGGAGGGCCGGCCGAACCGCAGTATCCCGGGGAGGGCCAGGCGGCGCAGGGCCGCACTTGTACTCATCGATTCTCTCCGTGAGGTTCGCCGTTACCCGTAACGGGGGTCGGCGCTTGGGGGTGTCGTGCCGCGCGGTGAATGTGAGCGAGACGGGGGGCGAACACCGCCGACTGTGAGCCTTCGCGCGGGGGCAAGCACCAAGAGCGGAACAATTCTCAGACGGTGGCGCACGAGCACGACCCGGCGGGCGAGGGCGTCCGTGGCAGAGAGGCGTCCCTCGATCGACGGGTCGGTCGTCGAGCGGAGGCGTTATCGCCCGGCGGAGGCCAGAGCGCGCTCCGCGATCCGGTTGGCGGCTGCCAGGGTGGTCATCGCCTCTTCGGTACTCCGCCGCAGGATCTCGGCGGTCGTCGACTGAATCGACTTCAGCCGGTCCCGGGACTGCTCGGGGCTCAGGTGGTGCAGTTCGACACCGGTCCCGTACATCACTCCGCCGGCGTTGGCCACGAAGTCAGGGGCCCAAATGATGCCTGCCTTGGCGAGATCGGCGGCCACCTCGTCGGTGGCCAACTGGTTGTTGGCCGAACCGACCACTGCGCGGCAGCGCAGCGCGGCCGCCAGCTCACTGGTGAACACTCCGCCCAATGCGCATGGCGCCAGGATCTCCGTCTCCAGCGTGTAGGCGCCGTCGAGTTCCACCCACTGCGCTCCAGCCGTCTCCGCGGCTGCGCGACGGGTGAGGTCGATGTCGGTTGCCCTGACCTGGGCCCCTGCGGCCACGAGGCGTCGGGTGAGCTCCTCCCCCACGGCCCCGAATCCGATGACCACGACGTCCCGGCCGTGCAGATCGGCGGCACCCCACAGATGCTCGGCAGTAGCCAGCATCGCGTGCTCCACGCCCGCAGCCGTGCCGAACGTCGTCGCACCCAGTCCGTTCTCGGTGGTCGAGTAGCCGCCGACGTACGGTGTGCGACGACGGATGCGGAGCATGTCGGCGGTGCTGCTGCCGACGTCCGGCGCCACGTGGTACGCGCCGCCGAGTTCGTGCACCACTTCGGCCAGGTCCATCAGCAGCCCGTCGCGCAGCGCCTCGTCCAGTTGCTGCGGGCCGCCGGGAAGCAGCGGTACGACAGCTTTGCCGCCGCCCGTGCCGTTGCCGACGGCGGCGGCCTTGTACGTCATGCCCCGGCTCAGCCGAAGGCAGTCGACGAACGCGTCGCCCGGGGACGCGTAGCGGGCTATGCGTACACCGCCCACCGCGGGCCCAAGGCGGGTCGAGTGGACCGCGATGATCACAGGAAGACCGGTCCGGCGGCCTGACCGGACCACCACCTGCTCGTGATCGAGAGTTGCTTCCAGAGCTGCAGCTGACATGGAAAACCTCCATAGGCGGGCGAGACGGCTGACTTAAGGTACCTTAAGTCAGCATCCTCGTAGAGTGGAGTGGTGACGTCATCCCTGATTGGCCTGCTGGCCGACCGCGACAGCTGGCGGTCCGAGCGCTGTTCCGCCGCTCGTGCCCTGGAGGTGCTCGGCACCCCGGCGAACCTGCTGGTGCTGCGCGAGGCGTTCTACGGCACGACGTACTTCCAGGACTTCGTGCGGGAAACCCCGCTCAGCGAGCCCGCGATGTCCAAGCGGCTCAAAGAACTCGTGGACGTCGGGCTCCTGACCCGGGTGCCTTACCAGGAAGCCGGCCAGCGCACACGGCACCGCTACGAACTCACCCCGCCCGGCGAAGAGCTCATGGTCGCCTTCTTCGCCCTCATGGAGTGGGGCGACCGGCATGCCGCCCCCGACGGAGGTCCGGTACGCCTGCGGCACCGGGAATGCGGGGCACCCGTTCACCCACGGCTTTCCTGCACCGAGGGCCACATCCTGCCGCCGGGCGAGGTCGAAGTGGTCGCGGCACCCACCCTGCTGAGCACCGTGGCAGCCGACGACTGACCGATGCCACGAGCACCCTGCCCCCTGCCGCCAGGGGCGTTACCTCCGAGTGCTCCAGCAGCGTTTCGCTATCTGTCCTGGTCAGGGCCAGTCGATGCGAGCCACCGTCGCCGGTGAAGGGGTCAAGAACCGGCATTGAGGTCGGGCGGCCCCGGGTGTGGGGTGCCTTTGATCCTCGGGTGTGGCAGTACCCGAACCACGCTGGCACCTGCGGACAACTGTTGGTGCAGCAGTCGGTTTTCCATCATCGACTGGTGCAGGGCGCCGACCAGCGCCTCTACGTCACCTTTGAGCTGGGTGATCTCTTCGGCGTCCGCGGCCCGTAGTTCCTTCAGCCGCCGGACCTGCTGGCGCAGGCGCTCCTCGAAGTCCCACAGATCGTCCGCCGACGCCTCGCTCCACCACTTCCCGCGACCCCACAGGAAATCGAAGAACAGGCAGTAGTCGTCCGTGTAGTTGCGCTTCGTCTCCTGCGCGAGACGGGCGAACGACGACCGGCACAGATACTGGCTCAGTACCTCGTCGATCCGGTAGTCCGGAGAAAGAAGAATCGGATCCCCAGGATGAATCCCAACGCGATCCTCACGTACAGCCAGGTCCTCCCATCCAGCCAAAACAGACACCCGATCCACCGCCACTTGGCGATCTGTCGGCACCCAGAACGCACGCCAACCCAACACTCATCCACCCCTGCTCGATCCGCTCCAACATGCCGATCCAACAGGGAAGGCGACGGTGGCGGCCGGGGTTCGACCGGGGGTGTGACCTGCGACGACTCACCTGGATGCCGATCGGGCGAATCACCGATTTCACCGCGAAACGCACCTTAAATGGTCCAATGCACCGCCACTTCCTCAAGAGCACCCTCGTCGCGGGCGCCGCACTCGCCGTCCTCGCCGCCTGCGGCACCCAGGGCGAGGAGCGGACGTCCGGGACACGCCCCACCAAGGCCGCCGTGCCCGCCCCGCCCGAGAAGAAGACCGTCCAGGGCCTGCCGGGCATGCCGCCCGTCCTCGACCCGAAGGACGTCTACGCGGCCGACCGCCCGAACAAGCTGTCGCCCGTGGTCAAGGGCTTCCCGTCCCGGGTCTACGTCCCCAACACCGAGTCCGACACCGTCTCCGTCATCGACCCGAAGACGTACGAGATCATCGAGACGATCCGAGTGGGCCGGCAACCCCAGCACGTCGTGCCCTCCTGGGACCTGAAGACGCTCTGGGTCAACAACAACCGCGGCCACACCCTCACCCCGATCGACCCGAAGACCGGCAAGGCGGGCAAGGAGGTGGAGGTCCACGACCCGTACAACCTCTACTTCACGCCCAACGGCAAGTACGCCGTCGTGATGGCCTCCCTCGACCGCGAGCTGGTCTTCCGCGACCCGCACACCATGGACCGGAAGAAGACGGTCCCGGTCTCCTGCTACGGCGTCAACCACGCCGACTTCTCCCTCGACGGCCGCTACTTCATCGTCTCCTGCGAGTTCAGCGGCGAACTGCTCAAGGTCGACACCGAGAAGATGAAGGTCGTCGGGCAGCAGAGACTGCCGTTCGAGGGCGCCATGCCCCAGGACGTGAAGGTCTCGCCGGACGGCAAGAGGTTCTACATCGCCGACATGATGGCCCACGGGATGTGGGTCCTGGACGGCGACAAGTTCACCCAGCCCACCCTGCTGCCCACCGGCAAGGGCTGCCACGGCCTCTACGTCGGCCGCGACTCCCGCGAGATGTACGTCTCCAACCGCGGCGAAGGCACCGTCTCCGTCTTCGACTTCACCCGGAACAAGCTCACCAAGAAGTGGGACCTGCCCGACGGCGGCAGCCCCGACATGGGCGGCGTCTCCGCCGACGGCAAGGTCCTGTGGCTCTCCGGCCGCTACGACGCCGAGGTCTACGCCATCGACACCCGCACCGGCGCCCAGCTCGCCCGCATCCCCGTCGGCAGCGGCCCGCACGGCCTCGCGGTCTACCCGCAGCCCGGCCGCTACTCCCTCGGTCACACGGGCATCTTCCGGTGAGCGTCATCTGCCGTCCACTGAAGGGAAGTTGACACGCCCTGATCGGGTGAGGGTCCAACGCCCGGCGCCGCGGACCCGCCATCGTGCCCTCGTGATCACCATGACCCTGCGGCGGCGGATCGCTGCCGCCGCCTTCGCCCTCGCGGCCGTTCTCACGACCACGGCCGCCACGCCCGTCCAGGCGCCCGTCCCGACGTCCGCGACGGCTGCCGCCAAGGCCGCCGCCCCCGCGCCGGCCGCCTGTCCCGTCCGGTTCACCGACAAGATCAAGGCCGCCGCCGACCGCCGTGTCGACGTCGACCGCATCACCCCCGAACCCTCCTGGCGCACCAGTTGCGGCACCCTCTACCGCGCCGACGGCCGCGGCCCGTCCGTCATCTTCGAGGAGGGCTTCCACCCCAAGGACGTCATCGCCGGCCAGTACGACCTGGAGAAGTACGTCCTGGTCAACCAGCCGTCCCCGTATGTGTCGACGTCGTACGACCACGACCTGTACAAGCAGTGGCGCTCCGGCTTCAACTACTACGTCGACGCCCCCGGCGGCATCGACGTCAACAAGACCATCGGCGACACCCACAGGTGGGCCGACCAGCACGAGGTCGCCTTCCCCGGCGGCGTCGCCCGGCAGTACATCATCGGCGTCTGCCCGGTCGACAAGCAGACCAAGACCGAGATCATGAGCAAGTGCGAGAGCAATCCGCACTACGAGCCCTGGCACTGAGCAGCGCCTCCGAGCCCACGGGCCGGTAGCCGGCCGCCTGGAACGCCCGCAGACTACGGGCGTTCCCCGCCGACACCTGGGCCCACACCGGCGCGTCCCCGACCAGGTGCCGCGCCGCCTCCACCAGCCGCCGCCCCAGCCCCCGCCGGCGCGCCTCCTCCGCCACCTCGACCGCGACCTCCCACCGCCCGGCCACCCCACGGCCGAGGACGAGGACCCCGCCGTCCGCCGCCCACACCCGCACGTCGTCACGCCGGCGACGTGCGGAGACCACCCGTGGATGGCCGGGATCGTCGATCTCCGTCAACGCGAGCGGAGGCTCCCCGGGCAGCGCGGCGCCGGTCAGCAGCACGTCGATCGTGTCGGACGTACGCCCGGTCCGGTCCATGAGGGCCGCCAGGAAACGGGCGTTCATCGTGGCCGCGAGACCGTCGCAGTCGGTGCCGGCCAGCGTCCGGCGTATCCAGCCGGGATCCTCGTCGGTGAAGACGACCGAGTGGGCCGTGAAGGCGAGGACCCCCGCGTCCCGGTGCGAGGGCTGGTTCACGATCGTCGTCCCGCCGTCCGCCGGCGGGAAGACGCCTCGGGCCGCCGCGTCCAGAATGTCCCGCAGAGTGTCCGCCACCGACGCGCTCCTTGAGTCTCCACCCACTGGAGGGCCCAGACTCGCAGACATGACCGACGACGGCACCGGAATGCTCACCATCGGGGAACTGGCCCGGGTCACCGGGCTGACCGTGCGCACCATCCGCTACTGGTCCGACGAGGGCGCGCTGCCCCCGGTGGCCCGGTCCGCGGGCGGCTACCGGCTGTACGACGCCGCGTCCGTGGCCCGTCTGGAGCTGATCCGCACCCTGCGCGAACTCGGCCTCGGCCTGGCGGACGTCCGCCGGGTCCTGGCCGGCGAGACGACGGTCGCGCAGGTCGCCGCCGCGCACGTGGTCGCGCTGGACGCGCAGATCCGCTCCCTCAAGGTGACCCGTGCGGTGCTGTCGACGGTGGCGAAGCGGGGTTCCAGCGCGGAGGAGATGACACTCATGAACAGACTGGCACGGCTCTCGGCGGCCGAACGGCGGCAGATTGTCGAGGACTTCATGGCGGAGGTCTTCGAGGGGATCGACACGGCCGACCCGGACATCCGCCACAGGCTGCGTCTCGCGGCCGCCGAGCTGCCCGACGACCCCACGCCCGGGCAGGTCGACGCCTGGGTGGAGCTCGCCGAGCTGATCCAGGACCCCGGCTTCCGCGCCCAGATGCGGCAGATGATCGAGTTCAACGCGGCCGACCGGGGGCCGGACGTCCCGGCCGGTTCGTCCCTGTGGTTCATCAGCCGGCTCGTACAGCTCGCGGCCGACGCCCGGCAGCGCGGCATCGCCCCCGGGGCGCCGGAGGCCGACGACGTCCTGACGGACCTGCTCGGCGACACCGACCGGTCCGCCGTGCTCGGACGCCTCACGGCCGCCTCCAACGTACGGGTCGCCCGCTACCGCGAACTCCAGGCCGTCGTCAACGGCCTCGACCCCCAGCCGACCTACGACGAGGAGTTCGCCTGGGTGGTCGCCGCGCTGGAGGCGCGCACGGCCAGTTAATCTGACCTGCGTCAGCACGACGCAGAACACGAGAGTAGGGGCGGATCGGTGGCGGACATCGAGGAAGCACGCAAGCAGTTCGAGCGGATCGATACGGACGGCGACGGATTCATCACCGCTGCCGAGTTCAAGACCGCCCTGGCCCGGTCGGGTGACTGGAACGTCACCGAGTCCGTCGCCGAGGTCGTCATCAAGACCCGCGACCTCGACGGCGACAAGCAGCTGAGCTTCGACGAGTTCTGGGCCTACCTGAACAAGTAGTAGCCCGCTGCCGGAGGCGCTCCGCTTCCTGAACGAAGGGGCCCGGTCCGACCTCGGTCGGACCGGGCCCCTCGTCATGCCCCGCGAGCCGTGCGCACGCTCCAGCGGCCGTCCCGCCGTTCCAGGGCCAGCGGCAGGTCGAAGCACTTGCCGAGCCGATCGGCGGTCAGCACCTCGGCCACCGGACCGCCGGCCGGCGGACGGCCCTCGCGCAGCGGCAGGGCGTGCGTGGTGTGGGACGGAAGCTCCTCCAGGTGGTGGGTGACCAGGACCGTCGCCAGGCGTGGATGGTCCCGGCGCAGCTCCTCCAGCGCCCCGATCAGCCCCTCCCGGCCGGCAGGTCCAGGCCGGTGGCCGGTTCGTCCAGGAGCAGCAGCCGGGGCTCGGGCATGGCGCGGTCACCAAGGCCCTGTCGGAGGCGTCCCCGGAACGCACGCCGGGGTTCAGCGGCTAGGACACCCGGCCGGTCAGGCGTCCTCGGCCCATCTCCGCAGCGCCGCCTTGCTCTCGAAGTCGGCCACGTTCTTGTCCAGCGGGTCGTCGGTGTACTGGTGGAAGCGCCACTTCGCCTTGATGCGGGGCTTGCCCGCGGAGACGTAGTCGGCGATCCACAGGGCGTCGCCCGCGTAGGAGGTCGTGTCGATGTTCAGCCAGAAGTTCCGGTTGCAGTAGAGCACCACCTGGTTGTTCGGCCGAAGGTCCTTCAGCTTGCGGATGAACAGATCCTTCTCCGCGTTGCTCGCGTGCGTGCCGTTGCTGGTCGTCTCCCAGTCGACGGCGAGGATGTCGCCCGCCCGGTCCGGGGCCTTGCCGACGAAGTACTCGGCCTGGGCGGTGAGGTTGCCGGGCCACAGGAAGTGGTAGAAGCCGACGACCAGTCCCGCGTCACGCGCCCGCTTCGTCTGGGCGGCGAGCTTGGGGTTGACGTAGGAACGCCCCTCGGTCGCCTTGACGAAGACGAAGGAGAGGCCGTCGGTGCCGTAGGAGGAGGACTGGTAGGCGCTCACGTCGATGCCGCGCAGCATGGGGGGCTCCCTGAAGTGCCAGTGGGGGTGGGGAGTTGGTGCCCACCACCATGGCACGGCCTGCTGCGGAGTGACGTGGCAATGTCAACCTTGCCGGGTGTCGGGGTGCGCCGACGTGCCAGTGAGACGCTCGATCCGACCACATGGTGGACACTCAAAAACATTTCCTGCAGCGGTCCTTGGCTGCGCGTGACCGGGGGGTCACCGCAGGTTCACCTGGGATTTCTCCCGCTCGCGGGGCCTCCGGTCGGGCCGAGTCGGCGGGCCGGCCGCTCTCCTGTTTCCGCCGCCGATGGTTGCCCGCAGATGTCGCCGAGGTTAAGGTCTGCTCGCGTGGCGGATTCCTGAGAGAGTCGGGGCCGCTGTCGTCGGAGTTGCAACGGGGCTTTTCCGGCACCGCAGGGGAGGACCACCGGCGTTCCCTCTCCTTCTGCCAGGGGGATATCGCAGTGCGTGGCCGATCGGCCGTATACGCACGGTCTTCACTCTTTCACTTCGCGTTCCGTATGGGCATGTGAGCGTTCACCGAAGAACGCCTCGCTCGCATGCCTCATCGGTGCGCCATCACTCGGGGGAAAAGCGCAATGGGGCTTTTACGCACCGAGGGCTTCGACAAGCTCTTGGAGACGGTCGCCTCGGAAGCCGTGGCGCACACGGCCGCCGGCGCCGCGGTCCGGCATCTGGCAACGATCGGCGAGCGACTCGCGCCCGAGGTGGCGCTCGGCGCGCTGAGACCGGGCGAACGCCACCTGCTCGACGTGGCGGAAGCCGCACGCGCCATCGTCGCCCCGGCCGCCGTGGACCTGGATCACGTGGACGGGTACCGCTTCGGCCAGCTCAAGGCGGGCAAGGTCTGCATTCTGGGCCCCGGCGAGACGGGCGTGCCCGACCTGCGCATCGTCGCCGGCATCGACTGGCCCGACGGGGTGCCGGAGGGGCTCGGCGCCGAGCGCGCACGCCTCGCCGCACGCGAGGCCGCAGAGATCGAGTCCTGCCGCGGCTGGCTCCGGGGCAAGGGCGAAGAGCACGCCACGGATCTCGTTGCCCGGCTGCGCTTCCTGTTCCGGCACGTCGGGCCGATACGCCTCTACATCGGCGATGCCTGCTACACGAATCTGGGCCGTGAGGGCAATCTCGTCGGCAAGTCCGTGGGTCCGGAGTCCGACCGTTGCCGGTTGAAGGTACTTTCCGAAACGCCTTTGAGCCACTGGAGCGCGACAGACGCCTGCTTCGTCGTCTGCATGTCGGCGCTGATTTCCTCCGGCACCCCTTCCCGTACCGAGGAATTCAGCGGCACGCAGCTCATTCCGAGCAGGCTCACGGCATTCCTGGAGGGTCGCGTCCTCGCGTACGGCGGAGACATTCCCGACATCGCGGAATCCGCCTCACCGGTCGGCAGGCTTTTCGAACTCGCGGATCTCGCCCGGGGACTGAGGGTGCGGAAACTGGAGTCCGGAGCGGTGGTATACCGGACGGTCCAGTCGATGACCATCAACAAGAAGGAACACCTTTTCGCCACTCCGGTGACCGGCGCGGACGTGCCGGAGGAGTTCCTCGACACGCTTTCCGGCTTTGTGCCGTCCGCGCCCGAGGCCGTCCGCGACGGCGCACTGGAGGTGGACTGGCAGCCGCTCCTCGACGGCGACCCACGGCCCTCGCAGCCCGGGTTCGGCAGCCGCTTCGAGGAAGTCCTGCACGAGCTCGTCGGCGCCGCCGGGACCGGCACCGGGTCCGACGTCAGCATGTCCCGCGGCCCGCGCGACACCCTTCGGCTCAGCATGCTGCTCGCCGAGGGCAGCATCGAGCCCGGCCACTGGAAGACCAGCGAGTACTACTGCTGCGTCGTACCCGGCGAGGGCTTCCGCCGCCGGCTCACCGACGCGGGAGCCGCCGCCGAGGTGCCTCAGGTGGTGCGTGCCATCGCGGCCCGCATGCGCTGGAACGGCTGGCACTTCATGCCCCACGCCGCCGCCGTCACGGACGACGAGAGCTTCGCCGAACGCGACTGGTTCTTCGCCCCGTCCATGCCCGACATGACGGAGTGGACCTCGCACCACCACCAGGGTCACGTGGCGAACGGTGTGCGGCACGCCATCCGTATCCCCTTCGGCATCACCCTCGCGGGTGCGCACCGGCCCGGCACGCACGACCTGCGGCTGATGCGCAGCGAGGGCGATGTCTACACCCTGCGTGACCTGCGCGCGGCGATCGCGATGGGCGAGATCCTGCGCGGTCTCTACCAGGAACGCGCCCTGCGGCTGGAGAAACGGGCGGAGACCGCCGTGGTCGACGACTTCACCAACACCTGGTACCAGCATCGCTACGGTACGGAAGCCCCTCGGGGCGCGCAGGCCACGACGGCGAACAAGAACGGTGTCTGACAGATGACCACAGCCAACACCCCCGCGGTGAACCCGACGACGGCGGACCACGACGGCGAGGCCCGGAGCGGCATGGTGCTCTACCTCGGCCTGCGGCGCTCCCCTCTGGAATGGCGCGCCGAACTCGACGCCGCCACGGCCCGGGGACTGAGCGTCCACGTCGCATCCGACGCCGACGTCTCCCACACCGGGCTCCCCGACCACCGGCGCGGCTCCTTCGACCGCGGCGCCTCGCTCGCGGAACAGGCCGCTCAGGCTTCGCCCGGCCAGGCCCCTGCCGCCGTCGCCTGCTGGGGGGACAAGTTCGTCGGCCTCACCGCGCTGCTCGCCGAACGCTTCGGGGTGCGCGGCATCGGTACCGCCGCCGCGGACGTCACGACGGACAAGGCCGCCCAGCGCCGGGCCATGGAACCGTACGGGCTCAACCCGCCGTGGCGGGCGGGCCGGACGGCCGACGACCTGCGGACCTTCGCCGCGGAACTCGGCACGTCCGGCCGGCCCCTGGTGTTCAAGCCCGCCCACTGCTCCGGCGGCCGCGGCATGGCGCTGATCACCGAGGAGACCGGTCTGGACGAGGTGTTCGCGCTCACGGCCGCCAACTACTCCGGAACCAGCGACTTCCTCGTCGAGGAGTACGTGGAGGGCTCCGAGCACTCGGTCTCCGGCGTCGTCTCCGAGGGCACGGTGCGCATCCTCGGCGTCACCGACAAGAGCGTCGACGGGCCGCTGTCCCCGTCGTGGGCCACGGCCGTCCCCTCCGCCCTGTCGGACACGGAGGCCAAGGACCTGAAGAGGGCCGCCGAACAGGCCGTGCTCGCCGTCGGCCTCGGGACCGGCGGGTTCCACGTCGACCTGCGCCTCGGCTCTTCCGGCCCCGTCGTCCTGGAGGTCGGCGGTCGGCTCGGCGGCGACCTGATCAACTCTCACCTCATTCCGTACGCGCACCAGGGGGCGGTCCGGCCCTACGAGGCGCTGCTCGCTCTGCTCACCGACGGCGAGCTGCCGGGCGATACCCCCGACCCGGTGCGCGGCGCCGCGATGGTGCTCCTGCCCAAGTCGGGGCGCCCGGCTGCCGATGTGGCCGAGACGGCGCTCACCCACCCGCAGGTCGTCCTCGCCGAGGACTGGCCCGGTACGGACACCGTCGTGGCCGTCGTCGTCACCGAGGACCCGGCAGGCCTGCCCGCTGCCGTCGTGGACGTACGCGAGTCGGCCCGGTGACCGGCGGTCCTCCGCATCTCCCGCTGGTCGGAGTCCTCGCCTGCCGGAAGGAACGGGCCAACGGCACCACCTACTCCCGGGTCAACGACCATCTGACCGAGCCCCTTCTGGACCACGCGGGCGTGGCCGCCGTGCTGATCCACACCGTGCGCCCCGGACACGCCCGCAGCGTCCTGGCCCGCCTGGACGGGCTGGTGCTCCCCGGCAGCGGCTCGTTCGTCCACCCGGTCCGCTACGGCGGCCGGGAGGCCCACGCCGTGGCCGGCAGGGAGTACGACCCGGCCCGGGACGAGACCGCGGCCGCGCTGCTGCGTGCGGCCGACGAGATGCCCGGCCTGCCCGTGCTCGCCAGCTGCCGCGGCATGCAGGAGCTCGCCGTGCACCACGGCGGCACCCTCGCCTCCGTGCCGCACTCGGAGGTGAAGCACCGGCTGCGGGCCGGCGTGGACGGGCCCGACCGGTGGGCGCCCGCCCACACGGTGGCCGTGCGGCCGGGCGGTCTCCTCGCGGGGCTGGCCGGCCCCGCACAGGATCCGGCCGCCGTGCCGGTCAACTCGCAGCACAGCGACCGGCTGGACAAGATCCCCGGCGAGGTCTTCGTCGAGGCCGTGGCCCCGGACGGGACGGTCGAGGCGATCAGCGTCGGCGCGCCGGACCGCTTCGTCCTCGGGGTGCAGTGGCACTTCGAGCACCACACAGGCCGATCAGTTCTGGACCGCGCGGTCCTGGCGGCGTTCGGCAGCCGCTGCCGGTCCCGGATGACGTCGAAGGAACAGCAGTGAACGCACCAGGAACCCCGACCGCCTCCGTGAACGGGGCGGCGGAGCAGGCTACCGATTTCGAGGCGCTCGCCGTCACCGCCCTCGCGGCGGCCGGCGGCAGCGACGACGAGTTGCTCTTCCTCGCCGGCTCCACGACCGACGGACTCGCCAACCGCAACTCCGACCTCGACCTGTACGTCGTCGGCGACCTGCGGGTCACCGGGTCGGAGACCGCGGCCCGGCAGGGCGAGCGCACGGCGACCGTGGCCTGCCACGAGGGCCGGGAGGTCAACGTCGCCGTCCTCGACCCGGCCGCACTCGGCATCCTGCGGGACGCCTTCCGCACCAGCGTGGCGAGTCTGTCGGGGGAGAAGGGCATCGCCCAGCTCGTCGACGAGGACAACCTCAAGATCCTGCACCGTGTCCGGACCGGCCGCGCCCTGCGGCGCCCCGACCGGCTGCGGGAGTTGCGCGAGGAACTGGGTACCGGTGACCTGCCCCGCTATCTGCTGAACGTCGCCGCGGTCGCCGCCGTCAACCGGCTCACCGACGTGTCGGGCGAACTGGCCGACGGACACGCCGACTCGGCCGCCTGGATGTACCGAGAGGCCCTCGTGCACACCGGACAGTGCGCGCTCGCCGCCGCGGGCGTGACCGTTCCCTCGGTCAAGTGGCTCGTCCGGCTGCTCCAGCGGGAGGTGGCGCGCCACGCCGGCGCCGGCTGTGCCGCGCATGTCGCCCGGAACCTGCTCGTCCCGCCCCCCGACACCGCCGCCGCGGTGGCACAGACCCGGGCCGAACTCGCCGCGGTCATCGACGCGGCAGGCGACCTGGCGGGCCCGTACGTCCGCACCGTGGCCCGACCGAAGCTGGGATGACGCCGATGCCCCTCGTCGACCATGACGACCTGAGCGAAACCGACGCCGACACCACGGCGCGGACCGAAACGGCCCGCGGTGAGCGCGACTTCCGAGCCGTCGACGCCGTGACCCGGACCGTCACACCCCACACCGGGCGCGGCTTCACGCCCGTCGAGCTGTACGACCTGCCCGACGCGCTGATACCCCGCGAGCCCCGGCTGGGCGGCGCGTGTGTCCCCGTTCCCGCCGACCGGCTCGCGGCCCTCGCCCGGTCCGGGCCCGTGGTCCTCGGGCTCCAGCCCGGTTTCGCCCACACCGATGGCTTCCTGGCGTCGCTCCTGAAGGAGCTGCGCGCGCTGCTGCACCTGCCGGACGGCCACGTCTGTGTCCTCGTCTCCGCCCCGCCGCACGCCGTGGCCCGGATGATCGCCGAGGAGAAGTGGGCCCGGGCCCACGACGCCGTCCCCCGGCCGGTCGAGGGGGCCGAGCGGCCGACCGTGTCCCACGGCACCGGCGGATGGGCCGCCGCGGACCTCTCGCGCACCTCCTGGCCGCTCGACGACACCCTCCTCGGCGAACTGGACGTGGCGTGCTTCTGCCCCAGTTGGCTCTTCGGTGTCGTGCCCGGCTCCACCGTCCTCACCCTGTCCCCCAGGGCCGCCGCGGCTGCCCGGGCGGAAGGGGACGGCGGACCCTTCCGCGTCCGCGCTCTGCTGGACGCGGAGGCGCCGGACGCCCCGCGTCCCAGCGCCTCGGACCTGATGATGCTCGCCCACGGTGTGCGCACCCTCGCCGAGTCGCACCCCGAACGTATGGAGGGCGAGATCGAGGCCCGCATGGAGCTGCTCCGCGCCCACACGGCCGGCAGCTCCTGGCTCGTCGGTCCGCCGCAGCGGCCGGGACGCGACCTCGCCGCCGTGCTGCCCACCGCCCTCGCACCGGCCGCCGTGCGCGATGTGACGGAGTTCCTGGGGACGTGGGCCCTGGCCTACGGGCTCGCCGACCCCGCGCGGCCGACCGCGCTGCGCGTCGGTCTGTACCGCACCGTCGCCGACGACGACCTGGTCCGGCTGCTCGGACTGCTCGACCTGCTTCTGGGGGAGGCCCGATGAGCGCGGGCGCGTTGCTCATTCTGAAACCCGACATCCTCGCCGGCCCCTACGCGCGGTGCCCTGCCGCGTCGGCCCGGGACGCGGTGCGCGGACTCCTGCGCGTGTACGAGCCCGCCACTGCCCAGGCCTTCGAGGTGGACACCTCCGAGCAGGCCGTCGCATGGGCGCTGGCCAACATCGAGCGCAAGGTGCGCGCCCGGGACTGGTACGTCCGCACCCTCCACGCCCCCGGCCTGCGGCTCGCCGCCCTGCGGAACCTGCTCTCCGGGCCGGTCCTCGACCCCGGCGAAGACGGCTGCGTCCGAACGTCCGGCCTGGTGCTGGGCATCGCGGACGCGTTCGGTTTCACGGTCGCCGACCACCGGCGCACCCGGTGCACACAGCGCGACTTCCTCGGCCTGTACGCGGACAACACCCACTTCACCCGGCTCGCCGGCAGTCTGCGCGGCTACCTGGTGGACCAGGAGGTGGAGCTCTACCGCTACGCGGGGGAGGAGGAACTGTCGACCCTGCACATCGCCAAGGAGATGGTGCGCCGGGTCGTCCGCTACCCCACCACGCACTACGACGCGGTGGAGAACCTGCTGCACGTCTCTGATCCGGGCGCACGGGACTGGACGTACTTCCTCAACACGGCCTTCGCGGAACAGGGCGCGGCCGCGTGAGCAGGCAACAGAGTTCCGCGCGGCGCTTCACCGCGGCCGACGTGCTGATCCTCGTCAACGGCGTGTCGGCGTTCGGCTCCGGTCTGGTGTATCCGTACACCGCGCTCTACCTGTCGGACCTGCCCGCCGTGGGCACGGCCGGCGTCAGCGTCTTCTACGGTGCCGCCGCCGCGGCGAACCTCGCGACCACCGGTGTGCTCGCGACCGGCCGGTTCACACCGCGGCCCGCGCTCCTCGGACTCGCCGGCACGCTGATGCTCGCCGTGGGGTTCCTGGGAACCGCCGTCGCGGGCTCCCTGGCCTTCCTGTGCGCGGCCGTCCTGTTCATCGGCTGCGGCCAGGGCTGCCTGCTGGTGTCCATGGTGCCGGTGCTCAACTCCCTGACGCCCCAGGAGGAGCGACGCTCGGTCTTCGCCCGCCGCTACCGGGCGATCAACGTCGGCCTCGGACTCGGGGCCGTCTCCGCCGGCCTGACCACGGGGATCCTCACCACCTCGGCGGTGCCGTGGCTGTTCGTCTGCAACGCGTTGAGCTATCTGCCGCTCACCTACGCCTTCCACCGGGTCCGGGCACGGGAGCGCCGGGAAGCGACCCGGACCGCTGACGCCGAGCACTCGACCGGCCCCGACGGGCCCGAGGACGACGGGCAGCCCGGCGCAGCCGGCAGGGGCTGGAAGTGGCTCGGGGCGGCCGGCGCGCTCGCCGTCCTGTTCCAGCTCGGCGCCTACCTCTTCGGCCACAGCCAGTTCGAGGCGACCGCGCCGCTCGTGGCCGTCCGGCTGATGGGCATAGGCCTCGGCACCGTCTCGGGCCTGCTGCTGGTGAACACCCTCGTGGTGGCCCTCGGGCAGACCTGGGTGACCCGCCTGCTGAGCAGCCGCGACGAGGCGTACGGACTGCGGGCGGCGGTGGTGCTGTGGGCCGCGGCGTACGCCGCGGCCGCGGCCTCGGCGTTCGGCCCGCTGCCCGTCCGCTACGCCGGACTCCTGCTCTTCGCCGTCGTCTTCGCGCTCGGCGAGTGCGCCTACTCCTGCTCGTTCCACCCATGGCTGATCGACTCGGTGGGCCCGCGCGACGTCACCCGCGTCTCCGCGCTGGCCGCAGGCGCGATGGGCATCGGCACGGCCGCGGGGCCCTCCGTCGGCGTCGCCCTCACGCTCACCGGCGAGGCCACCGCCGTCTGGCTGAGTCTCGCCTCGTTCTGCCTGCTGCTGCTCCTTGCCGTCGGCCGGCGGCGCGCAGTGGCGCCGGCACCCGCCGCCGGCTCACCCGAACCGACACCCGCGTCACACACAGGGGACACGACATGACGGACACACTGCTGCTGGTCGGCGCGGGCATCATGGGCCGGGGCTACGTCGACGCCGCCCACGACCTCGGCCTGCGCACCGTCCTGCTCGACGACGAGGCCTGGCGCGAGCAGCACGAGAGCCGCGTCGCGCACTTCGCCACCCCCTCGGGCAGCACCGAGACACACTGGCTCCAGGGCGCGCTGGGCCTGGCCGACCGCCACCGCCCCCGGGGCGTCGTGCCCTTCGCCGAACAGCACGTGCTGGCCGCGGCCCGCGTGCAGGAGCGGCTCGGACTGCCCGGCCCTTCCCTCGCCGCCGCCGAGGCCAGCCGCAACAAGGCGGTCCAGCGGGCCCTGTTCGCGCACGCCGGACTTCCCCAGCCCGACCACGCCGTCGTCGACGACGCCGACCGGGCCGCCGCATGGAGCCGCGGCCGCTACCCGGTCGTCGTCAAGCCGCTGCGAGGCATGGGCAGCGTCGGCGTCCACTGTGTCGCGAACGAGGACGAGCTGCGCGCCGACCTGGACCGCCGGGACGTGGGCGGGCTGGTACTGATCGAGGAGTACCTCGACGCACCCGAGTACAGCTGGGAAGGACTGGTCCAGGACGGTGAGGTGATCTTCGGGAACCACACCCGCAAGGTGACCACCGGGCCGCCCGAGTTCGTCGAACTCCAGCACCAGCTGCCGTACGTTCCCGCCGAACGTGACCGCGCCGACGCGCAGACCGCCGCACTCGTGGCCGCCGCCGGCATCCGCACCGGCATCGTGCACCTGGAGTACCGCGACGACGGGAGCGCGCTGCGGCCGATGGAGTTCGCCGTGCGCACCCCCGGGGACCACATCATGGAACTGATGTGCCGGGCGTACGGGCACGACTTCTTCCGCAGCGTCATCGAACTGTCCCTCGGCAGGACCGTGAGCCTCCCGGCCGGACGCCCCCGCACCGCGGGCGTGCTGTTCCTGCCCGCACCGCGCCCGGGCCGCATCGCGTCCGTGGACGGCACCGGGGAAGCGGCGGAACGCCCCGAGGTGGTCAGGGTCGGGCAGAAGAAGCACGCCGGGGACCTCGTCGCAGGCCTCCACTCGTCCGGTGACCGGGTCGCCCATGTGCTGCTCCTCGCCGACGGCCCCGCGGACGTGGACGCCGCGGCCGACCTCGTCCGCGGGCAGATCGAGATCCGCATGGAGCCCGACACCGCCGCTCCGGCACCGCGACCCGCCCCGGACGCCGAACCGCCCAGGATCGCCGAGGACGGGCCCACCGTCGTGCTCTGCAAGTGGCGCCCCGACATGGTCCGGGCACTGCTCGCCGCCACCCCGCACCTCCACCTGGTGCTCGACGAGGCCGAGGCGGACCGCGCCGCAGCGTCCCCCGAACTGCTCGGCGCGGCCCGCGCCGTCTACCGCGTCGGCAGCACCGACTCGGTCGAGGAGATGACCGGCGTCGCCGTGGACCTCGCCGTGCGCGGCGTCCGGGTCGACCAGGTGCTCTGCTTCTCCGAGGACGGCCAGCTCGGCGCCGCCCAGCTGCGCGGCCTGCTCGACTGCGGCGCGGCGAGCGCGGCGATGCAGGCGGCCGTCCGCGACAAACGGATGATGAAACACCTCGTGGCCGGCGCCGGTGTCGCCGTCACCCCGTGGGCCTCCCTGCCCGTCGGCGCCTCCTTCGCCGACGGCGACCCCCTGCCCGACGTGGGGTTCCCGGCCGTGGTGAAACCGGCGTTCGGCTTCGGCACCATGAGCACCGTGCGGGTCGAGAACGCGACGGAGATCGCCGCCGTCCTGCGCGACCTGCCGAAGCCCGAGCGGCTCAGCTCCGGGCACCTCGTCGTCGAACGCTTCGTGGACGGCCGCGAGCTGCACATCGACGCGCTCTGGTCGGCGGGCAAACCGCTCTTCCTGACCGTGAGCGCGTACTACGCGCCCCGGCTCGACCACGTCCCGGCGCGTGACGAGCACGAGACCCCGCGCTCCCGGGACGGCTCGTACATCCTCCCCCGCGAGGACCACCCCGAGCTCTATGAACGCCTCCTCGGCATGCACACCAGCGTCAACGAGGCATTGGGAATCGAGACCGCCGTGACCCACATGGAGGCGTTCGAGACCCCCGCGGGCGAACTGGTCTTCTCGGAGATCGCCACCCGCATCGGCGGCGGCTGGGTCCCCGACATGCTCTCCGCGGGCCTCGGGCACAGCGTGTACGACACCGTCGCCACCGGCCTTCTGTACGGTCGCACAGCGGATGCGACGCCCCCGCGCCGCCACATCGGGGCGCTGCACCTGCGCCCGTCCCGCGCCGGGACCATCACGGCCATGCCGACGGACCGTCGGATACAGGCGGTCGACGGTGTGCTCGGCTGGCGCCGCTCCAAGAGCACCGGGGACACGTTCGGCGTCTCGCACGCCATGGACTGGTGCCTGCTCGTCGTCCTGGGGGCGGACACGGCCGAGGAGTTCGACGCGCTCCTCGACCGCGTCGAGTCCGAGCTCGTCATCGAGGTGGAGTGACCGTGCCCGAGCCCGCCCCACGCCCCGTCGTCGTCTTCGTCGGGCTGCGCAAGAACCCGCTCGAACATCGCCCCGCCCTGGAGGCCGCCCACCGGTGCGGCTTCTCCGTGGCACTCCTCGCGGGCAAGCCCCCCGCCGGACTGCCGGGCGCCCTGCTCACCGACGTACGCGCCGTCGATCCGCACGACACCGACGCCTTCGACGCGGCCGTGGACGCCGTCGCCACCGCGCACACCGTCGCCGGCGTCGTCGCCTGGGGGGACGCGGGTGTCGAACCGGCGGCCCGCGCCGCCCGGCGCCTCGGTCTGCCCGGCATCGCCCCCGCCGCGGCCCGCCTCGCCCGCAACAAGTACCTCATGCGCCAGGCCCTCGCGGACCGGCCGCACCTCATCCCTCGCTTCGCCCGAGTACGGACCTGGCGGGACGCGGTGCGGTCGCTGGCGGACATCGGGCTCCCGGCGGTGTTGAAGCCGGCCGCCGGCAGCGGGAGCAAGGGCATCTACCTGCTGCGGGAGGAGCATGAACTGCGGCCCGCCTTCGATGAGTTGACGCGCCTGACCGGGGCGGACGGCGACAGCATCTTCCGCCACGACCGCGGCGACCTGGTCCTCGAGGAGTTGCTGCGGGGCACTGAGCACAGCGTCGAAGGCTTCGTTCACCGGGGTGAGGTGACCGTCTGCGGAATCACCGACAAGACGACGACCGAGCCGTTCCGCCTGGAACTCGCCCACCTGCATCCCAGCGCCCTGCCCGACGCCGCGAGCTCGGCCGTGCACGCTCTCACCCACGAGACCGTCCTCGCCCTCGGCTTCGACGACTGCGCCTTCCACCTGGAGTGCATGTACGACCCGGGGACGGGCGCCCGCCTGATCGAGGTCGCGGCCCGCGCCGGCGGCGACTACATCGGCTCCCATCTCGTGGGACTGGCGACAGGGGTCCCCTTCCACGAGAACGTGATCCGGGTCGCCACCGGCCAGGCTCCGCGCCTGCCCGACCAGCCGCCCCTGCACGCCGGCCTGCGGAAGATCACGGCCCCGGCGGCGGGCAAGCTCCTCCGGGTCGACGGCCTCGACACCGCGCTGGGCGTCCCCGGCGTCCATCACATCGTGCTCGACCGCAGCCCGGGCACCGCCATCAGGCTGCCGCCCGAGCACTTCTCCTCCAGCCTGCTCGGCGCGGTGATCGCCACCGGAGACACCGGCGAGGCTGTCCAGGGCGCCTTGGAGACGGCTGTGAAGGCACTACGAGCGGAGATCGCTCCGCCCACGTGACCTCAGCACTCGATGATGTTCACCGCCAGCCCGCCCCGGGCCGTCTCCTTGTACTTCACCGACATGTCCGCCCCGGTGTCCTTCATCGTCTTGATGACCTTGTCGAGGGACACCTTGTGGGAGCCGTCGCCGCGCATCGCCATGCGGGCGGCGGTGACGGCCTTGACCGCGGCCATGCCGTTGCGTTCGATGCACGGGATCTGGACCAGCCCGCCGACCGGGTCGCAGGTGAGGCCGAGGTTGTGTTCCATGCCGATCTCGGCGGCGTTCTCGACCTGTTCGGGTGAGCCGCCGAGGACCTCGGCCAGGGCGCCCGCGGCCATCGAGCAGGCGGAGCCGACCTCGCCCTGGCAGCCGACCTCGGCGCCGGAGATGGAGGCGTTCTCCTTGAACAGCATGCCGATCGCGCCCGCGGCGAGCAGGAAGCGGACCACGCCCTCCTCGTCGGCGCCCGGCACGAAGTTGACGTAGTAGTGCAGGACCGCGGGGATGATGCCGGCCGCGCCGTTGGTGGGGGCGGTGACGACCCGGCCGCCTGCCGCGTTCTCCTCGTTGACCGCCATCGCGTAGAGGGTGATCCACTCCATGGCGAGGGCCTTCGGGTCGCCCTCGGAGCGGAGCTTGCGCGCGGTGTTCGCGGACCGGCGGCGCACCTTCAGACCGCCCGGCAGGATGCCCTCGCGGGACATGCCGCGCGCCACGCACGCCTCCATCACCCGCCAGATCTCCAGCAGGCCGGCGCGGATCTCCTCCTCGGTGCGCCAGGCGCGCTCGTTCTCCAGCATCAGCGCCGAGATGGACAGGCCCGTCTCCTGGGCCAGGCGCAGCAGCTCGTCGCCCGTGCGGAAGGGGTACTTCAGGGCGGTGTCGTCGAGTTTGATGCGGTCCGCGCCGACGGCCTCCTCGTCGACGACGAAGCCGCCGCCGACCGAGTAGTAGGTCTTCGTCAGCAGCTCCGCGCCCGAGGCGTCGTACGCCCACAGGGTCATGCCGTTCGCGTGGTACGGGAGGGCCTTGCGGCGGTGCAGGACCATGTCGTCGTCGAAGGAGAACGCGATCTCGTGCTCGCCCAGCAGATTCAGCCGGCCGTCGGTCCTGATCGCGTCCACCCGGGCGTCGGCCTTCTCCACGTCGACCGTGCGCGGCGAGTCGCCCTCCAGGCCGAGCAGGACCGCCTTGGGCGTGCCGTGGCCGTGGCCGGTGGCGCCGAGCGAGCCGTACAGCTCGGCACGGACGGATCCGACCGACTCCAGCAGCTCCTCGTTGCGCAGCCGCCGGACGAACAGGCCGGCCGCGCGCATCGGGCCGACCGTGTGGGAGCTGGACGGGCCGATGCCGATCGAGAACAGGTCGAAGACCGAGATGGCCACGGGGAACTCCTGACTACGGGGGTGGTGCGGTGGGGCCGGGCGCCGCGACCGCTTGTGGCGGGCGCGGCGCCCTGAAGGGTTTCTTCGTTACTTGTTCAGGCCCGGGTACAGCGGGTGCCTGTCGGCCAGGGCCTTCACCCGGGCCTTGAGCGCGTCGGCGTCGGCGGCCCCGAAGGGAGCGGGCGCCTTCAGCGTCTCGGCGATGACGTCCGCGACCTCCGCGAAGTCCTCGGCCTCGAAGCCCCGGGTCGCCAGGGCCGGCGTGCCGATCCGCAGACCGGAGGTCACCATCGGCGGGCGCGGGTCGTTCGGGATGGCGTTGCGGTTGACCGTGATGCCCACCTCGTGGAGGCGGTCCTCGGCCTGCTGTCCGTCCAGCTCCGAGTGGCGCAGGTCGACCAGGACCAGGTGCACGTCCGTGCCGCCGGACAGGACGTCCACGCCCACGGCCCGGACGTCGTCCTTCACCAGACGCTCGGCCAGGATGCGGGCACCCTCCAGCGTACGGCGCTGGCGCTCCTTGAAGTCCTCGGAGGCCGCGACCTTGAACGAGACCGCCTTGGCCGCGATCACATGCTCCAGCGGACCGCCCTGCTGACCGGGGAAGACAGCGGAGTTGATCTTCTTGGCGAGCTCGGCCGTGGAGAGGATCACACCGCCGCGCGGGCCGCCCAGCGTCTTGTGGGTGGTCGTGGTCACCACGTGCGCGTGCGGAACGGGGTTCGGGTGCAGCCCCGCCGCCACCAGCCCGGCGAAGTGCGCCATGTCGACCATCAGGTACGCGCCGACCTCGTCCGCGATCCGGCGGAACTCGGCGAAGTCCAGCTGCCGCGGGTAGGCCGACCAGCCCGCGACGATCAGCTTCGGCCGGGACTCCTTCGCCAGCCGCTCCACCTCGGCCATGTCGACCCGGCCGTCGTCGCCGACGTGGTAGGCGACGACGTCGTAGAGCTTGCCCGAGAAGTTGATCTTCATGCCGTGGGTCAGGTGCCCGCCGTGCGCGAGGTTCAGACCCATGATGGTGTCGCCCGGCTTGAGCAGCGCGAACATCGCGGCGGCGTTGGCCTGGGCTCCGGAGTGCGGCTGGACGTTGGCGTGCTCGGCGCCGAACAGTTCCTTGACGCGGTCGATCGCGATCTGCTCGACCACGTCGACGTGCTCGCAGCCGCCGTAGTAGCGGCGGCCCGGGTAGCCCTCGGCGTACTTGTTGGTCAGGACCGAGCCCTGCGCCTCCATGACCGCGACCGGGGCGAAGTTCTCCGAGGCGATCATCTCGAGCGTGGACTGCTGCCGGTGCAGCTCGGCGTCGACCGCGGCGGCCACGGCCGGGTCGAACTCGTGCAGGGATGTGTTCAGGACGGACATACGGCTACGACCTCTCAGCCGGCGGAGAACGCGGTGTACTCGTCGGCGGAGAGCAGGTCGCCCGGCTCGTCCGTGACGCGCACCTTGAACAGCCAGCCGCCCTCGAAGGGGGCCGAGTTCACCAGGGACGGGTCGTTCACGACGTCCTCGTTGACCTCGGTGACCTCACCGGAGACCGGGGAGTAGAGGTCGGAGACGGACTTGGTCGACTCCAGCTCGCCGCAGGTCTCGCCCGCGGACACGGCGTCACCGACCGCCGGGAGCTGGACGAAGACGACGTCGCCGAGCGCGTTCGCCGCGTGCTCCGTGATGCCGATCGTCGAGACGCCGTCCTCGGCGCCCGACAGCCACTCGTGCTCCTTGCTGTACCGCAGCTCTTTGGGGTTGCTCATGGCCTGGATTCTCCTGTACGCGCGGGAGTGCTGATGAAGGGGACCGCTGGTGAGCGGGGGTGAGATGCCCGGGACCGCTGTGGCGGCCCGCGGCCGGTGTCTGCTTCTGGCGCCTGGCCAGTCTCTACTTCTGGCGCTTGTAGAACGGCAGCGCCACGACCTCGTACGGCTCGTGACTGCCCCGGATGTCCACGGCCACACCGGAGGTGCCGGGAGCCGCGTGCGCGGGGTCGACGTACGCCATCGCGATCGGCTTGCCGAGCGTGGGGGAGGGGGCGCCGGAGGTGACCTCGCCGATCACCTCGCCGTCCGTGACGACCGGGTACCCGGCGCGCGGGACCCTACGGCCCTCGGCGACAAGGCCGACCAGGACGCGCGGCGGGTTCTGCTCGGCGCGTGCGGCGGCCTCCGCCAGGGCCTCGCGGCCCACGAAGTCGCCCTCCTTCTCGAACTTCACCACCCGGCCGAGCCCGGCGTCGAAGGGGGTCAGAGAGGTGCTCAGCTCATGCCCGTACAGCGGCATGCCCGCCTCGAGGCGCAGCGTGTCGCGGCAGGACAGCCCGCACGCGACCAGGCCGGCGCCCTCGCCCGCCTTGGTCAGGGCCTGCCACAGCTCGACGGCGTGCTCCGGCTTCACGAACAGCTCGAAGCCGTCCTCGCCGGTGTACCCGGTGCGGGCGATGAGGGCCGGCACGCCCGCGACCGTGCCGGGCAGACCGGCGTAGTACTTCAGGCCGTCGAGGTCGGCGTCGGTGAGGGACTTCAGGATCCCCGGGGACTCCGGGCCCTGTACGGCGAGCAGCGCGTAGGCGTCCCGGTCGTCGCGCACCTCGGCGTCGAAGCCGGCGGAACGTTCCACCAGCGCGTCCAGGACCACCTGGGCGTTGGAGGCGTTGGCGACGACCATGTACTCCTGCTCGGCCAGCCGGTAGACGATCAGGTCGTCGAGGATGCCGCCGTCGGCCTGGCAGATCATGGTGTAGCGGGCGCGGCCGGGCTTGACCCCGCCGATGTTGCCGACCAGGGCGTGGTCGAGGAGGGCGGCGGCCCCCGGCCCCGTGACGGTGATCTCCCCCATGTGGGAGAGGTCGAACAGCCCGGCCTTCGTGCGCACCGCGTTGTGCTCGTCACGCTCGGAGCCGTAGCGCAGGGGCATGTCCCAGCCGGCGAAGTCGGTCATCGTCGCGCCGAGCGCACGATGCAGGGCATCGAGCGCGGTGTGGCGGAGTTCTCCTGTACTGCTCATCGGTCGGTCGTCTCCCAGGGGCATGACGGGCGAGGTCGTTCCTCCCCATCTGTCATCGGAACCTGAGAGGTTCGCCATGACCACATGGGACACGGCTTGCACCTTGGGTGGGGCCACGCCGCCTCCCCGGACTCCGGAGAAGGGTGCGGCCCGCTTTTCAGATGTGCCTCGCCCGCGCGGTAACGGGGCCTGAGAGATTCAAGGGAGGGACTTGCTCCTTCGGCGCCCCAGCGTCGGACGGTGCTGGGGACTCTCCCGCGCGGATTCAAACGGCCGGTATGCAGTTGGCGGGCACATCATTGCACGCATTGTCGCGGGGTGGCAGGGGGACCACCCTGTAGCAGGCCTGTTGCAGGAAGAGGACTAAAACCAGAGACATCGGGCATTACCTTCTCTTTACACTCGGCGGGCATGGGACTCCGTACCTGGCCCCAGGGGAGGACGATCACGGTGAACAGGACCACCGCGTACGCCACGACGTCGGGCATCGCGCTGCCCGAGCAGTCGACCGCTCCGGCGCATGCGGCCTGCGGCCCGCAGCCGGTGCCGGTCGTCCGCGATCTGCGCGAGCGCGCCGGCCGCGGCCCGCACGCGCTGCTGTTCGGCCCCCGCGACATCGTCGTGGTCACGGGGCTGCCCGGCAGCGGCAAGTCCACGTTGATGCGGCGCACCGTGCCGGGCCGGCGCATCGACTCGCAGGACACCCGCGACCACTGGGACCGCCGCATGCCGCGCGCCCTGCCGTACGCGGTCTACCGCCCGCTCGTCCGCCTCGCCCACTACTTCGGGCTGCGCCGCGCACTGCGCGGCGGGGAGGCCGTCGTCGTGCACGACTGCGGCACGCAGGCCTGGGTCCGCCGCTGGCTGGCCCGCGAGGCCCGCCGCCGGGGCGGCACGCTCCACCTGCTGATGCTCGACGTCACCCCCGAGCAGGCCCTGGCCGGCCAGCGCGACCGCGGTCGCGGCGTCTCGCGATACGCGTTCCTGCGCCACCGCGCGGCCACCACCCGCCTGCTGCGCGAGGTGGAACGGGGCGAACTGCCCACCGGCTGCGGCTCGGCGATCCTCGCCGACCGCGACGCGGCGAACACCCTGCACCGCATCGGCTTCGTCGGCTGACCGCCCCGGCCGGTGATCCGGTGTTCCCGGGCTTGGCCTGTCTGCGGCTGGGGGGTGTTCACAGGCCCGGCTGTCTGCGGCTGGTGGGCGGGTGTTGTTGGGCTTGGCTGTCTGCGGCCGGTGATCCGGTGTTCCCGGGCTTGGCCTGTCTGCGGCTGGTGGGGGGTGTTCACGGGCTTGGCTGTCTGCGGCTGGTGGGCGGGTGTTGTTGGGCTTGGCTGTCTGCGGCCGGTGATCCGGTGTTCCCGGGCTTGGCCTGTCTGCGGCTGGTGGGG
>NZ_JBVIWP010000001.1:0-301486 GCF_055594445.1 Streptomyces sp. NPDC040589 | reverse complement strand
GGGTGTTCACGGGCCCGGCTGTCTGCGGCTGGTGGGCCGGTGTTCACGGGCTTGGCTGTCTGCGGCTGGTGGGCGGGTGTTCCCGGGCTTGGCTGTCTGCGGCCGGTGATCCGGTGTTCCCGGGCTTGGCCTGTCCGTGCTGGTGGGCGGGTGTTCACAGGCCCGGCCGTCCCCGACCGGTGAGCCGGTGTTCACGGGCCGGCCGGACGCGGCCCGTGAGCCGTGTTCGTGGGGCAGGGGCGCCCAGCCCGGGGGGTTGTCCGCGGTCCGTGGTTCACGGGGTGGCCGTCCGTCGTTCCCGAGCCGCTAGCCTTTGCGCCACAGCAGTGGTTTCAGGCAGGCGGTAGGCAGATGGACTTCCCGGCGGACTTCTCCGCGGACTTCCCGGCGCAGACGCAGACCCACCCGCACGGCGGATGGCCCGGCAACGAGCTGGAGGAGGTGCTCTCGGCCTCCCTCGGCGCCGGTCCCTCGGCCGGCGGGCGGATCGTCGAGGTGCTCGGCCGGAGTTTCGTGTGGATCCCGCTGCCCAGCGGCGGCGGCCCGCAGAGCGGCCCCCTCGACCTCCCCGGCATCGAGATCGAGGGCCAGGCGTACGTGCCGGTGTTCAGCTCCGAGGAGCAGTTCCGCCAGGTCGTCGGCTCGCACATGTCGTACACCATCGCGCCGGCCGTGGAGTTCGCCCGCGGTCTGCCCCCGCACGCGGGGATGGCCATCAACCCGGGCGGCGTCGTCGGCGTCCCGCTCCCGCCGCCGGCCGTGGCCGAGCTGTGCCGGGCCGGCCGGACCCCGCTGGACGGCCCCGCGAGCGGCGGCCGGGTCCGCCTCTTCGAGCCCGACTGGCAGGACGACCCGGTGGACTTCCTCGCCGCCGCCTCCGCCGAGTTCGAGGCGATCGGCGTCGTCGTCACCGCCCGCCGCTGCCTCGCCGCGATCGAGACCGCCGACCCGGTGATGTTCGTCGGCGTCGAACTCTCCCAGTGGGAAGGCGACCTGCGCGCCCTCCCGCTGGACGCCCTCACCCGCGCCGTCACCGACGCCCCGCCCCCCTGGCCGGTCAACCTGGTGCTCCTGGACGTGGCGGAGGATCCGGTCGGCAACTGGATGCGCGACAGGGTCCGGCCCTTCTTCCAGCGGTAGGTCAGGTACCCCAGGGGCGCGGGGCCGTGACACCATGCGGCTCCGCGGCGTGAGCGCGAGAACCACATACGGCCCGCACCCGCAGGGCGGCACCAAGCCCCGGGCACCTGCGCGGGCTTAAGCTAGGTCACGGTCGAGGCGTTGTACGAAGGGGCGGTAAAGGTGAGCGCGAGCGGCACGGCCGCGGCCGGACAGGTCGAGCACATGCTGCGCCAGGTCACGCCCGGGCGTTATGACGCCTATGAGGCCCTCCTGCGCGCGCTCGCGACCCCGCACAGCGGCCAGATCTGGATGCTGCTGTGGCACGGCCAGGCCGGATCCCCCGACGCCCAGTACGGAAACATGGAGGTCGGGGGCCACGGCTACGCCCCCTGTGTGACCTCAGCGCAGGAGCTCTCGGCCAGCGGCTGGAACCGCAGTTACGAGGTCGTCGACGGCATCGACGTGGCCCGTGCCCTCTACCCCGACCACTACGGCCTCTGGCTCAACCCGCACGCCCCCGGCGGCGGCGTCGGCATCCCCTGGCTCGACCTGCGCCGCATCGCCACGGGCCTGGACCGCCAGCCCGCCGGACCCCTGCGGCTGTCCGAACCGGCCATCGAGATCCCGCAGTTCTACGCCCTGCTCGCGCAGAACGCCCACCGCACCCCGGCCGTCCGCTCGCTGCGCCGCGCCTGGGTCCAACCCGCGCTCGGGGCGCCGTATCTCGCCATCGGACTCGACGTCTACGACACCTCGCCGCCGGCCGTGGACGCGGTGCGCGCGATGATGCAGCAGTCCCTCGGCGCCGTACCGGACGGGCTGCCCGTGTCGACCGTCGCGATGTCCGACGAGCACGACCCGGTCGCCATGTGGCTGCGCTCCGGCGCCCGCCCCTTCTACGACCGTGAGGCCCACGCCACCGCCCCGGTCCAGGCCCCCGCCTCGGGCTACGGATACCCCCCTGCCCAGGGCAGGTACTGACCCGCCGCAGGTCCCGCGAAGCCGTTCCGGAACGCGACAGCCGCTCGACTCTCCGCGCGTAGATAAGAACGAAAAGGGCATCGATGTCCTAATATGCCCCTGTCGCAGCGTGTCCGACCCCTGCTACCCGTTGTCCGGATAACGGAACCCTGCAGACAGCATCACGTTTACGCATCCTTTCATCGCCAAGTCTGGCAACAGATCGCCAAAGCGTTGAAGACTCCCCGCAAGACACGGGCCGGGTCGGTCTCGTGTACGAGACAAACAAAACCGCTACAGCGGCAGCCAGGGGCTCGGCGATCGCCGGGTCGAGAGGGGTCAATCGCACCGTGACCGCACCGATCGAGACCACCGGGGCGGAAGCCGGAGCACAGCCCGAGGCCGTGCTCGCCGGGGTCAAGAAGAGCCAGATCGAGGGGCGCTCGCTCACCCAGATCGCCTGGATGCGCTTCAAGCGGGACAAGGTGGCGATGGCGGGAGGCGTCGTCGTCATCCTGCTCGTGCTGATGGCGGTGTTCTCCAAGCCGATCCAGTGGATCTTCAACCTCGATCCCAACAAGTTCAACCAGGACCTCATCGACCCCGCGCTGCTCGCACCCAAGGGCGGCTGGGGAGGCATGAGTTGGGACCACCCGCTCGGCGTGGACCCCCAGTACGGCCGGGACATGCTCGCCCGCATCATCGACGGCTCCTGGGTCTCCCTGCTGGTCGCGGGCGGCGCCACGCTGCTGTCCGTGTGCATCGGCACCGTGCTCGGTGTCGTCGCCGGGTACTACGGCGGCTGGATCGACAGCGTCATCAGCCGGATGATGGACACCTTCCTGGCGTTCCCGCTGCTGCTGTTCGCCATCTCGATCTCGGCCTCGGTGCAGGACGGCTTCTTCGGTCTCGACGGCCTGTCCCTGCGCATCTGCGTGCTGATCTTCGTGATCGGCTTCTTCAGCTGGCCGTACATCGGCCGCATCGTGCGGGCGCAGACCATGACCCTGCGCAAGCGGGAGTTCATCGAGGCGGCAACCAGCCTCGGAGCGCGCGGTCCGTACGTCCTGTTCCGGGAACTGCTCCCCAACCTCGTCGCGCCGATCCTCGTCTATTCGACGCTGATCATCCCGACGAACATCCTCTTCGAGGCCGCGCTGAGCTTCCTCGGTGTCGGCATCGCTCCGCCGCAGGCCTCCTGGGGCGGCATGCTCAGCAACGCTGTGGATCTCTACACGGCTGATCCGCAGTACATGTTCGTGCCCGGACTGGCGATCTTCATCACCGTCCTGGCCTTCAACCTGCTGGGTGACGGGCTGCGTGACGCCCTCGACCCTCGCAGCAAGTGATCCATCGAATGAGGGGGCTTCCTCAGGTGAAGACGAGAAGGGTGACCGCCGGCGTTGCGTCGGTCCTGGCACTGTCGCTGGGTGCTGCCGCGTGCGGCGGCGGAGGTGACGACAACGACGGGGGAGGCAGCGGCAAGAAGGACGCCGCGCTGAACTCGATCGTCAACGCGTCGAGCAAGAAGGGCGGGACGGTCTCGTACGAGCACTCGGACGTGCCGGACTCCCTCGACCCGGGCAACACGTACTACGGCTGGGTGCAGAACTTCTCCCGCCTCTACGGCAGAACGCTCACCACGTTCAAACCGGCGGCGGGCAAGGAAGGCCTGGAGGTCGTGCCGGACCTCGCCGAGGGCCTCGGCAAGTCCAGCACGGACGCCAAGACCTGGACGTACAAGCTGCGTACGGGTGTGAAGTTCCAGGACGGCACCCCGGTGACGTCCAAGGACGTGAAGTACGCCATCGAGCGTTCCAACTTCGCGCCCGAGGCGCTGTCCAACGGCCCGACGTACTTCAAGGCGTACCTGGACGGCGGCGACAAGTACAAGGGCCCGTACAAGGACAAGTCCGCCGAGGGCATCAAGTCCATCGAGACGCCGGACGACCAGACGATCGTCTTCAAGCTGAAGCAGCCGTTCGCCGACTTCGACTACCTGGCGACGTTCTCGCAGACGGCCCCGGTGCCGCAGTCGAAGGACACCGGTGCGAAGTACGTGCAGGCCATCCAGTCCACGGGCCCGTACCAGTTCCAGTCCTACGAGGAGGGCCGCGGCGCCACCCTCGTGCGCAACCCGCAGTGGGACGCGAAGACGGACCCGGTCCGCAAGGCTCTGCCGGACAAGGTCACGATCAAGTTCAAGGTCAACCCGGTCACGGTCGACAACGACCTGCTCTCCGACAAGATCACGGCTGACGCGGCCGGCACGGGTGTGCAGCCGCAGACCCAGCCGAAGGTGCTGCGCGGCAAGTACGCCAACCAGACGGACAGCTCGTACGCCGGTGCGACGCAGTACATCGCGCTGAACGTGAACGTGAAGCCGTTCGACAACGCCGACTGCCGCAAGGCCGTGCAGTGGGGCCTCGACAAGCAGTCGGTGCTCGACGCCATGGGCGGTTCGCCGAAGGGCGACGTGGCGACCACGCTGCTGCCGCCGTCGGTCAACGGCTACACCAAGTTCGACACCTACGCGACCGAGGGTCACAAGGGTGACGTGGCCAAGGCCAAGGCAGCGCTGAAGGCGTGCGGCAAGCCGAACGGCTTCGACACGATCCTGACGGCCCGTTCCGACCGGCCCGCCGAGGTCGCGCAGGCCACGGCCGTCCAGGCGTCGCTGAAGAAGATCGGCATCAACGTCGAGATCAAGCAGTTCCCCTCCGGCAAGTACTTCTCCAACTTCGCCGGTGTCCCGAGCTACGTCCACGACAACAAGCTCGGCATGCTCTCGATGGCGTGGGGCGCCGACTGGCCGACCGGCTACGGCTTCCTCGACCAGATCATCAACGGTGCGGCCATCAAGCCCTCGGGCGGCAACAACCTGATGGAGCTGGACGACCCGAAGATCAACAAGGCCCTGACGGACGCGATCGCCAACACCGACGACGCGGCCCGCACCAAGGCCTGGGGCGACATCGACAAGATGGTGCTCGACAACGCCTCTGTCGTTCCTGTCATCTACCGCAAGAACCTGCTGCTCAGGCCGACGTCCGCGGCCAACGTCACGGTGACGCAGGCCTACCTCGGCATGTACGACTACCTGCTGATGAGCTCCTCGAAGTAAGCCAGCAGGCCGGATCCTTTCGAAAGGCAGGTGAAGGCACCGGGTGGCCGCGGCGGACGATCCCGCCGCGGCCACCCGGGGCCGTACAGCTGTGGCTGCGTACATCCTCCGACGCGTCATGGGCGCGGTGCTGTTGCTGCTGGTGGTCAGCGCAGTCACTTTCGCCATCTTCTTCCTGGTTCCCCGCATCGGGGGCCAGACGGCCGACCAGTTGGCCACCCAGTACGTCGGCAAGGACGCGAACCCCGAGTCCGTCGCCGCGATCAAGCAGAACCTCGGCCTGGACCAGCCGGTCTACGTCCAGTACTGGGACTTCATCAAGGGCATCGTGATCGGCGCCGACTACAAGTTCGGTCCCGACGCGACGCACTGCAGCGCACCCTGCTTCGGGTACTCCTTCAAGAACCACGTCGAGGTGTGGCCCCAGCTTCAGGAACGGATCCCCGTCTCCTTCTCGCTGGCCGTCGGTGCCGCGGTGATCTGGGTGGTCTTCGGTGTGACGACGGGTGTGATCTCCGCGCTGCGCAAGGGCAAGCCCATCGACCGCATCGCCATGTTCATCGCCCTCTCCGGCGTCTCGCTCCCGATCTTCTTCACCGGCCAGATCCTGCTGGCGCTCTTCGTCTACGAGATCCCCATCTGGGACAGCGTCGACTACGTCCCGTTCACCGAGAACCCCGCGGAATGGGCCTGGCACCTGATCCTGCCCTGGGTCAGCCTCGCCTTCCTCTTCTCCGCTCTGTACGCCCGGCTCACCCGGGCGGGCATGCTGGAGACGATGAGCGAGGACTACATCAGAACGGCCAGGGCCAAGGGTCTGAAGGAGACCACGGTCGTGGCGAAGCACGGCCTGCGCTCCGCGCTGACCCCGATCGTCACGATCTTCGGTATGGACTTCGGTCTCCTGGTCGGCAGCGCGGTGCTCACCGAGACGGTCTTCTCGCTGCAGGGCATCGGGGCCTACGCCATCCAGTCCATCCAGCAGAACGACTTGCCCATCATCATGGGCGTCACCATGGTCGCCGCGTTCTTCATCGTCTTCTGCAATCTGATCGTCGACCTGGTGAACGCCGCCATCGACCCCCGGGTGAGGTACTCGTGAGCAAGCTCGACAAAGCCGCGCTCGGCGAACCGGACCCCGTCGCCCCGTCCACCGCGGACGACGTGTTCCTGTCCGTACGGGATCTGCGCATCCACTTCGACACGGACGACGGTCTCGTCAGGTCGGTGGACGGCGTCAGCTTCGACGTGCGCAAGGGCAAGACCCTGGGCATCGTGGGCGAGTCCGGCTCCGGCAAGTCCGTCACCTCTCTCGGCGTGATGGGCCTGCACCGCTCGGCGCGTGCCAAGGTCTCCGGCGAGGTGTGGCTGGACGGCCAGGAGCTGATCGCGGCCGACCCCGACGAGGTACGGCGGCTGCGCGGCCGGAAGATGGCCATGATCTTCCAGGACCCGCTGTCGGCGATGCACCCCTACTTCTCGGTCGGGCAGCAGATCGTCGAGGCGTACCGGGTCCACCACGACGTCAGCAAGAAGGTCGCCAAGCAGCGGGCGATCGAGATGCTCGACCGGGTCGGCATCCCCGAGCCCGCCAAGCGCGTGGACGGCTATCCGCACGAGTTCTCCGGCGGTATGCGCCAGCGCGCGATGATCGCCATGGCGCTGGTGAACAACCCCGAGCTGCTCATCGCCGACGAGCCGACCACCGCCCTGGACGTCACTGTGCAGGCGCAGATCCTCGATCTGATCCATGATCTGCAGAAGGAGTTCGGCTCCGCGGTCATCATGATCACCCACGACCTGGGCGTGGTCGCCGAGATGGCCGACGACCTGCTGGTCATGTACGGCGGCCGGTGCGTGGAGCGTGGTCCCGCCGAGGACGTGTTCTCCGAGCCCCGGCACCCCTACACCTGGGGTCTGCTCGGCTCGATGCCGCGTATGGACCGGGAGGAGACCGACCGGCTCATCCCGATCAAGGGCGCGCCGCCCTCCCTCATCAACCTCCCGTCCGGCTGCGCCTTCAACCCGCGCTGCCCGTACGCGGACATCCCGAAGGACAACGTCACCCGCACGGTCCGCCCCGAGCTGACCGAGGTCGGTGGCGGGCACTGGGCCGCCTGCCACATGACCCAGGAGCAGCGGGAGCGTATCTGGACCGAAGAGATTGCGCCGAAGCTGTGAGCGACGAGAAACCGGTGAGCACACCGGACACCAGCGGGGCCACCCTCACCAAGGACTCCGCCGCCGACGGCGAGATCCTGCTGAAGGTGACCGGCCTGCAGAAGCACTTCCCGATCCGCAAGGGCCTGCTCCAGCGGCAGACCGGCGCGGTGCGCGCCGTCGACGGCATCGACTTCGAGGTCCGCAAGGGCGAGACGCTCGGTGTCGTGGGCGAGTCGGGCTGCGGCAAGTCCACCATGGGCCGGCTGATCACCCGGCTGCTCGAACCGACCGGTGGCAGGGTCGAGTTCGAGGGCAAGGACATCACGCACCTCGGCACGAGCGATCTGCGCCCGATGCGCCGTGACGTGCAGATGATCTTCCAGGACCCGTACTCCTCGCTGAACCCCCGGCACACGATCGGCACGATCGTCGGCGCCCCCTTCAGGCTGCAGGGCGTCGAGCCCGAGGGCGGCGTGAAGAAGGAGGTCCAGCGGCTGCTGTCGGTGGTCGGCCTCAACCCCGAGCACTACAACCGCTATCCGCACGAGTTCTCCGGCGGCCAGCGCCAGCGCATCGGCATCGCCCGCGCGCTCGCGCTCAACCCCAAGCTGGTCGTGGCGGACGAGCCGGTCTCCGCGCTGGACGTGTCGATCCAGGCGCAGGTGGTGAACCTGCTGGACGACCTCCAGGAGGAACTGGGCCTGACGTACGTCATCATCGCGCACGACCTGTCGGTCGTCCGGCACGTCTCGGACCGGATCGCGGTGATGTACCTCGGCAAGATCGTCGAGCTGGCCGAGCGCGACCAGCTCTACAAGTCGCCGATGCACCCGTATTCCAAGGCCCTGCTGTCGGCCGTGCCGGTACCGGACCCGAAGCGCCGGGGCGCCAAGAGCGAGCGCATCCTGCTGAAGGGCGACGTGCCCTCGCCGATCTCCCCGCCGAGCGGCTGCCGCTTCCACACCCGGTGCTGGAAGGCGACGCAGATGTGCAAGACGACCGAGCCGCCGCTGGTGGAGCTGCGGGCCGGGCAGCGCGTCGCCTGCCACCACCCGGAGAACTTCGAGGACCAGCAGCCGCAGGACACCGAGCTGCTGACCTCGGCGAAGGACGCGGCGAACGGCCCGGCCGTCGGCTCGTCCGTGGCGAAGGGCGCCTCCGGGGAGTCCGTGGAGAAGTAGCCCATCGGAGCCCCCGCCCCGCAGTCGGGGGCGGGGGCTCGGCCATGGGTAAAAATGTTCGGGTGCTCCAGCAACTCTTCACCCCGTCCGTCCAGCACTCGCTCGAGCTGATCGGCATCTTCGTCTTCGCGATCTCCGGCGCCCTGCTGGCCGTCCGGAAGAACTTCGACGTGTTCGGCATCGCCGTCCTCGCCGAGGTCACCGCGCTGGGCGGTGGTCTCTTCCGTGACCTGGTCATCGGGGCCGTACCGCCCGCCGCCTTCACGGACCTGGGGTACTTCCTCACCCCGCTGCTCGCCACCCTCCTGGTCTTCTTCCTGCACCCTCATGTGGAACGCATCCAGGTCGCCGTGAACGTCTTCGACGCGGCCGGCCTCGGCCTGTTCTGCGTCGCCGGGACGACGAAGGCGTACGAGTACGGGCTCGGCCTGACCGCCTCCGCCTGTCTGGGCCTGGCCACCGCGGTGGGCGGGGGCGTGCTGCGGGACGTGCTCGCCAACGAGGTGCCCTCGCTGCTGCGCTGGGACCGCGACCTCTACGCGGTCCCGGCGATCGTCGGCGCCACGATGGTCGTGCTGTTCATCCGCTACGACGTCCTGTCGCCGCTGACCAGCGCGCTCGCGGTGATCACCGGCTTCGTGCTGCGCCTGCTCGCGATGCGATACCACTGGCGAGCTCCGCGGGCGTGGCACCGGCGGTCGACGGTGAGCGAGGAGGAGCAGCCCCTCCTGCCGTGACGGGGTGGCGGCCGGTCATCTCCGTCAGCCAGCGGAACGCCGGGACGACCTGCGACCGCCACAGCGCCATGGTGTGACCGCCCGCGCTCCTCGGCACGAACACCACGTGCACGGTCGTCGGGGCCTTCGCGGCCTGTTCCAGCGCCACGGCATCCTCGTAGCCGTCGTGCGGCTGGCCGGAGAGGTAGAGCGCGGTCCGCGGCGGGGCGGGCGCCTCGCGCAGCAGCGGTCCGGATGAGTCGGACACTTACCGAGAAATTGCCCGTGTCTCACCAAGTCGGGGGTGCTGGGCGAGCTGGCAAAGCTACCGCTTAGTAGTTAGTTCTTGTACTGTTCAGCCATGCCAGAAGCAGCCACCGCCCCGGATGTCCGGGCCACGATCGGCGACAGCGAGTTCGACCGCGACACCGCGCTCACCCCCCGCGCGCCCGGCGTCTACGACATCGACCTCTCCGCCGGCTGGACGATCATCAGCGCCGTCAACGGCGGCTACCTGCTGGCCGTCCTGGGCCGCGCGCTCGCGGACGCCCTGCCGCATGCCGACCCGTTCACCGTCTCGGCGCACTACCTGACCGCGTCCCAGCCCGGCCCGGCGGTCGTCCGCACGGACGTCGTCCGCACCGGCCGCACCCTGTCGACCGGCCAGGCCTCCCTCTTCCAGTACGACGACGAGGGCCGCGAGGTCGAACGCATCCGCGTCCTCGCCTCCTACGGCGACCTCGACGCCCTGCCCGACGACGTCCGTACGACGGCCGAGCCGCCCGCGATCCCGCCGATGGAGCACTGCTTCGGCCCCGAGGACGGGCCGGCCCCCGTCTCCGGCAGCTCGGCCATCGCCGACCGCCTGATGCTCAAGCTGGACCCGTCGACGCTGGGCTGGGCCCTCGGACAGCCGTCCGGCAAGGGCGAGATGCGCGCCTGGTTCGGCCTCGCGGACGGCCGCGACCACGACCCGCTCTCCCTGCTGCTCGCGGTGGACGCCCTGCCGCCCACCGCCTTCGAACTGGGCCTGAAGGGCTGGGTCCCGACCGTCGAGCTGACCGTGCACGTCCGCTGCCGCCCGGCACCGGGCCCCCTGCGCGTCTCGATCACCACGCGCAACCTCGCCGGCGGCTTCCTGGAGGAGGACGCCGAGGTCTGGGACAGCACCGACCGCCTGGTCGCCCAGTCCCGGCAGCTCGCCCGGGTCAGGCTCGGCTGAACTCTGCCTCACTGACAGGCAGATCACAGGGCGTCCCGAGGAGAGTCCTGAGCGGCGTTGGTTGAGTGCTCGCCTCAGGACTTCCTCACCTTCCCTGGAGCTGTCTCTCATGAAGCGTGCTCGTCTCCTCCCTGCCGTGGCCCTGCTGGCCCTGTCGCCCTTGGCCCTGGTGGCCTGCGGCTCGGGTGACTCCTCGTCGTCCTCGAGCAGCGGCGGCTCCGGACAGCGGCAGGCCTGCCAGGCGCCGTCGGGGGCGCCTTCGGGCGCACCGTCTGGTGCGCCCTCGGGGGCTCCCTCCAGGGCGCCGTCGGGCGCTGCTTCCGGAGGCGCCAAGCCGTCGGGTGCGCCGTCCGGGGCGCCTTCGGGTGCGCCCAGTGGCGCGCCGGGCGGTGCTCGGGGCGGTGCTCAGGGCGGTGGGCAGGGCGGTCCCGGCGGTGGCCAGGGCGGCGGCTGCGGTGCTCCGGGCGGCGGTGGCCAGGCCTCGGGTGGACAGGGGCAGCAGACTCCGCAGGCGCAGAAGGAGCAGTAGGAGCAGAGGCGGCACAGGGGGGGGCGGAGGGGCCGACCGGGACCCTCCGGAATGCGACAGGGGCGGCGTGCTCGGCGAACGGGCGTGCCGCCCCGGCGCGTTGTGCGCGGGGTGTCAGTCCAGCCAGTGGTGGCGGCCGAGGCCGATCAGCCGCATCTGGCGGGTCGCCACCTGCGCGACGTGCCGAGTCCGCTGCGCACGCTCCTTCTCCGGGCCCTCCAGCGCCTCCAGGAAGAGCGACGCCGTGATCAGCATCTGGTCGACGTAGAGGTGCGCGAGCATCAGCAGGTCGTCCTCGGTCCAGCCCTCGGAGACCGGGTCCTTGGCCAGCTCGTCCTTGACCTCCTGGGCGAAACGGGCCAGTTGCTCCCGTATCGCCTCCCGTACCGGCTGTACTCCGCCATGCCGTTCACGGGCGATGAACCGGACATGCGCGGGGTACCCGTCGACGTGACGGGCGATCAGCTCGATGGCGCGCGTGATGCGCTCCTCGTGGTCGCCGGTCGCGGACACCGTCGTCCGGATCATCGGGTGCAGGCTTCCCAGCGCCTCCTCGACCAGGGCCACGCCCAGGTCCGCCGTGGAGCGGAAGTGCCGGTAGAAGGCCGTAGGGGCGACACCGACGGCGCGTGTGACCTCGCGCAGCCCCAGGCTGCTCAGGCTCTGCTCCTCCAGCAGTCCCAGGGCCGCGTCCAGGAGTGCCTGCCGGGTCTTCTGTTTCTGGGCCTGCCGGATGCCGAGAGTGTGACTCATACCATGCAGTTAACAACTGTTCTCTGGAATTGGAAAGTCATGAGAGACGCTAGACTGGGAAGTCAGTGAACAACTGTAACTACAACCGTTCACCGAAACCCTGGGGGCTTTTCCCATGCTGTTCATCGTTGCCGCACTCCTGCTGCTGGGAGTCGTGCTGGGCACCGTGGCCCACGCGCCGCTCACCTTCTCCGTCGCCGCCGGCGTGGTCATCGCCGCCTGGCTCGGCATCTTCGCGATCCGCGAGCGCCACAGCCGACGGCGCCACACGCAGGCCCACTGACCGCCGTCCCGCGACACCGCCCCGCCGACCACCGTCCCGCCGACCCGACAGGGAGTCGATCATCATGCAGCTCACCGCTCCGGCCACACGCCGCACCGGTATCCGCGACACCGACGGCATGGCCGTCGCGTCCTTCATCCTCGGCCTGCTCGGCCTGCTCGTCCTCAACCTCTTCCTCGGCCCGATCGCCATCGTGCTGGCGAGCGTCGCCCTGTGGCGCGGCACCGAGCGCCCCGGCCGCGCCTACCTGGGTCTTGGCCTGGGCATCGCCGACCTGCTGGTCCTGGCGGCGTTCATGGAGTTCGACAGCACGATCTCCTGGAGCTTCTGAGCCGCCGTCGGACGGCCGTGCGCCGGCACGGCGCGGCCGGGCCCGTGGACGACGGGCAGCAGCCGCGCGGGAAAGCGGTTCACGTTCGGCCAACCTTGCCCTGAGGGCCGTGGAGGCAGAGCCGTAGAATCGGGCTCACCATGGCTTACCTCGACCACGCCGCGACCACCCCGATGCTTCCGGAGGCGGCAGAGGCGCTCACCGCGCACCTGGGTGCCACCGGCAACGCCTCCTCCCTCCACGCATCCGGCAGGCAGGCCCGCCGTACCGTCGAGGAGGCCCGCGAGACCCTCGCCGAAGCCCTCGGCGCCCGCCCCAGCGAGGTCGTCTTCACCTCGGGCGGCACGGAGGCCGACAACCTCGCCGTCAAGGGCCTGTACTGGTCACGCCGCGACGCCGACCCGGCCCGCACCCGCGTCCTCGCCAGCCCCGTCGAGCACCATGCCGTCCTCGACGCCGTCCACTGGCTCGGCGAACACGAGGGCGCCACCATCGAGTACCTGCCGGTCGACGCCCACGGCCGCGTCCACCCGGACGCCCTGCGCGAGGCGATCGCCCGCGACCCCGACGATGTGGCCCTCGCCACCGTCATGTGGGCGAACAACGAGATCGGGACGATTCTGCCGATCCGCGAACTCGCCGACGTGGCCGCAGAGTTCGGTGTCCCCCTGCACTCGGACGCCGTCCAGGCCTTCGGTCAGATCCCCGTGGACTTCGCCTCCTCCGGCCTCGCCGCGATGACGGTGTCCGGCCACAAGATCGGCGGTCCCTACGGCATCGGCGCGCTGATCCTCGGCCGCGAGCACGCTCCCGTACCGGTCCTGCACGGCGGCGGCCAGGAACGCCATGTGCGCTCCGGCACCCTCGACGTGCCCGCCATCGCCTCCTTCGCAGTCGCCGGGCGGCTGGCCGCCGAGCAGCGCGAGTGGTTCGCCCGCGAGGTCGGCGCCCTGCGCGACGCCCTGGTCACCGCGGTCCGCTCGGCCGTGCCGGACGCCATCCTCGGCGGCGACCCCGCGCCGGAGGGCCGCCTCCCCGCCAACGCGCACTTCACCTTCCCCGGCTGCGAGGGCGACTCCCTCCTCCTCCTGCTCGACGCCCAGGGCATCGAATGCTCCACCGGCTCCGCCTGCACCGCCGGCGTCGCCCAGCCCAGCCACGTCCTCCTCGCCACCGGCACCGACCCCGACCTCGCCCGCGGCACCCTCCGCTTCTCCCTCGGCCACACCTCCACCGAGTCCGACATCAAGGCCCTCGCGAAGGCCATCGGCCCGGCGGTGGAACGGGCGCGGGCGGCGGGGCTGACGTAGGGCGGGTCAGTCGGACGCGGTCCGCGGCGGCTTGTGCGCGCTCCCCGGCGCCGAGGGGGCGGTGGGGGCCGGAGCCGTGATGGCGCGGAGCACGGACTGCTGGGGCGCGATGCTCTGCGGCGGCGGAAACTTGGCCGCGAGGCCTTTCAACAGCCGGATGTACGCGGCCCGTTGAGGCGGACGGGGATCTGAGCGGCCCGCTTCCCACGCGCTCACGGCCTCCCTGCGGACCCCCAGCGCGTCGGCCACGCGCTCCTGACTGAGACTGCCGGCCTCACGCAGACGCTTGCGCTCGGCGGGCTCGGGCAGCCCGTCCGACGGCGAAGCCTCTGCCAGCAGGGCGTCGACCGCGTCGAACAACGCGTTCCCCTGATCCTTGGACACGCCGGTCACCTCCTGTTTCGTTCCTGGAGCGTATCGAAGCGCACTCTGGAACGCTTGGCGAAACGCTCAAATGAAACGCATGTGCTCCGCACGTGAAGCGCGCGCGGAACGCTCATCCCCGCTTCTCGGGGACGGGGTCTCGAATGAGGGGCCATGAACGTCGCTGACCTGTGCTTCTGCGCGTCGAGTCCGATCTGCGCCCCCTCACCGGCTCCTGCGCTCCCGCCGGATGGTTATGTGCAACAGGGATAGTTTTCCGGGTCGCACATTGTCGCCTTCTGCCGACGAGCTCTCGGGGCGCACAGCGTTAACGTGAGCGTTGCGCGCACGTTCCTCACAGGTCGCGCACGCTCCCCGTATGCGGGAATCGCCTGCCTTTGGGAACGGAACACGCCATGCCTTCGCACGCGCTGACCGAAGCCGCTGCCGCTGCCACGCCCGTGTACCTCACGGCCGCTGTCACGGCGGGCCTCGGGCTTCTCGCTCTGGCGGTCAAGCTCGTCCTGCGCAAGCTCAAGCAGCGCCGTCAGGACCTCGCCGGCCCGCTGGCGGCGCTGACCGCACTCTTCACCCGGCTCCGTCAGCTGGACACCAGGCCCACGACCGCCAAGGACCTGGAGTTCGTCCGGGAGAAGGTCGATGATTTTGAAGCCGCGGTACTCAGGCGGAAGAGGCTGGGCAAGGTTCTCGGCGACGTCATCCGACTCGCCGGCGAGTACCGGGCCATCGAGTTACCCGAGGTCGGCGACCGCCTCCCGGCCGGTTTGAGCGCCAGCGCCCTGTACGAGCGCTCGCGCAGGCAGGGGGCTGTGGCGCGGGAACTCCAGGCCGCCGTCGTCGCCGCCACGGAGCGGCTCGAACGGATGCACAGCCGCTGACGCCGCTCGCCCGTCAAGCCCGCCCCGTACGAGCCTCCCGCACCAGCCGCATGTACTTGTCCCAGTCCCAGTGCGGCCCCGGGTCCGTGTGGTCCGTGCCCGGGACCTCCACATGGCCGATGATGTGCTCGCGGTCGACGGGTATGTCGTAGCGCGCGCAGATGCGGGCCGTGAGGCGGGCCGAGGCTTCGTACATCTTGTCCGTGAGGTCCTGCGGGCGGTCCACGAAGCCCTCGTGCTCGATGCCGACACTGCGTTCGTTGTAGTCGCGGTTGCCCGCGTGGTAGGCCACGTCCAGCTCGCGGATCATCTGCGTGACGTGCCCGTCCTGGCGGACGATGTAGTGGGTGGCCGCCTTGTGCCCCGGGTCCTGGAAGGCCTTCACCGCGCTGTCGAAGCTGCCTTGGGTGACATGGACGATCACCGTGTCTATGCCGAAGTCGTCGGGGCGGTCCGCCCGGCGCCAGTTCGCCTCCGACGCCGCCACCCAGCGAGCACCCGCGTAGTCGACCTCGCCCGCCTTGCGCGGCTTCTCGACGCCGGGAGTCCGCCACCACAGGCGCGCGAGCTCGTCCCTGGCCAGCACGGCCGTGCCCGCCGCTGCCGCCGCCCCGCCGATCAGCAGCGCGCGACGCCCGACCTTCCGGTCGCCGTCCTTCGAAGCCTTCCGCTGTCCCATGTGATCGTCAACGGATACTCGTGAGCCCTGGTTCCCGCGCCCCCTTACCCTGGAGGGGCTATGACTGAAACCCCGCAGCGCTCCCGTCCCCTCCGCGTCCTGGCCGCCATGTCCGGCGGAGTCGACTCCGCCGTCGCCGCCGCCCGCGCGGCCGAGGCGGGCCACGACGTGACCGGCGTCCACCTCGCGCTCTCCGCCAACCCCCAATCCTTCCGGACGGGCGCGCGCGGCTGCTGCACCATCGAGGACTCGCGCGACGCCCGCCGCGCCGCGGACGTCATCGGGATCCCCTTCTACGTGTGGGACCTCGCCGACCGCTTCCGCGAGGACGTGGTCGAGGACTTCGTCGCCGAGTACGAGGCCGGCCGCACCCCCAACCCCTGCCTGCGCTGCAACGAGAAGATCAAGTTCGCCGCCCTCCTCGACAAGGCCCTCGCGCTGGGCTTCGACGCGGTGTGCACCGGCCACTACGCCAAGGTCGTCACGCTCGCCGACGGCACCCGTGAGCTGCACCGCGCCTCCGACATGGCCAAGGACCAGTCGTACGTCCTGGGCGTGCTGGACGACCGGCAGCTCGCCCACGCCCTCTTCCCGCTCGGCGACACGGTCACCACGAAGGACGAGATCCGCGCGGAGGCCGAGCGCCGGGACCTGGCGGTGGCCAAGAAGCCCGACTCCCACGACATCTGCTTCATCGCCGACGGCGACACCCAGGGCTTCCTGGCGGACCGGCTCGGCAGGTCCGAGGGCGACATCGTCGACGAGTCCGGCACACGGATCGGCACGCACGAGGGCGCGTACGGCTTCACCATCGGCCAGCGCAAGGGCCTGCGCATCGGCACCCCGGCCCCCGACGGCAAGCCGCGCTACGTCCTCGACATCTCCCCGGTGGACAACACCGTCACGGTCGGCCCGGCCGCCGCGCTGGACGTCAGCGCCCTGACCGCGATCAAGCCGCGCTGGTGCGGTGCCGCCCCCGCGGGCCCGGGCACCTACACGGCCCAGCTCCGCGCCCACGGCGGCGAGACCGAGGTCACCGCCGAACTCGTCGACGGCTCCCTGGAGGTCACCTTCACCGAGCCGGTCCGCGGCGTCGCCCCCGGCCAGGCGATCGTGCTGTACGACGGCACGCGCGTGGTGGGCTCGGCGACGATCGCCTCGACGACCCGGGCGACGGCGGGCGTGGCCTGACGCCGGGCCCGTCAGCCCTGCAGGAAGAAGTCCGTCAGCACCGGCGCCAGCACGTTCGGCTCGACCATGTGCGTCTGGCCCTGGAGCGTGCGGTACGTGCCCGTGGGGACCGAGTCCGCGATCGCCCGGGCCGCCTCACGCAGCCAGGCGGGGCTCGCGTCGCCCGCGACCGCCAGCACGGGGACGCCGACCGCGGCCAGCCGGTCGCGGGGCACCCGGCCGTCGCGCATGACGGCGTCGTCGTAGGCGAGGCTCGCGGCGATCGCCTCCATGCCGGCCCACATGGGGGACTGGCGGGCTCCCTGGATCATCCCCTCGGCCAGGCCGGCCAGCCGCAGGAACAGCTCGACCGCGTCCCCGCGCCGTCCCTCGGCGAGCGCCTCCGTCAGCCGCCCGGTGTACTCCGCGCGCTCCTTGGCGCCCTCCTCGGACATCGCGAACGGCGTCTCGTACACCGCGACGCGCCGCACCGGCAGTCCGCTCGCCGCCGCCTCCAAGGCCAGCGCCCCGCCCGAGGAGATGCCGTACAGGAACGCCTCGCCGCCCACCGCCTCGATCACCGCCGCCAGGTCCTCGAGCTCACGCTCCACGGCGTACGGCGCGGTGTCCCCGCTGGCACCGCGGCCCCGGCGGTCGTACACCACGGCCTGGAAACGCTCCGAGAGCGACACGGCCAGCGGCGCCAGGGTGCCGCCCGTCGACATCGCGCCGCTCACCAGAACGACCGCGGGGCCCTGTCCGGTGCTCTCGTAGGCGATGCGGGTGCCGTCGCGCGAAAGGATCTTCTTGTCCATGCTCATGCAGACTGCCGCACGGCAGGGTCTTCATCGGTGAGGCGGGCCGTGCGTCAGCCGATCACATCACTTCCACCTCGTAGAAGCACAGGTGGTCCTTGATCTCCGCGACGTCCGGCTTGGGATCCGGATACGCCCACACGAGGTCCGCCGCGTCCGGCAGCGACCAGTAGGAGGCGGTGCCCTTGAACGGGCAGTACGTCCGGGAGCCGGACGGTGTGAGCAGATCCAGGTGTACGTCCTCGGCCGGGATGTAGTACCGCTCGGGACAGCCCGTCTCCCGCAGGACCAGCGCCCGGTCGCTCTCCGCCAGGACCTGTTCGCCGCGCACCACGCGCACGTGCCGTCCGCTCCGCTCGATGGTGATGCGATGCCCTGTGGTCACGATCGCCCTCCTTGGGTAGCCGAGTCCTTCGTTACAGCGCACGCTGTAGCGGAGTTCTTCCCTCGCCGCAGGAGGCCCCCATGCGAGCAACGGAACCGGCCGGAAACCGCAGCACCCTCGCCCATCAGGTCAGGTACGCCCTGCGCCACCCGGGGCGCGTGCCCGCGCACGCCCGGCGCACGGTGCGGGACGCCTGGCTGCGGCTGCGGTACCGCGACCACATCTCGTACTACCGCGCCGTCATGGCCTCCGACGCGGCGCGCAGCGCGGAGGCGGCGGTGGGGCACAACCCCTCCCGCGAGGCGTGGACGCGGATCGGGCGCATGCAGTTCGACTACCTGGTGGGGCACGGCCTCCGGCCGGAGCACCGGATGCTGGAGATCGGCTGCGGCAATCTGCGTGCCGGACGCCTGTTCATCGACCACCTCGACGCCGGCCACTACTACGGCATCGACATCTCGCCGCACATCCTGCTCGCCGCCCAGGACACCCTCGTGTCCGAGGGCCTCCAGCCCAAACTGCCCTACCTGGCGCTCGCCGACGACCTCACCTTCGCCTTCCTGCCCGACGCGCACTTCGACGTCGTGCACGCGCACAGCGTCTTCTCTCACTCGCCGTTGCACGTCATAGAGGAGTGCTTCGCCCACGTCGGCCGGATCCTCGCACCCGGCGGCTTCTTCGACTTCACGTTCGACCGCACCGAGGGCGTGGAGCACCAGGTGCTCCACGAGGACTTCTACTACCGGACCCGGACGCTGACCGAACTCGCCGCGAAGCACGGCCTGGAGGCCCGGTTCATGGACGACTGGGAGGAACTCCCGCACCGGCAGTCCAAAATGCGGGTCACCGCGGCGCCCGACCGTGCCCGTACGGTGGGCTCATGAACATCTGTGTCTTCCTCTCCGCCGCCGACCTCGACGAGCGCTACACCCGCCCGGCGCGCGAATTCGCGACCCTGCTGGGCAAGGGCGGTCACACCCTGGTGTGGGGCGGCTCGGACGTCGGCCTCATGAAGGTGGTCGCCGACGGGGTGCAGGAGGCGGGCGGCCGGCTCACCGGCGTCTCCGTGAAATTCCTCTCGGCGAAGGCCCGCCCGGGCGTCGACGAGATGGTCGTCGCCAAGGACCTCGCCGAGCGCAAGAGGCTCCTCCTGGAGAAGGCCGACGCCGTGGTCGTCATGGTCGGCGGCACGGGCACGCTCGACGAGGCGACCGAGATCCTGGAGCTGAAGAAGCACGGCCACACGGACAAGCCCGTCGTCCTGCTCAACACCGCGGGCTTCTACGACGGCCTGAAGGAGCAGTTCCGCCGCATGGAGGCCGAGGGCTTCCTGCCCCGCCCGCTCACCGACCTGGTCTTCTTCGCGGAGGAGCCGGTGGGAGCCCTGGCGTACCTGGAGGAGAGCCGCGGCATCGAGTGACCTGGGGGCCTGGCGCTGATGCGAGCATGGCGGACATGGCTACTCATGTGATCACCGGAGCGGGCTCCGGCATCGGCGCGGCCGTGGCCCGCCGTCTGCACGCGCGCGGGGACGACCTCGTGCTGCACGCGCGCGACGCGGGCCGTGCGAAGGAGCTGGCGGCCGAGTTCCCGGGGGCGAAGACCCTCGTCGGCGACCTGGCCGACCCCGACAAGCTCTCCTGGGCCTTCTCCCACCAGTCGCTGCCCGACCGCGTGGACTCGCTGCTGCACATCGCCGGGGTCGTCGACCTCGGCCCGGTCGGCGACCTCACCCCGAAGACCTGGCGGCACCAGCTCAACGTCAACCTCGTCGCCCCCGCCGAGCTGACCCGGCACTTCCTGCCCCAGCTGCGCGCCGCCCGGGGCCACGTGGTCTTCGTCAACTCCGGCGCCGGCCTCAACGCCCACGCCGGCTGGTCCGCGTACGCCGCCTCCAAGCACGGCCTGAAGGCCCTTGCCGACTCCCTGCGCCACGAGGAGCACGCGGGCGGCGTCCGCGTCACCTCGGTCTACCCGGGCCGCACGGCCAGCCCCATGCAGGCCAAGGTCCACCAGCAGGAGGGCAAGGAGTACGACGCCGCCAAGTGGATCGACCCGGAGTCCGTGGCCACGACGATCCTGACGGCCCTGGACCTGCCGAGGGACGCCGAGGTCAACGACCTGACGGTGCGACCGGGGAACTGACCTGTCGCGGTCGGCGCCGGTGCGTGTCCATCAGCCCCCGGGGACGGGGCTGCCCCGGCTTACGTAGGCTTCGGGGGTGAGCAACAACACCCCGTTCAGCTTCGGCGCAGCCACCGGTGTGGGCTCCCTGCCCGGTGGCGACGCCCGAGAAGCCGCCAAGACCGCCACCGGAACCTTCGAGGACTTCCCCTTCCTGCCCGAACTGCCCGCCCGGGGACCGGGAGCGGACATGATCGGGCGGACCGCCGGACTGCTCGTCGAGCTGTACGCGCGCGTGGAGCCCAGCGGCTGGCGGCTCGGCGACCGGCCGGGGCGGGACACCAAACGGGCCCGCTCCTGGCTCGGCGAGGACCTCGACGCGCTGGAGGAGTTCACACAGGAGTACGAGGGGCCGCTGAAGGTCCAGGCCGTCGGGCCCTGGACCCTCGCCGCCAACCTGGAGCTGCGCAACGGCGAGGCCGCCCTCTCCGACCCCGGAGCCTGCCGCGACCTCGCCGCCTCCCTCGGCGAGGGACTCCGGCTGCACCTGGCCGAGGTCCGGCGGCGCATCCCCGGGGCGCAGCTCGTCCTGCAATTCGACGAGCCGTCCCTCACCGCAGTCCTGCGCGGCCAGGTGAAGTCCGCCAGCGGCTACCGCACCCACCGGGCCGTCGACCGGCAGATCGTCGAGGCCACGCTCCGCGACGCCATGGGGGTGCACGACGGCCCGGTCGTCGTCCACTCCTGCGCACCGGACGTCCCGTTCGCCCTGCTCCGCCGGGCGGGCGCGGCGGCCGTGTCCTTCGACTTCTCCCTGCTCACCGAGCGTGACGACGACACGATCGGCGAGGCGGTGGAGGCCGGGACCCGGCTCTTCGCCGGTGTCGTCCCGGGCACGGACGGCCCATTGTCAGACCCTGCCGGTAGCGTCATGGGTGTCAGGACGCTGTGGCGCAGGCTGGGGCTGTCACCGGGGCTTCTCGCGGAGGCGGTCACCGTCACCCCGGCGTGCGGACTCGCGGGGGCCTCCCCGGGGTACGCGCGCACGGCTCTCGCCCACTGCGTCCGGGCGGCGAGATCTCTCGCGGACAACCCAGAGTAACGGGAGGACGACACGGTGGCCGGGGACAAGCAAGCGGAGACGACGACGGTGCCCGCCGAGGCACGGGAGAAGCACGCGCGCCTCGCTGAGCAGATCGAGGAGCACCGCTTCCGGTACTACGTGAAGGACGCTCCCGTCGTCAGCGACGCGGAGTTCGATGAACTGCTGCGTTCCCTGGAGGCGCTGGAGGAGGAGCATCCGGAGCTGCGCACCCCGGACTCGCCGACCCAGAAGGTCTCCGGGTCGTACGAGACGGAGTTCACGGCGGTCGAGCACCGCCAGCGCATGCTCTCCCTCGACAACACCTTCAACGACGAGGAGATGGCCGCCTGGACGGAGCGCATCGCCCGCGAACTGGGCGAGCAGGACTACCACTTCCTGTGCGAGCTGAAGGTCGACGGCCTCGCCGTGAACCTCACCTACGAGCACGGCCGGCTCACCCGCGCGGCGACCCGCGGTGACGGCCGCACCGGCGAGGACATCACACCGAACGTCCGGACGATCGCCGAGATCCCGGAGCGCCTCAAAGGCGACTCCGTTCCCGACCTCGTGGAGATCCGCGGCGAGGTCTACTTCCCGATGGAGAAGTTCCAGGAGCTCAACGCCCGTCTGGTCGAGGCCGGCGACAAGCCCTTCGCCAACCCGCGCAACGCGGCGGCCGGTTCACTGCGCCAGAAGGACCCGCGCGTCACTGCCACCCGCCCCCTGCACATGGTGGTCCACGGCATCGGCGCGCTGGAGGGCTTCACCGGTCTGACCCGTCTCTCCCAGGCGTACGACCTGCTGAAGACCTGGGGCCTGCCCGTTTCCGGCCACAATCGGGTGGTCGACGGCCTCGACGGCATCCGGGAGTTCATCGCGTACTTCGGCGAGAACCGCCACTCCGTGGAGTGGGAGATCGACGGCGTCGTCGTCAAGCTCGACCAGATCCCGCTCCAGGGCCGCCTCGGCTCCACCTCGCGCGCGCCGCGCTGGGCCATCGCGTACAAGTACGCGCCGGAGGAGGTCAACACCAAGCTCGTCAACATCCGTGTGGGCGTGGGCCGCACGGGCCGGGTCACGCCGTACGCCCAGGTCGAGCCGGTCACGGTCGCGGGCTCCGAGGTCGAGTTCGCCACGCTGCACAACCAGGACGTGGTCAAGGCCAAGGGCGTCCTCATCGGCGACACCGTGGTGCTGCGCAAGGCCGGTGATGTCATCCCCGAGATCCTCGGGCCGGTCGCCGACCTGCGCGACGGCAGCGAGCGCGAGTTCGTGATGCCGAGCGAGTGCCCCGAGTGCGGTACGGCGCTGCGGCCGATGAAGGAGGGCGACGTCGACCTGCGTTGCCCGAACGCCCGCACCTGCCCGGCCCAGTTGCGCGAGCGCCTGTTCTACCTCGCGGGCCGCAAGGCGCTGGACATCGAGCACTTCGGCTATGTGGCGGCGGCGGCCCTCACCGCCCCGCTGGAGCCGAAGGACCCGCCGCTGGCCGACGAGAGCGACCTGTTCGACCTCACCATCGACCAGCTGCTGCCCATCAAGGCGTACGTCCTCGACTCGGACAGCGGCCTGCCCAAGCGCGACCCGAAGACCGGCGAGGAGAAGGTCGCCACGATCTTCGCCAACCAGGAGGGCAACCCCCGCAAGAACGCGCTCGCCATGCTGGAGAACATCGCGGCGGCCAAGCAGCGCCCGCTCGCCCGCATCCTGACCAGCCTGTCGATCCGTCACGTCGGACCTGTCGCGGCCGAGGCGCTGGCCCGCGAGTTCCGCTCGATCGAGCGCATCGACCAGGCCACGGAGGAGGAGCTGGCGGTCACCGAGGGCGTCGGTTCGACCATCGCCGCCTCCCTCAAGCAGTGGTTCGCCGAGGACTGGCACCGCGAAATCATCCGTAAGTGGAAGGCCGCCGGCGTCCGCATGGAGGAGGAGAGCACCGGCGAGGACGAGGGGCCGCGCCCGCTCGAAGGGCTCACCGTCGTCGTCACCGGCACCCTCGAACACTTCACGCGGGACGGCGCCAAGGAGGCGCTGCAGACCCGCGGAGCGAAGGTGACCGGATCGGTTTCGAAGAAGACGTCATTCGTCGTTGTGGGTGACAGTCCAGGATCGAAGTACGACAAGGCGATGCAGATGAAGGTGCCGGTCCTGAACGAGGAGGGTTTCGGAGTCCTGCTGGAGCAGGGACCCGAAGCGGCGGCCGAAGTCGCGCTTTCGGCCGAGGAGTAGCGGTTGAAGGCCACCCGTTCGGCGCATACCAGATGCATACGGGTGGCCGGGGCGCATTCGGGCAACCGTCCGCGACCGCTGCCCGTGGAAGCCTTCTGCGGCCTACTGTTGAGATGTGCGCCTGCCGTGCCCAGCTGCGGTCGGGGCATCTTCGTGCTCGCACAGAGCGCGGGGAAGGGTTTCCAACGCGGGCCGTCGAGGGTTGTCGGGCACCGGGCCGCGGGGCGTGGGCACCGCCGGCTGTGAGAGGGACGGGAATGGAACCGACCGAGAGCGCCGTGCCGGGCTCACGGCTGCGCCTCAGCCGCCTGGCGGTCGCATGGCGCGCAGTTCGTGGGGCCGGACGGCCGGCGGGGCGTCCGGGTGTGGAGGTGCGCGCCGTCGGACAGTACACCGCGGACGGGCGTGCCGTCGGGGGGCGCGCCGCGGCGGACGGCCGCGGCGCCGCACAACCGGTCACCGAGCACACCCCGGGACTGACCGGCGAGGACACGGACAGCGAACGGCACCAGTCCTGGCACGCGCTGCCCGCGGCGGTCGTCGCGGCGGCCGGGTTCGTTCTGGGCGCCGGCTTCTACCGCGCCTTCACCGGCGGCCACGCGCTGTTCCCGTCCGGCACGGCCGGCTGGGCGCTGGCCGTGCTGACCGGCATCATCGTCGGCCACCTCGTCATGCTCGGCCGCTCCCGCTGGTGGGGCGGCACCGGCTCGGGCGCCGCCCTCACCCTCGCCGTGCTGCTGCTCTACGGCTGGGTACCGGCCGGCATGGTCAGCCTCACGGTCGTCGTGCTGGTCGGCGTGGCCCGCCGCAACCGCTGGCGCCAGGGCGTGCTGCACGGGGCGGTCGACCTCCTCGGCATCGGCGCCGGCGCCCTGGTGCTCGCCGTGTTCGGGACCGTGCCGTCCGTCGAGTCGCCCGCGCGGCCCGATGCCTGGACGCTCGCCACCGCACCCCAGGTGGCCCTGGTCGCCGCCGCCTACCTGATGGTCTCCCGCGTCCTGCTCTGGTATCTGCACGCCCCGCGCCCCGGACTGCCCACGGTCGCCCGCACCGCCCTGGTCAGACAAGGCCTGGTCGCGGTCGCGCTGCTGGGGATCGCGCCGCTGGTCTGCGTGGTGGCCGTGGCCAAGCCGATCCTGCTGCCCCTGTTCTCCATCCCCCTCATCGCCCTGGACTCCACCCTGTGGATAGCCCGGGCCCGGGCCGAGGAGCAGCTGCGCGACCCGCTGACCGGGCTGCCCAACCGCCAGTGGCTGCTGGAGCGCATCTGGACCGCGCTGGACGACGCCGAGCGGATCGACGCCCGCGCCGCCCTGATGCTGATCGACCTCGACCGCTTCCGGTCGGTCAACGACACGCTGGGTCATCTCGCCGGTGACCGGCTGCTGCTGCAGATCGCCGACCGGCTGCGGGTGGCGCTGCCGCGCGGGGCCGAGGCCGCCCGGCTCGGCGGGGACGAATTCGCCGTCTTACTGCCCGTCGCCGACTCCACGACGTCCGCGACCCGGGTCGCCCGCGCTCTGGTCGCCGCGCTCAGCTCCCCCCTCGACCTCGACGGCCTCACCCTCGTCCTGGAGGCCAGCGCCGGAGTCGCCGTCTTCCCCGACCACGCCCTGGACGCCGAAGGGCTGCTGCGGCGGGCGGACGTGGCGATGTACCAGGCGAAGCGGGACCGTACGGGCGTGGAGGTCTACGAGTCCAAGCGCGACTCGAACACCCCCGACCGGCTCGGTCTGCTGGGCGATCTGCGCCGCGCCCTCGAAGCCAATGAAGTGCATCTGCACTACCAGCCGAAGGTCCGCTTCGACGGACAGGTCGTGGGCCTGGAGGCCCTGGTCCGCTGGGTGCACCCCGAGCGGGGCAAGGTGCCGCCGGACGAGTTCATAGCGATCGCCGAGTCCTCGGGCCTGATGCCCCACCTCACCGAGTACGTCCTGGAGGCCGCGCTGGGCCAGGTCGCGCGCTGGCGCTCCCAGGGCCTGTTCGTCCCGGTCGCGGTGAACGTCTCCCCGCGTGACGTGCACAGCGCCGGCTTCGCGGGCTCCGTCGCCGCCCGGCTGGCCCGGCACGGCGTGCCCGCGGGAGCGCTCCAACTGGAGATAACGGAACACGTCCTCCTGGAGGACCCACAGCGCGCCGCCGACACCCTCAACGCTCTGACCGGGCACGGCGTGAAGATGTCCCTGGACGACTTCGGCACCGGGTACTCCTCGCTCGTGCACCTGCGCAGGCTCCCGGTCAGCGAACTGAAGATCGACCGATCGTTCGTTGCGCGGCTCGCGGTCGACACCGAGGACGCGGAGATCGTGCGCTGCACCGTCGACCTCGCGCACTCCCTCGGCCTGCTCGTCGTCGCCGAGGGCGTCGAGGACGACGAGACCTGGGAGCGGCTGCGCGACCTCGGCTGCGACGCCGTCCAGGGCTGGCTGGTCGCCGCCGCGATGCCCCCCGACGAGACGACGGCCTGGCTCCGCGCCCGGGGCTCCCGCGGCTGGCAGCGGCCCCGCGCCGCCCTGCCGGCGGCGACGGCGGACGACTCGGGCCGGGTCGGCTAGGTTCCGTACCTGAAGCGCCCCGGCGGGGCCGGGGCGCGGCTGCCCGCGAAACCGTTTCACGGGCATGGCCCCCCGACCCATAGGATTGGGCCAAACCACACTCACTCACCACCCCAGAGGATCGCTGCATGCCTGGCATCACGCGCGAGGAGGTCGCCCACCTCGCCCGGCTGGCGCGTCTGGAGCTGAAGCCCGAAGAGCTCGACCACTTCGCGGGACAGCTGGACGACATCATCGGCGCGGTCGCCCGCGTCAGCGAGGTCGCCGACCAAGACGTACCGCCGACCTCGCACCCGCTCCCGCTGACGAACGTCATGCGCGTGGACGAGGTCCGTCCGTCGCTCACCCCCGAGCAGGCGCTCTCCGGCGCCCCGGCCCAGGAGCAGCAGCGTTTCAAGGTGCCGCAGATCCTGGGGGAGGACTAGAAGTCATGACGGACATCATCAAGCTCACGGCCGCCGAGACCGCCGCGAAGATCGCCTCCGGCGAGCTCACGGCCGTTCAGGTCACCGAGGCCCACCTCGCCCGGATCGAGGCCGTCGACGAGAAGGTGCACGCCTTCCTGCACGTCGACCGCGAGGGTGCCCTCGCGCAGGCCCGCGCCGTCGACGAGAAGCGCGCCAAGGGCGAGAAGCTCGGCCCGCTGGCCGGCGTCCCGCTCGCGCTGAAGGACATCTTCACCACCGAGGGCGTGCCGACCACGGTCGGCTCGAAGATCCTCGAGGGCTGGATCCCGCCGTACGACGCGACCGTCACCCAGCGCCTGAAGGCCGCCGACGTCGTCATCCTCGGCAAGACCAACATGGACGAGTTCGCCATGGGGTCCTCCACCGAGAACAGCGCCTACGGCCCGACCGGCAACCCCTGGGACCTGACCAAGATCCCCGGCGGCTCCGGTGGCGGTTCCTCCGCCGCGCTCGCCTCCTTCCAGGCCCCGCTCGCCATCGGCACCGACACCGGCGGCTCCATCCGCCAGCCGGCCTCCGTCACCGGCACGGTCGGTGTGAAGCCGACGTACGGCGCGGTGTCGCGCTACGGCATGGTCGCCTTCTCCTCCTCCCTCGACCAGGGCGGGCCCTGCGCCCGCACGGTCCTGGACGCGGCCCTGCTGCACGAGGTCATCGCCGGGCACGACCCGCTCGACTCGACCTCCATCGACGAGCCCGTCCCGGCGGTCGTCGAGGCCGCCCGCAACGGCAGCGTCGACGGCATGCGCGTCGGCGTCGTCAAGCAGTTCCGCGGCGAGGGCTACCAGGCCGGTGTCATCCAGCGGTTCGACGAGTCCGTCGCGCTGCTGAAGGAGCTGGGCGCCGAGATCGTCGAGCTGGACTGCCCGTCCTTCGACCTGGCGCTGTCGGCGTACTATCTGATCGCGCCGTCCGAGTGCTCCTCCAACCTCGCCCGCTTCGACGGCCTGCGCTACGGCCGGCGGACCGGCGACGACGGCACGCACTCCGCCGAGGAGGTCACCTCCCTCACCCGCGAGGCCGGCTTCGGCCCCGAGGTCAAGCGCCGCATCATGCTCGGCACGTACGCCCTGTCGAGCGGCTACTACGACGCGTACTACGGCAGCGCCCAGAAGGTCCGCACGCTCATCAAGCAGGACTTCGACAAGGCGTTCGAGCAGGTCGACGTCATCGTCTCGCCGACGACCCCGACCACCGCCTTCGCGATCGGCGAGCGCGCCGACGACCCGATGGCGATGTACCTCGCCGACCTGTGCACCATCCCGACCAACCTGGCGGGCAACGCGGCCATGTCGCTGCCGTGCGGTCTCGCCCCGGAGGACAACCTCCCGGTCGGCCTGCAGATCATCGCCCCGGTCATGAAGGACGACCGCCTGTACAAGGTGGGAGCCGCCGTAGAGGCCGCCTTCGTGGAAAAGTGGGGCCATCCGCTGATCGAGGAGGCTCCGTCACTGTGAGTGCACTGACCAAGGCCAAGGGCTTCAAGAAGTCCAAGTCCGGCACGTACCTGTCCATCGCCGGGACCGCGTTCGGCGCGATCGGCGTCGCCAAGCGGCTGAAGAAGGCCCGCGCCGAGCAGGACACGCTGGTCCTGATCGACGCCACCGTGTCCGCCGTCGCCATCGTCACCGGCCTCGCCATCCTCTACCGCGAGCTGAAGCGGCTGGGCGACGACGACGTCCTGCTGGGCTGAGAGGGAAGTTTCACCGTGACCACCACGACCGACCTGGCGTCGTACGAGGAAGCACTCGCGTCGTACGACCCCGTCATGGGCCTCGAGGTCCATGTCGAACTCGGCACCAAGACCAAGATGTTCTGCGGCTGTTCGACCGAGCTCGGCCAGGACGCCAACACGCAGACGTGCCCGGTCTGCCTCGGCCTGCCCGGCGCGCTCCCGGTCGTCAACGCGACCGGCGTCGAGTCCGCGATCAAGATCGGCCTCGCGCTGAACTGCGAGATCGCCGAGTGGTGCCGCTTCGCCCGGAAGAACTATTTCTATCCGGACATGCCGAAGAACTTCCAGACCTCCCAGTACGACGAGCCGATCGCCTTCAACGGCTACCTCGACGTACAGCTGGAGGACGGCGAGACCTTCCGCGTGGACATCGAGCGCGCCCACATGGAGGAGGACACCGGCAAGTCGACGCACGTCGGCGGCGCCACCGGCCGTATCCACGGCGCGTCCCACTCGCTGCTCGACTACAACCGCGCCGGCATCCCGCTCATCGAGATCGTCACCAAGCCGATCGAGGGCGCGGGCGAGCGCGCCCCCGAGGTCGCGCGGGCCTACGTCCGTGAGCTGCGCGAGCTCATCAAGGCGCTCGGCGTCTCCGAGGCCCGGATGGAAATGGGCCAGATGCGCTGCGACGTGAACCTGTCGCTGCGCCCGAACGGCACCGAGAAGTTCGGCACGCGCTCGGAGACGAAGAACGTCAACTCGCTGCGGTCTGTGGAGCGCGCGGCCCGCTTCGAGATCCAGCGGCACGCGGCTGTGCTCAGCAGCGGCGGCACGATCATCCAGGAGACCCGGCACTTCCACGAGGACACGGGGTCGACGACCTCGGGCCGCGTGAAGGAGGAGGCCGAGGACTACCGGTACTTCCCGGAGCCCGACCTCGTACCGGTGGCCCCGTCGCGCGCGTGGGTCGAGGAGCTGCGGGGCGCGCTGCCCGAGCTGCCCCTGGTCCGCCGCAGCCGGCTCCGTGAGGAGTGGGGCGTCTCGGCCGTCGACATGCAGGCGATCCTCAACGCCGGTGCGCTGGAGCCCATCGTCGCCACCATCGAGGCCGGGGCCGACTCCGCCTCCGCCCGCAAGTGGTGGATGGGCGAGCTGGCCCGCAGTGCCAACGAGTCGGGCAAGGCGCTCGACGAGCTGGCGATCACGCCGCAGCAGGTCGCCCGGGTCGCCGAGCTGGTCGCGAAGGGCGACCTGAACGACAAGCTGGCCCGGCAGGTCATCGAGGGCGTCCTCGCGGGCGAAGGCACCCCGGACGAGGTCGTCGACAAGCGCGGTCTGAAGGTCGTCTCCGACGAGGGCGCGCTGGGCACGGCCGTCGACGAGGCCATCGCCGGCAACCCGGGCGTCGCGGACAAGATCCGCGGCGGCAAGGTGGCCGCGGTCGGCGCCCTGGTCGGCGCGGTCATGAAGGCGACCCGGGGTCAGGCCGACGCGGCGCGCGTCAAGGAGCTGATCCTGGAGAAGCTGGGCGTCAGCGAGGGCTGACCTCCGCGGACCCGACAAGGGGGATGCACCGGACCCGGTGCATCCCCCCTGCGCGTGTGCTCTACAGCCGGCGCCCCACGACCCGGACGAAGCCCAGGGTGCCGCCCTGGTCGAGCCGCAGCATCTCGGCGCACTGACCGGCCATCCGGATGTGCCACTCGTCCGTGTGCTCGTCGGCGACGACCTCGCACCAGTGCAGCCAGTCGCGCCAGCCGTCGTCCAGCCAGTCGGCCGTCTCGACCGCCACCGCACCGCTGCGGGTCCAGTGGCGCCGCCACCACGCGGCGGTGTGGAAGCACCAGAAGTCGGGCTCCCAGAACGGCTTGAGGTGCTCCGGCGGCTCGACGCCGTCGATCTCCTCGCGCAGTGCCGGTACGACGACACCGATCCGCCCGCCGGGCTTCAGCAGCCGCGTCAGCTCGGGCAGGTACAGATCGTTCGTGCCGAAGTACTGGTAGGCGTCGACGGAGACGATCGCGTCGAAGCTGCCCTCGCCGAACGGCAGGTCGTGCGCCTCTGCATGCACGGGCAGGACACGGTCGGCCACGCCCGCCTCGGCGATGCGCGGGGCGTTCTCGCCCGGCTTGACCCACAGGTCGGCGGCGGTGACCTGAACGTCGTACTCCTTGGCGAGGAAGATCGACGTCATGGCGCGTCCGCAGCCCAGGTCGAGCACGCGGGAGCCGGGGCTCAGGGTGTCGAGCCCCAGGGCCGGGGCCAGCCACTCCAGCAGCCAGAGCGCGTGCGGGCCCATCTGGTTGTCGATGGTCCAGCGGGCGTCGTAGCGGTTGCTGCGCGGGTAGCGGGGGTGGTCGGTGCGGTCAGTGAGGGGGTCGTTCGGGGTCCGGGAAGTGATGTCCGACATCGGTGAACGGGCTCCTTGAGTCCTTGAAAAGGAAAGGGGATGCGTAGGAGCTCGGTCGGACCGTCAAACAACGCACCTGCTTCGGCCGGGCGGCGGGCTGCCGCGGGCGTTTCCTCGGACCGGCGGACGTTAACAGGGGGCCGCGCGACCCCGCATCCGGTTTTCGTTCACGACGCGCTACCGTCTCGCCCATGAATGGACGCGCTGATTCCGACACCGAACCAGAGATAGCGGACTCGGAGACGGCCGCCGTTCAGGAAGCCGACCAGGACGAGGAGCCCGACGACGACGCGGACGATCCGGCCGACGCTGCCGCCGATGAACCGGACGATGACGATCCGGCCGACGCTGCCGCCGATGATCCGCACGATGACGATGACGATGACGATGACGATGACGATGACGACGATGACGACGACGATGCCGAGGACGCGCGGCGGGCCCGCTGGACCGCGGCCGGGACCGGGGCCCTGCTGACCCTCGCCGGCCTGGCCGCGGCGCTGCTCCGCCTCACCCGCCCCGCCGCCCCGGCGCTCGTCCCGGCGGCGTACGCCTGCGGGGCCGTCGTGTGCGCCGGCGCCGCCGTGCTGGGCTCCCGGGGACGCACCCGGCGGGCGTTGTGGCTGCTGATCGCGGGGACGATGGTGATGGCGCTGGGGGACCAGTTCGACTGAGGCCGGCCGTTGTGAACAAGCCCACGAAAGCGACAAACGATCTCGTGCGCCTGTAAGAGTGGCTTCGCATTGCTCATGCGTTCTTTGCGGGCTGTTCAGGTCATCGACGACTACTCCCGGTCAAAGATCCACAAAAAGTCACCCTGGGAGCACGTTTCGTGGCAGCCCTAGCACGCTGGTGTGTCCAACGCCGTCTGGTCACCGTTCTGCTCTGGCTCCTCGCCTGCGCGGGGGTGGCCGCGGGCGCCGCCGTCGCCGGCTCCGCGTACTCGAACGACTACGAGGTCCCCGGCACCGAGTCGGGCCGCGCCACCGAGCTGCTGCACGAGGGCTTCCCGCAGCTCGGCGGCGACAGCGACACCGTCGTCTGGCACACCACGTCCGGCACCGTCCGCTCCGCCGACGTCGAGCAGACGATGACCCGCACCCTGGACCGGATCGAGAACCTGCCCGGCGTGGCCTCCGTGACCGGCCCCTACGACGGGCCGGGCACGGGCCGTGTCAGTGAGGACGCGCGTACGGCGTACGCCACGGTCACCTTCGACGACCGGGCCGAGGACATCGACCAGGGCGAGGCCAGGGCCGTCGTCGACACCGCGAAGAGCGCGGAGACCGACGGACTCCAGGTGGAGCTGGGCGGCAGCGCCGTCGCCCTCACCCAGTCCTCCGGCGGGCACGTCGCCGAGATCGTCGGTGTGGTCGTCGCCGCGGTCGTGCTGTTCCTCGCCTTCGGCTCGCTCGCCGCCTCCCTGCTGCCCATCGCCACCGCACTGGTCGGCGTCGGCACCGCCTACGCCGGGATCGTGCTGCTCGGGCACGCCATGACCGTCGCCGACTTCGCCCCCATGCTCGGCATGCTGATCGGGCTCGGCGTCGGCATCGACTACGCGCTGTTCATCGTGACGCGGCACCGGCGCGGGCTGAAACGCGGTCTCTCGGTCACCGAGGCGGCCACGAACGCCGTCGCCACCACGGGACGGGCGGTCGTCTTCGCGGGTGCCACCGTTTGCATCGCCCTGCTCGGCATGCTGATCCTGCGGCTGAGCTTCCTCAACGGCGTCGCCATCGCGGCCAGCCTGACCGTGGTCCTCACCGTGGCGGCCTCCGTGACGCTGCTGCCCGCCCTGCTGTCCTTCATCGGCACGCGCGCGCTGAGCCGCCGCGAACGCCGCCGCCTGGCGGAGCACGGGCCCGAACCGGAACTGCCCACCGGTTTCGCCGCCCGCTGGTCGGCGTTCGTGGAGCGTCACCCCAAGGTGCTCGGCGGGGTCGCCCTCGTCGTCATGGCCGTCCTCGCGCTGCCCACGTTCTCCCTCCACCTGGGCACCTCCGACCAGGGCAACGACCCCAAGGCGGCCACCACCCGCCAGGCCTACGACCTCCTCGCCGACGGGTTCGGACCAGGCGTGAACGGCCCGCTCACCCTCGTCACGAAGGTCGACGGAGCCGACGACAAGCTCGCCCTGGACAACCTCGACGGCACGCTCCGCGCCACCGACGGCGTCGCCTCGGTCACCCCGGTGACCTTCGACTCCGGCGGTCACACCGCGTACCTGACCGTCGTACCGGAGTCCTCGCCGCAGTCGAAGCAGACCAGCGACCTCGTCGACCGGCTCCGTGGCGAGGTGCTGCCGCGCGCCGAGGCGGGCACCTCGCTCGACGTACAGGTCGGCGGCATGACGGCCGGCTACGACGATTTCGCCGACGTCATCGTCTCCAAGCTGCCCGTCTTCGTCGGGGTCGTGATCGGCCTGGGCTGTCTGCTGCTCCTGCTCGCCTTCCGGTCCATCGGCATCCCGCTGAAGGCCGCGGCGATGAACGTCGCCGCCGTGGCCTCCGCCTTCGGGGTGGTGGTCGCGATGTTCCAGTGGGGCTGGGGCAGCGAACTGCTCGGTCTCGGCAGCGCGGGCCCCATCGAGCCCTTCCTGCCCGTGATCATGGTGTCGGTGCTCTTCGGCCTCTCCATGGACTACCAGGTGTTCCTGGTCAGCCGGATGTACGAGGAGTGGCTGGAGACCGGCGACAACCGGCGAGCCGTGCGTGTCGGCCTCGCCGAGACCAGCCGGGTGATCAACTCGGCGGCGGTCATCATGATCTCCGTCTTCCTGGCCTTCGTCCTCAGCGGCGACCGGGTGATCGCCATGTTCGGCATCGCCCTGGCCGCCGCCGTCGCCCTGGACGCCTTCGTCCTGCGGACGCTGCTCGTCCCCGCCCTCATGCACATGCTCGGCGGCGCCAACTGGTGGCTGCCCCGCTGGCTCGACAAGCGCCTGCCGCGGATCAGCATCGAACCGCCCGAGGCCCGGGCCGCCCATGAGAGGCTGGCCGCCGCGACGGACGCCGAGGTGGCGGACGTCCTGGCGGAGGAGGAGCGGCAGCGGGATGTACGCGATATCCCTGGGTGACGACGCCGAGCTGAGGCCCCTGGAGCCCTGGCATGCCGAGGAGTTCCTCGCGCACCTGGAGCGGGGCCGGGAGTTCATCGGGCAGTACATCAACTTCGGGTCGCAGGAGACGGACGTGGAGTCCGCGCGGGCCATGCTCCAGCGGTACGCCGACATGCGCGCGGCCGACACGCGCTCGCTGCACGGCCTGTGGCTGAACGGCAAGCTCGTGGGCGGCGTACTGTTCCTGAACTTCGACGCGGCGACCGGCAACTGCGAGGTCGGCTGCTGGCTGGAGCCCGCCGGGACGGGGCGCGGCCTGGTCACCCGCGCGATGCGGGTCCTCATCGACTGGGCGGTCGAAGAGCGCGGCATTCACCGGATCGAGTGGGTCGCCGCCTCGGGCAATCAGCCGAGTCTGAACGTGGCCCAGCGCCTCGGCATGACCCGCGACGGTGTGCGACGCGAGGCGCACCCCTATGGTGGCGTACGGCACGATCTCGAAGTCTGGTCGGTGCTGGCGCCCGAGTGGCGCGCCGCACGCGCGCGTGCCGCTCACAACGATCATTAAGAGACTTCTCAGACAGCGACTTTACGGTGCGAGACATGGCAACGAACGCAGTGGACGAGACCAAGGCCACCGAGGCCACGACCGAGAAGGCGGTGGACACCACCGAGTCCGACGAGGCGACCCGCACCGAGGCCCCGGCCGAGGCCGAGGTCGTCGAGACAGAGGTCACCGAGACCGAGGTCGCCGAGACCAAGGAGGAGGCCCCCTCCGGAGTCGGCCAGGGTGCCGCCGCCGTGGTCTCCGCCGCGCTGGGCGTCGTCTCGCTCACCGGCAGCTGGGTCGGCACGATCGCCGCGGCGCGCCAGAACCTGGTCGGTCAGCTGGAGACCGCCCAGAACGCGGGCGTGGCCCAGCAGATCCAGGCCGTGTACGGCGACGCATGGCAGGCCACCGCCCTGTGGGGCGGACTGTTCGCCGTGGTCGCGCTGGTCGTCGGCGTCGTGACGCTGGCCCGGCCCGCGTTCGGCACGCCCGGCAGGATCCAGGCCCCCTGGATCAAGGCCGTCGCCTGGGCGGGCGTCTCGCTCGGTGTCATCGGCCTGTTCCTGGCCGTCCTCAAGTACACCGGCATCCTGCTCGGACTGCCGTCCGCGAGCTGAGTCACCGCAGGTCCTGAGGGGTCTTAGGAGTTCCGTAAGCACCTTACGGAGCCCCTGGGGCCCCTCAGCCGTGTCCTAAGGCCCCGGCCGCCGCCGAAGATGCGGAACTCTCCCGATGTGGCCGACCCGCCTGGGAGACGAGAGTGAGGTCATCGGAGAAACCCTCCGCGACCGGCTCTCACGAAGGACACGCCATGTACGAGTACGAGCTCCAGCAGCTGCGCACCGCCGACCTCATCCGCAGGGCCGACCACGCACGCCTGGTCCGCGAGGCCGCCCGGGCCCGCCGCACCGCCCGCAGCGAAGCGGCCCAGAACTCCGCCGAGCACGAAAGCCATACTCGCGGCTTCCGCCGAACCCGGTCCGCCCGGGCCGCGTGAACGGCGGGGAGGGACCGGCCGGAGCGGCGGCGGTCGGTGTCCTGGCCGCTCCTCGGAAAACCGGTGCCGTTGTGTCAGAGGCGCATGCGATGCTCGGGGCCGTGGAGACCAGGTCCGTCAGCCCCGTGTTCGTCGGCCGTGCCGAGGAGTTGGGCACGCTGCACGACGCCCTCGCCCGCTCCCGTGAGGGCGAGCCGCAGGCCCTGCTCATCGCCGGGGAGGCCGGAGTCGGCAAGACCCGCCTGGTCGAGGAGTTCGCCGCCGCCGCCCGCCGCCGGGGGGCGGTGGTCGCACTCGGTGGCTGTGTGGAGATCGGCGCCGACGGACTGCCCTTCGCGCCGTTCTCCACCGCGCTGCGCGCCCTGCGCCGCGAACTTCCCGGCGAGCTGGCAGCCGCTGCCGCCGGACAGGAGGAGGAGCTGGCCCGGCTGCTGCCCGAGCTGGGCGAGTCGGGCAGCGGGAGGCACGACGAGGACGGCATGGCCCGCCTCTTCGAACTCACCGCACGTCTGCTGGAGCGCATCGCCGCCGACCACACGGTCGTCCTCGCCCTGGAGGACCTGCACTGGGCCGACGCCTCCACCCGCCACCTGCTCGCCTATCTCTTCCGCACCCTGCGCACCGGCCGCCTCGTCGTCCTCGCCACCTACCGCTCCGACGACATCCACCGCCGCCACCCGCTCAGGCCCCTGCTCGCCGAACTGGACCGGCTCCGTACGGTCCGCCGTCTCGAACTCGCCCGCTTCAACCGCGAGGAGGTGTGCCGCCAGGTCGCCGGCATCCTCGCCCACGCACCCGACCCGGACCGGATCGACGCGATCTTCGAACGCTCCGACGGCAACGCCTTCTTCGTCGAGGAACTCGCCGTCGCCGGCCACGAGGGCTGCCGCTCGGGCCTGACCGACTCCCTGCGCGACCTGCTGCTCGTCCGCGTGGAAGGGATGCCGGAGCCCGCCCAGCAGGTCGCCCGGATCGTCGCCGAGGGCGGCTCCACCGTCGAGTACCGGCTGCTGGCCGCCGTCGCCCGGCTCGCCGAGGACGACCTCATCGAGGCGCTGCGGGCCGCCGTGAACGCCAGCATCCTCGCCCCCGCACCCGGCGGCGACGGCTACCGCTTCCGCCACTCCCTGGTCCGCGAGGCCGTCAGCGACGACCTGCTCCCCGGCGAACGCTCCCGCCTCAACCGCCGTTACGCCGAAGCCCTGGAGTCCGACCCGACCCTCGTCCCCGCCGACCAGCGCGCGGCCCGCCTGGCCAGCTACTGGTACCACGCCCACGACCCCGCCAAGGCCCTGCCCGCCGTCCTCGACGCCTCCGTCGAGGCCCGCCACCGCCACGCCTACGCCGAGCAACTGCGGCTGCTGGAACGGGCCATGGAACTGTGGGACGCCGCCCCCGACGCCGTGCGCCGCACCCTGCGCCCCGTCGACTACGCCGAGGTCTACCCTCCCTGCGGCTGCGACCCGGCCACCACCGCGCTGCGCCACCTCGACCTGCTGGCCGAGGCGGCCGTGGCCGGACGGCTCTGCGGGGAACGCGAACGCGCCCTCAAGATCACCAAGCGGGCGCTGCGCCTGCTGGACGACGAGGACGACCCCCTGCGCTCCGCCTGGTTCTGGATCCAGCGCTCCCGGCTGGTGCAGAGCCTCGCCCGCGGCGACGGCTGGAAGGAGATCGCCACCGCGCAGGAGCTGGTCCGAGGCCTGCCGCCGTCCGAGGTGCACGCCGAGGTGCTCGCCACGGCCGCCCACTGGTCCATGCTCCACGAGCCCGGCCCGGAGACCCTGACGGCCGCCGAGCGGGCCGTCGAGTACGCGCGCATGGTGAGCGCCGACGACATCGAGTCCAACGCCCGGCTCACCCTCGGCGGTCTCATGGTCGACGCCGGGCAGATCGAGGCCGGGCTCACGCACATGTACGAGGTCAGGGACGAGGTGGTCGCCCGGAGCCTCGCGGCGGTCGTGGGCCGCAGCCATGTGAACCTGCCCTCCGTCCTCGAAGGCGTCGGCCGCTCCGAGGAGTCCGTAGACATCCTGCGCGAGGGCCTGCGGCTCACCGGGGCGATGGGCCTGCGGGTCGCCGAGGCCTGGATCTGGAGCAATCTCGCGGAGTCGCTCATCTCGCTGGGCCGCTGGGACGAGGCCGTCGAGGCCGCCGGAAACGCCCAGCGGCGCGGGCAGACGGCCGGGCCGCACGGCTCCGGCGCCAACAGCCTGGCGTTCCTCGCGCTCGCCCGCGGCCGTGTCCCCGAGGCCGCCCGCCACCTCGCCGAGGGCCGCGCCGCCTACGGCCCGCACGACCCCATGCCGCAGCACGACCTCCCGGTCTCCTGCCTCACCATCGCCGTCGCCGTCGCCGAGGGCCGCCTCCCCGACGCCCGCGCCGAACTGGCCCGCACCCTGGAGTCCGGCTTCCCGCCCGGCACCCAGCGCTACGTCTGGCCGCTGTTGCGCGAAGCGGCCACCGCGGAGGCCGACGCCCGCGCCCTGCCCGTCGCGCGGGACGGCCGCGCGGAGGCCCTGGACGGCATCTTCAAGGCCGCCAAGCGCCTCACCACCAACGCCCCCGTCTGGCTCGCCCACGAGCAGTGGGTCCGCGCCGAACTCCAGCGCGCCGAGGGCCGCGGCACCCCGGACATCTGGTCGGAGGTGGTCACCGCCTTCGAACCCCTGGAGCGGCCCTACGACCTCGCCCGCGTCCGGTACCGCCTCGCCGAGTCCCTGCTGACGGGCGGCGAGGACGAGCGGGACCGCGCCACGGAGCTGCTGCGCCTCGTCCACGCCGCGGCCCGCCATCTCGCCGCCCGGCCCCTCGCCGAGTCCGCCACCGCGCTCGCCCAGCGCGCCCGCCTCCCGCTCACGCCCGCCTCGGCACCGGCCCTCGCGCCCGCCGACCCCGCCGAGGCCCTCGGCCTCACCAGCCGGGAACGGGACGTGCTGCGCCTGGTCGCCGTCGGCCACACCAATCGCCGGATAGCCGAGGAACTGTTCATCTCCCCGAAGACCGCGAGCGTCCACGTCTCCAACATCCTGGCGAAGCTCGGCGTCTCCGGGCGCGGCGAGGCGGCGGCGGTGGCGCACCGGCTGGGGCTGTTTCCGGCCGAATCGCTCATACCCCGCCCGGCGGGCTGAGGCATACGCTGTAAGGGAGGCCGCTGTCGCCGCGGCCGAGGGAGGCACCGTGTTCAACGTGTTCGAGGAGCTGTTCTCGCCCGGCCGCAAGCACACCCGCGACGAGCAGAGCCGCCTGGAACTGACCCGGGAGGACACCGGTGACGGTGATCCCGGACGCGGGCCGATAGACCTGGCGTCCGGGAAGGTCGTCGTACGCCCGCAGCAGGAGCCGGAGGACCGCGAGGACTAGGCGGCTACGACACCCGCACCTCGAGGATCCGGTCGTCCCCGTCCTTCGGGCTGCCCCGGCCGTCCGTGTTGCTGGTCACGAGCCACAACCGGTCGCCGCCCGCAGGGACCACCGTGCGCAGCCGGCCGTACTCGCCGTCCAGGAAGGCCTGCGGGTCCGCCGTGGCCTCCGTGCCGTTCAGCGGGACGCGCCACAGCCGCTTGCCGCGCAGGCCCGCCATCCAGATCGACCCCTCGGCGTAGGCGATGCCGCTGGGGGACGCCTCGGCCGTGGTCCACTGGTCGATCGGGTTGTGGAAGTCCCCGTCGCCCGACTTGCCCTCGGCCTCCGGCCAGCCGTAGTTGTCGCCCGGCTTGATCGCGTTGAGCTCGTCCCAGGTGTCCTGGCCGAACTCCGAGGCGAAGAGCCGCTGCTTGGTGTCCCACGCGAGGCCCTGCACATTGCGGTGGCCGTACGAGTACACCGGCGAGCCGGGGAACGGGTTGCCCGGCGCGGGCTCGCCCTCCGGGGTCAGGCGCAGGATCTTGCCGCCCAAGGAGTCCTTGTCCTGGGACAGGCCCGTGTCGCCGCTCTCGCCGGTGCCGGCGTAGAGCATCTTGTCCGGGCCGAACTCGATCCGGCCGCCGTTGTGGATGAAGCCCTTGGGGATGCCCCTGAAGACCGTGTCGGGAGCGCCGAGCTGTTCACCGGCGGGCTTCTTCTCGTCGTAGAGCATGCGGACGATGCGGTTGTCGCCGGCGGAGGTGAAGTACGCGTAGACCATGTGGTCCGAGGCGTAGTCGGGTGACAGGGCGATGCCCAGCAGGCCACCCTCGCCGGCGGCCGAGACGCCCGGCACCTCGCCCAGCTCGGTCTTCTTCCCGGTCTTCTCGTCGACCCGGACGATCGTCCCGTCGTCCCGGGAGGAGACGAGCAGCCCGCCGCCCGGCAGGGGAGCGAGGCCCCAGGGGGAGTCCAGGCCCTCGGCGACGGTGCGCACCACCGTCACCGAGCCCTTGGCGGGAGGTGTCTCTTCGGCGGCCTCCCGCGGCGGCGCGGAGGACTCCGGTGCCGTACGGCCGGGAGAGGCGCCCTCGTCCGAGCCGGACGATCCTCCGCCGTCGGAGGAGCAGCCGGCCGTCAGCAGGAGCGCGACGGCGGCCAACACGGCCGGCACGGCTCGACGTTGCACGATCATGGTCCCTTCGACGCGGCGGGTTCTCCTTGTCATACACCGCTCGCGGCTCACAAGTTCCCGATCGCCGAACCCCGAACCGCGAACAGGGGGCCCTGGGCGGGTTTGTGCCGAAAGCCCCGGGGAGCGGATCCGGCTCAGTCCCACGACCCCTGGGCCCGGGGCAGCACCGCCACTTCCCGCAGATGGTCCGGCGTCAGGCGCAGGGTCGCCGCGGCCGCGTTCTCGGTGACCCAGCGCTCCTGCTTCGCGCCCGGGACCGGGACCACGTGCGGGCCCTGGGCGAGGACCCAGGCGAGGGCGACCTGGGCGGGGGTGACGTGCTCGCCGTGGCGGCGGGCCACGCGGCGCAGGCCCGCGACGATCGGCTGGTTCGCGGCCATCATCTCGCCCGTGAAGCGCGGGTGCCGGGCGCGCAGGTCGTCCGCCTCGAAGCCCGCGCCGGTCCGCAGCCTCCCGGTCAGATAGCCGTTGCCGAGCGGCATCGCGGCGAGGAAGCCGACGCCCCGCGTCTCGCACCACGGCAGCAGCGTCTCCAGCGCCTCGGGCGACCACACCGACAGCTCCGCCTCCACCGCGCTCACCGGGAAGACCTGCTGCACCCGCTCCAGCTGCCGTATCGTCGCGTCGTGCAGCCGGGCCCCGCCGCGGCGGCCGGCCCGCGCCCCGACCGCGCACAGGCCCAACGCCCGCACCTTCCCGGCCTGGACGAGCTCCGCCATCGCGCCCCACGTCTCCTCGACGGGCACCTCCGGGTCGGCCCGGTGCAGCTGGTAGAGGTCTATGACGTCCGTCTGGAGGCGCCGCAGCGAGGCGTCGCAGGCACGTTTCACATACCCCGGGCGGCCGTTGGCGACGATGTGCTGGTCGCCCACGAGCAGACCGACCTTGGTCGACACGAACGCGTCGGACCGGCGTTCCCTCAACGCCCGCCCCACCAGCAGTTCGTTGGTGAAGGGGCCGTACATGTCGGCCGTGTCCAGCAGGGAAGCGCCGAGGTCGAGCGCCCGGTGCACCGCCCTGAGCGACTCGTCGCCACGCTGTCGCGAGGTGCTGTAGGCCCAGCTCATCGGCATGCACCCGAGTCCGACGGCCCCCACCGCGAGCGCCGCCGCGCCGATCGTCCTGCGCTCCACCTGGTCGTGACCCTCCCTGTTCCGGCCACCCCAACCTAACCTCTGCCGTCGCACGCTCCTGACATAGCCTCCAGAGCATGACTGCTGACGTGTGGCTGCCCATCCCGCCGGAAGAGATCGAGGGACTCCCCGAGGGTCCCGGCTACCGCTACTGGAACGGCGGGGACGACTTCCCCGCGGACCCGGCGGACTGCGCCTTCTACGTCGTCCCCTACATGAAGCCCAGCCCGCTGTGCGTGCGCCCCATGCCGGAGATGAGCCACGTAGAGGTCGTGCAGACCCTCTCGGCCGGGATCGACCACGTGCAGCCGGGGCTGCGGCACCTGCGTCCTGGCGTGCGGCTGTGCAACGCGCGCGGGGTCCACGAGGCCAGCACCGGAGAGCTCACCCTCGCGCTGATCCTGGCCTCGCTGCGCGGGATCCCCGACTTCGTCCGCGCGCAGGACCGGGGGGAGTGGCTCGGCGGGTTCCGGCCCGCGCTCGCCGACAAGAACGTCCTCATCGTGGGATACGGATCGATCGGCGCGGCCATCGAGGACCGGCTTGTGCCGTTCGAGGTGGCGCGTGTGGCGCGCGTCGCGCGCTCCGAGCGCACCACGGCGCGCGGTCCGGTGCATCCGCTCACCGAACTCGCCTCCCTGCTCCCGGAAGCGGACATCGTCATCCTGTCCACGCCGCTCACCGAGACCACCCGCGGCCTGGCCGGGGCCGACTTCCTGTCCCGGATGAAGGACGGCGCGCTCCTGGTCAACGTGGCCCGCGGCCCTGTCGTCGACACCAAGGCCCTGCTCGCCGAGGTGGAGACCGGCCGCATCACCGCGGCCCTCGACGTCACCGACCCCGAGCCCCTGCCGCGCGAACACCGGCTGTGGCGTGCGCCGGGGGTACTCATCAGCCCTCACGTCGGCGGACCCACCTCCGCGTTCCTTCCGCGCGCCAAGCGGCTCCTGGTGGACCAGTTGAACCGTTATGTGAACCGGGAGCCGCTCCGCAACGTGATCCTTACGACGGGTGCATCAACAGGCTGAACCGACCTCGGGTACCGTCCGCAATCCTTCGGGTGCGGTGGGTACTCATATATCTATTGATCGTCACGGAGAGTAGAGAACCTATGTCCCTGAGTGACGAGACTGGTGTATCGTCCCGACAGGGGCAGCGCCGGGGGTATTCGGCGCCGGGGACGGACACTTCGGACTGTGAGGGGGGCGACAGGCGATGCACGGCCTATGGACGAGCGATCCGACGGGGCGGGGCGGCCGGCGGCGACCCTGGCGGACGGCCGCGTTCAGACGCGGTCACCACGCCGATCACGGCGGCCACCACACCCACCACAGTGATCACCATCAAGGGGTACGGACCGGGAGGGTCCGGTGAGTGCGCCGCCGACCCCCATGCTGGACGGAGCGCTGCGGGCACAGCCTTCGTCGCCAGGGGTGCTGCTGCCCCGTACGCCGGCCCGCGGCCATCGGCCGGGCCTGGCCCTCCAACTCGTCCTGGCCCTGGTCTGCGCGGGATACGCCGTCGGGTCCGCGCTCGGCTGGGGCTCGGACGAAGTGGCCCTCATCATGGGCGACTTCGGGCTGAGCGCCGCGGCGGCCACCGCCTCCGTGTCGTGCTTCCTGTACGCCCGCAACCGCCGTACCCGCTTTCGACCCGCCTGGCTGCTGTTCGGCCTCTCCTCGGCCATGGCGTCCCTCGGCAACCTGGTCTGGGGCTGGTACGAGGTGGTCCTCGGACTGCCCGTGCCCAGTCCCAGCTACGCCGACCTGTTCTTCCTGTGCTTCGCGCCGCCCGCGATCGTCGGGCTGCTCGTGCTCGCCAAGCGGCCGGTGAGCAAGGCCGGGTGGGTCTGTCTCGGGCTGGACGCCTGGCTGATCGGCGGCTCGCTGCTCACCCTGGCCTGGAGTCTAGCCCTCGCCCAGGCCGCGAAGTCGGAAGGGCCCGGCGTGGCGCACACCGCACTGTCGCTCGCCTATCCGCTGCTCGACATCGCACTGGTCAGCATGGTGCTCGCGCTGCACTTCAGGCGGTCCGCGGGGAACCGCTCCGCGGTCAACACCGCCATCGGCGCGCTCGCGCTGACCGTGATGTGCGACGCCCTGTTCACCTCGCCGCTGATGCACCACCACTACCGCTCCGGCCAGTTGCTCGACGCGGGATGGTTCGCCGGCTCGCTGCTCCTGGCGTACGCCCCGTGGGCCGCGCCCCGCACGCCGGACACCGACCGGCACGGCCTCGACCGGCAGAGCACGGCCGGGCACACACGCGTGGTGCACGAGCACGTGCCGGGGCAGCGCAGCGGCCCGCACCACCAGCCGCCCGCGCCCGGAGGCGAGCTCGGCCGGTATCCGGCCGCCCGGCCCATCTCCGGCTCCCTCGCCGCCCTCACGCCGTATCTCGCGGCCGCCGTGTGCACGCTGGGGATCCTCTACAACGTCCTCAACGGCCGCAGCGTCGACCGTGTGGTCCTGCTGACCGGTGGCACGGTCGTGCTCGCGCTCGTCGTGCGCCAGGGCATCATGCTGCTCGACAACATCACCCTCACCCAGGAACTGGCGCAGAAGGAGAACCACTTCCGCTCCCTGGTGCAGGGCTCCAGCGACGTGATCATGATCGCCGCGCCCAGCGGTGTCCTCCGGTACGTCTCCCCGGCCGCCGCCGGTGTGTACGGCCGCTCGGCGGAGGATCTGGTGGGTACGGAACTGGCCAATCTCATCCACCCGGAGGACCTGGGCTGCGTCGTGCACGAGGCGCGCAGGTTCCTCGCCGCCAACCCGGTCGAGGAACCAACTACGCGCATCGAGTGCCGTTTCCGGTCGGGTGACGAAGGCTGGCTGAACGTCGAGTCGACCGTCAACCGCCATCACGGCGGCCTGATCTTCAACAGCAGGGACGTGACCGAAAGGGTCCGGCTCCAGGCCCAGTTGCAGCACAACGCCGAGCACGACCCGCTCACGGACCTGCCCAACCGCGCCCTGTTCACCAGGCGCGTCCAGCACGCCCTCTCGGGCCGCCGGGCCTCCGACCGGGGTGTGGCCCTGCGGAACACGGCCGTGCTGTTCATCGATCTCGACGGCTTCAAGGCCGTCAACGACACGATCGGGCACCAGGCGGGGGACGAGCTGCTCGTCCAGGCCGCCCGCAGACTCCAGGACTCGGTCCGGCAGGGCGACACGGCCTCCCGGCTGGGCGGCGACGAGTTCGCGGCCCTGATCGTCGGCGACAACACCCGCGACCGGGCCGCCCGGGAACGGCACATAGTGGAACTCGCCGACCGCCTCAGGACGACGCTGTCCCAGCCGTACCTCATCGACGGCAACGATGTCCGTGTCAACGCCTCCATCGGCGTGGCCTTCGCGGAAGCGGGCCTCGGCGCGGGCGAGCTGCTGCGCAACGCCGACCTGGCCATGTACCGCGCCAAGGCCGGCGGCAAGGGCCGCGTCGAGCTGTACAAGCCGCAGATGCAGCAGGACGTCGTACGCAAGGCGGAGCTGGCCACGCGCCTGCGGGCCGCTCTGCACGACGGCGAGTTCGCCCTGCTGCACCAGCCGGTGGTCTGCCTGGAGGACGGCCGGATCACATCGGTGTCCGCGCAGGCGCGCTGGCGCTCCTCCCAGGGGGTGCTCTTCACTCCGGCGGAGTTCCTGCGCGTGGCCGAGGACAGCGACAAGACCGCCGAGCTGGGCCGGTGGATGATCGAGGAGGCCGTCGAGCAGGCCGCCGAGCGGCAGGCGACCGGGCGGTCCGTGCCGGTCGTCGTCCGGATGAGTGCCCGCCGGCTGCTGGACCGGTCGATGCCGCTCGGCTCGATCGAGGCGCTGCTCACGCGGCACGGACTGCCGTCCGGGTCGCTGATCATCGAGCTGTCCGACACCGACCCGAGAGTCTCGCAGGACGAGCTGGAGCGGCGTCTCGGCGCCCTGCGGCGGGTCGGCGTCCGGATCGCCCTCGACGGGTTCGGCAGCGACTGCGCGGCGATCACGGCCCTCAGGCGGCTCCCCGTCGACATCCTGAAACTCGACCGCGCTCTGGTCGAGGGTGTCGTCGAGTCCGCCCGGCTGTACAAGATCACCAGTGGGCTGCTGCGCATCGCCACCGATCTCGGGCTGAAGTCCGTGGCCGAGGGGGTGGACCTGCCCGAGCAGGTCGTCGCCCTGCGGGCGATGGGCTGCACACACGGGCAGGGCATGGCGTTCTCCGGACCGCTCGACGAGTACCGGCTGCGCCGGGCACTGGCCGGCGGTCACTATCCGGTGCCGAACGGACCGGCCGAGCCGGCGTTCGCGGGCGGTGCCCCGCGGGTGTACAGCTCGGGAGTGTCCGCCGTCATCGGAGGCGGTACGGCCCTACGCTCACATAATGAGACTCCCGTCCCACCCACTTGACAGTGGGTGTGTGCCGGGGGGAGGGTCTGTGCCATGCGCACCCGAATTCTCGTACTTGGAAAGCGCGTCGGCTGACGCTGAGCCTCGACCGCTCAGCGACTCCACCCGGCGCGCTCCCCTCGCTTGCCTTATGGCACGAGGGGTTTTTTGTTGCACAGGCGCCCTCTGTGCAGCAGACGAAAACCGCACGAACCTCGCAAAAAACCCTCAGCATCTGAGAAGAGAATGCCGATGACCGAGCAGGCCACCGGGGCCCATCACCCGCAGCCCCGGCCCCGATCCGGAGGACACTCCGCCCCCGAGCAGGTGACGGGCGCGCAGTCCCTCATCCGCTCTCTCGAGGAGGTCGGCGCCGACACGGTATTCGGCATTCCCGGCGGTGCGATCCTCCCGGCCTACGACCCGCTGATGGACTCCACCAGGGTGCGCCACGTCCTGGTCCGGCACGAGCAGGGCGCCGGTCACGCCGCCACCGGCTACGCGCAGGCCACCGGCAAGGTCGGCGTCTGCATGGCCACCTCGGGCCCCGGCGCGACCAACCTGGTCACCCCGATCGCCGACGCGCACATGGACTCCGTGCCGCTGGTCGCGATCACCGGCCAGGTGGCGTCCAAGGCGATCGGCACGGACGCCTTCCAGGAGGCGGACATCGTCGGCATCACCATGCCGATCACCAAGCACAACTTCCTCGTCACCAAGGCCGAGGACATCCCGCAGATCATCGCGCAGGCCTTCCACATCGCCTCCACCGGCCGCCCCGGCCCGGTCCTGGTCGACATCGCCAAGGACGCCCTCCAGGCGAAGACCACCTTCTCCTGGCCGCCCGCCATGGACCTGCCCGGCTACCGCCCGGTGACCAAGCCGCACGCCAAGCAGATCCGCGAGGCCGCCAAGCTGATCACCCAGGCCAGGCGGCCCGTGCTGTACGTCGGCGGCGGCGTGCTCAAGGCCAAGGCCACCGCCGAGCTGAAGGTCCTCGCCGAGCTCACCGGCGCGCCCGTCACCACCACCCTGATGGCGCTCGGCGCGTTCCCCGACGACCACCCGCAGCACCTGGGCATGCCCGGCATGCACGGCTCCGTGGCCGCCGTCACCGGCCTGCAGAAGGCCGACCTGATCGTCGCCCTCGGCGCCCGCTTCGACGACCGTGTCACCGGCAAGCTGGACAGCTTCGCGCCCTTCGCCAAGATCGTCCACGCGGACATCGACCCGGCCGAGATCGGCAAGAACCGCGCCGCCGACGTGCCGATCGTCGGGGACGCCCGCGAGGTCATCGCCGACCTGATCCAGGCCGTCCAGAAGGAGCACAGCGAGGGCCACCAGGGCGATTACAGCGCCTGGTGGAAGGACCTGAGCCGCTGGCGCGACACCTACCCGCTCGGCTACGACCAGCCCGACGACGGCTCGCTCTCCCCGCAGCAGGTCATCCAGCGCATCGGACAGCTCGCGCCCGAGGGCACGATCTTCGCGGCGGGCGTCGGCCAGCACCAGATGTGGGCCGCCCACTTCATCGAGTACGACAAGCCGGGCACCTGGCTGAACTCCGGCGGCGCCGGAACCATGGGCTACGCCGTCCCGGCCGCCATGGGCGCCAAGGCCGGCGCACCCGAGCGGGCCGTCTGGGCCATCGACGGCGACGGCTGCTTCCAGATGACCAACCAGGAGCTCACCACCTGCGCCCTGAACAACATCCCGATCAAGGTCGCCGTCATCAACAACGGCGCCCTCGGGATGGTCCGCCAGTGGCAGACCCTCTTCTACAACCAGCGGTACTCCAACACCGTCCTGCACTCCGGCCCGGACGACGTCAACCCGCAGGCCCGCGGCACCCGCGTCCCCGACTTCGTGAAGCTGTCGGAGGCCATGGGCTGCTACGCCATCCGCTGCGAGTCCCCGGACGACCTCGACAAGGTCATCGAGGAGGCGAACTCGATCAACGACCGCCCGGTCGTCGTCGACTTCATCGTCCACGAGGACGCGATGGTCTGGCCGATGGTCGCCGCCGGCACCTCCAACGACGAGATCATGGCCGCCCGGGACGTCCGCCCCGACTTCGGCGACAACGAAGACGACTGAGCGAGAGAGACGTAAAAGATCATGTCCAAGCACACGCTCTCCGTCCTGGTGGAGAACACGCCCGGCATCCTCGCCCGGATCGCCGCCCTGTTCTCCCGCCGCGGCTTCAACATCGACTCGCTCGCCGTCGGTGTCACCGAGCACCCCGACATCTCCCGCATCACCATCGTCGTGGGGGTGGAGGACCTGCCGCTGGAGCAGGTGACCAAGCAGCTCAACAAGCTCGTCAACGTGCTCAAGATCGTCGAGCTGGAGCCGTCGCAGGCGGTGCAGCGCGAACTCGTTCTGGTGAAGGTGCGCGCCGACAACGAGACGCGCTCCCAGATCGTCGAGATCGTCCAGCTGTTCCGCGCCAAGACCGTCGACGTCTCCCCGGAGGCCGTCACCATCGAGGCCACCGGATCCGGCGAGAAGCTGTCCGCCATGCTCAAGATGCTGGAGCCGTACGGCATCAAGGAGCTGGTCCAGTCCGGCACGATCGCGATCGGCCGCGGTGCCCGATCCATCACGGACCGGTCGCTGCGCGCCCTGGACCGGTCGGCGTAAGACCCGAACCGGGCGGTCGGCGCGCCGTCGGCCGCCCGTATTCCGAGACCCTCAGACTTCCCTTCCGCCCCCCGTCATACGGTGGGACGCAACACCTGCACTCCCGAGGAGAGAACCCAAAGTGGCCGAGCTGTTCTACGACGCCGACGCCGACCTGTCCATCATCCAGGGCCGCAAGGTCGCGGTCATCGGGTACGGCAGCCAGGGCCACGCCCACGCGCTGTCGCTCCGTGACTCGGGTGTCGACGTCCGCGTCGGTCTGCACGAGGGCTCCAAGTCCAAGGCCAAGGCCGAGGAGCAGGGCCTGCGCGTGGTGAGCCCGTCCGAGGCCGCCGCCGAGGCCGACGTCATCATGATCCTCGTCCCGGACCCGATCCAGGCCCAGGTCTACGAGGACCACATCAAGGACAACCTGAAGGACGGCGACGCGCTGTTCTTCGGCCATGGCCTGAACATCCGCTTCGACTTCATCAAGCCCCCGGCCGGCGTGGACGTCTGCATGGTCGCCCCGAAGGGCCCGGGCCACCTGGTCCGCCGCCAGTACGAGGAGGGCCGCGGCGTTCCGTGCATCGCCGCCGTCGAGCAGGACGCCACGGGCAACGGCTTCGCGCTGGCCCTGTCGTACGCCAAGGGCATCGGCGGCACCCGCGCCGGCGTCATCAAGACGACCTTCACCGAGGAGACCGAGACCGACCTCTTCGGCGAGCAGGCCGTTCTCTGCGGTGGCACGGCCGCGCTGGTCAAGGCGGGCTTCGAGACCCTGACCGAGGCCGGCTACCAGCCGGAGATCGCCTACTTCGAGTGCCTGCACGAGCTGAAGCTGATCGTGGACCTCATGTACGAGGGCGGCCTGGAGAAGATGCGCTGGTCGATCTCCGAGACCGCCGAGTGGGGCGACTACGTCACCGGCCCGCGCATCATCACGGACGCCACCAAGGCCGAGATGAAGAAGGTCCTCGCCGAGATCCAGGACGGCACCTTCGCCCAGCAGTGGATGGACGAGTACCACGGCGGTCTGAAGAAGTACAACGAGTACAAGACCCAGGACTCCGAGCACCTGCTGGAGACCACCGGCAAGGAGCTGCGCAAGCTCATGAGCTGGGTCGACGAGGAGGCGTGAGCCCCTGGGTCCGGCTGCGGCACCGGTGCCGCAGCCGGACCCTTTCTCGTCCGGGTGATCCTTCCGCACAGGCGTGAGGCGCCCTCCGCAGCACCACTACACTGCTGCATATATACGCGTCAGGCCCACAGCGTCGTGCGTCTTCCACGCGGCATGCACCCCTCCACCGCCTGCGGCCGTCGGGACGGCCGTCCGCAGCACTGGACTTGTGAGGACTCACGTGAGCTCGAAACCCGTCGTACTCATCGCTGAAGAGCTGTCGCCCGCCACCGTCGACGCGCTTGGCCCGGATTTCGAGATCCGGCAGTGCAACGGCGGGGACCGAGCCGAGCTGCTCCCGGCCATCGCCGATGTCGACGCGATCCTGATCCGCTCGGCCACCAAGGTCGACGCCGAGGCGATCGCCGCAGCGAACAAGCTCAAGGTCGTCGCGCGAGCCGGCGTCGGCCTGGACAACGTGGACGTCTCCGCCGCCACCAAGGCCGGCGTGATGGTCGTCAACGCCCCCACCTCGAACATCGTGACCGCCGCCGAACTCGCCTGCGGTCTGCTGCTCGCCACCGCCCGCAACATCCCGCAGGCCAACGCCGCGCTGAAGAACAGCGAGTGGAAGCGCAGCAAGTACACGGGCGTCGAGCTGGCCGAGAAGACCCTCGGTGTCGTCGGCCTCGGCCGTATCGGTGCCCTCGTCGCCCAGCGCATGTCCGCCTTCGGCATGAAGGTCGTCGCCTACGACCCCTATGTGCAGCCGGCCCGCGCCGCGCAGATGGGCGTCAAGGTGCTGTCGCTGGACGAGCTGCTCGAGGTCTCCGACTTCATCACCGTCCACCTCCCCAAGACGCCCGAGACCCTCGGCCTGATCGGCGACGAGGCGCTGCGCAAGGTCAAGCCGAGCGTGCGCATCGTCAACGCCGCGCGCGGCGGGATCGTCGACGAGGAGGCGCTGTACTCCGCCCTCAAGGAGGGCCGGGTCGCCGGTGCCGGTCTCGACGTGTACGCGAAGGAGCCCTGCACGGACTCCCCGCTCTTCGAGTTCGACCAGGTCGTCGCCACCCCGCACCTCGGTGCCTCCACGGACGAGGCGCAGGAGAAGGCCGGTATCGCCGTCGCCCGCTCGGTGCGTCTCGCCCTCGCCGGTGAGCTCGTGCCGGACGCGGTGAACGTGCAGGGCGGTGTCATCGCCGAGGACGTCAAGCCGGGTCTGCCGCTCGCCGAGCGTCTCGGCCGGATCTTCACCGCGCTCGCGGGTGAGGTCGCGGTCCGCCTCGACGTCGAGGTGTACGGCGAGATCACCCAGCACGATGTGAAGGTGCTGGAGCTGTCCGCCCTCAAGGGTGTCTTCGAGGACGTCGTCGACGAGACGGTGTCCTATGTGAACGCGCCGCTGTTCGCGCAGGAGCGCGGGGTCGAGGTGCGCCTGACCACCAGCTCCGAGGCGTCCGAGCACCGCAACGTCGTCACCGTGCGCGGCACCCTCGCCGACGGCGAGGAGGTGTCGGTCTCCGGCACGCTGGCCGGCCCGAAGCACCTCCAGAAGATCGTCGCGGTCGGGGAGTACGACGTCGACCTCGCGCTCGCCGAGCACATGGTCGTGCTGCGGTACGAGGACCGTCCGGGTGTCGTCGGCACCGTGGGCCGCATCCTCGGTGAGGCGGGCATCAACATCGCCGGCATGCAGGTGTCGCGGGCCGCGGTCGGCGGCGAGGCGCTGGCGGTGCTGACCGTCGACGACACGGTGACCGCCGGGGTGCTGGCCGAGGTGGCGGCGGAGATCGGTACGACCTCCGCTCGTTCCGTGAACCTCGTCTGACCTTCCCTCAAACGCCGGACGGGCTGAGTTGATCAGCCCGTCCGGCGTTGTGCTGTCCGGGGATCCGCCGCAGGGTCACCGTGGCGGCCACCGCCGCTCCGGCCAGCAGCACCGCGCTCGTGATCGCCGCCGCGTGCATACCGCTGGTGTAGGCCTCGCGAGCCGCCGTCGCCAGGGCGTCTCCCGCGCGCCCCGGCAGCCGGTCGGCGACGGCCAGGGCGCCGCCCAGGGTCTCGTGGGCCGGGGCGGGGGCCGAGGCCGGGATCTCGTGGCGGTAGACGGCCGTACCGATGGAGCCCAGGAACGCCATGCTCAGCGCGCCGCCGAACTCCGTGCCCGTCTCCAGCAGGGACGACGCCGTACCCGCCTTCTCCACCGGGGCCGCGCTCAGGGCAAGGTCGGCCACCTGGGACATGACGGCGACGACGCCGCAGGCCAGGACGGCGCACGCGGCCAGCAGCAGCCAGAGCGAGTCCGTGCCGGCCAGGGCCAGCAGCACATAGCCGCACGCGGTGACCGCGAAGCCTCCGCCGACGACGTACGCGCGGGGAACGCCCCGCTGCACCAGCTGTGCGCCGGCCACGGCCGCCAGCCCGATCGGCACCGACGGCAGCAGGCTCCACAGCGCCGCCTCCAAGGGGCCCATGTCCAGGACCGACTGGATGTACTGGGTCGTGAAGTACGCCGAGCCCATCATGCCGAAGGCGGCGACGAGGTTGAGGACGACGGCCGGGCCGAAGCCGCGGGCCCGGAACAGCTCCGGTGAGATCAGCGGGGACACCGCCGTGCGCTGGCGGTGGACGAAGAGCGCGGCGAAGAGCAGGCCGACGGTCACCGACATCGCGTACCGCACGTCCCAGCCCTGCGACGCGAGTTCCTTCAGGCCGTAGATCACGGGGAGCACCGCCGCCATCGACAGGGGAACGCTCAGCCGGTCGAAGCGGCCGGGGCGCGGGTTCCTCGACTCGGGCAGCAGGAAGGGCCCCAGGACCAGGAGCAGCGCCATCGCGGGCAGATTGACCAGGAAGACCGAGCCCCACCAGAAGTGCTCGACGAGCACGCCGCTCATCACCGAGCCGAGCGCGATGCCGGCCGTCATCACACCCGACCACACGCCGATCGCCTTGGTGCGCTGCGCGGGGTCGGTGAACATCGTGCGCACCAGCGCCATCGTCGACGGCATCAGCGTCGCGCCGCCGATGCCGAGGATCGCGCGGGCCGCGATCAGGGTCTCGGCGCTGTTCGCGTAGGCCGCCACCAGGGAGGCCGTGCCGAAGGCGGCGGCGCCGAACAGCAGGAGCCTGCGGCGGCCGATGCGGTCGCCCAGGGAGCCCATCGTCATCAGCAGGCCGGCCAGGACGAAGCCGTAGATGTCGAAGATCCACAGCTGTTGGGTGGCGCTCGGCTCCAGGTCGGCGCTGATCGCGGGGATCGCGAAGTAGAGGACGGAGACGTCCATCGAGACCAGCAGCAACGGCAGCATCAGCACGCCGAGCGCCGTCCATTCGCGGCGGCCGGCGCGGGCCGCAGGGGTGGGGTTCGTCGTCATGGGCTGGACTGTACGGGCGTCATAAACGCTTGTCTAGTACGCTTGTTTAATACGCGCGTATGGGACGCGTGTATGGACTCCGGGGTAGGGTGACGTGCCATGGGACACCGTGAGGATCTGCTCGAAGGCGCCCAGCGCTGCCTGCTGGCCAAGGGCTTCCTGCGCACGACCGCGCGCGACATCGTCAAGGAGTCGGGGACCAACCTGGCGTCGATCGGCTACCACTACGGCTCGAAGGACGCGTTGCTGGCGCAGGCGTACATCGGGATGGTGGAGGGGATGTCCGACGCCTTCGAGGGCGGGGGCGAACTGGGCGGGGAGCCCGGGTCGCTGGAGCGGTTCGCGGAGGTGTGGGCGAACATCATCGGCACCATGCGGGAGCCCGGTTCGATGTGGCGGCTCAGCATGGAGATCGTGGCCATGGGGGACCAGCTGCCGGAGGTGCGGGAGCATCTCGCGCGGGCTCAGCGGGAGGGCGCGCGCGGCATCGTCACGCTCTTCCACGGCGGCCGTGAGGAGGACGTCCCGGAGGAGCGGGTGGACACCCTCGGCTACTTCTATCTGACCCTGATGATGGGCCTCATGGCGCAGTGGACCTTCGATCCGAAGAGCGCGCCCGAGGCCGGGCAGCTCGCCGAGGGGCTCCGCCAGGTGATCGAGGGCGTTACCCCGGAGCGACCTTGAGGCGTCCCTCGCGCATCTCGATCACCCGGTCGGCGACGTGCCGTACGACCGCCCGGTCGTGGCAGATGAACAGGTAGCCGAGGCCCAGGTCGTCCTGGAGGTCGGAGAGCAGGTTCAGCACGCCCGCGCGTACCGACGGGTCGAGTGATGACACGGGCTCGTCGAGCACCAGCAGTCGCGGTTCGGATGCCAGGGCTCGGGCGATGCCGGCGCGCTGGCACTGGCCGCCGGAGAGTTCGTGCGGCCGGCGGTCGCCGTACGCGGGGTCGAGGCCGACCCGGTCGAGGAGTTCGGCGACGCGGGCGGGCCCGTCTGTGGGGTGCCAGCGGCCCTGGACCTTCAGCGGTTCGGCGATGGCGTCCCGGAGGCGGTGGCGGGGGCTCAGCGAGCCGTACGGGTCCTGGAAGACGGGCTGCATGCGGGGGCGCAGCGGACGCAGCTCCCGTTCCGGGAGGGACGTCAACTCCCGTCCCTCGAAATGGACTTCACCGCCGGCCGGGCGGCGCAGCTGGAGCACCGCCAGGGCCGTGGAGGACTTGCCGCAGCCGGACGGGCCGTTCAGGGCGAGGGTCTCGCCGGCGGCCAGGGAGAAGGAGACGCCGTCCACGGCGGTGACCTGGCCGTAGCGGACGACGAGGTCGCGGACGTTTAGCAGGGGGTCGGTCATGCCTGCTGCCCCTCCTTCAGGAACAACTCGGTCGCGGGGTGGGGGAGTTCCTCCCAGCGGTCACAGGCGACCAGACGTCCGGCCACCCGCCGGGGCTCCGGTTCCGCCGTGTGGCAGGGGTCCGCCGCGAGCGGGCAGCGCGGGGCGAACGCGCAGCCCGGCGGGAGCGTGCCCGGGGCGGGCGGGGTGCCGGGCAGGGCGGGGAGGCGGCGGCCCGGGGGAGCGTGCTGCGGGAGGGACGCCAGCAGGCCCGCCGTATAGGGGGCGCGGGGGCGGGCCAGCACCTCGTCCGCGGGGCCGAGTTCGGTGAGGCGTCCGGCGTACATGACCAGCATCCGGTCCGCGTGGGCCGCTACGGCGTCCATGTCGTGGGTGACCAGGACCAGCGCGGCGCCGACCGCCTCCCGCTGTTCGGCGAGCAGCCGCAGCACCTGGTCGCGGCGCTCCTCGTCGAGGGCGGTGGTGGGCTCGTCGGCGACCACGAGATCGGGCTCGTTGACCGTGGCCATGGCGATCACGGCGCGCTGCCGCATGCCGCCGGAGTACTCGTGCGGATACGCCCGCGCCCTGCGTGCCGCGTCGGGGATGCCGACGCGGTCCAGGGCCGCGACCGCCCGGGCCCGGGCCTCCTTGCGGGAGACCCCGGCCACCGACCGTACGGCGGAGGCGAGTTGGTCGCCGACCGGGTGCACGGGGGAGAGGGCGGACAGGGCGTCCTGCGGGACGAGGGAGATACGGCGGCCGCGGTGGGCCGAGAGGTCCGGGGCGATCGTCCCGCTGGTGGTCGCGCCGCGCGGCGGCATGCCGAGGAGCGCGCGGGCCGTGAGGGACTTGCCCGCCCCCGACTCGCCGACGATCGCCAGCACTTCACGCGGCAGCACGTCGAAGGACAGGCCGCGCACGGCCTCGACCCCGTCGAAGGCGATCCGCAGCTCGCGCACCGACAGCAGTGGCTCAGACTCCAACGGGGGCCTCCTTCTCGGCCTTGACCGGAGCCGGGGTGGCTCGCCGTACATTCCGGCCCTGGGTGAGCGCCGCGCCCGACACCGCGAGACCTGCCAGCAGGGCCAGGGCCACCGCCGGGGCGAGGGCCGCCCACGGGGCGCGTTCCACATAGGCCCGGGACTCCTCCAGCAGCAGGCCCCACTCGGGGGCGGGCGGCTGGGCGCCCAGGCCCAGGAAGCCGAGGGAGGCCAGGGCCAGGGCGATGCCCGGCAGCCGGAGCAGGGCATGGCGGGCGACCGGGCCGGCCACGGACGGCAGGACATGCCGGGTGAGGATCCAGAACGGGCTTGCGCCGATGGCCCGTTGGGTGGTGAGGAACGCCGACGCCCGCACCTCCTGCACCAGGGCCGCCGCGTGCGCGGACAGGGCCGGCCAGGAGATCAGCGCGACCGCCAGGGCCGCCCCGCCGGTGCCCGGCCCGACGGCCGCCGCGATCAGAATGCCGACGATCACCGGGGGCAGGGCGTTGGCGATGTCCGCCGCGCCCTCCGCGATCCGGGGCAGGAAGCCCAGGGCGAGCGCGACCAGCAGGCTCAGCAGGCAGACGGCCGCCGCCGTGCCGACCGTGGAGGCGGCGCCGTGGCCCAGCCGGGCGAGCACGTCACGGCCGAGACCGTCGGTGCCGAGCGGGTGGGGCCAGGAGGGCGCGGCCAGCCGGGCCGTGGTGTTCACGGCGTACGGGTCGCGCAGCAGGCCCCAGCCGATGGTCACGGCGAGGACGGTGAACAGCGACAACGGGATCGCGGGGTGTGCGCGCACCGGCCGTGCCGGAGGCAGTGCCAGCGAGGCGTCACGCAGGGCCGGGCCCAGCAGCCGCCGTCGGGCGAGCGCCGCAAGCGCGCCCGTGACCAGGCCGAGCGAGAGCAGCGCGAGTACCGAGCCCTGGAGCAGCGGTAGATCCTGTGACTTGGCCGCGCCGAGCGCGGTACGGCCGATGCCCGGCACGGCGAAGACCGTCTCCACGGCGACCGCGCCACCGGTGAGCCCCACGGCGACCATCCCGAACTGCGGGACCAGCGGCGGCAGGACGCGGCGCAGCGCCGCCCCCGCGATCCGCGCCCGGCTCACCCCTGCGCCTCGCCACAGCTCCACCCACCGCTCGTCGAGCACGGCGGGCAGCGCGTCCGCGACCAGACGGCCGAGCAGCCCGCCGCCGGGGACGCCGAGGGCCACGGCGGGCAGAACCATGTTCTGCGGCCCCACCCAGCCGGACGTCGGCAGCCATCCCAGCCACACCCCGAACACCAGCAGCGCGACCGTGGCCAGCAGGAACTCGGGTACGGCGGCCAGCATCGCGGCCCATGCCCCGGCCGAGGCCCGGCCCCGCACCAGCACCGGCGTGACCAGCGCGCACGCCAGCAGCAGCGCCACGCCGAGCGAGGCGCCCATCAGCGCCAGCGACACCTGGAGCCCGGAGATCACGGAGGGCAGGACCTCGGTGCCCGACACCCAGGACGTGCCGAGGTCGCCGCGCAGGAGGTCCGAGGCCCAGCCGCCCAGCAGGGACAGAGGACCGGCGTCCAGGCCGAGGTCCCGTCGTACCGAGTCCAGGGCTTCCTCGGTCGGGTCCTGCTCGGCGGAGCGGGCCCGCAGCACGGCCAGCGCCGGGTCCCTGCCGGAGAGCCAGGGCAGCAGGCCGACGGCGGCCAGGACGGCGGCCAGGCAGAGCAGGCGGGTCAGCGCGGCGGCACCTGCCAACCGCCCTATACGGGCTTTCACTTGACGTAGGTGTCCGCCGTGACCAGCTCCCGCTCGCGCGGGTCGTGGGCGGCGCCGGTCACGCCGGCGGCGTCGCCCTGGATCACGCGTTCGTGCAGCATGGGCACGGCCGCGTCCGTGCCGACCACGGCGGCCTCGGCGGCGATGACCGCCTCGCGCCGGGCGTCGCCGGTCGGCGTCTCGCCGGCCTTCTTCAGGGCCTTGTCCACGGCCGGGTCCGCGAGCTGGGGGATGTTGAAGGAGCCGTCGGAGGCGAAGTCGCTGTAGAGATAGGCGGCCGGGTCGCCGGAGTCGAGGACGGTGGCGCGGGAGAGGATGAACGCGTCGAACTCGCCCGCCAGCGCGTCGGACTCGATGTTGGCGTACTCGCGGACGTCGAGCTTCACCTTGAACCCGGCCTTCTGCAGCTGCTGTTGCAGGGCGGCGGCGACCTCGGGCAGCTCGGCGCGGTCGGTGAAGGTGCCGATGGTGATCGTCTTGCCGGCCGGGGCACCGGCCTTGGCCCGCTGTACCGGCTTCCGCAGCTCGGCCGCCCACGGCAGCGCGGGCCCGAGCAGCCCGTCGGCGACGTCGGCTCGCCCCTCGTACACGCCCTTCACGATCGACTCGGCGTCGATCGCCTCGCGGGCCGCCGCCCGCAGCGCGGCGTTCTTGAAGGCACCCTTCTCGGTGTTGAGGTAGAGGGTGTTGGTGCGCGGCATCGGGACCTCGGTGATCAGGTCCTGGTCGAGGACGGCGGCCTGCGACACCGGCACCGCCTCGACGATGTCGGCCTCGCCGCTGCGCAGGGCCGCGGCGCGGGCGGTGCCGTCCGGCACGAACCGCACGTCGATGCCGGGGGCCTTGGCCTTCTTGCCCCAGTAGCCGTCGTAGCGGTCGAGGGCGGCGGAGGATGTGCCGTTGACCTTCGTCAGCTCGAAGGGGCCGGTGCCCGCGCCGACGGGGTCGACGGTCCTGCCCTTGTAGGCCTTGGCGGCCAGGACCGACAGCTGGGGGGAGCTGAGCCGCTGCGGGACCAGGGGGTCCTCGGTGGCGGTGGTGACGGTGACCTTGTCGCCGTCGGCCTTCGCGGTCAAGTCGACGCCGTCGAGGATGCGGGGCTTGGGGGAGGCGGCGGCGGCCTTGGTGAGGGAGTTGACGACGGCTTCGGCGGTGAGCTTCGTCCCGTCGTGGAAGGTGACGCCGTCGCGCAGGGTGAAGGTCCAACTCCGTCCGGACTGGGCCCACTCGGTGGCCAGCGCCGACTCGGCGTCACCGTCCGCGTCCAGTTTCACCAAGGTCTCCGCCGTCGACCAGCGCGACAGCTTGAAGGCGTCGTCCGACAGCGGGGACAGCCCCGAGCGGGGTGGCTGCATCATCGCGAGGCGTATGCGCTTGCCCCCTGCCCCGGAGTCGTCCGTGGCCGACTGTCCACCGGAGAAACAACCGGTGAGCAGGGCGGAGGCCGCGGTGACGGCGGCAAGGGGGATGAGTCGGGCGGGGACGCGCACGGGGACACCTCGGTCAAGGCCTGGTAAATGGTTGAACGCGCCACGACCGTAGCATGATGACAATCGTTTTCAGAAGCGGCCGATTATCAAGGGGTGCTGCGGAAGTACTTCCGCAGCGCCCAGGCCGCGAGTTGCCGGCCGGTGGCGTTGCCCACCTCGTCGGCCGTCCGGGTGTGGATCCCGCCCCAGACCCGGGCGTCGACGACGTCCCGCTCGTACTCGTGGGCGTAGCGGTAGTGGCGTGACGTACCGGTGGTGACCGACCGGATGTGCAGGTCGACGCGCGAGGTGCCGAGGACCCCGGTCAGCGCGCGCATCAGCGCACCGCCCATGGTGGCGTGGCCGCTGAGGTAGTCGGGATGCGCCGGGGTGACGAGCAGCGGCTCCCAGTGCCGGTCCGGCCGGGTCGCCGGGTTGCCGTCGGTGTCCGCCTCGCGGATGGCGGTGACGGGGCGCCAGGTGCCGTAGTGGAGTTTGGCGTCCCAGGCGGTGATGACGGCGTCCACCTGGGCCGTGTTGGCCGCCGCGTACAGACGTGCCGTCTCGGCAATGCCGAAACCGTGCCGGGTGGCGTGGTCACCCAGAGCCCCCAGCAGGTCCAGGTTGGTGAAGTACCGCGCGGTGTCCGTCTGTTCGGGGGTCCGCTGCGAGCCGGTCCGGCCTCCGTAGGCCGCCACTTCGTTCAGGTCCTTCGCGTACCGGGCGGAGCTGAGCGCCGGCGGCGGGCCGGGGCGGAACTGGTGCGGGGAGTCCAGCAGCAGCGGCCGGAGCCTGCCGATCCAGGCATTGGCGAAGGGCTCGTGACCGGGCGGGGTGGGACGCCAGACGCCGGGGTGCGGGCGGGCGGGAAAGGGCACCGAGGCGCCGCGGCCGTCATCGCGGCGGAGGTCGATGATGTGGTCGGCGGCGAGCTTCCCGAACGCGACGCCCGCGTCCTCGGCCGCGCCGTCGGGAATCTTCGCGAGGGAGCCGGTCAGGGCGGCGTCCAGCCGGGGCGCGGCCCCGGGGAAGTGGTGGCGCAGTACCTTGTGCGCCGCCGAGGCGGCAGCCGCCGCGGACGAGGCCGTACGAGGCGCCCGCTGGTCCCACTTGTACGGGGTGAAGCGCCCCTCGATACCGACGACGGCGTTGTAGACGGCGGTGGAGACGTACGCCTCCCAGATGAACGACTCGGGCGGCACCGGGCGGGCCTCGGCCTCGATGGTGGCATCGGCCGTGCGCATCCACTCGATGACCGTCGATGCGCTCCGTTCGCCCTGCTCGGCCCCGTACGCCGTTCCCGCGCCGCGGCCGGAACCGGCACTCGCGTGGGCGCCCGGCAGCGCGAGCGCGAGCACTCCGCAAGCCAGCCCCGCGACCGCCGTTCGCTTCGCAGACCGGGCGTGTCGGTTCCGCACGTGAACTCCTCCCAGCCGATGGCACACCGGGAGATCCGTGACCGCGCGCGGCGCCCGAGGGCACGGCGCCGTCCTGAAGATCGCCCCTTCGGGCGATGGGTCTCACCCGGAAGGCCCGATGGCCCGACCGTGCGCGAGCCGGGCCCCCTTCAACGCCATGTGCAGGAGCAGACGGTCCTCGCCGTCGTCCAGGTCCAGGCCGGTGAGCTTCTCGATCCGGGACAGCCGGTAGTACAGGGTCTGGCGGTGGATGCCCAGCTCGGCGGCGGCCCGGGCGGCCTGGCCGGCGCAGTCGAGGTAGATCTCGGCGGTACGGGCGAGTTCCCGGTGCACCGGGGAGAGCAGGGCGTGGACGGCGGGGTCGCGGGCCACGTCCGGCGGCAGCGCGGTGAGCATCCGGAACGGCCCGATCGCCGCCCACTGCGCGACCGGCCCCAGCCGGGCCTCGGCCAGCGCCGCCCGGGCCGCGGCGGACGCTTCCCACCAGGCAGTGCCGAGCTCTGCGAGGCCGGAGCGGGGGGTGGCGAGGCCGGCGGCGCTGCCGGCGGGCCCATGGGTGCGGATACCGGCCTGCCCGGACCCGGGCCCGGCGGAGGCACCGCGCGTGGTGCCGGCCGGTTCGTGAGAGGTCCGGCCGGAAGATCCGCCCGATGCCCCGGCGGAGGCTCCGCCCGTGCCGCGAGGAGCCGTTCCGCCCGACGCGCCGGCGGCCGCACCCCCTGAAGCGCTGCCGCCCGCCCGCTCCAGCAGCCGCGCCGCCGCCGTGGTCGCAGGAGTCAGTACGTCCGTCGAGCGCAGGCGCACCAGCAGGGCCACGCACTGGGCCGACGCCCCCCACGGCAGCGTGCACAGGGCTGTCGCGCCCGGCATCGTGCGGACCGACGGGGCGTCGTCGGGGTCGACCGAGGGCCAGGGGGCCACGCAGACCACCGTGTGCAGACCGTCGGCGCGGGAGCCGAGGGCGGTGCGGAGTTCCGCGATGGCCATGTCCCGCTGCCAGTCGCGTTCCGCGGTGAGGACGGCGCGCAGTTCACGGCTGAGGTCGGCACCGTGCTGGGCCTCGTCCGCGAGCAGCGCGCCGATCCGGGTCGTGACCCGCATGGCGGCGGAGAGCTGGCGTTCGCTCGGGCCGGGATCGTCGTCCAGGAGCCAGACATAGCCGTGGACCACGCCCCGGTGGCGGACGGGGAGACAGATCCGCCCCCGGTTCACCCCCGCCTCCGGCGTCGGCGGGATACGCACCGGGCCGGTCGCACGTGTGATGCCGAAGCCCTCGAACCACGCCCGGACGGCCGCGGTCGAACGGCGGGTGAGGATCGAACGGGTGCGCACCGGATCCAGGGCCGACGGATCGAGGTCACCCTCACTGTCGTACGCCCCGAAGGTGATCAGCTCGAAGTCCCGGTTCTCCAGCGTCGCGGGCGCGCCGAGCAGCTCCGAGATCTCGTCGACCAGCTCCTCGTAGTCGCCCCGGTGTTCCGACGTCATGCGGGCATTGTCCCCCACCGGCCAAGACCCTTCATACATCTGTCTGAGATCTGCGGCACGGATGCGTGACAGCTGTCGATGGCCGACGATCGAAGGGATCCCTAGGTTTCACGGTGGTTCTCCGTGCCGTACCCGAAGCGTCATCCGCCCGGGGTCGGCCATCCGTTTGGTTGTGCTCTGGAGGTGCCCCGTGCTGGGTCCCGTGATTCTCGCCGCGTCTCGCAGCGACCGGATGCGACGCCTGATCTCGGCGGCCCCGGTGACCAAGCAGGTCGTCGACCGCTTCATCCCGGGCGAAGGCGTCGACGACATCGTCCCGGTGGTCCGGGGCCTCGCCGACCGTGGGCTGGAGCTGACGATGGACGTCGTCGGCGAGGACATCACCAACCCCGCGCAGGCCGCCGCCGCCCGGGACGCCTACCTGGAGCTCGTCGACCGCCTCAAGCCGCTGGAGCTCGGCACCCGCGCCGAGATGTCGGTGAAGCTGTCGATGTTCGGGCAGGCGCTGGAAGACGGCCACGAGCTGGCCCTGAAGAACGTGCGCCCGGTTGTGGAGGCCGCCGCAGAGATCGGCACCACGGTCACCCTCGACGCCGAGGACCACACCACCCTGGACTCGATGTTCGCCATCCACGAGGAGCTGCGGAAGGACTTCCCGCAGACCGGCTGCGTCATCCAGGCCTACCTCTTCCGCACCGAGGCCGACGCCCGCCGCCTCGCCGGTAACGGCAGCCGGGTGCGCCTGGTCAAGGGCGCGTACAAGGAGCCCGCCTCGGTCGCGTACCAGGACAAGCATGAGATCGATCGGGCGTACGTGCGGATTCTCGGTACGTTGATGGAGGGGACGGGGTACCCGATGATCGGGTCCCACGACCCGCGCCTGATCGCCATCGGCCAGGAGCTCGCGCACCGCGCCGGGCGCAAGCTGGACGAGTACGAGTTCCAGATGCTCTACGGCATCCGCGGCGACGAGCAGTCGCGCCTCGCCGCCGAGGGCCACCGTATGCGCGTGTACACGGCCTATGGCACCGACTGGTACGGCTACTTCATGCGCCGACTCGCCGAGAAACCGGCCAACCTGCGGTTCTTCGCACGATCGATGCTCACCAACGGCTGACCGACACACCGCTCAGTAAGGAGTTAGGGAAAACATGGACGCTGTGACCCAGGTCCCCACCCCCGTCAACGAGCCGGTGCACGGCTACGCCCCCGGCTCGCCCGAGCGTGCCCGGCTGGAGGCCAGGCTGAAGGAGCTGGCCGACAACCCCGTCGACCTGCCCTGCACCATCGGCGGTGAGAAGCGGATGGGCGGCGGCGAGGCCTTCCAGGTCGTGCAGCCGCACAACCACCAGGCCGTGCTGGGCACGTACCGCAACGCCACGCAGCAGGACGCCCAGGACGCCATCGACGCGGCCCTGGCCGCCGCGCCCGCCTGGCGTGCCCTGTCCTTCGACGACCGCGCGGCGATCATCCTGCGCGCCGCCGAGCTGCTGTCCGGCCCCTGGCGGGAGACGCTCGCCGCCTCCACCATGCTCGGCCAGTCCAAGACCGCGCAGCAGGCCGAGATCGACACGCCCTGTGAGCTGATCGACTTCTGGCGCTTCAACGTCGCCTACGCCCGCGACCTGCTCGCCGAGCAGCCCCCGGCGAACTCCCAGGGCGTGTGGAACCGTCTGGACCACCGCCCGCTGGAGGGCTTCGTCTACGCGGTCACGCCCTTCAACTTCACCGCCATCGCGGGCAACCTCCCGACGGCCCCCGCCCTGATGGGCAACGTCGTCGTCTGGAAGCCGTCCCCGACGCAGACCCACGCCGCCGTGCTGCTCATGCAGCTCCTGGAGGAGGCCGGTCTGCCCAAGGGCGTCATCAACCTCGTCACCGGTGACGGCATCGAGGTCTCGAAGGTCGCCCTGGAACACCGCGACCTCGCGGGCATCCACTTCACCGGCTCGACCCCCACCTTCCAGTACCTGTGGAAGACGGTCGGCAACAACATCGAGAAGTACCGCACCTACCCGCGGCTGGTCGGCGAGACCGGCGGCAAGGACTTCCTCGTCGCCCACCCCTCGGCCGACCCGGCGATCCTGAAGACGGCGTTCACCCGGGGTGCCTTCGAGTTCCAGGGCCAGAAGTGCAGCGCCACCTCCCGCGCGTACATCCCGGCCTCGATCTGGAACTCCGGCTTCAAGGAGGAGCTGGCCGCCGAGGTCGACGGCATCAAGATGGGCGATGTCACCGACCTGTCGAACTTCATCGGCGCCGTCATCGACGAGCGTGCCTTCGCCAAGAACAAGGCCGCCATCGACCGCGCCAAGGAGGACGCCTCCTGCACGATCGTCGCGGGCGGCACCTACGACGACTCCGAGGGCTACTTCGTCCGCCCGACCGTCATCGAGTGCACCGACCCGGAGAACGAGGTCTTCCGCACCGAGTACTTCGGCCCGATCATCGCCGTGCACGTCTACGAGGACGACAAGTACGACGAGATGCTGACCCAGATGGAGTCCGTCTCCGACTACGCCCTGACCGGCTCGGTCATCGCGAACGACCGGGCGGCGGCGGCCTACACGGCGGACAAGCTCCGCTACGCGGCCGGCAACTTCTACATCAACGACAAGTCGACCGGTGCCGTGGTCGGCCAGCAGCCCTTCGGCGGCGGCCGTGCCTCCGGCACCAACGACAAGGCCGGCGCCCCGCAGAACCTGATGCGCTGGACCCTGACCCGCGCCATCAAGGAGACGCTGGTCCCGCCGACGGACTACACGTACCCGCACATGGGCTGAGACCCCGCGGAACCGACGGGCCGGGTCCCCAGGACCCGGCCCGTCGGCGTCTTCCGGACGGCGCAAAAACGGTCGAGAGCCGCCCGTCCCCTTCACATACTGGGCGGATGACCATCCGCGTACGCACCGCCCACACCGCCGACCTCGCCCCCTCCGAACTGGACGCCGTACGGGCCCTGCTGGACGCCGCCTTCGACGGCGACTTCGGCGACGAGGAATGGGACCACGGCCTCGGCGGCATGCACGCCCTGGTGCACGACGAATCGGGCCTCGCCGCGCACGGGGCGGTCGTGATGCGCCGGGTGCGGCACCGCGGGCGGTGGCTGCGCGCCGGGTACGTCGAGAACGTCGCCGTCCGCGCCGACGCCCGCCGCGGCGGCCTCGGCGGGTGGGTCATGGGCGAGCTGGAACGCGTCGTCGAGCGGGCCTACGACCTCGGCGCCCTGTCCGCCAGTGCGGACGGCGCCCGGCTCTACACCTCCCGCGGCTGGCGGCTGTGGAGCGGTGAGGTGCACGCCCTCAGCCCGCAGGAGGGCGACATCCGTCTGCCGGACGAAGAGGACAGCACGTATGTCCGGCCGGCCCTCGCCGGTGCGCTCGACCCCGCGCACGCTCTGCTCTTCGACTGGCGCGACGGAGACGTGCTCTAGGAATCACCGCAGCTCAGCGCGGTGTGACGTAGTCCACCGTCTCAGATAGTAGGAAGTCCGAGTAATTGTGGAGACAGACGCTCCGGCCTCCCTTAGTTTTGTAGGAGCCGAACGTCTCGCTCGACCAAGCGAAGGGCGGTCGTGAGCCGGGCCCCGTGCAGGCAACCCCTGCGGCACCGCTCCCCGTCCCCTCCGGCGTCTCCCATCTCTCCGCGCTCCATGCTGTCGAAGGAGTCGATCTCCCATGGCCGAGACGACCGTCCGCCGCCGAGTCCGTCACGTCTCCCGGACGACCGAGTCCGACCGCAAGAACGCCGCCGCCGCGCTCCAGCGCGCCCTCGACCGCAGGGACAACGGCGGATCCACCGGCCACTGAGCCGCCCCTGGACCGGGAGCCGCCCGACGAGGCGCGGTGCGGGGCCTCACGCCCCGCGCCGCACCTCGAAATGGTCGATCCGCTCACCGCTCGACGCCAGCGCCGACACCTTCAGCTTCGGCGCGGTGCCGCTCTCCGCCTCCACGGAGAGGAACGAGAACCCGCGGTAGCGCACCCGCGACCACTGCACCGACTCGGCCTTCGTGTCCTGGGACTTGGTCCACCGGAACGTGGCGACCGACTCGTGGTCGGCGGCGTTCCCCTCGTAGCTCTCCTTCACGCCGTCAGGGAAGCCGTACAGCTCCTTGCCGCCGCCGCCCGCGGTGACGTAGACGATCCCGTCCCGCCTGGGGTCCGTCGTCCCGCCGACCGGCACCGGCCTGCCCACCTCGCCGTTCTTGACGGCGTCGGTCCGCTCGTACACGTGGTTGTGCCCGTTGATCACCAGGTCCACCTCGTGCTGGGCGAACAGCGGCAGCCACTCGGCGCGCACCCCGCCGTCGGAGGCGTGCGTGGACGTCGAGTACGCGCAGTGGTGGAAGTAGACGACGATGAAGTCGACGTCCTTCGCGGCCCTCAGCTCGCCGAGCTTCTTGTCCAGCCACTTCGTCTGCCGCCCCTCCGTGTAGCCGAAGTTGGCGGGGATCTCGTACGACACGTCGTTCGCGTCCAGCGCGACCACGCCGACGTTGCCGTAGGTGAAGGCGTACACGCCCGGTGCCGTACGCGCGTCGAAACCGCTGTCCGGCAGGGAGAAGCGGGCGAGCTGGCCGCCGTAGCCGTCCGGCGAGTACCAGGCCTCCATGTCGTGGTTGCCGGTCGTCACCATCCACGGCACCGACCTGGCGACCGGCTCGGTCTGCTTGAGGAACCGGTCCCACTGCCCGGCGTCGAAGACGTCCGACTCCTTGCCCTTGCCGGTCGGGTCGGCGTAGCAGATGTCACCGGCGTGGAGGTGGAAGGCGGGGCTCTGGCGCAGCAGCAGACGGTCGTTGAGGGCCGCCTCCTCGCCGACGCCCTGGTCGCCGAACGCGGTGAACACGAACCGCTCCGGCGGACTCGCGGGTGCCGTGCGGAAGGACGTGATGGTCGACCGGTGCCCGGGGGACGCGGGGTCGAAGCCCTCGTGGCCGACGCCGTAGTAGTACGTCGTGTCCGGGCGCAGGCCGTCCAGCGCCGCGTGCAGGTAGTACTGGTCGACCGCCGCCCGTACGTCCTTCAGCTCCGGGGTGTGCAGATCGCGCAGCTCCGCCTCCACCCTGCGGCCGAGGTCGTCGGGGCGCGTGCCGACCCGGAGGTACGGCTTCTTCACCGCGAGCGGCACCTGCCAGGAGATCCGCATCTGCGTCTTCGGGTCGGAGCCGAAGGCGAGATGGCGGCCGAAGGGAGTGATGAAGGATCCGGGCGCCTTCGACGTGCTCGGCGACGGGTCTCTCGTCGCCGTGGCGCCCCCGGCGCCGGAGCCCGAGCAGCCGGTCAGCAGCCCGCTCGCCACCGCGCCGGCCGTCACCAGCGTGCGCCGCCGCGACAGCCGTGTCCGCAGATACTCGTGCTGTTCCGCCATGCTCATCCGGTCCGCGAGCCGCCGGGGAATGCCGAAGTCGGGAGTCTCCATGCCAGTCAACTTCCCAGCAAGGCCCAACGCCGGTCTGACATACGGGTGAACGAGGGGCGTCGTGTCCGTATCGCGGACACTGCGTGTCATCCCATGGGACGAGGAGTAGGGTGCCCGCATGTCTCGCAGCATCAATCTCGCAGTGATCCCCGGTGACGGAATCGGCCAGGAGGTCGTGACCGAAGGGCTGAAGGTCCTCTCCGCCGTCCTTCCGCAGGATGTGAAGCTGGAGACCAAGGAGTACGACTTCGGCGCCCGGCGCTACCACGCCACCGGTGAGACCCTCACCGACGCCGACCTCGACGCCCTGAAGAAGCACGACGCCATCCTGCTCGGCGCGATCGGCGACCCGAGCGTGCCGTCCGGCGTCCTGGAGCGCGGCTTCCTGCTCAAGCTCCGCTTCGCCTTCGACCACCACGTCAACCTGCGCCCGTCGAAGCTGCTCCCGGGTGTCGCCACCCCGCTGGCCGGCGAGCCGGAGATCGACTTCGTCGTGGTCCGTGAGGGCACCGAGGGCCCGTACACCGGCAACGGCGGCACGATCCGCAAGGGCACCGAGCACGAGGTCGCCACCGAGGTCTCCGTGAACACGGCCTTCGGTGTCGAGCGCGTGGTCCGGGACGCCTTCGCGCGCGCCCAGGCCCGCCCGCGCAAGAAGCTGGCGCTGATCCACAAGAACAACGTGCTGACCTTCGCGGGTCACCTGTGGACCGACATCTTCAACAAGGTGGCCGAGGAGTTCCCCGAGGTCACCACCGAGTACATGCACGTGGACGCGGCGACGATCTACCTCGTCACGCAGCCCGAGCGCTTCGACGTCATCGTCACGGACAACCTCTTCGGCGACATCGTCACCGACCTCGCCGCGGCCGTCTCCGGCGGCATCGGCGTGGCGGCCTCCGGCAACATCAACCCGTCCGGAGACTTCCCGTCCATGTTCGAGCCCGTGCACGGCTCGGCCCCGGACATCGCCGGCCAGGGCAAGGCCGACCCGACCGCCACGGTGCTGTCCGTCGCCCTGCTCCTGCGCCACCTCGGCCACGAGGCCGAGGCCGACCGTATCGACGAGGCGGTCGCCGCCGACCTGTCGGAGCGCACGGGCAAGCCCGCCCGCTCCACCACGGAGATCGGCGACGCGCTCGCCGTACGAGTAGCAGGCTGACCCGCCGCTGCTTTTCGCGAAGCCGCCGGGTCGCATCCGCACCCGGCGGCTTTCGCATGTTCCCCGCCGGGTGCCACCATCGACCACCGGGTCGCATTCACCCCGTTCCTTCCGCCGCCGCCCCCGGGCGATAATCGAACGCGAGGCCGCGGAATGAGGGAATGCTCGGACGTCCTAGCACTGGTCATCATCAGAGCAGTACCGAGCGCGGCCCGTCACTACAACCGGTGAAGGACATCAACCCATGACGACGCCCACGATCGAGCTCAAGCCCTCCGCCAATCCGCTCTCCGCCGCAGAACGCGAGGCGATCCTGGCCAACCCCGGGTTCGGCCGCCACTTCACCGACCACATGGTGACGATCAAGTGGACGGAAGGCCGCGGCTGGCACGACGGACAGCTCGTGCCGTACGCGCCGATCTCCCTCGACCCCGCCACCACGGTCCTGCACTACGCGCAGGAGATCTTCGAGGGGCTGAAGGCCTACCGCCGCCCCGACGGGTCGGTCGCCACGTTCCGTCCGGAGAAGAACGCCGAGCGCTTCCAGCGTTCCGCGCGCCGGCTCGCGATGCCCGAGCTGCCGGTCGAGACGTTCATCGAGGCGTGCGACGCGCTGGTGAGGCAGGACAAGGGGTGGGTCCCGGCGCACGGCGGTGAGGAGTCCCTCTACCTGCGCCCGTTCATGATCGCGACCGAGGTCGGCCTGGGCGTGAAGCCGGCCAACGAGTACCTGTTCCTGGTCATCGCCTCCCCGGCCGGCGCCTACTTCCCGGGCGGCGTCAAGCCGGTCTCCATCTGGGTCTCCGAGGACCGGGTGCGTGCCGTCCCCGGCGGCATGGGCGACGCCAAGACGGGCGGCAACTACGCGGCGTCCCTGCTCGCGCAGGCCGAGGCCGCGACGAAGGGGTGCGACCAGGTCTGCTACCTCGACGCCGTCGAGCACACGTGGGTCGAGGAGCTGGGCGGCATGAACCTGTACTTCGTGTACGGAGACAGGATCGTCACGCCGTCCCTCACCGGGTCGATCCTGGAGGGCGTCACGCGGGACTCCCTGCTCGCCGTCGCCCGTGACCTCGGGTACGAGGCCGAGGAAGGCCGGGTCTCGGTCGACCAGTGGCAGCGGGACTCGGAGAACGGGTCGCTGACCGAGGTGTTCGCCTGCGGTACGGCGGCTGTGATCACGCCGGTCGGTACGGTCAAGAGGGCCGGGGTGGATTGGAAGCAGAGTGGTGGGGAGCCGGGGGAGGTCACCCTGAAGCTCCGCCAGGCTCTGCTGGACATCCAGCGCGGCACGGCCGAGGACAAGCACGGCTGGATGCACCAGCTGGGCTGAGTGCCCCTGCTCTCCGGGGGCTCCGCCCTCGGGCCCCCCGGCCTATGCCCACCCGCCACCCGAAGCGGTTGGGCTGGAAGCCCGACTTGCCTCATCGGCCCCGCGCTCCACTGAAACCGAGCCCGGGGCCGAGAGCACATGAGCCACCCCGCCCACCAGCCCCGACAGCAGAAGCCGCAGTCCACCCCACCGGTCAGTGACGGCAGGGACACCGCCAGGACGCCGACGGCCGCCATCTGGCCTTCGTCTCCCGCGCCGGCAACCTCGTCGCCGGTGACACCGACGGCCTGGCCGACGCCTTCGTACGCGACCTCGACACCGGCACGACCCGGTTGGCGAGCGGTGGCGTGGACGGCTCCGTCGACGATGTCGCCCTGAGCGGCAACGGCCGCTACCTGGCCTTCGCCGCCACGGCCGCGAGCGACGGCCGCAGCCACATCTGGGTCAAGGACCTGAAGGCCGGCACCCTCCAGCCCATCGCGGACACCGTCGTCACCGGCTACGACACCGGCAGGCAGCCCGCCATCAGCGCCGACGGCCGCTACGTCGCCTTCGTCGCCGAGCGTTCCGGATTCGGCGAGGGCGAGGACCGCTGGGGACGCGTCTACCGCGTCGACCGCACCAGCGGCGAGGCCGTCCGCATCAGCCAGGTGCCCGCCGCGACCGACCGGAAGACCGCCGCTACCAACCCGTCCATCAGCGCCGACGGCGGCCGTGTCGGGTACCAGTTCTTCGTCCCGCACCCCTCCTCGGGCGACTGGAGCGACGCCTGGGTCCGTGACGTGCCGAGCGGGAAGCTGTTCCACGCCGACCTGGCGCCGGACGGCCTGACGTCCGACGGGCAGACCGAGTTCCCGCAGATCAGCGCCGACGGCCGGTACGCGGTGTTCAACTCGCTCGACTCGCGGCTGACCCCGGGCGACACCAACCAGGGCCACAACGTCTTCGTCCGTGACCTCAAGACGGGGGAGCTGCGCCGGATCGACGCCGCCGACCCGGCCGCCTTCACCGCGTTTCCGCGACTCAGCGCCGACAGCCGGTACCTCGCCTTCGTCTCGGCCGACCCGGGCGACCCGGACCGTACGACGCGCGCCTACGTCCGTGACCTGCGCACCGGGCGCACGGTCCTGGCCAGCCCGGACGCCGAGGGCGGACCGAACGACCAGGGCGTGTCCGCCCCGGTGATCGACCGGCACGGCCGCGAGGTCGCCTTCAGCAGCTCCTCACCCGACCTCGTGCCCGGCGACACGTACGACACCTCCCACGTCTACGTGCGCCACATCCGGTGACCGACCGCATCCTGAGACAACCGTGAGCGGGGAGCGGGGGCTGTGCCAGACTGCCCCCGTGCTCTCGTTCGCCATGATTATTGGCAGCAGGCGCGCCGGTCCGCAGTGACCGCCACGTACGACCAGGTACGGGCGGACACCGTCGTCCTCGACCCGCGCGCAGACCTCTCGCACCCGCGAGAGGTTTTTCGCTTTTCTGGCCCACCCGAAGCCAGGAGCGAGAGCGCGAGGGAGTATGTGGGGGCGGTGGAGCCGGTCATTCCGGTACGACCGAGATCCAATCCTCAGGAGCCTTGAGACCATGACCGCAACCAGCGAACTCGACGATTCGTTCCACGTCTTCGACACCACCCTGCGCGACGGCGCCCAGCGTGAGGGCATCAACCTCACCGTCGCCGACAAGCTGGCCATCGCACGGCACCTGGACGACTTCGGCGTGGGCTTCATCGAGGGCGGCTGGCCGGGCGCGAACCCCCGGGACACCGAATTCTTCGCCCGCGCCCAGCAGGAGATCGACTTCCGGCACGCCCAGCTGGTCGCGTTCGGCGCGACCCGTCGCGCGGGAGCGAAGGCGGCTCAGGACCCGCAGGTCAAGGCGCTGCTGGAGTCGGGCGCCGAGGTGATCACGCTGGTCGCGAAGTCCCACGACCGCCATGTCGAACTCGCCCTGCGCACCACCCTGGACGAGAACCTGGAGATGATCCGCGACACGGTGTCGTTCCTGACGGAGCAGAGCCGCCGGGTCTTCGTCGACTGCGAGCACTTCTTCGACGGCTACCGGGCGAACCCGGAGTACGCGAAGGCGGTCGTCCGTACGGCGTCGGAGGCCGGCGCGGACGTGGTGATCCTCTGCGACACCAACGGCGGCATGCTCCCCGCGCAGATCCAGGCGGTCGTCTCCACGGTCCTGGCCGACACGGGCGCCCGGCTCGGCATCCACGCCCAGGACGACACGGGCTGCGCGGTGGCGAACACGCTGGCCGCCGTCGACGCGGGTGCGACGCATGTGCAGTGCACGGCCAACGGCTACGGCGAGCGGGTGGGCAACGCGAACCTCTTCCCGGTCGTGGCGGCGCTGGAACTGAAGTACGGCAAGAAGGTCCTGCCCGACGGCCACCTGCGCGAGATGACCCGTATCTCGCACGCGATCGCCGAGGTCGTCAACCTCACCCCCTCCACGCACCAGCCCTACGTCGGTCTCTCCGCTTTCGCCCACAAGGCCGGGCTGCACGCCTCGGCCATCAAGGTCGACCCGGACCTGTACCAGCACATCGACCCCGAGCTGGTCGGCAACACCATGCGGATGCTGGTCTCCGACATGGCGGGCCGCGCGTCCATCGAGCTCAAGGGCAAGGAACTCGGCATCGACCTCGGCGGTGACCGGGAGCTGGTCGGCCGGGTCGTGGAGCGGGTGAAGGAACGCGAACTCCAGGGCTACACCTACGAGGCGGCCGACGCGAGCTTCGAACTCCTCCTGCGCACCGAGGTCCAGGGCAAGCCGCTGCGCTACTTCGAGGTCGAGTCCTGGCGTGCCATCGTCGAGGACCGGCCCGACGGGTCCCACGCCAACGAGGCCACGGTCAAGCTGTGGGCCAAGGGCGAGCGCATCGTCGCCACGGCCGAGGGCAACGGCCCGGTCAACGCCCTCGACCGCGCCCTGCGCGTCGGCCTGGAGAAGATCTACCCCCAGCTCGCCAAGCTCGAGCTCGTCGACTACAAGGTCCGCATCCTCGAAGGCAAGCACGGCACCCAGTCCACGACCCGCGTCCTGATCTCCACGTCCGACGGCACGGGCGAATGGTCCACGGTGGGCGTCGCCGAGAACGTCATCGCAGCGAGCTGGCAGTCCCTGGAGGACGCGTACACGTACGGCTTGCTGCGGGCGGGGGTGGCACCGGCGGAGTAGCCGCCTGCGGTTTCGTCACAGGTCGGGGACGTGTCGGGGGCGCGGGTCCGCTTGGCTGCGGGCATGCGTGCCGCCAGGGGTGGCACGGGTGGGCGCAGCGGCACCCCGCTCCGCCCGGCTGCGGACCCCCGGCACCAGCGACGATGCCCGGTGCCGGGAAGCCGCCTGATGGGTCACATGGCCGAGTCGCGGGCGCGCGGTACCTGGGCCTCGCCCAGCCGCTCACGCCCCGGCCCGCGGTCCAGCCGGAAGAGCCCCGCCCCGCTCGACCGCTGACCGGGCGCGTGGACGGTGGCGCGGGTCAGTTCCTCCACCCCGTCGGCCAGGTACCCGACCCAGGCCGAGCCCTCGTCCTCGATGATCCGCTGCGCGTCCGTCCGCAGCCGCTCGATCACCCCGAGCAGCGCGGCCTGCTCCTTGTCGCTCGGGGAGTCGGTGGCCCGCAGATACGTCTGCGCCCACTCGGACTGCGCCCTCTTGAGGATCTGCTGCAGGGCCTGCTGCGTACGGATGTAACGCGTCCAGGACGCCGAGAACCCGAAGATCCGGTCGAACAGGACACAGCCCGCCCCACCGGCCAGGAACACGAAGCCCCACTCGGGCCGCACGGTCGTGGGCGCGGCCGCGTGCACCAGCGGAGTGAGCGTGCCGACGATGCCCAGCAGCGCGGCCAGCGCCCGCAGCGACCGCGACCACAGCGACGGCCCCCGGCGCCGCGCCAGGTACCAGCCGATCGCCGTCGTCACCTCCGCCTCGGCATGCCGGAACAGCTCCCACAACAGGTCCGCCCGAGAACGCGAACGGTCCAGCTCGGTGAGTGCGGACACCGTCATGTCCGCGGCCCTGCGTCTTCCGAACATGCCCCTGATCCGCCCTTCTGCTGTGACCGGTGGCCCGGCCCGGCCCACGGCAGTAAGCCAGAAGGCATCGTAGGCGCAGCGGCGTCCCGAAATCCCCGTCCTTATCGATATCCCTTCTGTGCCGATTCGGGTAGCTTCGAACGTATGAAGGCCGCACTGGTGCGTACCGTCGTAAGACTGCTGATCGCGCCGCTCGCCGCCCTGGTGGCGGTGCTGGTGGTGATGACGGCCGGTGCGACGGGTGCGCACGCGGCCACCGACCTCTCGAAAGTCGCCGAGGAACTGCGCGAGAGCCCCGTCTACGTCGACCCGGCCGCCTCCGACCAGCTGGCGGCGTCGGACGCCGAGGCCCTCGCCGACAAGATCAAGGACGCGGACAAGCCCGTCTTCGTGGCGGTCCTCCCGGCCGATACCCCCACGCAGGACCTCTTCCGGAACCTCCGCACCGAGACCGGCGTCACCGGCCTGTACGGCGTCCGCGTCGGCGAGCAGTTCGACGCCCGTGCCGACAGCGCGGTGATGAGCCGCCAGGCGGTGTCCAACCTGGTCACGGCCGTGCGGGACGCGGGCGACACCAAGGCCCAGCTGAACGACTTCGTCGACGACGCCCTGCGCGGCGTGGGCGGTACGGCGCCGAGCAGCTGGAGCGACGGCTCGGACACCGGCGTACCGGTCGGCGGCCTGATCACGTTCGGCGCCCTGGTCGCGGCCGGCGGCGCGGGCACCTACGCGGTGGTCCGGCGCAACCGGCGCCGCCACGAGGAGGAGCAGCGGGCCGCGCTGGAGAAGCTGCGGGTGGTGGTCGACGAGGACATCACCGCCTTCGGCGAGGAGCTCGACCGCCTCGACTTCCACCCCGGGGAACCCGGCGCCGACGACGCGATGCGTGCCGACTACGAGCGCGCCCTGGACGCCTACGAGCAGGCGAAGTCCCTGATGGCGGCCGCGACGAAACCGGAGGATGTCCGGCCCGTCACCCAGGCCGTGGAGGACGGCCGGTTCTCCCTGGCCCGACTCGCGGCCCGGTGCGAGGGCGGCCGGCTGCCGGAGCGCCGCCCGCCCTGCTTCTTCGACCCGCGCCACGGCCCCGCGGTCGCCGACGCGAGCTGGACGCCCTCGGGCGGCACCACGCGCGACGTCCCCGTCTGCGCGGCCGACCAGACCCGGCTCGCCGAGGGCCGCGACCCGGTGATCCGCGAGGTCGACACCGACTACGGCCGCCGCCCGTACTGGGAGGCAGGCCCGGCGTACGGCCCCTGGGCCGGCGGCTACTTCGCCGGCGGCATCCTGCCCGGCCTCCTCGTCGGCACCATGCTCGGCAGCATGATGGCCGCCCCCGCCTACGCGGCCGACTACGGCTCCGGCTACGGCGACTTCGGCGGATACGAGGGCGGTGACGTCTCCGGCGCCAACTTCGACTCCGGCGACTACGGGGGCGGCTTCGGCGGAGGAGACTTCGGCGGTGGAGGCTTCGGCGGTGGGGGAGGGGACTTCGGGGGCGGGTTCTGAACCCGCCCCGCCCCGCCCAGCCCGCCTGAGTTCGGTGCCGTAGCGCTTCTTGGCCTACGAGCCGTAGCGCGTCTTGGCCTAAGAGCCGCGCGCCTCCTGGCCCACCAGCCGCTCCCGATGCCGCCACAGCGTCCCGGCCACGACGCCCGCGAGCGCGACCAGACCCGCGCTCACCCACACCGGCGACCGGTACCCGAACCCGGCGCCGATCGCCGCGCCACCGGCCCAAGGGCCCAGCGCCGCGCCCACGTTGAACGCGGCCGTGGCGAAACCCCCGGCCAGCGTGGGCGCGCCCGGGGCCGCGTACAGCACCTGGGCGATCAGCGTGGAGCCGACGCCGAAGGACAGTGCCCCCTGGGCGAAGACCAGCCCGAGGGCCAGGACCGGGTGCCCGGCCCCGAGGGCCAGCAGGGACCAGCCCACGCAGACCGCGACGCCCCCGCCGACGAGGACCGGCAAGGGGCTCCGGTCGGCGAACCGCCCCGCGACGGTCACCCCCGCGAACGACCCGGCCCCGAACAGCGCGAGGACCCCGGGCACCCACACGCTGCCCAGCCCCGTCACCTCGGTGACCAGCGGCGCGAGATAGGTGAAGGTGCAGAACGTCGCGCCGTTCACGAGGGCGCCCAGCAGCAGGGTGACGATCAGCCGAGGGCTGCGCAGCGACCGCAGCTCACCGCGCAGCGCGGGCGGCGCGCCCTCGGCCGCACCGCCCGGCACGGACCACGCCACCGCCACCAGGGCCGGCAGCGACACCAGCGCCACGGCCCAGAACGCCGTACGCCAGCCCCACAGCCCGCCCAGCACGGCCCCGGCGGGCACTCCGGCCACACACGCCAGCGTCACCCCGCCCAGCAGCATGGACGTCGCCCGGCCCTTCGCATCCGCCGGGACCATGCCCACGGCGGTTACGAGCGCGACGGCGAGGAACCCGGCGTTGGCGAGCGCCCCCACGACCCGCGTGGCGAGCAGCACCTCGAAACTGCCGGTGAGAGCACCGACGACATGGACGGCGAGAAAGACGACGAGGAACGCCAGCAGCGCGCCCCGCCGCGACCAGCGCCGCGCGAGACCCGCCACGAGCGGCGCCCCTACGACCATTCCCGCCGCGAAGGCGGAGGTCAGCGCACCCGCCGCGGGAACGGACACCTCCAGATCCCGCGCGATGTCCGGTACCAGCCCGGACAGCATGAACTCGGACGTCCCTTGCGCGAACACGGCAAGGCCCAGCAGAAGAAGAGCGAACGGCATGAGGAAACTCCGCACCCGGAAGTCGACGACGAACACGACACGTCGGTCGGCGATCCGGCGGCGGAGCGAAGAAGGGGCCCGCCTCAGCGGCCCGGCATCACAAGCAGCCACCGGAGAGCCGGTGGCCGCACTCTGGACGCCTCGGGGCTGGACACGACAGGCACGTTAGGCGGATTCGGAGGACCGGGTCCACCGGTTTTCCTCCCGCTCTCCCCGGGCGGCGGTCAAGGCGGTGTTCCCCCGGCCCCCACCGCGGTGGACGATGACGACGGCCGCGAGGCAGACGGCCAGCCCGAGGGCGGTCTGGACGCCGAACGGCTCACCGAACATGAGCGCGCCCCAGACGGCCGTGACCGGCGCCATGAGGAACATCAGGGTGTTGACCTCGGTGACGCCGGAGCGCTTCAGGATGAGCCAGTACAGCCCGTACCCGCCGAACGTGGACAGACCCACGAGCCAGACGACCGCCACCCAGAACGCGCCCTCGGCCGGCGGTGCGGCGGCGCCGGCGCCCAGGGCCAGGACGGTGAAGAGCACGGCGCTGGTGGCGCAGTGGACGGTCAGCGACACCGAGGGAGCGACCCGCGAGCGGGACCGGCTCTCCAGGAACGTGGCCGCGACCAGGGACAGCATGCCGAGCAGCGGGATGGCGTACGCCCACCAGGCCACGTCGGTCCCGGCGGCGGCGTCGGCCAGGGTGACCACGGCCACGCCGCTCAGTCCGAGGCCCAGTCCGATCCACTGCCGGCCCGAGACGTAGCTCCCGAGCAGCGGTCCCGCGAGGGCTCCGGCGACGAGGGGCTGGACGCCGTCGATCAGGGCCGTCGTGCCGCTGGAGACGCCGAGCTGGATGGCGTAGTAGACGCTCAGCAGATAGCCGCTCTGCGACAGCAGCCCGATCACGGCCTGCCGGGTCACCTCCCGGGCGGTGAGTCCCCGCCACGCCGATCGCGTGAGGAGGGCGACGGCGATCAGGACGACGGCCAGCGGCAGGAACCGCCACATCAGGACCGTGAGCGCGGACGCGTTGCCCGCACCGAGCTTGGCTCCGATGAACCCGGAGCTCCAGCACAGGACGAAGGCGAGGGAGAGCAGGATGTTCACGACATCACAACCACTAGACAGATCGGTTTACTCGTTCGCCGTCGACTATACAGAACGGTATACTCAGGTGTCATGGGTACCACCGCCGAGAGCCCCCGCCGGATCACGATGACGCCCGCTGCCCGCCGCGCCCTGGAGGCCGCCGCGCGGCTGTTCTACGAGCGCGGCATCCACGCCGTCGGGGTCGACCTCATCGCCGCGGAGGCCGGGGTCACGAAGAAGACCCTCTACGACCGCTTCGGCTCCAAGGAGCAGATCGTCGTGGAGTACCTCGCCGACCGCGACGAGCGCTGGCGCGCCTTCCTCGGCGAGCGCCTGGACGCGGCCGGACCGGACCCGAGGGAGCGGGTCCTGACGGTCTTCGACGCCTCACGCGCATGGGCGCGGGACAGCAGTCCCAAGGGATGCAGCATGGTCAACGCCCACGCGGAGATCAGCGACCCCGCCCACCCGGCCCACCCGATCATCATCGGCCAGAAGCAGTGGATGCTCGCCCTGTTCACCGGCCTCGCCGCGGACATCGCCCCGGACGAACCGGCCGGTCTGGCCCGGGCGTTGATGCTGCTGCACGAGGGCGCGCTCGTCGCCCACGGCCTCGGCATCTTCCCGGACGCCATCGAGCACGCCCGCGAACAGGCACGCGCACTGCTCGCGTAGCGGACGGAACCTGTCCTACTTGGTCCCTACGGTGGTGCCATGACCACCTCCGACGGCACGGCCCCTCTCACCTTCGCCACCGTGGCCGACCTGGACTCCTGGCTGACCGCCCACCCCGCCCCGCACCCCGGCCTCTGGGCCAAGGTCGCCAAGAAGGGTTCGGGCATCCCTTCCGTCAGCGCCGCCGACGTCAACGACGTGGCGCTCTGCCACGGGTGGATCACCGGGCAGCGCAAGGCCCTCGACGGGTCGTACTACCTCCAGCGGATCACCCCTCGACGCCCCGGCAGCCTCTGGTCCATGGTCAACGTCCGGCGGGTGGAGGAACTGACCGCCGCCGGCCGGATGCGCCCCGGCGGGCGCGACGAGGTGGCGTCCGCACAGACGGACGGACGCTGGGACGCGGCCTACGCGTCCCAACAGGAGGCCGAGGTCCCCGAGGACCTCACGACGGCCCTGAAACGCAGCCCACGAGCCGAAGCGGCCTTCGAAGAACTCGGCCGCACGGACCGCTACCTCACCATGCTCCCCGTCCTCCGCGCCCGGACACCACGGAGCCGGGCAGCACAGGTGGCAGCGGCGGTCGCGAAGCTGGAGGGCGACGGGCGGGGGCGATGAGCCCGACGGGAGTTGCTCTGTCGCTCGGGTGGGGGCTCGGTCTCACGGGGTGGGTCGACTGCGGGTGGCCGTGCCGCTCGGGCGCGGGCCGGGCTCGGCGCCGGACGGGCAGGCTCGGCGTGATTCGCCGCATCGCGCGGGCGCGGGTCGGTCGACGGCCGGGTCCGGGTTGACCGGGGTCGCTCTACCGCTCGGGCGGGCCGGCCGCCGGAGGGGCCGGGTACGCAGGGGCCCACTGCTCGGGTGCGGACTTGGTGCTGAACGGGCTGGGCTCGGAAGGAAGCCGCCCCATCGTTCGAGTGGGATGGTGCCGGACGGGTCGGCTCGGTCGAGGGCTGCCCCGCTGCCCCGGGTGCGGGCTCGTTGTTGAACGGGCGGGCTCGGCGCCAGGCCGATCCATTGTTCGGGCGGGGATGGTTCCGGACAAATCGGTTCGATCGAGGGTCGCCCCCCTGATCGGCCACGGGCCCGGTGCAGGACGGGCCGACTCGACGGGGGGGCGCCCCATCGTCCGGGCGGGCGCTCGGTGCTGGACGGGCGGGGGCGACGGGAGCTCGCCTCATCGCTCGGGCTGGGGACGGTGTCGGACGGGTCGGGTAGGCCGGGGCCTCATCGCTGGGGCGGGTCTCGGTGTCGGAGGGCCGACTCGACGGGAGGCGCCCCATCGTCCGGGCGGGCGCTCGGTGTTGGACGGGCGGGGGCGACGGGAGCTCGCCTCATCGCTGGGGCTGGGGCTGGGGCTGGGGCTGGTGTCGGACGGGCCGGGTAGGCCGGGGCCTCATCGCTGGGGCGGGTCTCGGTGTCGGAGGGCCGACTCGACGGGGGGCGCCCCATCGTCCGGGCGGGCGCTCGGTGTTGGACGGGCGGGGGCGACGGAAGCTCGCCTCATCGCTCGGGCTGGGGACGGTGTCGGACGGGCCGGGTAGGCCGGGGCCCCATCGCCCGGGCACGGGCACGGGCTCGGCGCCGGACGGCCCGGCCTGGTCGGGGCGATCACCGCACGGGCGCCTGGACGCCGCAGGACGCGCCGGTCCGACCGGCGGTCAGCTCACCGCGCGACCACGGGCCCGGTGCCCAACCGCACCGGACCCGTGAGCTGTTCTGTCGCTGAGGGGCGGGTCAGAGTGTGGACGCCGCCGAGGCTATGGCTGAGGCGAAGGTGGAGACCTCCGTGTAGACACCGGGGGCCTCGGGCCGGGCGCAGCCCTCGCCCCAGCTGACGATGCCGACCTGGATCCAGGCACCGGCGTTGTCCTTGCGGAACATGGGGCCGCCGGAGTCGCCCTGGCAGGTGTCGACGCCGCCCGCGTCGAACCCGGCGCAGATCTCCTCGTTCGCGACGAGGCCGCTGTACAGACCGCCGTAGGCCTTGCACGCGGCGTCGCTGACGAAGGGCACGGTCGCCTTCAGGAGGTAGCGCTGCTGGGAGCCGCCCTCACGGTTCGCGCCCCAGCCGGCGACGGTGAAGTCACCGGTGTTGTACTGCGCGGTCGTGGCGATCTTCAGGGTCGGCAGATTGATCGGCTGGGCGAGCTTGATGAGGGCCCAGTCCTTGCCGGTGCCGTTGTAGCCGGGCGCGCGGAGCACCTTGGTGGAGCGGACCTGGACCCGGCCGCTCGTGGACTGGAGGTCGACGACCCCCGCCGTGGCGGTGATGCTGGTGTTGTTGCCGGAACTGCCCACGCAGTGCGCGGCCGTGAGCACGATCTGCTGGGTGTAGAGAGCGCCGCCGCAGCCCATGGACAGCCTGACCATGAACGGGAACTCGCCCTGCGCGGCCCGCGTCCCGCCGACGACGGGCGACGGCGCGGCCTGGGCCGCGGTGACGGGCTGAAGGCTGGCGATCGCGAGCGCGGCCGCGCCGACGACCGCGCATCTCTTGAGAGCCGTGAGAAGTCTCTTCAACGTGATGCCTTCCGTGGGGGGTTGACCTGGGGAGATGTACAACCGAAGCATCCGTTTGACGAGCGCATGTCAGCAGCAGGGCCAAAAAAACGTCCATGTGCTGGCATGGACCGGTCAAAATTCTGCTGCTGGATTATGAGAACGCCGAGAGTCCTCGCACAAGAGGCACGATTCGGCCACGCCGCACGGAGTCGCCCCGTACGGCGTGGCCGGAGGTTCAGGCGGTTCAGGCGTTCCTGATCGCCGAGATGTCGAAGTTGAGCTTGATCTTGTCGGAGACGAGGACACCGCCGGTCTCCAGCGCGGCGTTCCACGTCAGGCCCCACTCGGAGCGCAGGATCTCCGCCTTGCCCTCGAAGCCGACGCGCTCGTTTCCGAAGGGGTCCTTCGCGGCGCCGTTGAACTCCAGGTCGATGGCGAGGGTGCGGGTCGTGCCGAGGATCGTCAGGTCACCGGTGATGCGGTAGTCGTCGCCGCCGAGGGACTCCGCCTTCGTGGAGCGGAACGTCATGGTCGGGAACTCGTCCGCCTTGAAGAAGTCCGCGCTCTTGAGGTGGCCGTCCCGGTCGGCGTTGCCCGTGTCGATGCTGTCCATCACGACATCGAGGGAGGCCGAGGACCGCGCGGGGTCGCTGCCGTCGAGGCGGAGCGTGCCCGTGAAGTCCTGGAAGCCGCCCTTGACGTTGGTGACCATGGCGTGGCGGGCGACGAAGCCGATCGTCGAGTGCGCGGGGTCGATCGTGTAGTCGCCGGTCAGGGCGGCCAGCTCCGGTCGCACGGCGCCGGACGTGGCGGTCGCGGCCTCGGTGTCCTTGCTGCTGAAGATGCTCATGGGTACGCCTCCTGTGCGTGATGTGATGCCGACTCTTGATGTTGAATCTTGAACTACATCAACGCGCACCACCGTAGACCTATTCCAGTTCAATGTTCAACATCATTGGAGGCTGTGTCGCGATACCGCCGCCTGGCGGCACCGAGCGGCCCTCAGGGGTGGTCCTGCCGCGACCGTAGCGGACGGTCCCGGCCCGTGGACCGCCAACGGAAACGGGCACGTCGGACCGGGTGAGCCGGGCCCGTGAGAGGGCTCCAGCACTGGCGCGGTGCACCGAAAGGGCGGTGTCCTGGAAGACGAGGTTCCGTGTGGAGGGATCCGCAGGGAGACAGTCGAGACCACGGCGGACGTACAGCGCAGGGAGACCGACCGATGACACTCACCGGCTCCGGCTCGGCCTACGACCCACCGGGCCCCGCGGCCCCTTCCAGCGTGCGCGAGCACGGGCCGGCGCGGCGTCTGGACCGGCGCGTGGCCCTCGTCACCGGGGCCTCCTCGGGCATCGGGGCGGCCACGGCACGGCGATTCGCCATGGACGGCTGGCAACTGCTCCTCAACGGACGCGACCGGCGTTGTCTGGAGCAGACGGCGTCCGGCACCTCGGCCCTCGTCCTGCCCGCCGACCTCGCCGCCCCGGGCGGTCCGCGCCTGCTGGCCCAGTCCGCGCTGCACGCGACCGGCCGGATCGACGTCCTGTTCGCCGGGGCGGGCATCGGCTGGACGGGCGCGTTCGCCGCCATGCCGCACACCGACATCGACCGGGTGCTCGCCCTGGACCTCAACGCCACGCTCCACCTCGTGCGCGAGGTGCTGCCGTCCATGATCGCGGCCGGCCGGGGCCGGGTGGTGCTGCTCGGCTCGGTCGCGGGCTGCGTGGGCGTACGGGAGGAAGCGGTGCACTCCGCCGCCAAGGCGGGCCTCGCCGCCTTCGCCGACGCGCTGCGCCAGGAACTGCGCGGCACGGGCGTGGGCGTGACCTTCGTCGTGCCCGGCCGCGCCGGCCCCACCCGCAAGGACAGCCCCCGGCCCGTCTCGCCCGGCAGCGTCGCCCAGGAGGTCTGGGAGGCCGTACGCCAGGACCGCGACGAGGCATTCACCCCCACCTGGCGAACCCTCCCGGCCCGCATCCGGACCCTTGCCCCGACGCTGTACCGCCGCCTGCTGAACCCCTTCGGCTGACGGACGCCGGTACGCCACCCGCTCCCTGCCCGGCACATGGCGCTCGCGCTGGGGGCTGGTCTCGGGCCGGTAGGCCACCCGTTCCCTGCCCGGCCCCGGCGGCCAGCCGTCCCCAAGGCGGCCCTACAGCGGGCCCGCTCGCCCTTCCTCGTTCCCTCGTTCCCCCATCCCGGTCATCCCGGTCACTCCGGCCGGATCCTCCGTTCAGGTGACCGTCTCCCCGTGGTAGGGCATGGGCATGACTCCCCAGCGTCGTGGATTCCCCCGCCGAACGGCCAAGGCAGCCACCACCCTGTTCCGCCCCCGCCGTCGGGCCCTGCTGCTCGCGGCCGCGGCGCTGGCGGCGACCGGCGGCGCGAGGCCGACGCCCCGCCGCACGGATGCCTCCGAAGCCGAGGACCCCTACGAAACCCTGCGCCGGCGCTGGCTCGGCATCGCCCTAGGCGACGGCTACGACCCGGCCGCGGAGCCGTACGCCTCCCGGCTCGCCGAGACCGGTGAACTCGCCCGCGGCCTGCGCGCCTCCATGGCCCCGGCGGCGAACTCCCTCTGGCCCGGGCACCCCTTCGACCCGCCGGCCGGCATCACCCTCAGCTACGGCCGCCTGTGGACCATGACCCAGGCCTACGTCCAGCAGGGCACCGGCTCGACCGCCGACCCGGACCTCCTCACCGACGTCCTGCGCGGCCTCGACCACCTCTCCGCGACCGTCTACAACCCCGCCACCACCCGCTACGGCAACTGGTGGGAATGGCAGATCGGCAGCCCCCTCCTGCTCACCGACATCACGGCCGCCCTGTACGAGGAACTGGGGGAGGCCCGCGTCAGCGCCGCCTGCGCCGCCATCGACCACTTCGTCCCCGACTCCGCCCTCGGCGACTACACCGGCACCTCCACCGGCGCCAACCGCGTCGACCTGTGCCGCTCCGTCGCCCTGCGCGGCATCCTCGGCCGCGACCCGGCCAAGATCGCCCTCGCCCGGGACGCGCTCTCCCCGGTCTTCCCGTACGTCACCCGGGGCGACGGTCTCTACGCCGACGGCTCCTTCGTCCAGCACACCTGGGTCGCCTACTCGGGCACCTACGGACAGGTCATGCTCGACGGCCTGGGCCGGCTCTTCGCCCTGCTCGCCGGATCCGACTGGGCGGTCACCGACCCGAACCGGCAGATCATCCTCGACAGCGTCGAGCAGGCCTACGCGCCGCTCATCCACGACGGACTGGTCATGGACAGTGTCAACGGCAGGGCCATCAGCCGCGGGTACCTCATCACCGACGACCGCAAGGTCATGCGCGGCGACCACTTCCACGGCCAGCGGCTCATCGCGGCCATCGCACTCCTCGCGGGCGCCGCGACCCCCGCGGAACGCGACCGCTGGCACGCCCGCGTCAAGGGCTGGATCGAACGGGACACGGTCACCCCGATCCTGACGGCACCCCAGTTCGGCGTCGCCGACCTGGCCCGGCTGCACGCCATCGCCGCCTCACCCGCCCCGGCCGCACCCGAACCCACCGGACACCACCTCTTCGCCGCCATGGACCGTGCCGTCCACCGCCGCCCCGGCTTCACCGTGAACATCGCCATGGCCAGCGACCGCATCGCCCACTACGAGTGCGGCAACGGCGAGAACCCACGCGGCTGGCACACCGGCGCGGGGATGGTCAGCTGGTGGTCCGGCGCGAGCGACCAGTACACGGACTGGTTCTGGCCGACGGTGGACTGGTACCGCCTGCCCGGCACCACCGTCTCCACCAAACGCCTCGCCGACCGGGAAGGCGGCGAGTGGGGCACCGCCCGCCCGGACGCGCGCTGGGTCGGCGGCACCACCGACGGCGAGTACGCCGCGCTCGGCCAGCACCTCGAAGGACTTGGCTCCACCCTCCAGGCCCGCAAGTCCTGGTTCTGCGTCGCGGACGCGGTGATCTGCCTCGGCGCCGGGATCAGCTGCGCCGACGGTGTCCCGGTGGAGACGATCGTCGACAGCCGCAACCTCGGCGAATCCGGTACCCAACGCTTCGTCAAGGGCCCGAACTGGGCCCACCTGGAGGACCACGGCGGTTGGGTCCTGCTCGGCCGTGAGCCGAAGGCGCTGCGCGAGGACCGCACCGGCTCCTGGGCCGACATCAACACCGGCAGCACCACGGAGCGCCGCACCCGCCGCTGGCAGACCCTCTGGCTCGACCACGGCACCGACCCCGAGGACGCCACGTACGCCTACGTCCTGATGCCCGGCGCGTCCCGCAACGCGGTCGCCCGCCGTGCCGTCGCCCGCCACTGGCTGTCGATCCTCGCCAACGACGCGGACCGCCAGGCGGTCACCGTGCCCTCCCTCGGCATCACGGCCGCGAACTTCTGGCAGGCCGGCACCGCGGGCCCGCTCACCGCTTCCGCCGGGGCGAGCGTGCTGACCGTCCGCCGGGACCGTACCGCTACCCTCTGTGCGAGCGAGCCGCCCCGCTCGGGCCGGCCGCTGGAGATCACCTGGGACCGCCCGGTCCGCCGGGTCGTCCGCGCGGACGAGACCGTCGAGGTGCTCTCGACCGGCCCTCGACTGAGGCTGCGCGTCACCCCGGGGGAGGTATGCGCGACGCACCGATGTGAGGTGACTCTCGGTTGAGGTCTTTGTGCGACCCCTACAAGCCGCACACCCTCTGAGCAGTCGGATTGGCTGCACTCCACCATGGTTCTGTTCAGGGGTACCAGGAAAACACGTCGGAGACTGTGAGGAGTCGACGGCCCGCTTTCCGGGGTTCGCTTCGTAAGGTCGCTACATGACCGTTTTGGATGAGGCGCCGGGTGAGCCGACCGACGCGCGCGGACGCGTGGCCGAACTGCACGAGATCCGTGCGCAGGCGGTGGCCGGACCGAGCGAGAAGGCGACCAAGGCGCAGCACGCCAAGGGCAAGCTGACCGCGAGGGAGCGCATCGAGCTGCTCCTCGACCCGGATTCCTTCCGCGAGGTCGAGCAGCTGCGCCGGCACCGGGCCACGGGCTTCGGCCTGGAGGCCAAGAAGCCGTACACCGACGGTGTGATCACCGGCTGGGGGACGGTGGAGGGGCGGACGGTCTTCGTCTACGCCCATGACTTCCGGGTCTTCGGCGGCGCGCTGGGCGAGGCCCACGCCACGAAGATCCACAAGATCATGGACATGGCCATCGCGGCCGGGGCTCCTCTGGTCTCCCTGAACGACGGCGCCGGTGCCCGTATCCAGGAGGGCGTCTCCGCCCTCGCCGGCTACGGCGGCATCTTCCAGCGCAACACCAAGGCCTCGGGCGTGATCCCGCAGATCTCGGTGATGCTCGGTCCGTGCGCGGGCGGCGCGGCGTACAGCCCCGCCCTGACGGACTTCGTGTTCATGGTCCGCGAGACCTCGCAGATGTTCATCACCGGCCCGGACGTCGTCAAGGCGGTCACCGGCGAGGAGATCACCCAGAACGGCCTGGGCGGCGCCGACGTCCACGCCGAGACCAGCGGTGTCTGCCACTTCGCGTACGACGACGAGGAGACCTGCATCGCGGAGGTCCGCTACCTCCTCTCCCTCCTCCCGCAGAACAACCGCGAGAACCCGCCCCGCGCGGAGGCCACGGACGCCGTCGACCGCCGCTCGGACGTCCTGCTGGACCTGGTCCCGGCGGACGGCAACCGGCCGTACGACATGGCCAAGGTCATCGAGGAGATCGTCGACGACGGCGACTACCTGGAGGTCCACGAGCGCTGGGCGCGGAACATCATCTGCGCGCTGGGCCGGATGGACGGCCAGGTCGTCGGCATCGTCGCCAACCAGCCGCAGGCGCTCGCCGGTGTCCTGGACATCGAGGCCTCCGAGAAGGCGGCCCGCTTCGTCCAGATGTGCGACGCCTTCAACATCCCGATCATCACTCTTCTGGACGTACCCGGGTTCCTGCCCGGCGTCGACCAGGAGCACGGTGGGATCATCCGCCACGGCGCGAAGCTGCTCTACGCCTACTGCAACGCGACCGTGCCGAGGATCTCGCTGATCCTGCGCAAGGCCTACGGAGGTGCGTACATCGTCATGGACAGCCAGTCCATCGGTGCGGACCTCACCTACGCCTGGCCGACGAACGAGATCGCCGTCATGGGTGCGGAGGGCGCGGCCAACGTCATCTTCCGCCGCCAGATCGCCGAGGCCGAGGACCCCGAGGCCATGCGGGCCCGCATGGTCAAGGAGTACAAGTCCGAGCTGATGCACCCGTACTACGCGGCGGAGCGCGGCCTGGTCGACGACGTCATCGACCCCGCCGAGACCCGCGAGGTCCTGATCAAGTCCCTCGCGATGCTCCAGACCAAGCACGCCGACCTGCCTTCCCGCAAGCACGGCAACCCTCCGCAGTAACCCCGCGGACATCTCTCTCACGGAGACTGACACCCATGGACACCCCTGACATCCGCGTCGAGAAGGGCCACGCCGAGCCCGAGGAAGTCGCCGCCATCACGGCGATCCTCCTGGCCCGCGCCGCCGCCCGCCCCACCGACCCCACCCCGACGCACCGAGGCCGCGTCAAGGCCGGCTGGCGCCGCCTGGAACGCGAGCCGGGCTTCCGAGCCCCGCACAGCTGGCGCTGACTGACAAGCCCAAGAGGCCCCTCCGATTTCGGAGGGGCCTCTTGGGCTTGGGGGCGCGGGGAACTGCGCGACAAGCCCCCACAACCCGCACCCGGCAACGCAACAGCCCCCGGCAGCCCAGAGGCCGCCAGGGGCTGTCCCACAGCAAGCAGTTAACGAAGCCGTGCCATAAGCGCGTGCTCGACCAGCGTGATCAACGCCGACTTCGCATCCGCCCGATGACGCGCGTCCGTCGTGATGATCGGCGTGTCAGGCCCGATCTGCAGAGCCTCCCGCACCTCGTCCGGGTTGTACGGCTGCTGCCCGTCGAAGCCGTTGAGGGCGATGACGAAGGGCAGGCCGCTGTTCTCGAAGTAGTCGACGGCCGGGAAGCAGTCGGCCAGCCGGCGCGTGTCCACCAGGACGATCGCGCCGATGGCGCCGCGCACCAGGTCGTCCCACATGAACCAGAAGCGGTCCTGGCCGGGTGTACCGAAGAGGTACAGGATCAGGTCCTGGTCCAGGGTGATACGGCCGAAGTCCATGGCGACCGTGGTGGTGGTCTTGTCCCCGGTGTGGGTGAGATCGTCGATGCCCGCCGAAGCGGACGTCATGACGGCCTCGGTACGCAGCGGGTTGATCTCCGAGACGGCCCCGACGAACGTGGTCTTGCCCACGCCGAAGCCACCCGCCACCACGATCTTCGCTGAGGTGGTGGAGCGGGAAGGACCGCCGCTAGAGCTTGCGAAGTCCACTGAGCACCCTTTCGAGCAGTGTCACGTCTGGCTGGCCGCCGGCGTTCTCGTCGCCGCCGGGCTGATGGATGGCGACCAGTCCCGCCTCCGCCAAGTCGGCGACGAGGATCCTGGCCACGCCGAGAGGGATCGTGAGGAGCGCCGAGATCTCGGCGACCGACTTGATTTCCCGGCAGAGGTTGCAGATCCGCTGATGCTCGGGCAACTGGCCCTGCATCTGGTGCGGCTGCGCAGTGGTGTGCACCAGCGCCTCGATGGCGAGCTGGTAGCGCGGGCGGGTCCGGCCACCGGTCATGGCGTACGGACGCACCAGCGGGTTGTTCGACGCCCCGGCGGGTGCCGGCTCGGGGGTGCGGCGCTGCGGCTGCACAGGCTGGATACGCGGGGCAGGCGGCTGGTCGTACGGCGACGGGCCGGGGCCCTGCGGCGCGTACGGCTGCCGGTGGCTCGGTGTGGAGGGGAAGTTGTAACGGTTCGGGTTCTGGGCACCGTCGTTCTGGCCCTGTGCAGGGCCGTACGACCAGTTGCCCGAAGACGAACCGCCTGGGGGTGTTGCCACTTTCTCCTCCTCCGACTGTGCCTGGCACCCATCGCTGTGGAGCCGCGTCCCGAAACTTTACGGCCACGGGACGCCAAAACGCACCGTCCGTCCGTTAGTTGAGCAGGCTCCCCTGGAGCTCCGCACGAAGGTCCGGTGTCAGGACCGTACCGGCTCGGTCGACCAGCAGTGCCATCTCGTACCCGATGAGACCGATGTCCGCCTCGGGATGTGCGAGAACCGCGAGCGACGAGCCGTCGGATACGGACATGATGAAGAGGAATCCCCGCTCCATCTCCACAACCGTCTGGTTCACAGCGCCTCCCTCGAAGATCCGGGAGGCGCCTGCCGTCAGGGACGTCAGACCGGAAGCGACGGCCGCGAGCTGGTCGGCGCGGTCGCGGGGGAAGCCTTCGGACATAGCCAGAAGGAGTCCGTCGGCGGAGACCACCACCGTGTGGGACACCCCCGGGGTGTTGTCCACGAAGTTGGTGATCAACCAGTTCAGGTTCTGTGCCGCCTGGCTCATCGGGCTCACACTAACGCTCCTGGTTGTAGGTGCTGTCAGGACCGAAGCCCTGGCCGTTCGTTTCACTGCCTGCGTTGCGTCCGCGTTCCACGCCGCGACGCAGGTTGCTCAGCCTGCCCCGGACGTCCTCCGGGGCGCGGGAGACCTGTGGGCCTCCCTGGTGGGTGCTCTCGGCGGCACCCTCGATCAGGTTGGCCTTGGGTACCCGCCTCGGCAGGCCGGAGGAGGTGACCCCGCCCGCCCTGGGCTTCCGGAGCTGCGAAGCCTGCTGCCACCGCTCGTCGTTCGCCGAGCGCCAGTCGCTGTCGCCATTGCTCTCCGGGGCGGAGGCCGGAGGCTCCTGGCCCACGTGCCGCGCGCCGCCCGTGCCGTTCGCACCGCTCGCAGTGGACCCGCGGCGGGGAAGTCCCGCGTCGGTCATCGAGGGGGCGGCGGAGTGGGCCGGTCCCGGACGGTCGAAGCCTACGCGGTCCTGCTCACTTGCGTCAGCGGCCTGCGCAGATTCCGTTTCCTGGGCCTGAGAAGGGTACTGGCTCGGGTAGCCGTTCTGGTAACCGTCCTGCTGCGGCCAGTCGTCCTGGTGACGCCGTTGCTCGAACGCGGCGAAACCGCCCTGCCCGCCCGCACCCTGCGCCGGGGGCTCCTCCTGAGCCGGCTCCGCATAGGAGGGCTCCGGGTAGCCGCCGTTCGGCGAGAAGGTGTCGTTCTGCGGCAGGCCGCCGTTGGGCGCGTAGTACTGCTGGTCGTACGCAGGGCGCTGCGGCTCCTCGTACGCCGTGTGCCGCTGCTCCTCGTACTGCGCCTGCTGGTCCTCGTACGTCGCCTGACGGTCGTACGCGGAGGGCTGCTGCTGGGGGTAGCCGGTCCGGCCCGTGTCGTAGGCCTGGCCGGTGTCGTAGCCCTGCTGCCCGTTGAACTCCTCGGGGTACCCGTGCCCCTCGTCGGGGTTCTGCGGGTTCGGCCCGGGCAGGGCGGGCTGCTCGTGGGACTGGGCCTCCAGGGCCGCCCTGCGCTCCTCGCGCATCAGGGAGCGGCCGACGGGGTCCAGCTCACGTATGTCGTCGGGGACCTCGGAGTAGCGGCTGTCGTCGAAGCCGAGCTCCGCCGCCGTGCGCATGGGCTGGCTGAAGTTCTCGCCCTGGTAGTTCTGCTCCGGGATGATCTGCGAGACGGTGAACTCGTCGCGGTCCACGTGCTGCTCGCCGCCACCACCGTGGGTGATCGCGTCGGGCAGCATGACCAGCGAGGTCGTACCGGCCTGCTCGCCCGAGGGGCGCAGCTGGACGCGGATGCCGTGCCGGTCGGACAGCCGGCCGACCACGAACAGGCCCATGCGCTGCGAGATCGCGGCGTCCACGGTCGGCGGGTTGGCCAGCTTGTGGTTGATGTCCGCGAAGTCCTCGGCGGTGAGGCCGATGCCCTTGTCGTGGATCTCGATCATGACCCGACCGTCGGGGAGACGGGTTGCGGTCACGCGAACCTTGGTCTGCGGGGAGGAGAACGTCGTGGCGTTCTCCAGCAGCTCGGCGAGCAGGTGCACGAGGTCGGTCACGGCACGGCCGTGGATCTCGGCCTCCGGGACACCGGACAGCTCGATGCGCTCGTACTGCTCCACCTCGGAGGAGGCGGCGCGCAGCACGTCGACCAGCGGCACCGGCTGGTCCCAGCGGCGGCCCGGCTCCTCGCCGGCGAGGACCAGGAGGTTCTCGCCGTTGCGGCGCATACGGGTCGCGAGGTGGTCCAGGCGGAAGAGGTTCTCCAGCTGGTCCGGGTCGGCCTCGTTGTTCTCCAGGTCGGTGATCAGGGTCAGCTGGCCCTCGATCAGCGACTGGTTGCGGCGCGACAGGTTGGTGAAGATCGCGTTGATGTTGCCCCGCAGCAGGGCCTGCTCGGCGGCGAGCCGGACGGCCTCGCGGTGGACCTGGTCGAAGGCGCGGGCGACTTCGCCGATCTCGTCGGTGGTGGTGATCGGGATGGCCTGGACACGGGTGTCGACGCGGCCGGGGTCGGTGCGCGAGAGCTGGTCGACCAGCATCGGCAGACGCTGCTCGGCGATGCCGAAGGCGGCGTTGCGCAGCTGGCGCATCGAGCGGCTCATCTGGCGTGCCACCGCGCCGGCCAGGATGAAGGCGAGGAGCAGGGCGACCACGACGGCGGCACCGGTGATGTAGGCGTCACGCTGGGCGTCGTCGGCGATGTCGGAGGCTTCGCTCACGGCCTTGTCGGCCATGTCCGCCTCGATCTTCTCGTACGCGTTGAACTTGAGCGTGTTGACCGCCCACCAGTTCTCGGCGGTGACGCCCTTCTCGCCGAGTGCGGCACGGGCGCTCGGGTCGGTGCTCGGGAGCGTCGCGACGGCCGAGACCATCGTCGTCGGGTTGGCCGGCGGCGGGACGTAGTCCGGGTTCTTGGCCTTGGCCTCCCGGGCCATCGCGGCGCCGTCGGTCTTCATCTTGGCCTCGGCGGTCGTGAGCTTGGCCGCGTCCTCCTCCGTACCGCCGCCGATGTACTCCTCGATAGCGATGCGCTCGAGGTACGCGTACGAGGACAGGGCGATGCGCTGGCTGGCCAGGTTGCCGTCGTCCGGGCCCGGCTTGACCAGGATGTGCATGCCGATCGAGCGCTGCAGCGACAGGGCCGCCTTGGTGAGCTCGATGGCGTACACGGTCCGGCCGTAGCTGGTGATGTTTCCGGTGCCCAGGCCCAGCTCGTTGGCGAACTCCGTCAGCGGGTGGGCGACCTCGACGTAGCCCTCCTCGGTCTGCACACCCTTGAGCTTGGAGGTGTACGCGACCTGGCGCAGGGTCTGCAGCTTCGGCTCCGCCTTGCGGAACAGCTTCAGACGGCGCTCGAGGCCGGGCTTGGCCGGCATGCTCTGGGCCGCCGTGTCGAAGGCGTCGGCGGCCTCGTCGGTGGCCTTGCGGACCTGGGTGACGGTCGCCTTGTCCTGGGCCGTCTGGGCGCTGCCCTTCAGCAGGGGCGCCGCCGAGGTGTCGCGCTCGTTGTAGAGGGCGTTGGCGTACAGCAGGGAGGCCCGCACCAGGCGCGCGGTGTTCTGCGCGTCCTCGGCCTCCTGCCAGGTGTCGATCGAGCTCTTCACCTGGAAGCCGCCCATGACGAGGCCGACCAGCACGGGTATGAGCAGGATCGCGTTGAGCCTGGTCGCCACGCGCCAGTTGCGCGGGGAGAGACGGCCGCTGCTCTCGGCAGGCGTGGCCGTCGGCTCCGAACCGGGCACGGGGGCGGGCGCCGCTGTGCGCGGCGGCGGGGTGAAGTTGCCCCGGGCCGACGGCTCGGGACTGTTCTTGCTTCGCCTCACTCGACCAACAACCTCTCGGCGGTCGGCACCAACGTTGTGCCGCAGTGTCTCAGAGCCCAACACGCCATCGACGGACGAGTGCGTCATTGACTATTGGGCAGTTCAGGCATTCCAGCACGACGACCTGCGCTCTTCCAAACAGTCCGGGGCGTGGATTCGGAGTGATGTAAGCCCCAGATAAAACGGTCATAAAGAGCGAGCCCCGCCAAAAGGCGGGGCGATTGTGCGCGCAGCGAGACCGGATGTGCGCGACGCGTGGCCGTACCACCCGATTCCTCTGCCGAAACGTTATGAACACCTTGGCCGACCGTGTCAAAGGACACAGTCGGCTCCGGTGCATCTACGACAACTGCCGTATGGCGCTCTCGAATTGGGTGCTACCTCAGCCGTGCCATCAAAGCGTGCTCGACCAGCGTGATCAGGGCACTCTTCGCATCGGCCCGGTGGCGGGCGTCTGTCGTGATGATCGGGGTGTCCGGCCCGATCTGCAGCGCCTCGCGCACCTCCTCGGGCTGGTAGGGCTGCTGGCCGTCGAAGCCGTTCAGCGCGACGACGAAGGGCAGGCCGCTGTTCTCGAAGTAGTCGACGGCCGGGAAGCAGTCGGCCAGCCGGCGCGTGTCCACCAGGACTACCGCGCCGATGGCGCCGCGCACCAGGTCGTCCCACATGAACCAGAAGCGGTCCTGGCCCGGCGTACCGAACAGGTACAGGATCAGGTCCTGGTCCAGGGTGATACGGCCGAAGTCCATGGCCACCGTGGTGGTGGTCTTGTCCCCGGTGTGGGTCAGGTCGTCGATCCCCGCGCTGGCGGAGGTCATCACGGCCTCCGTGCGCAGCGGGTTGATCTCCGAGACGGCACCGACGAACGTGGTCTTGCCCACGCCGAAGCCGCCCGCCACCACGATCTTCGCGGACGTGGTGGAACGACCCGCGTCAGAGCTTGCGAAGTCCACTGAGCACCCTTTCGAGCAGTGTCACGTCCGGCGCACCGGTGGCGTCGTCGCCGCCCGGCTGGTGGATCGCGACGAGACCGGCCTCCGCGAGGTCCGCGACGAGGATCCTGGCCACACCCAGCGGCATGTTGAGCAGCGCCGAGACCTCGGCGACCGACTTCACCTCACGGCACAGGTGGCAGATGCGCTGGTGTTCCGGCAGCAGCCCCATGAGTGCCGCGGGGTCCGCGGTCGTGCTGATCAGAGCCTCGATGGCCAGCTGGTAGCGCGGCCGCGTCCGGCCGCCGGTCATGGCGTAAGGCCGTACCAGCGGCTGGTCGCCCTCATCCTCGTACGGCTCCGCGTACGGATCATGAGAGGCGGGGGGCGGGGTCATGGGTCCTCCGGGCGGGACAGCAAGTCGGTCAGTCGAGCCGTCTGACGGGGCCTGTGTGGGGTCTGTGGCGGCCGGACGGTGATGTGGTGAGACGGGTGGTGCCGGGGCCGATCAGTGGAGCAGACTCCCTTGGAGCTCAGCTCGCAGGTCGGGGGTGAGGACCGCGCCCGCGCGGTCGACCAGGAGCGCCATCTCGTAGCCGACGAGGCCGATGTCGCAATCGGGGTGTGCCAGGACGGCCAGCGACGAGCCGTCCGAGACGGACATCAGGAACAGGAACCCCCGCTCCATCTCCACGACCGTCTGCGCGACGTCGCCGCCCTCGAAGATCCGGGAGGCGCCTGCCGTCAGGGACGTCAGGCCCGAGGCGACGGCCGCGAGCTGGTCCGCGCGGTCGCGCGGAAAGCCCTCCGACATCGCCAGGAGGAGACCGTCGGCGGACACGACGACGGTGTGGGACACCCCGGGGGTGTTGTCCACGAAGTTGGTGATCAACCAGTTGAGGTTCTGTGCCGCCTGGCTCATCGGACTCAACTAACGCTCCTGCTGGTGAGAGGGTCGAGGGAAGCTGCCGGTCTGGGTGGACCCGGCCTGACGACCCTGTGCGATACCGCGACGGAGATTGGTCAGCCGGCCCCGGACGTCATCGGGCGCCCGGGAGATCTGCGGACCGCTCTGCTGCTGCGGTTGTTGCTGCGCCGTGCCCGCGACGAGGTTCGCGCGGGGTACCCGGCGAGGCAGGCCGGAGGTGGTGACACCGCCGGCGGCCGGCTGGCGGACGCGCTCGGCCTGGCGGCCGAGATCGTCGTTCGGCGAGCTGCGCCAGCCGGCGGGTGCGGACGACCGCTGCGGACCGGTGGGTCCCTGCGGTTGCTGCGGAGCCGAGCCGTTGTTCTGCGGCTGCTGGGACTGCTGCTCCTGCTGGCCGTTCTGGCCGTGGAACCAGTTGGTCTCGAGTGTGTCGTACAGCGGCGTACGCCCGTCGCCCGGACCGGACGCCGGCGGCAGGGCCTCGGGCTCCTGCCGGGCGGGCCGGGCCTGCGGGGCGGGCGGCCGCGGTGCGCCGAAGTCGGACCCGCCCCGGCCGCCGTTGACCTGCGGCCGCTCGTACTGGCCCGTGCCCCCGGGGTCGGCCGGGGTGGCCGGACCCGGAAGGGTGGGCCGGCCGGAGCCGTTGTCCTGGCGGGGCGCCGGGTACTGGCCGGTGCTGCCGTTGTCCTGGTGGGGTGCCGGGTATTGGCCGGTGCTGCCGTTGTCCTGGCGGAGTGCCGGGTACTGGCCGTTCGACCCGTTGTCCTGGCGCGGCGCGGGGTACTGGCCCGTGGAGCCGTCGTCGTAGGACTGCGGGGCCTGCGGGGCCGGGTACTGGCCCGTCGTCGAGGACGGGTCGCGGCGGCCCGCCGGGGAGCCGAAGACGTCCGGGCGGACGAACTGACCCGGGTCCTGCGATCCGTTCGTGCCGGAGGCGTACTGGTCCGAGTGCTGGGGGCCGCCCATGCCGAAGTCGGCCGGCGAGCCGGGGCCCTGCCGGTCGTCGTCACGCGGCACGGCCGGGATCTCCGCCGTCGCGCCCGGGCCCTGGCGGTCGTCGATCCGAGGCATCTGAGACGTACGGGAGACGTCCGAGTCCTCGTGACCACGCGGGGCGTCCAGCGAGGCACGCGGCACCGGCGGCTGGGCGTTCTCGTCGCTCCAGCTCGGCACGCGCGGCTGCGGGTCGCCACCGGGCAGCTCGGCCCGCGGACCGCCGCGCGGCGGCAGCTGCGGCCGATGGCCCTGGCCCTGCTCGGCGTTGCCGCCCGGGCGCTGCTGGCCACGGCCGCCGCCGAAGGCGTCCTGGCCCTGCGGCCCGTTCGTGCCCGCGGCCTGCAGGCCCTGCGGGGCACCCGGGGCCTGCCCGTACCCGGCACCGGCCGGAGCCGGACGGCCCTGCGGGGGCGCGGGGGGAGCACCCTGGTCGAACAAGGACGGGGACTTCTCGGGACCCTGAGGTCCGCGTGCTCCGCCCGGCGCTCCCGGACGGCCACCGTCCGCGTCCCGCCCGGGCAGCGCGGCCCGCGGGCTCTGGCCCGGACCGAGCCGGCCCCCGCCGGACGCGCCGGCGCCGAAGGCACCGCCACCGGAGGGACCCGCCCCGAGCGCGCCGCCGCCCTGGCCGGCACCGGCGCCACGCCGGGCCGCGGCCACACCGGCGGCGGCCTGCGCGGCGGCCGGACCGCCACCGCCGAGCGGCGGCTGGCCGGGCTGCTTGGGCTGGGGCTTCCTGCCGCCCTGGGCGACATCGACGGGCAGCATGACCAGCGCGGTCGTACCACCGGAGTCGGACGGGCGCAGCTGGATGCGGATGCCGTGTCGCTGGGACAGACGGCCGACCACGAACAGACCCATGCGGCGGGAGACGGAGACGTCCACCGTCGGGGGAGAGGCGAGCCGCTCGTTGATCGCGGCCAGGTCCTCCGGCGACAGACCGATACCGGTGTCGTGGATCTCGATCAGCACACGGCCGTCGGGCAGCGCGTGACCGGTGACCTTGACCTTGGTCTGCGGCGAGGAGAACGAGGTCGCGTTCTCCAGCAGCTCGGCGAGCAGGTGCACGAGGTCGTTGACGACCCGGCCGGCCACTTCGGTGGTCGGTACGGAGGCCAGCTCGATGCGCTCGTACTGCTCCACCTCGGAGGCGGCGGCGCGGAGCACGTCGACCAGCGGGACCGGGCGGGTCCAGCGGCGGCCGGGCTCCTCACCGGCGAGGACGAGGAGGTTCTCACCGTTACGGCGCATGCGGGTGGCGAGGTGGTCGAGCTTGAAGAGGGAGGACAGCTGGTCCGGGTCGGCCTCGCGGGACTCCAGTTCGGAGATGAGCGACAGCTGACGCTGGATGAGGCCCTGGGAGCGGCGCGAGAGGTTGGTGAACATCGCGTTGACGTTGCCCCGCAGCAGGGCCTGCTCGGCGGCGAGGCGGACCGCCTCGCGGTGCACGTCGTCGAAGGCCGCGGCCACCCGGCCGATCTCGTCCCGGGAGTGCACGCCGACCGACTCCACGGACGTGTCGACGTCCTGCGGGTCGGACTCGGACAGCTGCTTGACCAGCTCGGGCAGCCGGTCGGAGGCGACCTTGGTCGCGGTCTCCTCCAGGCGGCGCAGCGAGCGGATCATGGAGCGGGCCACGACGAAGGCGCCGACCAGTGACACACCGAGCACGATCAGGATCAGCGCACCGGAGATGATCGCGTCGCGCTCGGTGGCGCTGCGCAGCTCGCGGGCCTTCTGTTCCATCTCCTCGAGCAGCGTGTGCTCGATGTTCTTCATCTGCTGGATCTTGGTCGAGCTGTCGTCCAGCCAGTCGCGGTAGGACCGCTTGTCCTGCTGGGCGAGACCGCTCGCGGAGACCAGGGCACGGCCCGCGTAGGTGTCGGTTGCCTTGATCGTCGAGTTGCCGCCGTCCTCGATCGGCTGCAGCAGCTCGGCGGCGGCGTCCTCGCCGTAGATGCTCTTGAAGCTGCGGATCTCGGACTTCTGGCTCTCCAGGGACGACTCGGCGTAGAGCCGGTCGTTCGGCGAGAGCTTGCCGGTCGTGGTGTTGCTCGCGGGCAGCGCCGCCGCGAGGGCCGCGCGCTGGATCGAGGAGTACTCCTTGGCGGAGGAGAAGGCCGCCAGGGCGCGGGTGCGCTGGATCATGTCCGGGTTGCTGGTCGCCTCGGCCATGTCCTGGGAGAGGTCGACCAGGTTCTCGATCAGACGGTGGTACGCCTCGATCGTCTGCGTGGAGTTGCCCTCGGAGGCGTAGGCGCTCTTGCGGATCTGCGCCAGGTCGCCCAGCTCGCCGGCGAGCTGGATGAGGTACTCGCGGACGCCCTTGAGGTTGCCTTCCTTGCTGGCGCTGTCGATCTCCTCGGAACTGTCGAGGAAGTTCTTCATCGCCCGGTCGGTCTTCTCACGCAGACCCTTGACCGTGAAGTCGGTCGCCTTGCCGCCGTGCGCGAGCGGGCCGGCCGACTGGTCGCGCTCCTCCTGGAGCGCGGCCGACAGCTCGGTGGCCTGCTTGGTCATGTCCGTCAGCAGCTTCATGTTGTCGAGCTGCTGGATGTCGTCCATGGACTGGTTGATACGCAGCGCGCCCAGCGAGGTGGCCGCGACCACCGGGAGGGCGAGCAGCGAGACCAGCCGGGTGGAGATGCGCCAGTTGCGCAGGGCTATTCGCGGGCCGGGGCCGGTGGGTCCCGTCGGCGGCTTCAGCGCCGGGGACGGGCTCGCGGCCCCCGAGGGGGCCGATGTACCGGACCGCCCGGAGCGCTCGCCGCCGTCGCCGGCCGAGCCCGGGTTCTGGGCGTGCTGGGGCGCGGGGCCACCCTTCATGGGGCCAGTCCCGCCGTGCGGCTCCGGCTCCGCCGAAGCGCTGCCATCCCTCTTGAAACGTCCCTGCACTAGCGTCGCAACCTCTGGACCAGGCACCCCGTCGCGTGAGCGGCGGGGCACGGTGTCGGCGTTCTGGGGACGCCCTGAGTACGCCCCGTGGTGGTCGTGGGTGACCGGCGCTGGTTCCCCCTTCTCGCCGCCACTCGGCGCGTCTGTGCGCCCCCTGTGCGCCGGCTCGATCCTGCGGCGGTCCGAGAGATTCCAGCACAGCACAGGATCTCCAACAAGGCCCGTAGGCCAGGCCGTGACGTAGGTGACACCACGTGAGGGCCGGATCACCGGACGTAGAAAGTGAGTTCGTCCATTTCGGACGTAATCCCGCGAGTCGCCCATCCGTGACGGGTGTCCCAGTCGCCATGATCAGGAGCGGAATGATGGCTTCAGTGGGTCAATGTCCGTTTCGTGGGGGTGGGGCATGGGTCCCGATTGACCGATTCGCCCTCTGATTCGTGAGAAAACTCACATGCTGATCATGGTCCCTCCGCGATTGCGCCGGGAATCCCATGTTTAGCCTGACGCTTTACAGAGATGGCAAAACCGACAACCCGCGCCCGGCGCGAGGTCCATGGACCCGCCCGGCGCCGTCACAGGACAGGGTGCAAGTAAACAGTGAAGACGACGACGATGTTCCACAAGATCGCCAACCCGCGACGCACGACGCTGGCTCACTTGGACGACGCCGACGAACTGCAGACGCCGGAGCAGCCGGAGCACCGCGCCGAACTCCCCGCCCAGACCGCCAACCCCAAGCGCACCATCCTCACCGAGGTCCCCGTCGCGGCCGCCGCGGCCGCGGTGTGACACCAGGTAGTACGCGCACCGGCCGCCGACTGCTCAAGGCGGCGGGACACGAACATCGAGGGCGCCCTCCGACGACGGGGGCGCCCTTCATCATGAGCACGGCGCGGACACCTGCCCGCGTTAGCCTGGAGCGTCAGACTCCAGCCGCTTCAGTCAAGGGGCCAAGCATCCCGTGCGCATCGCCAGATTCTCCATCGACGGGAACGTCGCCTTCGGCGCCATCGAGGGCGAAAAGCAGGACGAGCTCGTCCTGGACATCATCAAGGGCATCCCGTTCGCGGACTTCGAACTCTCCGGTACGAAGGTGCCGGTGAGCAAGGTCAGGCTGCTGCCGCCGGTGCTCCCCAACAAGGTCGTGGCCTTCGGCCGCAACTACGCCGAGCACGCCAGGGAACTCGGCAACGAGGTCCCCGACGCCCCCTTCGCCTTCTTCAAGCCCTCCACCTCGGTGATCGGCCCCGGCGACGACATCCAGTACCCCTCCTTCTCCGAGGAGGTGCACCACGAGGCCGAGCTGGCCGTGGTCATCGGCCGGATGTGCCGCGAGGTCCCGCGCGAGCGCGTCCGGGATGTGATCTTCGGCTACACCTGCGCCAACGACATCACCGCCCGCGACGTCCAGCGGCGCGAGAAGCAGTGGGCCCGTGCCAAGGGCTTCGACTCCTCCTGCCCGCTCGGCCCCTGGGTGGAGACGGACCTGGACCCGGCCGACCTCACCATCCAGCTCACGGTCAACGGCCAGCAGCGCCAGCTGGGCCGTACGAGCGAGATGATCCACTCCATCGAGGACCTGATCGTCAACATCTCCGAGGCCATGACGCTGCTCCCCGGCGACGTGATCCTCACGGGCACCCCGGCTGGGGTCGGCCCCCTGAACGTCGGCGACGAGGTCGCCGTCACCATCGAAGGCATCGGCACTCTCACCAACAAGGTTGTCAAGCGTGGCTAGCGCACCCGGCACTCCCGTACGCGTCCGTTTCTGTCCGTCGCCCACCGGTAACCCGCACGTGGGCCTGGTGCGCACCGCCCTGTTCAACTGGGCGTTCGCCAAGCACCACCAGGGCACTCTGGTCTTCCGCATCGAGGACACCGACGCGGCCCGCGACTCCGAGGAGTCGTACACCCAGCTGCTCGACTCGATGCGCTGGCTGGGCTTCGACTGGGACGAGGGCCCCGAGGTCGGCGGCCCGCACGCGCCGTACCGCCAGTCGCAGCGCATGGACCTGTACAAGGACGTCGCGGCCAAGCTCCTCGACGCCGGCCACGCCTACCGCTGCTACTGCTCCCAGGACGAGCTGGACACCCGCCGCGAGGCCGCCCGCGCCGCCGGCAAGCCCTCCGGCTACGACGGCCACTGCCGCGAGCTGACCGACGCCCAGGTCGAGGAGTACAAGGCCCAGGGCCGGGAACCGATCGTCCGCTTCCGGATGCCCGACGAGACCATCACCTTCACGGACCTGGTCCGCGGCGAGCTGACCTTCACCCCGGAGAACGTCCCGGACTACGGCATCGTCCGCGCCAACGGCGCCCCGCTCTACACGCTGGTCAACCCGGTCGACGACGCCCTGATGGAGATCACCCACGTCCTGCGCGGCGAGGACCTGCTCTCCTCCACGCCGCGCCAGATCGCCCTGTACAAGGCGCTGACCGAGCTGGGCATCGCCAAGGAGATCCCGTCCTTCGGCCACCTGCCCTACGTCATGGGCGAGGGCAACAAGAAGCTCTCCAAGCGCGACCCGCAGTCGTCCCTCAACCTCTACCGGGAGCGCGGCTTCCTCCCCGAGGGCCTGCTCAACTACCTCTCCCTGCTCGGCTGGTCCCTCTCGGCCGACCAGGACGTCTTCTCGATCGACGAGATGATCGCGGCGTTCGAGATCTCCGACGTGAACCCCAACCCGGCCCGCTTCGACCTGAAGAAGTGCGAGGCCATCAACAGCGATCACATCCGCCTGCTGGACGTGAAGGACTTCACGGAGCGCTGCGCCCCGTGGCTCCGGGCCCCGTTCGCCCCCTGGGCCCCGGAGGCCTTCGACGAGGCGAAGTGGCAGGCCATCGCGCCGCACGCGCAGACCCGCCTCAAGGTGCTCTCCGAGATCACCGACAACGTCGACTTCCTGTTCCTGCCGGAGCCGGTGGTGGACGAGGCCAGCTGGACCAAGGCCATGAAGGAAGGCTCGGACGCCCTCCTGCGCACCGCCCGCGAGAAGCTGGAGGCCGCCGACTGGACCTCCGCCGAGTCGCTGAAGGAGGCCGTCCTGGCCGCCGGTGAGGCCCACGGCCTCAAGCTCGGCAAGGCCCAGGCCCCCGTCCGTGTCGCCGTCACCGGCCGCACCGTCGGCCTGCCGCTGTTCGAGTCCCTGGAGGTCCTGGGCAAGGAGCAGACCCTGGCCCGGATCGACGCGGCGCTGGCGAAGCTGGCCGCGTAACGCACCACCCACCACGAGGGCGGCGTCCGCTTCGGACGCCGCCCTCGTCGTGTCCGCCCAGCCGTCACCCGGAGTTCACCCTTCCGGCCAACTCCTGTCTCCTGCGGGGACGTTGGATGCCCCCTGTGCACACGGTGTGCGTGTGCGCCCTGGTACCGGGGGAGAGAACATGAGCCGTTCACGAAGACTTGTCCACGCGGCCGTCGGCGGGGTGGTGGCCCTGTCCTGCACCGTGCTGACCACACCCGCGCAGGCGGCACCCGACGCGGAAGCGCCGGTGGGCACCGTGCGCCTCGTCACCGAGAAGCGCGTGACCGTCGACTACCCGTGGGCCGGCGCCTCCGGCTTCCAGTACCGGCAGGGAACCACCTCGGTCACCTCGGTGGACTACCCCGACGCGGTCCCGCCCGCCCACGCCGGCCCGGACGACCTGGCCAGCGGCACCGACGTGGTGAACACCCGCTCAGGCCAGACGGTCACGCAGAAGCACCGCTCCACGGGCGTCACCGCCACCGTCACGATCCCCTCCGGCCACGCCTACCGGGCCGCCGCGGGCTGGAGCGTGCTGACCATGGACGGCACCGGCGCCCCGCACGTCCTGCGCGCCGCCGCCGACGGCACCACCACGGACACCCCGGTCACCGGCTTCCCGACGGGCGCCCGGCCCGTCCTCTACCGCACCGGCGGCTCGGTCGGCCGTCTCGCGATCGTCTCCGCGCTGGACGGCAGGACGGCCGTGGGACTGGTCGACCTCACGGACGGCACCTACCGCACGTACGTGACCAGCGCCGAGGCGACGCCGCAGCTCGCCTTCAACGACCGCTGGCTGGTCGCCGACTGGAAGGCGATCCGGGTGGACGCCGAACCCGGCACCCAGCCCACACCCCTCACCAGGACCGACGCCCAGCTCGAAGCCGTCGTGGGCGACCAACTGCTCCTCGGCAACCCGACCTTCGTCCTGGGCGGCACCGAGGCCGCGCTGACCGCCCGCTCCCTGGTCACGGGCGCCTCGAGCACCGTGCTCACCTCGTCCTTCGGCGGCATCGGCCCGACCCCGGACGGCGGAGCACTGGCCACCGCGGGCCCCTCCAGCCTCGACTGGGACATCCACCGGATCACCCTCACCGACAGCGGCGGCCTCACCACCACCAAGGTGGCCCGGGTCCCCGCGGCCTCGACCGGAGTGCAGGGACTGGCCGTCGCCGGCGGCGAGTTGTTCCTCTACGGCGCCACGCCGGGCGGCTCGCTCCGCTACAGCGGCTTCCAGCTGGACGCCACCGGCCGGCCCGCCGGGCCCCAGACCCGCCGCAGCCCCGGCCTGGACGCGTCCACCTGCCTCACCGGCGACGCCGCCTGCCCCCAGCACGAGGCCCTGGGCGACGGCCGGGTCGCCTACCTGTGGACCAGCGACACGGGCCAGGAATCCGTCCTCAGTGTCGGCCTCGACACCAGCACCATCCTCAACGGCCCCACGGACGGCGACTCCGGCGGCCGCCTGGCCGGCAGCACCGGCCGCTACGTGCTCTACAACGGCGCCTCCGGCAAGCAGCGGCTCGTCGACTTCCCGCGTGCCGCGACCGGCGGCGAGACCACCCTCACCCGCGACCGCACCGCAGCCGCCGTCTGGGGGCAGACCCTGTGGGCACCGGGCAGTACCCAGGGCTCGGCCACCGGCCGCAACCTCAAGACCGGCACGGTCACCACCCTCGCCACCGGCGCCCCGTGCACCCCCACCGACATCCAGGCCGTCAACACCTGGCTGTACTGGTCCTGCGGCAGCTCCGCGGGCGTCTACGACCGGGCCACGAACCGCAGGATCACGGTCCCGGCCGACATCGGCCCCGCCCGCCTCGCCGACGGCTTCCTGCTCCGCGAGAACCGCACCACCCACGACCTGCTGCTCACCGACTTCCACACCGGCACGGCCACCACCCGCACCCTGGTCAAGCTGCCGGCCACGGACCAGAACACCGGCGGCAGCAACGGCCGCTGGGCCGTCGACCGCTTCGGCGGTCACATCGCCTACCTCAACGGCACGTACGGCGAGGTGACGATCGTCCCCAGCGGCGTCCCCACCTCACCGCTCGCGCAGACGGAGGCCCAGGTCTACTCGCCGTCCGTGATCGGCAGATCGTTCCCCTGGTCGCCGGTCTGGCAGCTGAACAAGCCGTCCACCTGGACCCTGACCCTGACCACGGCCTCCGGCACCGTCGTCCGCACCCTGACCGGCACCTCCACCGGAGCCGCCGTACGCCCCGCCTGGGACGGCACCACCGGCACCGGCGCGGGGGCCCCGTCCGGCGGCTACACCTGGAGGCTCACCGCCCACCCCCGCGACAACCAGGGGCCGGACCTCACGCTCTCCGGCACGATGAACCTGGGCTGAGCGCGGGGCGCGGTGGGTACGGTCGGACCATGAGCATCCAAGCCGTGGTCTGGGACGTCGACGACACCCTCTTCGACTACACCACCGCCGACCGCCTCGGCATGCGCGCCCACCTGACGACCGAGGGCCTGCTCGACGACTACGACACCGTCGACCAGGCCCTCGCCCGCTGGCGGGAGATCACCGACCTGCAATGGGCGCGCTTCGCGGCCGGGGAGGCCACCTTCGAGGCCCAGCGGCGCGACCGCGTACGGGTGTTCCTGGGCCGCGACCTGACCGACGCCGAGGCCGACGCGTGGTTCCGGCGGTACCGCGCCCACTACGAGGAGGTCTGGACCCTCTTCCCGGACGTCCTGCCCGTCCTCGACGCCCTCGCCGCCAGCCACCGGCACGCCGTGCTCTCCAACTCCAGCATCCACGTCCAGGACCACAAGCTGCGCGTCCTCGGCGTCCACGACCGCTTCGAGAGCATCCTGTGCGCAGCCGAGCTAGGTGTCTCCAAGCCCGAGGCCGGCGCGTTCCTCGCCGCCTGCGCGGCCCTCGATCTGCCGCCCCACCAGGTCGCCTACGTCGGTGACCACCCGGAGATCGACGGGCGGGGCGCCGCCGACGCCGGGCTGCTGTCGGTGTGGATCGACCGCGGCGGCTTGTACGCCACGATCGAGCCGCCCGTCGGCCCGCACCGCATCGCCTCCCTCGCCGAACTGCCCTCACTGCTCGGCCCGGATAGTCGTTTTGGAGCCCCGTCCACCTTCAGGTAATGTTCTTCCTGCGCCGCGGGGAGCGGGCCGGAAGGCAGGAGCCCCAGGCGCACTACTAGAACAAGAACCCCCTAGGGGGCTTGCGTTCCAGTGGCCTATGGTGTAATTGGCAGCACGACTGATTCTGGTTCAGTTAGTCTTGGTTCGAGTCCAGGTAGGCCAGCTCGCAGAGCTCATCTGCAAGGCCCCCGTTGTGTAGCGGCCTAGCACGCCGCCCTCTCAAGGCGGTAGCGCCGGTTCGAATCCGGTCGGGGGTACAGGGTTCCGAAGGATCGACGATCATCTCGGAACTGCTAGGGCCCCCGTTGTGTAGCGGCCTAGCACGCCGCCCTCTCAAGGCGGTAGCGCCGGTTCGAATCCGGTCGGGGGTACTGACTGGTCTAAACCACATTGGTCTATGGTGTAATTGGCAGCACGGCTGATTCTGGTTCAGTTAGTCTTGGTTCGAGTCCAGGTAGACCAGCTCGGACCTGCGGAAACGCAGGCTCCACGCCCCCGTTGTGTAGCGGCCTAGCACGCCGCCCTCTCAAGGCGGTAGCGCCGGTTCGAATCCGGTCGGGGGTACATAAGGGAAAGGCCCTCCACTTCGGTGGGGGGCCTTCTTCGTGTCCAACCTGGGGTGCGGTTGCGCTGGGGAAAGCCTGCCGCGGCGTTGAGGCCTGCTCTCCCCAAGGACGATCAGTCGGTTCAGCCGGTCCGTCGCAGCGCCTCGGAGAGGCGCCCCGCCGCATCGATCACAGCCTGGGCGTGCATCCGCCCCGGGTGCCGCGTCAACCGCTCGATCGGCCCGGACACCGACACGGCCGCCACCACACGGTTCGACGGCCCTCGCACCGGCGCGGAGACGGACGCGACGCCCGGCTCGCGCTCGCCGATCGACTGGGCCCAGCCCCGGCGCCGTACGCCCGACAGGGCCGTCGCCGTGAAGCGGGCCCCTTGCAGGCCCCGGTGCAGCCGCTCCGGCTCCTCCCAGGCCAGCAGGATCTGCGCCGAGGAGCCGGCCTTCATCGTGAGCGTCGAGCCGACCGGGACCGTGTCCCGAAGTCCGGACAGGCGCTCCGCCGCGGCGACGCAGATGCGCATGTCGCCTTGGCGGCGGTAGAGCTGCGCGCTCTCGCCCGTGATGTCACGGACGTGGGTGAGCACCGGGCCGGCGGTGGCGAGGAGACGGTCCTCACCCGCGGCCGCTGCGAGTTCTGCCAGGCGGGGGCCGAGAATGAAACGGCCCTGCATGTCGCGCGCCACCATGCGGTGGTGTTCCAGGGCCACGGCCAGGCGGTGGGCCGTGGGTCGTGCCAGTCCGGTGGCACCGACCAGGCCCGCGAGGGTGGCCGGACCGGACTCCAGAGCGCTCAAGACGAGGGCCGCCTTGTCCAGAACGCCGACGCCGCTACTGTTGTCCATGAAACGATACTCGCGTCTCACTCTGTGAAACGCAAGTTCAATTTTCCGTGGAACCCGCCACTCTGGAAGACACGAAGTCACAACGGCCCGTGACGTACGGGCCTGGCGGCGGATGCGCGGAATCCAGGGGCGCGGGCCCGCCTCCTCAAGATCTCTAGTTGGGCCGGCGGATCGTCGTCGGCCGGAGGGAACAGCGATGGGTAGGACACTCGCGGAGAAAGTCTGGGACGACCATGTCGTCCGGCGCGCCGAGGGCGAGCCCGACCTTCTCTTCATCGATCTGCACCTGCTGCACGAGGTGACCAGCCCGCAGGCCTTCGACGGCCTTCGCAAGAGCGGCCGCAAGGTGCGGCGCCTCGACCTCACCATCGCCACCGAGGACCACAACACCCCCACCCTCGACATCGACAAGCCCATCGCAGACCCGGTCTCCCGGGTCCAGCTGGAGACGCTGCGCAAGAACGCCGCCGAGTTCGGCGTGCGCCTGCACCCGCTGGGCGATGTCGAGCAGGGTGTCGTGCACGTCGTCGGTCCGCAGCTGGGTCTGACCCAGCCCGGCACCACCGTAGTCTGCGGCGACTCGCACACCTCCACGCACGGTGCCTTCGGGGCGCTGGCGTTCGGCATCGGCACCTCCCAGGTGGAGCACGTACTGGCCACCCAGACGCTGCCGATGTCCCGCCCCAAGACCATGGCGATCACGGTCAACGGCGAACTGCCCGACGGTGTCACCGCCAAGGACCTGATCCTGGCGATCATCGCGAAGATCGGCACCGGCGGCGGCCAGGGCTACGTCCTGGAGTACCGCGGCGAGGCCATCGAGAAGCTCTCGATGGAGTCCCGCATGACCATCTGCAACATGTCGATCGAGGCCGGTGCCCGCGCGGGCATGATCGCCCCGGACGAGACCACCTTCGCCTACCTCCAGGGCCGCCCGCACGCCCCCGAGGGCGCCGACTGGGACGCGGCCGTCGAGTACTGGAAGACGCTCAGGACGGACGAGGACGCCGAGTTCGACGCCGAGGTCGTCATCGACGCCACCGAGCTGGCGCCGTTCGTCACCTGGGGCACCAACCCCGGCCAGGGCGCACCCCTTTCGGCGTCCGTCCCCGATCCTGCTTCGTACGAAGACGCATCGGAGCGCTTCGCCGCCGAAAAGGCCCTGGAGTACATGGGGTTGGAGGCGGGGCAGCCGCTGCGCTCCATCAAGGTGGACACCGTCTTCGTAGGCTCCTGCACCAACGGCCGCATCGAGGACCTGCGCGCCGCCGCCGAGATCGTCAAGGACCGCAAAGTCGCCGACGGCGTACGGATGCTGGTCGTCCCGGGCTCCGCGCGGGTCGGTCTGCAGGCCGTTTCCGAGGGTCTGGACGTCGTCTTCAAGGACGCCGGCGCCGAATGGCGGCACGCGGGCTGCTCGATGTGTCTGGGCATGAACCCCGACCAGCTGGCCCCGGGTGAGCGCTCCGCGTCCACCTCGAACCGCAACTTCGAGGGCCGGCAGGGCAAGGGCGGCCGTACGCACCTGGTGTCGCCGCAGGTCGCGGCCGCGACCGCCGTCCTGGGCCACCTGGCCTCCCCGGCCGACCTGTCCGCCGCCGACACCCGTACGCCCGCTGGAGTCTGATCAGTCATGGAAGCCTTCACCACCCACACCGGCCGGGCCGTCCCGCTGCGCCGCAGCAACGTCGACACCGACCAGATCATCCCCGCCCACTGGCTCAAGAAGGTCACGCGCGACGGGTTCGAGGACGGGCTGTTCGAGGCCTGGCGCAAGGACGCGTCGTTCGTGCTCAACCAGCCCGAGCGGCAGGGCGCGACCGTTCTGGTCGCCGGCCCCGACTTCGGTACCGGCTCCTCCCGCGAGCACGCCGTCTGGGCGCTGCAGAACTACGGCTTCAAGGCCGTGATCTCCTCCCGCTTCGCCGATATCTTCCGCGGCAACTCGCTCAAGAACGGCCTGCTCACGGTCGTTCTGGAGCAGAAGATCGTGGATTCGCTGATGGAGATCGCCGAGAAGGACCCGCAGGCCGAGATCACCGTCGACCTGGTCGCCCGCGAGGTGCGCGCCGAGGGCGTCACCGCCTCGTTCGAGCTGGACGAGAACTCCCGCTGGCGGCTGCTGAACGGCCTCGACGACATCTCGATCACCCTCCGGAACGAGGAGGACATCGCCGCGTACGAGGCGAAGCGCCCCGTGTTCAAGCCGCAGACGATCCAGCTCTGATCCGGAGCACGATCCGCCGCCTCTGAACAAGGCGACTTTCGGCCACCGCAACACCCCCTCTGTACCCCCGATCAGCCCGATCGGGGGTACAGCTGTGTCTGCACCCGAACGGCCCTGTCCGGCCGGAGGGCGACGCTCAACTTCCCGCGTTAAGCAGGTGGTTGCCGGGGTACGCGAGGTGTACAGCCGCGACTTCCGCGCGTGCCCGGAAGGCCGTTTGCGGCGGCAGTTGTCCCCTGCGCAGGCGACAACTCGCCCCAGATGGCACAATCTGTGCATGGAACACGACGGCCAACTCGAGCTCTATGCGGCAGTCGCGGGCCAACTCAAGGAAGCGCACCAAAGGGTGCGCGCACTGCAAGTCCCGGAGGGCGTACGGATGGCGCTGACCCGGAAGCTGCTGGTCATTACGGCCGCGGCCAAGCACGATCTCGCCGACGCGGCAAGGCGGCTGGAACGGTTCACCGTGGACCTCGACGAGGGGCGACTCCCCGGCGAGGAACGCTGAACCGGACGACACCGCCGAGTTCGTTGCGGCACAAGGGTGAGAAGCCCGTTTCGTGTTTGATTTGCGGTATATATCTGCCTAACGTGCGAAAAAGCTTGAACACTTTCGTTCTGGCGATGTCTCCGAAGGGGAAGACGTGAACAAGGCGCAGCTCGTAGAAGCGATTGCCGACAAGATGGGCGGCCGCCAGCAGGCCGCCGATGCTGTCGACCACGTACTGGACGCCATCGTCCGCGCGGTCGTCTCGGGTGAGCGGGTTTCCGTCACCGGCTTCGGATCGTTCGAGAAGGTCGACCGTCCGGCCCGGTACGCCCGTAACCCCCAGACGGGCGAGCGGGTTCGGGTCAAGAAGACCTCCGTTCCGCGCTTCCGCGCGGGTCAGGGCTTCAAGGACCTGGTCAGCGGCTCGAAGAAGCTGCCGCGTGGTGGCGAGGTCTCGGTCAAGAAGGCGCCGAAGGGCAGCCTGACCGGCGGTGCCGGCGCGACGGTCAAGAAGGCCGCCGCGAAGAAGGCGACGACCGCGAAGAAGGCCGCCGCGAAGAAGGCCACCGCCAAGAAGACGACGGCGAAGAAGGCGACCACGAAGACGGCGGCCGCGAAGAAGACGACGGCGAAGAAGGCGCCCGCCAAGAAGACCACGGCGACCGCCAAGAGCACCGCCGCGAAGAAGACCACCGCCAAGAAGGCCCCGGCGAAGAAGGCCACGGCCAAGAAGGCGCCCGCCAAGAAGTCGACGGCGCGCAAGACCACCGCCAAGAAGACCACCGCCCGCAAGAAGTAGGGGCGCCGAGGTACTCACGCGACGGGCCGGACTCCCGCATGGAGTCCGGCCCGCGGCGTGTTCAAGCGGAGGTCGTTCAAGCAGAGGTCAGAGGGTCTGCAGCGTCACCAGAGTGATCCTGAGGTCGTCCTTCGCGCCTTCCACCTCGATGCGCACGCGCTGCCCGGGGCGCAGCAGCCTCAGACCCCCCGCGTCGAACGCCGGCGCGTCGAAGGGCACCGGGGTGCCGTCGTCCAGGAGCACTTGCCCGCTGCGGCTTTCGGGGTCGTACGTGTACGCGGTCGCCTGCATGGCCGCAGCCTACTGCCCGGGGATCAGCAACCGCGCGGCGGCCGCGGCCGTATGGGGGCCGACCCCCAGGGCCAGCGCGTTGCGCAGGTCGTCGCCGGTGTCCACGTCCTGGCGTACGGAATCCACGTCGGCAAGGCCCAGTTCCACGGCCCCGGAGGCGCGGTGCCGTGCCCGGGAATCGGTGCCGAAGGCCGGGAGCAATTCCTGGCCCGGGGCGGCGGCCAACAGGGTCGTACCGATTGCGGCCGCGTCCGGGAGAAATGCGCGCGGGAATTCAGCGGCCGCGTCGAGTACCCGAGTCAATTCCGGCGGGCGCATTGCCGGCAGATCGGCGTTGAGCGCGGCCACCGGACTTCCGGGGCGAGTGGACCTTATGATCCCCGCCCCGTGCGCGAGGGCGGCGTTGAGGCCGCTGCCCGGCTCGTCGGGGATGATCGCGGCGCCGAGTACGGCCAGCTCACGGCCCGCCCGGGCGTCGTCCGTGACGACTGCCACATCCCGTACCGCGGGGCAGGCCAGCGCGGCCGCCACGGTGTCCTGGGCGAAGGCGAGCGCCAGGCCCGGCCGCACCCCGTCGTCCGCGGTGTCCGCAAGCCTGCTCTTGGCCTGGGCCAGGGGTTTCAGGGGTACGACCAACGTCCACTGCACAGGTGTTCCGTCCCTCTCTTGTCGCGGTCATTGTCACCCGGGGCATCGGGCGGCCGGTGGGTCGGGGCGTACGGTGTTCTCGACAGACCGGCGGCCTGGGGCGACACTTGTGCGGCCCCCCGGTGGCCCCCGCTTCAGGCCCTAGAGGAAGGTGTCCGCGTGCCCCGCCGCAGAATCGGCTTCTGGTACCGCCTAGCTGCGGTGATCTGCAAACCGCCGCTGGTGGTTCTGCTCAGGCGGGACTGGCGCGGAATCGAGCACATTCCGGCTGATGGTGGATTTATCACCGCGGTGAACCACAATTCGCACATCGATCCTTTCGCCTACGCGCACTTTCAGTACAACACCGGGCGCGTCCCGCGATTCCTCGCGAAGAGCGGGCTTTTCAAGAGCGGATTCGTCGGGGCCGCGATGCGAGGCACCGGGCAGATCCCCGTCTACCGCGAGAGCACGGACGCGCTCAGCGCATTCCGGGCCGCGATCGAGGCCGTGAACCGTGGTGAATGCGTCGCCTTCTATCCCGAGGGCACTCTCACCCGCGATCCGGAGGGCTGGCCCATGACCGGCAAGACCGGGGCGGCGCGCGTCGCCCTGGAGACCAAGTGCCCGGTGGTCCCCGTCGCCCAGTGGGGCTGCAACGAGCTGCTGCCGCCGTACGCGAAGAAGCCGCACCTCCTGCCGCGCAAGACACATCGCGTGCTCGCCGGACCGCCCGTGGACCTCACGCGGTTCTACGACCGGGAGATGACCGCGGACCTCCTGAAGGAAGCCACCGAGGTCATCATGGCGGCCGTCACCTGTCAGCTGGAGGAGATCCGCGGGGAGAAGGCGCCCGCCACGCCCTACGACCCGCGCCGGGAGCGGATCGAACAGCGGCGCCGCACCCAGGCGCAGACACAGCGGGGCGGGCAGGAATCGGTGCAGTCGATGCAGTCGGCGCAGGAAGAGGGGCTGGGCAAGTGAGCAAGCCGGTCAAGGCGGCGGTCCTGAGCGCCGGTTCGTGGGGTACGGCGTTCGGCATGGTGCTCGCCGACGCGGGGTGCGAGGTCACCCTGTGGGGTCGCCGTCCGGAGCTCGTGGAGGCGATCAACTCCACCCGGACCAATCCCGACTACTTCCCGGGCGTCGAGCTGCCGGAGAACGTACGCGCCACCACGGATCCCGCGGAAGCCGCCGCGGACGCCGACTTCACGGTCCTCTCGGTCCCCTCGCAGACCCTGCGCGGCAACCTCGCCGAGTGGAGCCCGCTGCTCGCCCCGAACACGGTCCTCGTGTCGCTGATGAAGGGCGTCGAACTCGGCTCCGCGATGCGGATGAGCGAGGTCATCGACGACGTCGCCAAGGTCGGCCCGGACCGCATCGCCGTGGTCACCGGGCCCAACCTGGCCCGGGAGATCGCCGCGCGGATGCCGGCCGCCGCCGTGGTCGCCTGCACCGACGAGGCCGTCGCCCAGCGGCTCCAGGCCGCCTGCCACACGCCGTACTTCCGCCCGTACACCAACACCGACGTCGTCGGCTGCGAACTCGGCGGCGCGGTGAAGAACGTCATCGGGCTGGCCGTCGGCATCGCGGACGGCATGGGTCTCGGCGACAACGCCAAGGGCTCGCTCATCACCCGCGGTCTCGCCGAGACGACCCGGCTCGGCATGGTCCTGGGTGCCGACCCGCTGACCTTCTCCGGACTCGCGGGCCTGGGCGATCTGGTGGCCACCTGCTCCTCGCCGCTGTCCCGCAACCACACCTTCGGCACCAACCTCGGCAAGGGCATGACCCTGCAGGAGACCATCGCGGTCACCAAGCAGACCGCCGAGGGCGTCAAGTCCTGCGAGTCGGTGCTGGATCTGGCCCGCCGGCACGGCGTCGACATGCCGATCACCGAGACGGTCGTGGAAATCGTGCACGAGGGGAAGCCTCCGGTCGTGGCCCTCAAGGAGCTGATGTCGCGCAGCGCGAAGCCCGAGCGACGCTGAGCGACGCGACGCCGGGGGCGCTGTATCCCTGTCCTACCAACGGGTACTCTCAACCCGATATGAGCACCGAGAACCTCCCCCAGAGCCCCGAGCAGCCGCCTCGCAAGCCGCGTGTGGCCGTCGTGTTCGGCGGGCGCAGCTCCGAACACGGGATCTCCGTGGTCACCGCCGGCGCCGTCCTCAAGGCCATCGACCGGACCAAGTACGACGTCCTGCCGATCGGCATCACCCAGGACGGACGTTGGGCGCTCACGGCGGACGAACCGGAGCGGATGGCGATCGTCGACCGCCGCCCGCCGAGCGTCGACGCGCTCGCCGAGTCGGACGAGGGCGGAGTGATCCTCCCGGTCGACCCCGCCAACCGCGAAGTCGTCTACAGCGAGCCGGGATCGGTTCCCAAGGCGCTCGGCGAGGTCGACGTGGTCTTCCCGGTGCTGCACGGCCCGTACGGCGAGGACGGCACCCTCCAGGGCCTCCTGGAACTCTCCGGCGTCCCGTACGTGGGTTCGGGTGTGCTCTCCTCGGCCGTCGGCCAGGACAAGGAGTACATGAAGCGGGTGTTCACCTCCTTCGGGCTCGGGGTCGGCCCGTACGTGGTGGTCCGCCCGCGCGAGTGGGAGCGGGACGAGACCGCCGCCCGCAAGAAGATCGTGGACTTCGCCGGAGAGCATGGCTGGCCGCTGTTCGTGAAGCCCGCGCGCGCCGGTTCGTCGATCGGCATCACCAAGGTCGACGACCTCTCCGGACTGGACGAGGCGATCGCCGAGGCCCAGCGGCACGACCCGAAGATCCTGGTGGAGGCCGCGCTGCGGGGCCGCGAGATCGAGTGCGGCGTCCTGGAGTTCGAGGACGGCCCCCGGGCCTCCGCCCCCGCCGAGATCCCCACGCCCGAGGCGCACGCGTATTACGACTTCGAGGCCAAGTACATCGACTCGACGCCGGGGATCGTGCCCGCGCCGCTGACGCCCGAGGAGACGGCCGAGGTCCAGCGCCTGGCGGTCGAGGCCTTCGAGGCGGCGTCCTGCGAGGGCCTGGTCCGCGCGGACTTCTTCCTCACCGAGGACGGCGAGTTCGTGATCAACGAGATCAACACGATGCCCGGCTTCACGCCCATCTCGATGTATCCGCAGATGTGGCAGGCGAGCGGGGTGTCCTACCCGGAGCTGGTGGACCGCCTGGTGCAGGCGGCACTTCGCCGTTCGACGGGCCTGCGCTGAATCGACCGCGCGTCGCAGGAGGTGTCAGGAGGCGATCCCCTCGGGGATCGCCTTCTTCACGGCTGAGGCCAGATCGATCAGCACCCCGGAGCTGTCCGGCCCCTGCGGCACGCGCACTTCGACGTACGTCTCCCGGTTGGCCGTGGTGAAAACGTGCCCCCCGTCGTCCCGCTCCTCCATCAGCCAGTCCACCCCGTTCACACCCCCGGCGACCGCGTCCGGATCACGTCCGTCCGCCACCTTCGGATCGATCATCTTCGGCGGCTGCGGAACACCGCAGCGAAGTATGATCGCCGGGCTGCCCCAGCCCGCCGTCAGCGCCGACGCGGGCTCGGGATCCTCGCGTCGCTCACCATCCACCTTCGCGGGCAGTACCTTGTCCAGGTTCCGGCACAGTTCCGTGGCCTTGGCGCCCGGACTGGGAACCGCCGCCGACGCGCTGTCGTCTGCTGAGGAGCAGCCCGCGACAGTGATCAACAGCGCGAGAGCGGGCAGGCGGAACATGCGGAAGACAGAACGGTGCCGGTGACGGAAAGAGTTCACCGGCACAGGGTAGACGGGGGCTAGATATGGACGACCGGGCAGGTCAGGGTGCGGGTGATGCCGTCCACCTGCTGGACCCTGGCGACCACCAGGCGACCGAGATCGTCGACGGTGTCGGCCTGGGCCCGCACGATGACGTCGTACGGTCCCGTCACGTCCTCGGCCTGGACGACCCCAGGGATCTTGCTGATCGTCTCGGCGACGGTCGACGCCTTGCCGACCTCCGTCTGGATCAGGATGTACGCCTGTACCACGGAACCTCCAGGGCGGCCACGAGGATCATGTGGGGAAAAGGAACGCCACGGTATCGCGTCGCCGCTCACCACGGGGAGACCCGTGGGGACCGGGTCTTGCGCGCCGGGGCGCGGGTCCGGCAGAACATGACGGTCACTTCGACCGTAGCGAGGCCCCAGTTGCCTCGCGACCGGGCATGTACAGGGACAGAAGGGGAGAGAGGGCAATGAAGGGCACTGTTGGTGAGCTCGGTGAGTTCGGGCTCATCAGGGAGCTCACCTCCCGTCTGACCACCACCCCGGCGGTCCGGGTCGGCCCCGGCGACGACGCCGCGGTGGTGGCCGCGCCCGACCGCAGGGTCGTGGCCAGTACGGACATCCTGGTGGAGGGCCGGCACTTCCGCCGCGACTGGTCGACGGCCTACGACGTGGGCCGCAAGGCCGCCGCGCAGAACCTCGCCGACATCGCCGCCATGGGCGCCGTGCCGACCGCGCTGCTGCTCGGTCTGGTCGTCCCGGCCGAGCTGCCGGTGACCTGGCCGAGCGAGCTGATGGACGGCCTGCGCGACGAATGCCAGGTGGCGGGCGCCGCCGTGGTCGGCGGTGACGTCGTACGCGGCGACTCGATCATGGTGTCGATCACGGCGCTGGGCGATCTGCGCAACCAGGAACCGGTGACGCGGGCGGGCGCGCAGCCCGGCGACCTCGTCGCGGTGACCGGCTGGCTGGGCTGGTCGGCGGCCGGGTACGCGGTGCTGTCGCGGGGGTTCCGCTCGCCGCGCGCGTTCGTGGAGGCCCACCGGCGTCCCGAGCCGCCCTATCACGCGGGTCCGGCCGCCGCCGGGCTCGGGGCGACCGCGATGTGCGATGTGAGCGACGGGCTGATCGCCGACCTCGGGCACATCGCCGAGGCCAGCAAGGTGCGGATCGACATCCGCTCCGGGGCGATCGACATCCCGACCCAGATGAACGACATCGGGCAGGCCGTCGGCGTCGACCCCATGCAGTGGGTGCTGACCGGGGGAGAGGACCACGCGATCGTGGCGACGTTCCCCTCGGACGTGAAGCTGCCCGCCCGCTGGAAGGTCATCGGCGAGGTCCTCAACCCCTCGGCGCTGCCCCAGGTCACGGTCGACGGAGCGCCGTGGACCAGCAAGGGCGGCTGGGACCACTTCGGAGACATAGAGTCATGATCCCCAACGTCCTTACGGTGGCGGGCTCCGACTCCGGCGGAGGCGCGGGCATCCAGGCCGACCTGAAGACGATGCTCGCGCTCGGCGTGCACGGCATGAGTGTCGTCACGGCGGTGACCGCGCAGAACTCCCTCGGCGTGCAGGGGGCTTGGGAGCTGCCCGTGGAGGCGGTTCGGGCCCAGTACCGCAGTGTCGTCGACGACATCGGCGTCCAGGCGGTCAAGACCGGCATGCTGGCCTCGGCGGAACTCGTGGAGGCGGTGGCCGAGTTGCTCGCGGCGACGGACGCCCCGGCGGTCGTCGACCCGGTGGGCGTCTCCAAGCACGGCGACTCCCTGCTCGCCGCCTCGGCGCTGGACTCCGTCCGTACGAAGCTGCTGCCGGTGGCGACGGTCGCCACCCCGAACCTCGACGAGGTGGCCCAGCTGACGGGGGTGCGGGTCGAGTCGGAGGAGGAGCTGCGGCGCGCCGCGGCGGCCGTGCTGGCGTACGGGCCGCGCTGGGTGCTGATCAAGGGCGGGCATCTGCCCGGGGACGCCGTCGATCTGCTCACCGACGGCTCCGAGGAGCACTGGCTGCGGGCACCGCGCCACGACAACCGGCACACGCACGGTACGGGCTGCACGCTGGCCTCCGCGATCGCCTCACAGCTCGCGAAGGGGCGGTCCGTGCCGGAGGCGGTGACGGCGGCCAAGGAGTACGTCACGGGGGCCGTCGCGGCCGGCTTCGCGCTCGGCGGGGGCATCGGGCCGGTGGATCACGGCTGGCGGTTCCGGGCCGGTTCCTGAGCGTCCGGCCCTTCCTGGACATCCGGACACGGCAAAGAGCCGGTCCACCTCAGGTGGACCGGCTCTTCAGCGAACCAGCAGTGGCCGCGCGCTAGCTGAGCGTCAGCGCGAGACCTTGCCGGCCTTGATGCACGAGGTGCAAGCGTTCACGCGCTTCGGCGTCCCGCCCACCACGGTACGCACACGCTGGATGTTCGGGTTCCAGCGACGGGGCGTACGGCGGTGCGAGTGCGAGATGTTGTTGCCGAAGCCCGGCCCCTTGCCGCAGACGTCGCAGTTGGCAGCCACGGGTCACTCCAAAGACTTCAGATGCACTTACGGTTAATCCCGGCATGCCGGGATCGAGATCGTGGGGCTCAAGGAGCCGTCCGGTCTGAGTGGCGCTGCCAGGGGGAAGGCCCGATCGGGATCGGGCAACCGGAGCAGCATACAACGGCTGCACCCGTAGAGCGAAACTACCATGGCGGCTCAGGGGCCGGGCCCGGCCCGCCTCCGGTCCGGACCGCCCCGGAGACTACGCTGCGTGCCACGTCCAGCAGCTAAGGGAGGCGCGGTGGCGCAGGTGCCGCAGACATTCTTCGACGCTGTCGCGGTGCGCACCTGGTGTGGTCTCGCTCTCGAGACGCTGGGGCGGGCGCGTGAGGAGATCGACGCGATCAATGTCTACCCCGTGGCGGACGGGGACACCGGCACGAACCTGTACCTGACCGTGGAGTCCGCGGTCGCGGCGGTCGAGGCGGTGTTCGCGGGCCATGCGGCGGGGTCTGGGCCCGAAGGGCCGACGCTCGCCGATGCCGCCCGGGCGATGGCGCACGGGGCGCTCATCGGTGCCCGAGGGAACTCCGGGACGATCCTCGCCCAGCTGCTGCGCGGCATGGCCCAGGTGCTGGCCGACGACGAGGCCGCCGACGCCGACGGCCAGGGCCTGCGGCTCGCCCTGCGGCACGCGGCCGACTCCGCCCGCCAGGCCGTGGCCCACCCCGTCGAGGGCACCGTCCTCACGGTCGCCTCGGCCGCCGCCGACGCCGCCGACGGTGCCGAGGGCGACTGCGGGAAGGTGGCCCGGGCGGCCTACGAGGGAGCGCGCACGGCCCTCTCCGCGACCCCGGGCCAGCTGCCCGTCCTGGAACGCGCCGGGGTGGTCGACGCCGGTGGGCGAGGGCTGGTGGCGGTGCTCGGGGCGCTGGTGGAGACGTTCACGGGGGAGATGCCCCGGGCGGTGGTGGCGGGTGCGGTGAGCGTGCCGGGGGCCAGGGTGCCCGGGGGAGCGGTTGCCGGCGCGTACACCGGCCCGGACGAGGACCCCCACGCGCGCGTGGAACCCGACGACGGCCCCGTCCCGGTCGGTGGCGCCCCGGGCGAGTGCGCCGACAGCACCACCGCGGCGGACCAGGACGGGCCCGCCTTCGAGGTGATCTACCTCCTGGAGGCCGAGGACGCGGCCGTGGGGCGGCTGCGGGAGCGGCTCGACGCCCTCGGGGACTCCCTCGTCGTGGTCGGCGGTGACGGGCTGTGGAACGTCCATGTCCATGTCGACGACGCGGGCGCCGCCGTCGAGGCCGGCATCGAGGCCGGGCGGCCCTACCGGATCCGCATCACGCACTTCGGCGCCGGCGACGTGCACACCACCGGCGCCGAGCGCCCGCCCCGGGAGCGCGCCCAGCGTGCCGTCGTGGCCGTCGTGCCCGGTGAGGGCCTGGCCGGGCTGTACGCCGAGGCCGGCGCGACCACCGTGCTCGCACGCCCCGGGGAGCCCCCCGCGAGCGGCGAACTCGTACAGGCCGTACGGCGGGCCCACGCGCGCGAGGTCGTGCTGCTGCCCAACGACGCCGAACTGCGTCACACCGCCGCGGCGGCGGCCGAGCAGGCCCGCACGGAGGGCATCCGCGTGGCCCTCATCCCGACCCGCTCGGCGGTCCAGGGCATCGCCGCGCTGGCCGTGCACGAGCCGGAGCGCCGCTTCGACGAGGACGTGGTGTCGATGACCTCGGCGGCCGGCGCGACCCGCTACGCCGAGGTCACCGTCGCCGAACGCCAGTCCTGGACGATGGCCGGCATCTGCCAGGCCGGCGACGTCCTGGGCCTGATCGACGGCGATGTGGCCGTGATCGGCGCGGACGTCGCGGCCACCGCCGAGACCGTCCTGGACCGGATGCTCGCGGCCGGGGGCGAGATGGTCACCCTGGTGCTCGGCGACGACGCCCCCGAGGCGATCGCCGAGCACCTGGAGGGCCGGGTCCGCGAGGGATACCTCGCCGTCGACACGGTCGTGTACCGGGGCGGACGGCAAGGGGCCCTGCTCCTCATCGGAGTGGAGTAGGACAGGATCGGCGTGGAGCAGGGCAGGAACTCACCCCTGCCGCTCCGCCGCGGACTGGAGCATGTGCCCGGCCTCCGCCCGCCGGGCCCGCACCTCCTGGCCTTCGACGGCCCCCGTGTCGTCGAAGCCGTCGTGTCCCTCGTACGCCGCCAGCACCGCACGCGCGCGTGCCACGGCCTCGGCGGGGCGGCCCAGGTCGGCCTCCAGCCAGCCCGCGGCCAGCTCGGCGCCGGTGCGGCTGTGCAGGGCGCCGTCCCCGAGGGCCGTGAACACCTCGACCGAGCGGATCACTTGGGACAGGGCCTCCTCGAAGACGGCCCGGTTCGAGGCGTCTTCGACACCTTCGGCGACGGAGCGGGCCAGCAGGTCGCCGAACTGCCGGTGGGTGTGGCCGAGTTCGGCTTCGAGCCGGAGCCGGGTCTCCTCGTCGGCGGCCGTGTCCCGCGCCGCCTCGCACTCCCGGACCGCGCTCGCCATCAGGCCCCGTGCCTCCTCCAGCCCGTCCGGCGCCTGCAACGCCAGCCAGGCGCGGGCGCGCAGGGAGCGGACCAGCCCGTGGGTGTTGCCGAGTTCGCGCCACAGGTCGCCCGCGCGCGTGTAGGCCCGGTCCGCCTCGGCGGCCAGCCCGGCCTGCGCGAGCGACTCACCGGCCAGGTGGGCGAGGGTGGCGTGGTCGTGCTGCTCGGGCCAGTGCCGGGCGATCTCGGCCGCCTGCAGACGCCGTTCGGCGGCGGCGCGGTGCTCGCCGAGTTCGCTCAGGCAGTCGCCCAGCCACCACTGCGTCTGCACGACCGCCCCGTCGCCGTGCGTCTCCGCGGTCAGATCGGGCAGCGCCGACTCCAGCACCTCGGCGGCCTCGGCCCACCGACCCTGCCGCAGCAGGAGCCCGCCGAGCTGCTGCCGTGCCCAGGCACCCAGCGTCGCGCTCTCGCCCGCCTCGTCGGCCCAGTGCGCGGCCTGCAGGGCGTGCTCGGCGGCCTCCACGGCCTCGCCCCGGCCGCCGACCACCTCGGCGAGCTGGAGGTGCAGCTGGGCCCGGCCGGGCGCCTCCAGATGCGGCCCGCCGTGCTCCAGGGCCGCCCGCAGCGCCCGTTCCGCCTCCGCCATGTCGTCGAGGTGGTGGGCCAGGGAGGCGAGCCGGGCCTCGTACTCCACCGCGAACCAGGGCAGCCCCGCCGCGACGAACGCCGCCGCGCCCCGCGCGAACAGCCCCGCGGCCGACTTCAGGTCCCCGGCCAGTCCCGCCAGCTCGGCGAGCATCGCCTGCGCCTCGGCGGCCCGCGCGGTCAGCCGTACGTCCTCCCCGGTCCGCCCGTCGACGAGCGCCAGGACCTCCTGGACGGCGGCTTCGGCCTCGGTGAGCACCGCCTCCGTCCCGGGGCCCTCGGCCTCGTGCGCCCGGCGCATCAGGATCCGGGCCCGTCCCATGACGACGGACGCCGTCTGCCGCAGGCCCGTGCCACCGGCGGCGTGCAGCGCGAGGATCTCGTCGTACGGGCCGGCCACGGCCGCGACCGCCTCGGCCACGTCGCCCCCGAGAGCGCGTACGTACGCCGCACGCGCGCGTGCCGCCAGGGCCTCGCCCGGGTCGCCCGCCTCCGCGTACAGCCCGGCGGCCCGCTCGAAGAGCGCGGCGCCCTCGGGGCCGAGGCCCATCGCCTCGTGGTCGGCGATCTCGGCCCGGTCGCGCGGGTCCAGCTCGACGCCCTCCGCCGCCCCGGCGACCGCCGCCCACGCCTCCACGGCGCCCGGCCGCAGGGTGTCCGACAGCCGCCGTGCCTCGGCCAGCAGCGCCGGCAGATCCGGCTGCCCGGCGACAGCGGTCGTCACGGCCGGGGGAGCGGGCGGAGGAAGCGGCCGTACCGACCGCACCCCCAGCGGCAGCCGCTCCACCAGGGGTTCCCGCGCCATACGCGCGCGGGCCCGCTCGCTGACGTATCCCGTGCCGTTGCGCTCGTCGAAGCGCGCCGCCAGGGCCAGGGCCTCCGCACGCGCGTGCGTGGCCAGTTCCCGGGCGGTCCACTCCCGGCCGGCCGGGCCCGGCACCTGCCGGTCGCCAAGACCGAGGCCGGTCAGACGGTCCATGAGCAGGGCCACCACGCTCATGAAGTCCAGCTTGCTCTGCGGCTGCCCGTCGTCCGTGAAGTACGCGGGCCGCTCCGCGAGCAGCTCGAGCCCCCGCGCCTCGTTGCCGGTCAGCGCGCAGAACTCCACGTGCTCCGCGTACGCGCCGCGCATGCTCTCCATGGCCCGGACCAGCCGGAAGCCCCGCAGATGGTGCGCGCGGGCCTCGTCGAGGCGGCCCAGCCGCAGCAGCGGCACCAGGGAGGAGGCGAGCGCCGTGTGCGGCTCGTGGGCGCAGGCGTACTCGCCCTCCAGCACCGGCCGCCACAACTCCACGGCCTCCGCGTCCCGGCCCAGCTCCGCCTGCCACCAGCCCTGCCCGTGCAGCTCGCACGCGTGGCAGTCGGCCATGCCGTCCCGGTCGGCGGCCAGCCACGCGGCGTACGCCCGCTCGGCCCGCGCGATGTCCCCGACATGGGCGGCCACGCTGTGCTCGGCGCTGCGCACGGCCCGCTCGGAGTACCCGCCGATCCGGTAGCGGTGCTCCATCTCGCCGAGCCACTTCTCGATCGACGCGAGCGGGATGTGCGGCTGGTCGAGCATGCCGGACGACACCCACTTGAAGACCCAGTGCAGCGAGTGGGTCTCGTACTCGTCGAAGTCCTCGGGGCGTTCGTCCCACAAGCGCAGCAGCCGCGCGAAGGGGACGAACATCTTCCCCTTCTCGGAGCTGTAGTTGTAGACCTTCAGCTGGTGCCCGAGGGCCTCGATCACGGCGAGCGGGATGTTCAGCTTCTCGGCCGCCGTCAGAAGCTCCTCCGCGCGCGCGTTGCGGGCAGGACCCTCCGGCTCGTCGGAGTTCTCCGCCATCGCCCGGCGCAGGGCGTCGAAGTCGGTGATCTCACTCATGCCTGACCGTCCTCGCTGTGCGTGGCCCACTCCAGGAGACCGATGAACGCGCGGTTGAGCAGCGCCGAATCGGCGGGCCTCAGCGGCCGCTGCGCCATCAGCAGGGCCTGCCCGTACAGCGACTCCGTCGCCGTACCGATCAGCTCCGGGTCGTGCAGCGCGCTGATCCGCCGGACCAGCGGATTGAGGTGGTTGAGCACCAGACGCGCGCGGGGAGCACTGCCGCGCAGGGAGCCGAGGATGCCCGCCCACAGGTCGTCGGCCTGCGCCTCGGCATCGGCCCGGGCCTGTTCGTGCCGGGCGTCCCGGTCGTCGAGGTGCAGCGCGGGCACCGAGAGCGGGTGGAAGGCCCGCAGCACCACATCGCAGCCCAGCTGGTCGAGCCGGGCCCGCGCCGCAGCCAGGAAGCCCGACAGGGCCAGCTCCTCGGCCGGGTCGACCGCGTCCAGATGGGCGGTCACCGTGTCCGAGTCCAGTTCGGCGACCACGGTCCCCGGCCGTACCGAGGGCAACGCCTCCACCAGCTCGCTGTCGTACGTGTAACCGCCGTTGATCACGCCGATGCCCTGCGCGGACGCGATCGGCGCCACCTGTCGGTACTCCTCGACGGTCCGCGTGAAGTGCACCACCGGGTGCCGCTGCGCGAACTCCTCCAGGGACAGCCGTCCGTCGGTCGTCTCGAAGGGCAGCCACGGCAGCATCGTGCGCAGCATCTCGCGGTCGTGCCGGGCCAGCGACTTCACACCCAGGTGGTGCACCGACAGGAACGCGGCCAGCCGTTCCGGATCACCGGCCGCCAGGCCCGTCAGCCACGCGCGGATCCGCTCGCCCAGCGCCTCCCGTACGGCGGCCAGGGTCTCGTCCTCGTACAGCGACTCGCGTGAGGCCGTCGGCCGCAGACTGTCCGTGTCGAGCACACAGCGCACGAAGAACGCCCAGTCGGGCAGCAGCTGCTCGGCCCGCTCGGTCAGCAGCATGCCCTTGAGATGCACGCGATGACCCGCGCGCTGGGCCGGGCTGACCGCCGACGGCAGCACATAGGCCACTCCGCGGATGCCGGCCAGCGGCACGGCCAGGTCGATCGTGTCCAACGGGGTGAAGCCGAACAGGTCGTGGCAGTGCCGGGCGAGGGCGACGCGGCGGCCGGCCGGGCTCGGATACGAACGGTCCCAGGGCGCCGGGAGGTCGGTGACCGCCTCGTCGCCCACCCGGACGTCGTACGGCAGCAGCGACCCGAAGTCCCGTGCCAGGGCGGCGACCCGCTCGGGCGTGAGCCACTCCGCCGCCCCCGCCCGGGCCACCAGATGCACGGTGGTGCCCGGTTCGGGCCGCTCGGCGTCCGGCAGCGTCCGCACGGTGTACGAACCGTCGTCGCGCGCAGTCCACTCCACGGGCGGCGCCCCGGGCGTACGGGCGCTGCGGCTGACGACCCGGATCCGCTCGGCCACGACGAAACAGGCCAGCAGCCCGATGCCGAACTGCCCGAGGAAGTCGGAGCGGGCCTCCTGAAGCCCCTCGGCACGCTTGGAACTGCGCCCGATCGTGGCGAGCAGACTGTGCACGTCCGCCTCGGTGAGGCCCACGCCGGTGTCCTCGACCCGCAGGGTGCCGCCCCGCGCGGACAACCGCACCCGGGCCGGGGCGTCGGGCTCCGCCGCGCGTCTGGCGGTGATGGCGTCCACCGCGTTCTGCAGCAGCTCGCGCAGATACACCTTGGGACTGGAGTAGAGGTGGTGGGAGAGCAGGTCCACCAGACCACGCAGGTCGACCTGGAACGTATGAGGTGACTGGGGCGAACGGGGTGCCTGGGAAGCCTGTGAGGTCTCGGAATCCATCATCACGGCGCCGGTGGGAGGACTCGCGACGGCGCGGGGTCGGGCGGTCCCGGTGGGGCGGTGACCGCGAAGAAGGGCCGGGAGCGCGCCATCCTAAGGCCCGAACCAGCCGTCTGACCAGGGATTTCCGGGACGTATACGGCAACGTCCGCCGCGGCCTCTACAGCATTGTCAGTGGCGTGGTGTGCAATGGATCTCGTGCCCGCACTGGAAGAACCCCTGCGACAACCGCTGAAGTCGGTGCTCGGCCCCGCCACCGCGAAGGTGATGGCCGAGCACCTCGGCCTGCTCACCGTCGGCGACCTGCTCCACCATTACCCGCGCAGATACGAGGAGCGCGGCCAGCTCACCCACCTCGCCGACCTCCCCATGGACGAGCACGTCACGGTGGTCGCCCAGGTGGCCGACGCCCGCCTGCACAGCTTCGCCTCCGCCAAGGCCCCGCGTGGCAAGGGCCAGCGCCTCGAAGTCACCATCACCGACGGCAGCGGCCGCCTCCAACTGGTCTTCTTCGGCGCCGGTGTTCACAAGCCCCACAAGGAGCTGCTGCCGGGCACGCGCGCGATGTTCGCGGGCAAGGTCTCCGTCTTCAACCGCCGCCTCCAACTCGCCCACCCGGCCTACGAGTTGCTGCGCGGCGACCCGGATGAATCCATCGAGACCTGGGCGGGCGCCCTGATCCCGATCTACCCCGCCACCGCCAAGCTGGAGTCCTGGAAGATCGGCAAGGCGCTCCAGACGGTCCTGCCCACGGCCCAGGAGGCCGTCGACCCGCTGCCGGACTCCCTGCGCCAGGGCCGCGGCATGGTCCCCCTCCCCGAGGCGCTGCTGAAGATCCACCGCCCGCACACCAAGGCGGACATCGAGGACGCCCGCGCCCGCCTCAAGTGGGACGAGGCCTTCGTCCTCCAGGTCGCCCTCGCCCGCCGCCGCCACGCGGACGCCCAACTCCCGGCGGTGCCCCGCAAGCCCACCCCCGACGGCCTCCTCGCCTCCTTCGACGCCCGCCTCCCCTTCACCCTCACGGACGGCCAGCAGCGCGTCTCCAGGGAGATCTTCGACGACCTGGCCACCGACCATCCGATGCACCGGCTGCTCCAGGGGGAGGTCGGTTCGGGAAAGGCACAGCCGCTTGACTCACTGGTGCTCACACCCACGGGCTTCCGTCCCATGGGAGACCTACGGGTGGGCGACGAGGTGGTGGTGCCGGACGGGGACATCACGCTGATCGACGGCGTCTTCCCCCAGGGGGAGCGTGATGTGTGGCGCCTGGTTCTGTCCGACGGGAGTTCCGTCGAGTGCGACGACGAGCACCTCTGGATCGTCGGTACGAGCTGCGGGTGGCACCGCGGCCAAGCTCCCAAGGTCATGACGACCCGGGAGATCCGTCTCGACACGTTCAAGGCCAACGGGTCGTCGAAGTGGTACATCCCAGCGGCGAAGCCGGTCGATCTGGGCGGCGACTCCGGGCTGCCCCTCGACCCGTACCTGTTCGGTCTGCTGCTGGGAGACGGCTCGTTCCGGCACAATCTCCGCCTTTCCATCATCGATGACGAGATCCGTGACGCGGTAGCTACGGCAGTGGCGCCCGAATGCCGGCTGGTACCGGTGAAGGGATCGCGCTGTGACTACACAATCCAGCTATCGCGGCGTGCAGGAGGCGTGCGCAACCCCGTAATCCAGGCCTTGCGGGAGTGGGGCCTCTGGGGAGCGACATCCCACGGCAAGTTTGTCCCGGACGACTTCAAGAACAGGCCGGTCAAGGACCGTCTCGCCCTGCTGCAAGGGCTTCTGGACACGGACGGCACCATCCAGGCCGACGGCCTGAGCATCTCCCTCTGCTCGGCTTCGCGCCGGCTCGCGGAGGACGTTGCCTGGCTCGTGCGGTCTCTGGGCGGCCGGGCGCGGGTACTCCCGAAGAAGGCCGCGTACGACGTGTCCGTGGCCCTGCCGGACGAATACGCCCCGTTCCGGCTCACCCGCAAGGCCGAACGCGTGCGCGCAAGGCCGAAGTACAACACGTTCCGGCGCGGCATCCGGGCGGTCGAATACGTGGGACGGAAGCCCGTCCAGTGCATCAGCGTCGCCCACCCGAGCCATGCCTACATCACCGACAACTTCACCGTCACCCACAACACGATGGTCGCCCTGCGCGCCATGCTCGCCGTGGTCGACGCCGGCGGGCAGGCCGCCATGCTCGCGCCCACCGAGGTGCTCGCCCAGCAGCACCACAGGTCCGTCGTGGAGATGATGGGCGAGCTGGCCGAGGGCGGCATGCTGGGCGGGGCCGAGCGGGCCACCAAGGTGGTGCTGCTCACCGGGTCCATGGGGGCGGCCGCCCGCCGCCACGCCCTGCTCGACCTCACCACCGGCGAGGCCGGTGTCGTCATCGGCACGCACGCGCTGATCGAGGACAAGGTGCGGTTCCACGACCTGGGCCTGGTCGTGGTCGACGAACAGCACCGCTTCGGCGTCGAGCAGCGCGACGCCCTGCGCGGCAAGGGCAAACAGCCCCCGCACCTCCTGGTCATGACCGCCACGCCCATCCCGCGCACGGTGGCCATGACGGTCTTCGGCGACCTGGAGACCTCCGTCCTCGACCAGCTCCCGGCCGGCCGCTCGCCGATCGCCAGCCATGTCGTCCCGGCCGCCGACAAGCCCCACTTCCTGGCCCGAGCGTGGGAACGGGTCCGCGAGGAAGTGGGCAACGGCCATCAGGCGTACGTCGTCTGCCCACGCATCGGGGACGAGGAGGACGACCCCAAGAAGTCCGGGAAGAAGAAGTCCTCCGAGTCCCCGGAGGACGCCGCGGAGAAGCGCCCGCCCCTCGCCGTCCTCGACGTGGCGGACCAGCTCTCCAAGGGCCCGCTGAGCGGCCTCAAGGTGGAGGTCCTGCACGGCCGTATGCAACCCGACGACAAAGACGCGGTCATGCGCCGCTTCGCCGCGGGGGAGACCGACGTCCTGGTCGCCACGACGGTCATCGAGGTCGGTGTCAACGTCCCCAACGCCACCGTGATGGTGATCATGGACGCCGACCGCTTCGGCGTCTCCCAGCTCCACCAGCTGCGCGGCCGCGTCGGCCGTGGCTCGGCGCCCGGCCTGTGCCTCCTGGTCAGCGAGATGCCCGAGGCGAGCGCGGCCCGCCAGCGCCTGAACGCCGTCGCCGCCACCCTCGACGGCTTCGAGCTCTCCCGCATCGACCTGGAACAACGCCGCGAAGGTGACGTCCTCGGCCAGGCCCAGTCGGGTGCCCGCACCAGCCTGCGGATGCTCGCCGTCATCGAGGACGAGGAGATCATCGCGCAGGCCCGGGAGGAGGCGACGACTGTCGTGGCCAGGGACCCGGAGCTGACGAACCTCCCGGCACTGCGGACTGCTCTGGACGCCCTCTTGGACGAGGAGAGGGAGCAGTACTTGGAAAAGGGGTGAGGGATGCCAACTCAGGGGCGCGGGGAACTGCGCGACCAGCCACACTGATACCTGAAGCCGCCCACGACCAAGGACCACAGATGACGCGCGTGATCGCCGGCCGGGCCGGCGGACGCCGCCTGGCCGTCCCGCCAGGCACAGGAACCCGCCCCACATCGGACCGCGCCCGAGAGGGCCTGTTCTCCACCTGGCAATCCCTCCTGGGCGGCCCCCTGGACGGCGAACGCGTCCTCGACCTCTACGCCGGCTCCGGAGCCGTAGGCCTGGAGGCCCTCTCCCGAGGCGCCTCCCACACCCTCCTCGTCGAGGCCGACGCCCGAGCGACCCGCACGGTCCGCGAGAACGTGAAGTCCCTCGGCCTCCCCGGCGCCGAGGTCAGATCGGGCAAAGCTGAACAGATCATCCGTACGCCGCCCCCCGGCGAGCCCTACGACCTCGTCTTCCTCGACCCCCCGTACGCCGTCACGGACGACGATCTTCGCGAGATCCTCCTCACACTCCGCACCGAGGGCTGGCTCGCCGAAGAAGCCCTCGTCACCGTGGAGCGCAGCACCAGGGGTGGTGAATTCCGGTGGCCCGAGGGTTTCGAAGCCCTCCGGGCCCGTCGCTACGGCGAGGGAACGTTTTGGTACGGTCGCGCCGCCTCTACGTGCGAAGACGCACGATGACCGGACCGGAGAGCGAGGGAACACAAGTGCGCCGCGCCGTCTGTCCCGGGTCGTTCGACCCGATCACCAACGGACACCTCGACATCATCTCCCGCGCCTCCAGGCTGTACGACGAGGTCTACGTCGCGGTGATGATCAACCAGGCCAAGAAGGGCCTGTTCGAGATCGAGGAGCGGATCGACCTGATCCGCCGGGTCACCGCCGAGTACGGGAACGTCCGTGTGGAGGCATTCCACGGCCTGCTCGTCGACTTCTGCAAGCAGCGCGACATCCCCGCCATCGTCAAGGGCCTGCGCGCGGTCAGCGACTTCGACTACGAGCTGCAGATGGCCCAGATGAACAACGGCCTCTCGGGCGTGGAGACCCTCTTCATCCCCACCAACCCCACCTACAGCTTCCTGTCGTCCTCCCTGGTCAAGGAGGTCGCCACCTGGGGCGGGGACGTCTCCCACCTGGTCCCGGCGGAAGTCCTCCAGGTCCTCAACGAGCGTCTGCGCAAGGACTGATGAGACTGCTGATGGGACTACAGTCGTCCCGTCCGTCTCCAACGCATCCGTAGAGAGTGGCGAGCACACCGTGGACGTGCAGAAGAAGCTCGACGAGATCGTCTCCGCGGTCTCCGGCGCCCGGTCCATGCCCATGTCGGCGTCGTGCGTGGTCAACCGCGCCGAACTGCTCTCGCTGCTGGAAGAGGTGCGCGCGGCGCTGCCCGACTCGCTCGCCCAGGCCCAGGAGCTGATCGGCGGCCGCGAGCAGATGGTCGAGCACGCCCGCCAGGAGGCCGAGCGGATCATCGGGCAGGCGCACGCCGAGCGCGGCTCCCTGATCTCCGACACCGAGGTCGCCCGCCGTTCCCAGGCCGAGGCCGACCGGATCCTCGCCGAGGCCCGCCAGGAGGCCGAGGAGGTCCGCGCCGAGGCCGACGACTACGTCGACTCCAAGCTCGCCAACTTCGAGGTCGTCCTCACCAAGACCCTCGGCTCCGTCGGCCGCGGCCGCGAGAAGCTCCTCGGTACCGGCCCCGGCGTCGACGACCAGGGCTACGAGGACGAGGACGCCCCCGAGCGCAGCCACGACCCGGAGACCCTGCGCCGTACCGCCGACGAGTACGTCCACGCCAAGCTCGGCTCCTTCGAGGCGGTCCTCGCCAAGACCCTGGAGGCCGTCGGCCGCGGCCGGCAGAAGCTGCACGGCCGTATCGCCAGCGACGACCTCGGCGCCCTCGCCGACGACCTCAGCACGGTCCAGCACTCCAGTGACGCCGACTACCTCGCCGACCTGGCCGCCCTCGCGGAGCAGAAGCCCCCGGCCGAGCAGCCCGCCCAGCAGCAGGACTACGGACAGCCGCAGCCGGCCTATGGCTATCAGCAGCAGCCCGACCCCTACGGCGGCGGCTACCAGCAGCAGGCCTACGCCGCCCAGCAGGACCCGTACGGCTATCAGCAGGCCGATCCCTATGGCTACCAGGGCTACGACGCCCAGCAGGCCGCGTACGACCCGAACCAGGCCCAGCAGGCCCAGCAGGCGCAACAAGCCCAGCAGGCGCAACAAGCCCAGCAGGGGCACCAGGGCCAGCAGGGATACGCCCTCGACGAGACCAGCCTCTTCGACACCGGCATGATCAGCGCCGAGCAGCTGAGGGCCTATGAGCAGGGTCGCGGCAACGGCTGAGCACCGGATTGGGCCGACAGCGAAAGGTCCAGTATCCTGGCTCTTCGGTCGCGCGAACGTCCGCGATCCACGCTGCCCGGAACACCGAAGGGCGGCAACCCTCTCAGCTCGCAAGATCGAAAGCAGGAATGGCTCTGAACGCCCGCCTCGACCACCGCAACCCCCTCGTGTTCGACACGCACGAGCTGGGCCGGCGGCCCGGTGCGCTGCAGCGCCTGACCCGCACGGTCGACGCTCCCAAGGACTTCGGTATCAAGGGAGTCATCGGAGTGCCGGAAGGCGCCCCGGTGGAACTCGAACTCCGCCTGGAGTCGGTCATGGAAGGGGTGCTTGTCACAGGCACCGCCCGTGCCGGGGCCGAGGGGGAGTGCGTAAGGTGTCTGGAGCCGCTTCAGCTCGACGTCGAAGCGGAATTCCAGGAGATGTTCTCGTACCCTGACGCCGACGACCGGGGCCGTGTGATCGCGGAACCGGGCGACGACGCCGAGGACGACGAGGACAGGCTCTTCCTCGAGGACGGCTTGTTCGACCTCGAGTCCGTGCTGCGTGATGCGGTGGTGCTCGCACTGCCGATGCAGCCGGTGTGCCAGGAAGACTGCCCTGGTCTGTGCGCCGAGTGCGGTGTGCGACTGGCGGACGACCCGGACCACCACCACGACGCCGTCGACATCCGTTGGGCGGCTTTGCAGGGACTCGCCGGCACCATGAAGGACGGCGAGAAGGACGAGATGAGCGGCGCCGAACCGGGCGTCGACGAGAAGCAGGAGAAGTAGCCGTGGCTGTTCCGAAGCGGAAGATGTCGCGCAGCAACACGCGCCACCGCCGGTCGCAGTGGAAGGCTGCGGTCCCCACCCTGGTTGCGTGCGAGCGCTGCCACGAGCCCAAGCAGCAGCACATCGCGTGCCCGTCTTGCGGCACCTACAACAAGCGCCAGGTCCTCGAGGTCTGAGCGGCTGGTGAGAGGCACTGTGTCCACGCCGAAGAAAACCTCTGCGGACAACCAGGCCTCGTCCCACACGCTGTTGGAAGGGCGGCTCGGGTACAAGCTCGAGTCCGCCCTTCTGGTGCGTGCGCTGACCCACCGTTCCTACGCGTACGAGAACGGCGGTCTGCCGACCAACGAGCGCCTGGAGTTCCTCGGGGACTCCGTGCTCGGCCTCGTGGTCACGGACACGCTGTACCGAACCCACCCCGACCTGCCCGAAGGCCAGCTGGCCAAGTTGCGGGCCGCGGTGGTCAACTCGCGTGCGCTGGCGGAGGTGGGCCGTGGGCTCGACCTGGGCTCCTTCATCCGGCTCGGCCGCGGTGAAGAGGGAACGGGCGGCCGGGACAAGGCGTCCATCCTCGCCGACACCCTTGAAGCGGTGATCGGTGCGGTCTATCTCGACCAGGGACTGGAGTCCGCGGCGGAGCTCGTGCACCGCCTGTTCGACCCCCTGATCGAGAAGTCCTCGAACCTCGGAGCCGGCCTGGACTGGAAGACCAGTCTCCAGGAGCTCACCGCGACCGAGGGGCTCGGCGTGCCCGAGTACCTGGTCACGGAGACCGGCCCCGACCACGAGAAGACCTTCACTGCTGCCGCCCGCGTCGGAGGCGTCTCGTACGGCACCGGCACCGGCCGCAGCAAGAAGGAGGCGGAGCAGCAGGCCGCGGAATCCGCATGGCGGGCCATCAAGGCCGCCGCGGACGAGCGTGCCAAGGAGGCGGCCGCCCAGCAGGCAGCCGCCGACGAGAGTGCCGGCCCCGAGCCGGCGTCCGCCTGACCGAACAGAAACAGCGCACCCGAGCGCCCGCCCCTGCCCGGGGGCGGGCGCTCGGCTCGTACACCGGGGGAGCGAATGCCCGAGTTGCCCGAGGTCGAGGTCGTACGGCGCGGCCTGGAGCGGTGGGTCGCCCACCGGACCGTCGCCGAGGTCGAGGTGCTGCACCCGCGCGCGGTACGCCGCCATCTCGCCGGCGGCGACGACTTCGCGGACCGTCTGAAGGGTCATCGCATCGGCACGCCCAGCCGCCGGGGCAAGTACCTGTGGCTGCCGTTGGAGGACACGGACCAGTCGATCCTGGCCCACCTCGGCATGAGCGGCCAGCTGCTGGTGCAGCCGCGCACGGCTCCCGACGAGAAGCACCTGCGCATCCGCGCCCGCTTCACCGACGCCCTGGACACCGAACTCCGCTTCGTCGACCAGCGCACCTTCGGCGGGCTGTCGCTGCACGACAACACCCCCGAGGGCCTGCCCGACGTCATCGCGCACATCGCCCGCGACCCGCTCGACCCGCTCTTCGACGAAGAGGCCTTCCACGGCGCGCTGCGCCGCAAGCGGTCCACGATCAAGCGGGCCCTGCTCGACCAGTCGCTGATCAGCGGCGTCGGCAACATCTACGCGGACGAGGCCCTGTGGCGCGCCCGCGTCCACTACGAGCGCCCGACCGCGACCTTCACCCGTCCGCGCACGCTGTCGCTGCTGGGCCATGTGCGGGACGTGATGAACTCCGCCCTCGCGGTGGGCGGCACCAGCTTCGACAGCCTCTACGTCAACGTCAACGGCGAGTCGGGCTACTTCGACCGGTCGCTCGACGCGTACGGCCGCGAGGGCCTGCCCTGTCGGCGCTGCGGCACGCCGATGCGCCGGCGGCCCTGGATGAACCGGTCGAGCTACTACTGCCCGAAGTGCCAGCGGCCGCCGCGGATCACGCCCTAGCGGAGTCGTACCGCTCGCGCGCGGCCAGGACGTCGTCCATGCTGCCCTCCACGAAGTGGATCAGGGCGAGCAGGCGCTCGGCCACTCCGCGTCCCAGCGGCGTCAGCTCGTAGTCCACACGGGGCGGGTTGGTCGGCTGGGCCTCGCGGTGGACCAGGCCGTCGCGCTCCAGCGCGTGCAGCGTCTGGGACAGCATCTTCTCGCTCACACCGTCGACCCGGCGGCGCAGCTCGTTGAAGCGCAGCGACCCCTCGAACAGAGCGGTCAGCGCGAGCCCGCCCCAGCGGCCCGTGACGTGCTCGAGCGTGCCACGCGAAGGGCAGGCCTTGGCGAACACGCTGTACGGAAGGTCGTCCAGCCCCTCCGTGAACTCCTGGGTGGTGGTCATCCCCCCAGCGTACGCCAGCACAGCGCTGGCCAACAGATTGCGCTAACTGTGGGTTAGTGTCGAGAGGGTCTAGTAGCCGAAGTTCTGGGTCCACCACGGGCCGCCCGAGCCGAGCTCGACACCGACGCCCAGCGTCTTGAAATCGCAGTTCAGTATGTTGGCGCGGTGGCCGGGGCTGTTCATCCAGGCGTCCATCACGGCCGCGGCGTCCGCCTGGCCGCGGGCTATGTTCTCCCCGCCGAGGTTGGATATCCCGGCGGCCTCGGCCCGGTCCCACGGCGTCTTGCCGTCGGGGTCGGTGTGGTCGAAGAAGCCCCGGGCGCGCATGTCCTCGCTGTAGTTCTGCGCCAGCTCGGTCAGCGCGCTGTTCGCGGCGAGCGCGCTGCAGCCCACCTTGGCCCGCTCCTCGTTCACGAGTTTGAGCACCTGGGCCGCGGCGGCGGACTCCTCGGAGAGGGCTGCGGGGGCGCTGGGCTTCTCGGGTGCCTGCGCGGCCGTACGGGAGGGCGTGTTCTCCGGCTTCCTGCTGGGGGTCGCGGCCGGCTTCTTCTCCGGCGTCTTCTCCTGCGTCTTCTCCGGCTTCTCGGGCGTCTTCGTCGGCGCGGCCGACGACGTCGAGGCGGACGGCGACGGCGACAGGGAGCGCTCGGCGTCCCGGCTCGTGGGCGTGCCGCCCCGGCCGTCGGCGCTGCCGGAGGTGCCGCCCTGCTCGCTCGGGGTGTTGGTCGGCGTGTCCGCGGCCTGCACCTTGTCGGCGCCGCCGTCGCCGCCGAGCTTGTAGTTCTCGAGGCCGGGAACCGCGCCCGTGGCCACCGCGACCGTACCGATGGCGACCGCCGCGGACACCCCGAGCAGGCCCGTGCGCATCGGCCGTGCGGCCTTCTTGCGGCGGCGGTGCGAGCCCGCACGCCGGGTGCCGCCCTCGGGAGTGAAGCCGTCGCTCGCGAAGACCGCCGTCTCGGCGGTCCGCTGGCGGGGAATGGCGGCGTACCCGCCGTCACCCGCCGCGGTGGCCTCCGTCTCGAACAGGTAGGCCTCGCTCCGGGCGTACGTGTCGGCGTACGCCTCCGGGTTCAGATAGGGCGCGATGCCCATGGTCGGGCCGTCTTCCCCGCCGTACAGCGGATCGTGGCCCTCCGCGGCGCCGTCGGCCTGCATGATCCCCGTGGCGCTGCCCGTGGCGGCGCGGCCGGCGTCGGAGCGACGGTGGCGTCCCATGTTCTGGCCTTCCTCGTCCTGGCGGTCGACTCGTCCTCGAGATCAACACCAAACTCACTCGATGGTGTGAGTTTCATATGAGATTCGTTGGGTGGGGACGGTACCGCATGGTGCAAGTGGAGGAAGTGACCCCGAGGGAGATTGGGCGGTTAGGTTGCAGTCATGAGCGAGGATGTGCGACTGGTCGCCTGGGTGCGTGGACGCGTCCAAGGTGTGGGTTTCCGCTGGTTCACGCGGGCCAAGGCCCTGGAGATCGGCGGCCTGAGTGGTTTTGCTCTCAATTTGGGCGACGGCCGGGTCCAAGTGGTCGCGGAGGGCGCGCGAGAGGGTTGTGAAGGCTTGCTGGAGTGGCTCGAGGGTGACGACACGCCCGGCCGTGTGGACGGCGTCACCGAGATCTGGGACACACCTCGCGGCGGCTACGACGGCTTCGCCATTCGCTGATCCCGCGTCGGAGGGCGGGCCTCAGGGGCGCCCTCCGGCAGGCCGCCGATGGCCGCCGCGGACGGAAAGTGGCTGGTGATTGCCAAGAATCGCTTGCCTTGGCAGGCTCCGCACGCAAGGATGATCGACACGCCCCGAGGGCCCCGCAGAAGCCGCAGCGCCGCCGTATCAGGCCGCGCGCGCCCGGTCGGCCCCCAATACGGGGCGTGATCGTGTTGACCGTCAAACTTTTTGGTGAGACGCTGAAAGCCCCGCGCACCTTAGCTGTTTGGCATGGCTGAACGGCGGTACAACTCCAGGCCCTGCCAAGCATCGCGGGTGCGAATCCCTCACGACCCACACCGCATCGGTCGGTCACGCATTGTGGAGGACCATCCATCATGGCAAAGGCGCTTCTCGGTTACGTCGGCGGCTCCGACCCTCGACTCCTCGCCGAGATGCGACGGCTCCAGCAGCGCGTCCAGGACCTGGAATCCGAGCTCGGACGGATCCAGGCCGAGAACGAGGCGCTGACGGCTGCCGCTTCTCACGACAGGATCATGGAGAGCGTTGACGCACACCAGGCGGAGCCTGCGCTCACCTGATCACTGCATCGCTCCACAACAGCACAGCAGTGGTTGGGCCGCCCGTCATAACCGCTAAGTTGTCAGAAGTGCAAGGGACGCCATCGGCGTCCCTTCTTTCTTTCCCCCGCATCCTTTCACCGTCTTTAACGTGTGGTGTGCCCTGCGCGTTCAGCGGCGAAACCGTGGGTTCATGGAGTGAGACGAACCCGGGCGGTAGAGTCCGGCGGCGTGCACCTCAAGGCCCTGACCCTCCGCGGGTTCAAGTCGTTCGCCTCGGCGACCACACTCCGGTTCGAGCCGGGGATCACGTGCGTCGTAGGACCGAACGGCTCGGGCAAGTCCAACGTCGTGGACGCGCTCAGCTGGGTCATGGGCGAGCAGGGCGCCAAATCGCTGCGCGGCGGCAAGATGGAGGACGTCATCTTCGCCGGCACCACCGGCCGACCTCCGCTGGGCCGCGCCGAGGTGTCCCTGACCATCGACAACTCCGACGGGGCCCTGCCCATCGAGTACGCCGAGGTCACCATCACGCGGATCATGTTCCGCAACGGCGGCAGCGAGTACCAGATCAACGGCGACACCTGCCGCCTCCTCGACATCCAGGAACTCCTCTCCGACTCCGGCATCGGCCGAGAGATGCACGTCATCGTCGGGCAGGGCCAGCTCGACTCCGTGCTGCACGCCGACCCCATGGGCCGCCGCGCCTTCATCGAGGAGGCCGCCGGCGTCCTCAAGCACCGCAAGCGCAAGGAGAAGGCGCTGCGCAAGCTGGACGCGATGCAGGCCAACCTCGCGCGCGTGCAGGATCTCACCGACGAACTCCGACGCCAGCTCAAGCCCCTCGGCCGCCAGGCTGCCGTCGCCCGCCGGGCCGCCGTCATCCAGGCCGATCTGCGCGACGCCCGTCTGCGGCTGCTGGCCGACGACCTCGTACGGCTGAAGGAAGCCCTCAACGCCGAGGTCGCCGACGAGGCCGCGCTGAAGGGGCGCAAGGAGGCCGCCGAGCAGGAGCTGCGCAAGGCGCTCCAGCGCGAGGCACTCCTGGAGGACGAGGTACGGCAGCTCACCCCGCGCCTCCAGCGCGCCCAGCAGACCTGGTACGAGCTCTCCCAGCTCGCCGAGCGGGTGCGCGGCACGATCTCGCTGGCCGACGCCCGCGTGAAGAGCGCCACCTCCGCGCCCCCCGAGGAGCGGCGCGGCCGCGACCCCGAGGAAATGGAGCGCGAGGCCGCCCGCATCCGCGAGCAGGAGGCCGAGCTGGAGGCGGCCCTGGAGGCGGCCGAACGCGCCCTGGAGGACACGGTCGCCCACCGCGCCGAGCTGGAGCGCGCGCTGACCGAGGAGGAACGGCGCCTGAAGGACGCCGCCCGCGCCATCGCCGACCGGCGCGAGGGACTGGCCCGGCTCAGCGGCCAGGTCAACGCGGCCCGCTCGCGCGCGGCCTCCGCCCAGGCCGAGATCGAACGCCTGGCCGCCGCCCGTGACGAGGCACAGGAGCGGGCCGTCGCCGCGCAGGAGGAGTACGAGGCACTCAAGGCCGAGGTCGACGGCCTCGACGCCGGCGACGCCGAACTCGCCGAACAGCACGAGGCCGCGAAGCAGCGGCTCGCCGACGCCGAGTCCGCCCTCACAGCAGCCCGCGAGGCCGCCACGACGGCGGAACGCAAGCGCGCCGCGACCCAGGCTCGCCACGAGGCCCTGGCCATGGGCCTGCGCCGCAAGGACGGCACCGGAATACTGCTCGCGGCGAAGGACCGCCTCTCCGGCCTGCTCGGCCCGGCGGCGGAACTCCTGACGGTGACCCCGGGATACGAGGTCGCCCTCGCGGCTGCGTTCGGGGCGGCTGCGGACGCCATCGCGGTCACGACCCCGGCATCAGCGGCCGACGCCATCAGACTCCTCCGCAAACAGGACGGAGGCAGGGCGACTCTGCTCTTGGCAGGAGATCCTCGCCCTGTGGGCGCGGGGAACTGCGCGACCAGCCCCGACGAACCCGCGGACGAACGACGAATCTTCGCTGCCGACCTGGTCCGGGGCCCCGCCGAGCTGATGCCCGCCGTACGACGGCTCCTCCACGGCATCGTCGTAGTCGACACCCTCGAAGACGCAGAAGACCTCGTCTACACCCACCCCGACCTCACCGCCGTCACCTCCGAAGGCGACCTCCTCGGCGCACACTTCGCCCACGGCGGCTCCGCCGGCGCCCCCAGCCTCCTCGAAGTGCAGGCCTCCGTCGACGAGGCCGCCGCCGAGCTGGAAGAGCTGGCGGTGCGCTGCGAGGAGCTGACCGAGGACCAGCACGAGGCCGTCGAACGGCGCAAGGAGTGCGCCGCGCTCGTCGAGGACGTGGGGGAGCGGCGCCGGGCCGCGGACCGCGAGAAGTCGTCCGTCGCCCAGCAGCTCGGCCGGCTCGCCGGGCAGGCCCGGGGCGCGGCGGGGGAGGCCGAGCGGTCCACGGCCGCCGCAGCACGGGCGCAGGAAGCCCTCGACAAGGCCCTCGCCGAGGTCGAGGAACTCGCCGAGCGACTCACCGTCGCCGAGGAGATGCCGATCGAGGAGGAGCCCGACACCTCCGCACGGGACCGGCTCGCCGCCGACGGTGCCAACGCCCGCCAGACCGAGATGGAGGCCCGCCTCCAGGCCCGTACGCACGAGGAGCGGGTCAAGGGCCTGGCCGGACGGGCCGAGTCGCTCGACCGGGCCGCCCGCGCGGAACGGGAGGCACGCGCGCGTGCGGAGCAGCGGCGGGCCCGGCTGCGGCACGAGGCCGCCGTCGCCGAGGCCGTCGGCTCGGGCGCACGGCAGCTGCTCGCGCACGTCGAGGTCTCCCTGGCCCGCGCCGACGAGGAGCGCACCGCCGCCGAGGCCGCCAAGGCCCGCCGCGAGCAGGAACTCGCCCGCGCCCGCACTGAGGGACGCGATCTCAAGGCCGAGCTCGACAAGTTGACGGATTCGGTCCACCGAGGCGAGGTACTCGGCGCCGAGAAGCGGCTGCGGATCGAGCAGCTGGAGACGAAGGCGCTGGAGGAGCTGGGTGTCGAACCGGCCGGACTGGTGGCGGAGTACGGACCGCACCAGCTCGTGCCGCCCTCGCCCCCCGCCGAGGGCGAGGAGCTGCCGGAGGACCCGGAGCACCCGCGCAACCGGCCGAAGCCGTTCGTCCGGTCCGAGCAGGAGAAGCGCCTGAAGTCGGCCGAGCGTGCCTATCAGCAGCTCGGCAAGGTGAACCCGCTCGCCCTCGAGGAGTTCGCGGCACTGGAGGAACGCCACCAGTTCCTCAGCGAGCAGCTCGAGGACCTGAAGAAGACGCGGGCGGACCTCCTGCAGGTGGTGAAGGAGGTCGACGAGCGCGTCGAGCAGGTCTTCACCGAGGCCTACCGGGACACGGCCCGGGAGTTCGAGGGCGTCTTCAGCCGGCTGTTCCCCGGTGGGGACGGGCGGCTGATCCTGACCGACCCCGACAACATGCTCACCACGGGCGTGGACGTCGAGGCCCGGCCGCCGGGCAAGAAGGTCAAGCGGCTGTCGCTGCTCTCGGGCGGGGAGCGGTCGCTGACCGCCGTGGCGCTGCTCGTGTCGATCTTCAAGGCGCGGCCCAGCCCGTTCTACGTCATGGACGAGGTCGAGGCCGCCCTCGACGACACCAACCTCCAGCGGCTCATCCGGATCATGCAGGAGCTGCAGGAGGCCTCGCAGCTGATCGTGATCACCCATCAGAAGCGCACGATGGAGGTCGCCGACGCGCTGTACGGCGTCTCCATGCAGGGCGACGGTGTGTCGAAGGTCATCAGCCAGCGCCTGCGCTAGATGGATGCTGCATACACCTGTCTCACCTGCGACGCTCGATGGCTTCAATTCTTGAACACATCGCCCCCACACTCCTGACGCAGATTCACGTCTCGCGACCTATTGACTTCGAAACTTGAAGGCATAGTCTCGGCAACGTTCCTTTTACCTTCAGGTACCTTCAGGTGGCACCTCGAAGGGCTGATTCCCTCCGGCAGCGTTGCCGGTGGCCCGAGGAGTACACGTGACCAGCACAGCGCAGGCACCCAAGTCCGGAGCCAGGACGGCTCACCCCGAACATCTCGGGCACGTCATCTTCATCGCGGCGGCGGCCGCGATGGGCGGTTTCCTCTTCGGCTACGACAGTTCCGTGATCAACGGTGCGGTCGAGGCCATCCGAGGCCGCTACGACATCGGCTCCGCAGCCCTCGCCCAGGTCATCGCCGTCGCCCTCATCGGCTGCGCCATCGGCGCCGCGACCGCCGGCCGGATAGCCGACCGCATCGGCCGTATCCGGTGCATGCAGATCGCCGCGGTCCTCTTCACGATCAGCGCCGTCGGCTCCGCGCTCCCCTTCGCCCTGTGGGACCTCGCCTTCTGGCGCGTCGTCGGCGGCTTCGCCATCGGCATGGCCTCCGTGATCGGCCCGGCCTACATCGCCGAGGTCGCCCCGCCCGCCTACCGCGGCCGGCTCGGCTCCTTCCAGCAGGCCGCGATCGTCATCGGCATCGCCGTGTCGCAGCTGGTCAACTGGGGTCTGCTGAACGCAGCCGACGGCGATCAGCGCGGCAAGCTGATGGGCCTGGAGGCCTGGCAGGTCATGCTCGGCGTCATGGTCATTCCGGCCGTCCTGTACGGCCTGCTCTCCTTCGCGATCCCCGAGTCCCCGCGCTTCCTGATCTCCGTCGGCAAGCACGAGCGCGCCCGGGAGATCCTCACCGAGGTCGAGGGCAAGGACATCGACCTGGACGCCCGCGTCGCCGAGATCGAGCACGCGATGACCAGCGAGCACAAGTCCAGCTTCAAGGATCTGCTCGGCGGGAGCTTCTTCTTCAAGCCGATCGTCTGGATCGGTATCGGCCTGTCGGTCTTCCAGCAGTTCGTCGGCATCAACGTCGCGTTCTACTACTCCTCGACGCTGTGGCAGTCGGTCGGCGTCGACCCGGCGGACTCGTTCTTCTACTCCTTCACCACGTCGATCATCAACATCGTCGGCACCGTCATCGCGATGATCTTCGTCGACCGCATCGGCCGCAAGCCCCTCGCGATCATCGGCTCCGTCGGCATGGTCGTCGGCCTGGCGCTGGAGGCCTGGGCGTTCTCGCACCCCCTGGTCGACGGCACCCTGCCGGCGGCGCAGGGCTGGATCGCCCTGATCGCCGCGCATGTCTTCGTCCTCTTCTTCGCCCTGTCCTGGGGTGTGGTCGTCTGGGTCATGCTCGGCGAGATGTTCCCCAACCGGATCCGCGCCGCCGCCCTGGGCGTGGCCGCCGCCGCGCAGTGGATCGCCAACTGGGCCATCACCGCGAGCTTCCCGTCGCTGGCCGAGTGGAACCTCTCCGTGACGTACGTGATCTACACGGCCTTCGCCGCGCTCTCCATCCCGTTCATCCTGAAGTTCGTCAGCGAGACGAAGGGCAAGGCCCTGGAGGAGATGGGCTGAGCCCGCCCCGCACTCGGGGAGAAGGGCCAAAGTCCCCGCTGCCCCTCTCCCCGTAACCCGCCGCCGCCCCGGTTCGGCCACTGCCCGAGCCGGGGCGGCGGTCTGTCGTGTCACCAGACGAAGACGCGCCGGCCGGCGCGGGAAGGAACCGGGCACCCAGCGTGCGCACCGCCTCCAGCCATCAGTGGATCACCGAGGGCCAAGGCGGACCGCCCACGTGAACGTCAGCTCCCCAGCCCCGGCAGCACCCGCTCGCAGAACAGCCGCAGACTCCGCCACCCCTCCTCCACCGGCATCCCGCCCGCCAGCGGATGGAGCACATAGGAGTCCAGGCCCAGATCCGCGCACGCGTCGGGCGTGAGGATGCGGTACACGCCCTCGGCGCGCAGTTCCCCGACCGTCGTCGCGGCCGACTTCACCGCCGAGCGCACCCCGCTCGACTGCCAGGAGGCGTACGTCCGTGCCTCGTGCAGGAAGTGCCTGCCGTACTCCGCCCAGGCCCGGTCCGGGTCCTCGGCCAGGTGCAGCAGGGGTGTCTCGGCGGCGGGCATCATGACCCAGCCCTCGGTGCCGTACTCGGCGAGCCGGTCCTTGTAGTACGCCTCCAGCTCCGGCAGATGCGCGCTGGGGAAGAAGGGCAGGCCGAGCCGGGCGGCCCGGCGGGCGGCGGCCTTGGAGGAGCCGCCGGCCAGGAGCAGCGGGTGCGGGTCGGTGTACGGGCGCGGGGTGATGCGGACCGTGCGGCCCCGGTAGGCGAAGGGCTCGCCCGTCCACGCCTTCAGCAGGGTCTCCAGCAGCTCGTCCTGGAGCCGGCCGCGCCGGGCGAAGTCCACGCCGAACAGGTCGTACTCCTCCGGCCGGTACCCGATCCCGGCGACCGTGACCAGCCGGCCGCCGCTCAGCAGGTCCAGCACGGCGATCTCCTCGGCCAGCCGCAGCGGGTCGTGCAGCGGGCCGATCACCGCCGAGACGGTGACCGCGACACGCCGGGTCGCACCGAAGACGGCCCCCGCGAAAGCGAACGGCGACGGCAGCCAGTTGTTGTCGGCTCCGTGGTGCTCCTCCGTCTGCACGGTGGTGACGCCCCGGTCGTCGGCGTACGAGGCCATCTCCAGGGCCGCCCGGTAACGGGCGCCGAGCTCGGCGGGGGAGGCCCCCGGAGCGACCAGGTTGAAACGTGCGACCGTGACGGGCATGGGGACGTCTCCCTCCACCGGGCGGGTGTCCGGGGGACGTTAGCTGACGGAGCGTCAGACATCCAGGGGTGTGGAGATCCGGCGGCCCTCGGCCTCGCGGGACGCACAAGCGGGGTGACCCGGGGGCCCATGGCTGATACTGGACGCGTTATGGACATCGTCATCCTTGCTGTAGTCATCGCCGTGGTCGTGCTCGGCGCGCTCGGCGGGCTCATCGTCGGCAGCCGGCGCAAGAAGCAGCTGCCCCCGCCCCCGCCCGCAACGCCCGACATCACCGCCCCACCGGCCGAGCCGCACGTCGGCGACGAGGCCGAGACGCCGCGGGAGGAACCGCGGCGCACGATAGAGGAGGTGGATCTCCCGGACGGCTCGGCTCCCGTCACCGTCGAGGAGCCGCCCGCCGAAGCTCCCGAGATCGAGATCCCGGAGCCCACCGCGGGCCGCCTGGTCCGGCTGCGAGCCCGTCTCTCCCGTTCGCAGAACGCCCTCGGCCAGGGGCTGCTCACGCTGCTGTCGCGCGAGCACCTCGACGAGGACACCTGGGAGGAGATCGAGGACACGCTGCTCACCGCCGACGTCGGCGTGCAGCCCACCCAGGAACTGGTCGAGCGCCTGCGCGAGCGCGTCAAGGTGCTCGGCACCCGCACCCCCGTCGAACTGCGCACCCTGCTGCGCGAGGAACTGCTCACACTGGTCGGCCGCGACATGGACCGCGTGGTCAAGACCGAGCCGGAGGACCGCAAGCCGGGCATCGTGATGGTCGTCGGGGTCAACGGCACCGGCAAGACCACCACCACCGGCAAGCTGGCCCGCGTCCTGGTCGCGGACGGCCAGAGCGTGGTCCTGGGCGCCGCCGACACCTTCCGGGCCGCCGCCGCCGACCAGCTCCAGACCTGGGGCGAGCGCGTCGGGGCCCACACCGTGCGCGGACCGGAGGCCGGCGACCCGGCCTCCGTCGCCTTCGACGCGGTCAAGGAGGGCAAGGAGATGGGCGCGAACGTCGTGCTCATCGACACCGCCGGCCGCCTGCACACCAAGACCGGCCTGATGGACGAGCTCGGCAAGGTCAAGCGGGTCGTGGAGAAGCACGCCCCGGTGGACGAGGTGCTGCTCGTGCTCGACGCCACCACCGGCCAGAACGGCCTGGTCCAGGCCCGGGTCTTCGCCGAGGTCGTCGACATCACAGGCATCGTGCTCACCAAGCTGGACGGCACGGCCAAGGGCGGCATCGTGGTCGCGGTCCAGCGCGAGCTGGGCGTTCCGGTCAAGCTCGTCGGGCTCGGCGAGGGCGCGGACGACCTGGCGCCGTTCGAGCCGGAGGCGTTCGTTGACGCCCTTATCGGGGAGTGAGCTCCGGACACAGCCGAGGAGCGACCTCCGGATATCCGTATGTGCTCACGAAGCGCCCGCCCCGATACACCGTCGGGACGGGCGCTTCGCCGTGTACGCCTGTGTTGTGGCTAGGCCCGTGACCGATGTGCCACATACGCCAGCGTGCCCAGCACCAGGCGGGCCTCCGGTGCCCTGGACGCCGAGTCCAGGGCGGGGGAACGCAGCCAGCGCACCGGGCCGAGACCGCCGCGGTCGGAGGGCGGTGCCGTGATGTGCGTACCGGGGCCGAGGCCGCGCAGGTCGAGGGAGGCCGGGTCGTCCCAGCCCATGCGGTAGAGCAGGCCGGGCAGATCGGCGGCGGCGCCGGGGGCGACGAAGAAGTGGGCGCGGCCGTCCGGGGTCGCCGCGACCGGGCCGACGGGCAGGCCCATGCGCTCCAGCCGGGCCAGCGCACGGCAGCCGGCGGGTTCGGCCACCTCGATGACGTCGAACGCCTGGCCGACCGGCAGCATCACCGAGGCGCCGGGGAACTCGCCCCAGGTCTCGGTCACGTCGTCCAGAGTCGCCCCGGCGGGGATCACCGGCGCGAAGTCCAGCGGATGCGCGCCCGGCGCCGGGCAGTCGCGGCGGCCGCAGGAGCAGGCGCCCGCCGAGGCCCGGGCTCCCGGCACCACGTCCCAGCCCCACAGTCCGGTGTACTCGGCCACGGCGATGCCGTCCGACGTGCGGCCGCGGCGGCGCGACCCGGACCGGATGTCGCGCATGCCCCGGCTGATGCCGATCGTGAAGCCCATGCCCCCTCCAACGGGTCCGACGCACCGGTGGTTACGCAGCGGTCGCCTTGCGTGACTCTCTGTTTCCGCCTTCCCGAGCGGCGGTCCGTTCAGTCAGCGCCCGGAAGTGCCCAGGGTGGTGTGCCCGACGACACGCGCCCCTCAGTGCATCGCTGCACCCGCTCCTGGTTGTGCAGTGTCAAGTGAATCGCGAGGAGGCGTACGTGAGTTCATTCGAAGGGGTGGCGAATGGTGGCGTTTCCGTGTGAGCCGTGGCTGGACGGGTGATCGTAGGATTACTTTGTGTGCACGAGTCCTGGGGGCACATGCACTCGTGGGTATGCCGGAGGCAAGTCGGTATTCCGTTCGATGGGTGACAAGGACCGGACGGAGGGCCGTACGAACCGGCATGCTGATAGGGCTTGGCGCACTCGGCGACAAGTGGTCTCAGGGATGGGGGCGTTCCAGTGAGCGGCAACGGCGGAAGCGGAACGAACGCTGCGAGCGCGACGCACGCTGACAAGCGCCAGAACGAGCTGCTCACCTCCTGGTTCGTGCGCAGCGGCTGGTCCAAGGGCGAGCTCGCCCGCCAGGTCAACCGCCGGGCACGCCAGCTGGGCGCCAACCACATCTCCACGGACACCTCGCGCGTCCGCCGCTGGCTCGACGGCGAGAACCCCCGCGAGCCGATCCCCAGGATCCTGTCCGAGCTGTTCTCGGAGCGTTTCGGTGTCGTCGTCTCCGTCGAGGACCTGGGGCTGCGCACCGCGCGCCAGTCACCCTCCGCGACCGGCGTCGACCTGCCCTGGACGGGCCCGCAGACCGTGGCCCTGCTCAGCGAGTTCTCGCGCAGCGACCTGATGCTGGCGCGGCGCGGCTTCCTCGGGAGCTCGCTGGTCCTGTCTGCGGGCCCGGCCCTCATCGAGCCCATGCAGCGCTGGCTCGTCCCCTCGCCCCCGGCCCAGCGGTCGGAGCCCGAGTCCGGCTCCTCCGGGCGGGCCCGTGGCCGGCTCTCCAAACCGGAGCTGGACCTCCTGGAGTCCACGACCGTGATGTTCCGGCAGTGGGACGCCCAGTGCGGCGGCGGCCTGCGCCGCAAGGCGGTCGTCGGTCAGCTGCACGAGGTGACGGACCTGCTCCAGGAGCCCCAGCCCGAGGCCACCACCCGGCGGCTGTTCAAGGTCGCCGCCGAACTCGCCGAGCTGGCCGGCTGGATGTCGTACGACATCGGGCTCCAGCCGACCGCGCAGAAGTACTTCGTCCTCGCGCTGCACGCCGCGAAGGAGGCCGGCGACCGGCCCCTCGGCTCCTATGTGCTGTCCAGCATGAGCCGGCAGATGATCCACCTCGGGCGGCCCGACGACGCGCTGGAGCTGATCCACCTCGCGCAGTACGGCAGCCGCGACTGCGCGAGCCCGCGCACCCAGTCGATGCTGTATGCGATGGAGGCCCGCGCCTACGCCAACATGGGACAGCCCGGCAAGTGCAAGCGGGCGGTCCGGATGGCCGAGGACACCTTCGCCGACGCCGGCGAGTGGGACGAGCCGGACCCCGACTGGATCCGCTTCTTCTCCGAGGCCGAGCTGTACGGCGAGAACTCCCACTCGTACCGCGACCTGGCCTATGTCGCCGGCCGCAGCCCGACGTACGCCTCGCTGGCCGAGCCCCTGATGGAGCGGGCCGTGGAGCTCTTCGCCGAGGACGGCGAGCACCAGAGGTCGTATGCGCTCAACCTGATCGGCATGGCCACCGTGCACCTCCTCCGGCGCGAGGCCGAGCAGAGCACGGTCTTCGCCGCCCAAGCCATGCAGGTGGCCAAGAAGGTCCGCTCCGAGCGGGTCAACACTCGTATCCGAAAGACGGTCGACACGGCCGCGCGGGACTTCGGCGACCTCGGCGAGGTCGTCGACCTCACCGAGCGGCTCGCCGTCGAGCTGCCCGAGGCCGCCGAGGCGGTCTGACCGCCACCTTCCGAGACCAATGAACCCCGGCCGCGGCCGGCCCTCCCGAACTGCCCGACTCGGCTCCCCCATGCCAGGTCATCGGAAGGTCGACCGCGGCCGGCCTGTGTGTCCTGAAGACAGCGGGACCGAAGGTTGCGCCACGATAACGATCGGCGCGCCCGCAATCCGGCAGTTCATCGACGCGTAACACAGAACGCGCCTTCGTCACGGTCGCGAAACAACGAGGGGCTTCCACCGAAACCGCGCTGCGCCAATCTCGTGGCGCATAACCGGCCCGCCCCTCATTCCGCTCGAGGCTTCGCCCGCACGGGGCCGTACCAACGACGAGGAGACGCCGATGGCACCAGCCATCACCCTTGCCGCAGAAGCACCCAAGCTGTCTGCCGCCAACACAGGGTTCATGCTCATCTGTTCCGCCCTGGTGATGCTCATGACCCCGGGTCTGGCCTTCTTCTACGGAGGCATGGTCCGCGTCAAGAGCACCCTGAACATGCTGATGATGAGCTTCATCAGCCTCGGGATCGTCACCATCCTGTGGTTGCTGTTCGGGTTCTCCCTCGCCTTCGGTACCGACTCCGGCCACCTCATCGGCTGGAACTCCGACTGGGTCGGCCTCAGCGGTGTCGACAAGGGCGAGCTGTGGGGGACGTACAACATCCCGCTGCTGGTCTTCTTCGTCTTCCAGCTGATGTTCGCGATCATCACGCCCGCCCTGATCAGCGGTGCTCTCGCGGACCGTGTGAAGTTCTCCGCCTGGGCGCTGTTCATCGCGCTGTGGGCCACGATCGTCTACTTCCCCGTCGCCCACTGGGTCTGGGGCGAGGGCGGCTGGGCCTTCGACATGGGCGTGATCGACTTCGCCGGTGGTACCGCGGTCCACATCAACGCGGGTGCCGCGGCGCTCGGCGTGATCCTCGTCATCGGCAAGCGGGTCGGCTTCAAGCGGGACCCGATGCGTCCGCACAGCCTCCCGCTGGTCATGCTCGGCGCGGGGCTCCTGTGGTTCGGCTGGTTCGGGTTCAACGCGGGTTCGTGGCTCGGCAACGACGACGGCGTCGGCTCCCTGATGTTCGTCAACACGCAGATCGCCACCGCCGCGGCCATGCTGGCCTGGCTCGCCTACGAGAAGATCCGGCACGGCGCGTTCACCACGCTGGGCGCCGCCTCCGGCGCCGTCGCGGGCCTGGTCGCCATCACCCCGGCCGGTGGCGCTGTGACCCCGCTCGGCGCGATCGCCGTCGGTGCCATCGCCGGTGTCCTGTGCGCCATGGCCGTCGGCCTGAAGTACAAGTTCGGCTACGACGACTCGCTCGACGTCGTGGGTGTCCACCTCGTCGGTGGTGTGGTCGGCTCGATCCTGATCGGCTTCTTCGCCAGCGGCAAGGGCCAGTCCGACGCCACGGGCGTGTTCTACGGCGACCACAAGTTCGACCAGCTGTGGAAGCAGCTCGCCGGTGTCGGCGGTGTGCTCGCCTACTCCCTGATCGTCTCCGCGATCCTCGCCTTCATCCTCCACAAGACCATCGGTATGCGGGTCTCCGAGGACGAGGAGGTCGCCGGTATCGACCAGGCCGAGCACGCCGAGACCGCATACGACTTCAGCGGCGCCGGTGGCGGCGCCGCCAAGACCGCCGTCACGGCCCCGGTCGCCGCGGCCGCGAGCAAGAAGGTGGACGCATGAAGCTCATCACCGCCGTCGTGAAGCCGCACCGGCTCGACGAGATCAAGGAGGCCCTGCAGGCCTTCGGAGTCCACGGCCTGACGGTCACCGAGGCCAGCGGCTACGGTCGTCAGCGGGGCCACACCGAGGTCTACCGCGGTGCCGAGTACACCGTCGACCTGGTCCCCAAGATCCGCATCGAGGTCCTGGTCGAGGACGACGACGCCGAGCAGCTGATCGATGTCGTGGTCAAGGCCGCCCGCACCGGCAAGATCGGTGACGGCAAGGTCTGGTCCATCCCGGTCGAGACGGCCGTACGGGTCCGGACCGGCGAGCGCGGCCCCGACGCGCTCTGAGGACCCCTAAGGCAGGCAAACAGAACAGGAGTCGCCGGGTGACGGGAACGGACGTGCAGAAGGAAGCAGAGGACTCGGGACCCAGCGGCTACGCGGCGGCCCGGCTGCGTCTCCTCACCGAGGAGACGCGGTCCGGGCCGCCGCGCCGTGCGGCCCTGGCCGAGCTGACGGACGACTGGCTCACCGGCCTGTTCGCCGCCGGCGCGGAGGGCCTGCGCGGGGCCTCCTTGGTCGCCGTCGGCGGCTACGGACGCGGCGAGCTGTCCCCACGCAGCGACCTCGACCTGCTCCTGCTGCACGACGGCAGCGACACCAAGGCGGTCGCCGCCCTCGCCGACCGGCTCTGGTACCCCGTCTGGGACCTGGGTCTGGACCTCGACCACTCCGTGCGCACACCCGTCGAGGCCCGCAAGACGGCCGGCGAGGACCTCAAGGTGCAGCTCGGCCTGCTGGACGCCCGGCACATCGCCGGCGACCTCGGCCTCACCGCCGGACTGCGCACGGCCGTGCTGGCCGACTGGCGCAACCAGGCGCCGAAACGCCTCCCCGAACTCCAGGAACTGTGCGCCGAGCGCGCCGAGCGCCAGGGGGAGTTGCAGTACCTGCTGGAGCCCGACCTGAAGGAGGCCCGGGGCGGGCTGCGCGACGCCACCGCCCTGCGCGCCGTCGCCGCCTCCTGGCTCGCCGACGCCCCGCGCGAGGGCCTCGCCGACGCCCGGCGCCGGCTTCTCGACGTACGGGACGCCCTGCACCTGGCCACGGGGCGCGCCACCGACCGGCTCGCCCTCCAGGAGCAGGACCAGGTGGCCGCCGAGCTCGGCCTGCTCGACGCCGACACACTGCTGCGGCAGGTGTACGAGGCGGCGCGGCTCGTCTCGTACGCCAGCGATGTCACCTGGCGCGAGGTGGGGCGTGTGCTGCGGTCGCGCGCCGTGCGGCCCCGGCTGCGCGCCATGCTGGGCGGCGGGAAGTCCGTGACGGAGCGGTCTCCGCTGGCCGAAGGGGTGGTGGAGCAGGACGGCGAGGTGGTGCTCGCCCGTGCCGCGCGCCCCGAGCGCGACCCGGTGCTGCCGCTGCGCGCCGCGGCTGCCGCCGCGCAGGCCGGACTCCCGCTCTCCCTGCACGCCGTACGGCGCATGGCCGCCGCCACGCGCCCGGTGCCCACGCCCTGGCCCGCCGAGGCGCGCGAACAGCTCGTGACCCTGCTCGGCTCCGGCCGCCCGACCGTCGAGGTCTGGGAGGCGCTGGAGGCCGAGGGGCTGATCACCCGGCTGCTGCCCGACTGGGAGCGGGTCCGCTGCCGCCCGCAGCGCAACGCCGTGCACCTGTGGACCGTCGACCGGCACCTCATCGAGACCGCCGTACAGGCATCCGAGTTCACCCGCCGGGTCAGCCGCCCCGACCTGCTGCTGGTCGCCGCGCTGCTGCACGACATCGGCAAAGGCTGGCCCGGCGACCACTCCGTGGCCGGCGAGATCATCGCCAAGGACGTGGCCGCCCGGATCGGCTTCGACCGCCACGAGGTGACGGTCGTCGCCACCCTCGTACGGCACCACCTGCTCCTCGTCGAGACGGCCACGCGGCGTGACCTGGAGGACCCTGCCACCGTGCGTTCCGTCGCCGAGGCCGTCGGCTCCCAGGGCACCCTGGAACTGCTGCACGCGCTCACCGAGGCCGACGCCCTGGCCACCGGACCGGCCGCCTGGTCGTCCTGGCGCGGCTCGCTCGTCGCCGACCTCGTCAAGCGGGTCGCGGCGGTGCTCGCCGGGGACGCCCCGGACGACCCCGAGGAGGGTGCGCCGACCGCCGAGCAGGAGCGCCTCGCCCTCGAGGCGGCCGCGACGGGCAGCCCGGTCCTCGCCCTGCGGGCACAGACCGAGCCGCCCGCCGGTCAGGAGCCGTCCGGCGACCCCGAGCCGCTGGGTGTGGAACTTCTCATCGCCGTCCCCGACCAGCCGGGCGTCCTGCCCGCGATGGCCGGAGTCCTCGCCATGCACCGGCTGACCGTGCGCACGGCGGAACTGCGCTCGGTCACCCTCCCGGACGGTGTCGACGGCTCCGTCCTGCTGCTGGACTGGCGGGTCGCCGCCGAGTACGGCTCCCTGCCGCAGGCCGCCCGGCTGCGCGCGGACCTGGTCCGGGCCCTGGACGGCACCCTGGACATCGCCGGCCGCCTCGCCGAACGGGACGCGGCCTATCCGCGCCGCCGCGGCGTGGTGGCCCCGGCGGCGCGGGTGTCGGTCCACCCGGCCGCCTCCCGGCTGGCCACGGTCATCGAGGTACGCTCCCAGGACGCCCCGGGCCTGCTGTTCCGCATCGGCCGTGCCCTGGAGGACGCGGGCGTACAGGTGCGCAGCGCGCATGTCTCCACACTTGGCGCCAACGCCGTGGACGCCTTCTACGTGACCGGCCCGGAGGGCGCGCCCCTGCCCGGGGACGAGGCGGCCTCGGTGGCGCGGAAGCTGGAGGAGACACTGCGTGGGTGAGGCCGACCCGGCGACTTGTCACGCCGGGATACCCTGGAGGGCGATTCCCTGTAGCCACCAACCCTGAGGACCGCGAGCGCCGTGTTCGATACTCTTTCCGATCGCCTCTCAGCGACCTTCAAGAACCTGCGCGGCAAGGGGCGTCTCAGCGAAGCGGACATCGACGCCACGGCCCGGGACATCCGGATCGCGCTGCTCGAGGCGGACGTGGCACTGCCGGTCGTCCGGACGTTCATCAAGAACGTCAAGGAGCGCGCCCTCGGCGCCGAGGTCAGCAAGGCGCTGAACCCTGCCCAGCAGGTCCTCAAGATCGTCAACGAGGAACTCGTCACCATCCTCGGCGGCGAGACCCGGCGCCTGCGCTTCGCCAAGCAGCCGCCCACCGTGATCATGCTGGCGGGTCTGCAGGGTGCAGGTAAGACCACCCTCGCGGGCAAGCTCGGCCGCTGGCTGAAGGAGCAGGGCCACTCGCCCCTGCTGGTCGCCTGTGACCTCCAGCGCCCGAACGCCGTGAACCAGCTCAGTGTCGTCGCCGAGCGCGCCGGCGTCGGCATCTACGCGCCGGAGCCGGGCAACGGCGTCGGCGACCCGGTCAAGGTCGCCAAGGACTCGATCGAGCACGCCAAGTCCAAGGTCCACGACATCGTGATCGTGGACACCGCCGGCCGCCTCGGCATCGACCAGGAGATGATGCAGCAGGCCGCTGACATCAGGGACGCGGTCAGCCCCGAGGAGATCCTGTTCGTCGTCGACGCGATGATCGGCCAGGACGCGGTCAACACCGCCGAAGCCTTCCGCGACGGCGTCGGCTTCGACGGCGTGGTGCTCTCCAAGCTCGACGGTGACGCCCGCGGTGGTGCGGCCCTGTCGATCCGGCAGATCACCGGCAAGCCGATCATGTTCGCGTCGAACGGCGAGAAGCTCGACGACTTCGACGCCTTCCACCCTGACCGGATGGCCTCCCGCATCCTCGACATGGGTGACCTGCTCACCCTGATCGAGCAGGCGGAGAAGACGTTCAGCCAGGAAGAGGCCGAGAAAATGGCCTCCAAGCTGGCGTCCAAGAAGGGCCAGGACTTCACCCTGGACGACTTCCTGGCCCAGATGGAGCAGGTCAGGAAGATGGGTTCCATCTCCAAGCTGCTCGGCATGCTCCCGGGCATGGGCCAGATGAAGGACCAGATCCAGAACCTCGACGAGCGGGACGTCGACCGTACGGCCGCCATCATCAAGTCGATGACCCCGGCCGAACGCCAGGAGCCGACGATCATCAACGGCTCGCGCCGCGCCCGTATCGCGCGTGGTTCCGGTGTCGAGGTCAGCGCGGTGAAGAACCTGGTCGAGCGGTTCTTCGAGGCCCGCAAGATGATGTCCCGCATGGCCCAGGGCGGCGGCATGCCCGGGATGCCCGGCATGCCGGGCATGGGCGGCGGCCCCGGCCGGACGAAGAAGAAGCAGAAGCAGGCCAAGGGCAAGCAGCGCTCCGGCAACCCGATGAAGCGCAAGCAGCAGGAGCAGGAGGCCGAGGCCCGTCGCGCCGCGGCCGCCGAGGGCGGCAACGCCTTCGGGCTGCCGCAGCAGGGCGGCAAGGACTTCGAACTCCCCGACGAGTTCAAGAAGTTCATGGGCTGACGGCCCGTACCCGCACGACACCGAGGGCGCCCCCTTTCCTTCCGGAAGGGGGCGCCCTCGGTGCTCTGTCAGCGGCCTGCCGGTCAGGCGTTCGGGAACTTCCAGATGTAGGGCTCGCCGTCCTCCTCGGACCAGTGGACCTCGACGTTCTTGGCGTTGGCCGGGATCACGTAGGTCTCGCAGAAGACGTGGCTGTCGCCCTGCTTCCAGCTGTCGACGTCGTAGGGGTCCTCGCAGCCCGCGGCGTCCTCGGAGGCGCCGATGAGGACGGTGCCGCGCTGGCCGTCGGCGAAGACCGTGGTGCCGTCGTGCACGTCGGCGCCGTCGGTGAGGGCGGGGCCGCTCTTGTGCGTGTACTTCAGGTACGCGGTGGCCAGCACCTTGCCCTTGACCTTGTCCGGCTCCGAGACGGCCTTGGCGGCCTCGGACTCGGTGCCCACGTCCACCTTCTGCGCCAGGATCTCGTAGGTGACCTTGCCCGGGTCCTCGTCGACCTTGCCCGTGGCGCTCTCGCCGCTGCCCATCTCGCCGCCGGACGTCGGCTCCGGCGAGGGGGAGGCCTTGGCCTTCTCGGTGGCCGGGCTCTTCGCGTCGGCGTTGTCGTCGCCGCCTCCGCAGGCGGTGAGCGACAGGGCGAGGACGGCGACGGGCGCGACGAGACGCAGCGCGGTCGTGTGGTGCGGCAAAGCAGCTCCTGTATGCAGATGTGTAGATCCCCCGAGCGATGGATCAGATTAAGCGGTCATGATCCACTTCAAGGCGTCAGAAGCACCGCACCGTGCTTTCTTCACACCATTCACACCTGCACCAGACAAAGCTCGATCTTTACGGAACCCGGGCGATCAAATAGCGGAACACATTGGGCATCCACACGGTCCCGTCCTGCCGCTGGTGCGGATGCAGTGCCTCGCTCAGCTCCTTGTCGACCTGCACCTGGTCGGTCGCGGCCATCGCCGCGTCGAAGAGCCCCGTCGACTTGAGCCCGCGTACCGCGCTGTCCGCGTCGGCGTAGCCGAAGGGGCACGCCACCCGCCCGGAACCGTCCGGCTTGAGCCCGGCCCGCTGGGCGACGTCCTCCAGGTCGTCGCGGAGGGCGGGACGCCAGCTGCCCGTGTTGCGCAGCGGCTCCGCCAGCTTGGTGGCCACCCGCAGCACGGACGTCGTGGCGCACCGCTCCGGCGGACCCCAGCCCGCCAGCACCACGGCCGCACCGCGCTCGGCGAGCGGCGTCGCCTCCGCGAGCAGCCCGCTCATCCCCTCCGAGTCGCCCGCGAGGCACCCGATCGGCTCGAAAGCCGTCACCAGGGTGTACGCGGGAGCGCCCGGCACCGCCGCGTCCCGGGGCGAGCCCTCGACCAGCCGGGTCTCCGCACGCGGGCGCGTGCCCCACGCCTCGGGCTGCAGCCGCTCCCGTGCGAAGGTCATTCTTTCGGGGGAGAAGTCGACACCGGTGACCGTCGCTCCCCGGGCGGCGGCCATCAGCAGGGCGAGTCCGGAACCGCAGCCGAGGCCGAGCAGCCGCGTGGCGGGACCCACGTCCAGTCGCTCGTGGACGGCCTCGTAGAGCGGTACGAGCATCCGCTCCTGGATCTCGGACCAGTCACGCGCGCGTGCACGCAGGTCCACGCGGGGTGCGGCCCCCGCGTGAGGCAGGTGCTGCCGCACGAGCGTAGGTGTCATAAGTAAGCGCCCCAATCCGCCGAGAGTTGCCTCTTGCCCGATTCCATGGCCCCCGTGACAGTGCGCTCGCACTACCCCCGTATGCCAGGAAACTCCCCCCTCGACCTGTCGTCCAGTGGAATGCGCCCCGGCATATGAGTTGTCATGTGCCTATGGCGAGATTTCACATTCCGGCAACTTGGGCCCGTACCATCTCGCCATGACCAAGGCACCCGTTCTCACCCCCCGGGCGGACGATTTCCCGCGCTGGTACCAGGACTTGATCACCAAGGCGGAACTCGCCGACAACGGTCCGGTGCGCGGCACCATGGTCATCCGACCGTACGGGTACGGGCTGTGGGAGCGGATGCAGTCCGAGATGGACGCCCGCATCAAGGAGACGGGCACCCAGAACGCGTACTTCCCGCTGCTGATCCCCCAGTCGTACCTGACCAGGGAAGCGGACCACGTCGAGGGCTTCGCGCCCGAGCTGGCCGTGGTCACCCATGGCGGCGGCAAGGAACTCGAAGAGCCCGCCGTGGTCCGGCCCACCTCCGAGATGATCATCAACGACTACTTCTCGAAGTGGGTGCAGAGCTACCGCGACCTGCCGCTGCTCATCAACCAGTGGGCGAACGTCGTGCGCTGGGAGCTCAGGCCCCGCCTGTTCCTGCGCACCTCCGAGTTCCTCTGGCAGGAGGGCCACACCGCGCACGCCACCTACGAGGAGGCGCGCGACTTCGCCGCGCACATTCACCGGCAGGTCTACGAGGACTTCATGGTGAACGTGCTCGCGATGGACGTCGTCCCGGGCCGCAAGACCGTCAAGGAGCGGTTCGCCGGCGCCGTCAACACCCTCACCCTCGAAGGCATGATGGGCGACGGCAAGGCCCTCCAGATGGCCACGAGCCATGAACTGGGCCAGAACTTCGCGAAGGCCTTCAACACCCGGTACCTGTCCAAGGACGGCAAGCAGGAGCTGGTCTGGCAGACGTCCTGGGGTTCCACCACCCGCATGATCGGCGCCCTGGTGATGATGCACGGCGACGACAACGGCCTGCGCGTCCCGCCGCGGCTCGCGCAGATCCAGGCCGTGGTGCTCGCGATCAAGGGCGACGAGGCGGTTCTGGCCACCGTCCGCGAGCTCGGCGACCGGCTGAAGGCCGCCGGTGTCCGCGTCCAGGTCGACGACCGCACCGACATCCCCTTCGGCCGCCGTGCCGTCGACTGGGAGCTCAAGGGCGTCCCGGTGCGCATCGAGGTCGGCCCGCGCGACCTGGAGAACGGCACGGCGATGCTGGCGCGCCGCATCCCGGGAGGCAAGGAGCCGGTGTCCCTGGACTCCCTGGTGTCGCTGCTGCCCGAGGTCCTGGAGGAGGACCAGGCCCTGCTGCTGAAGCAGTCCCGCGAGCGCCGCGAGTCCCGTACGACCGAGGTCGCCACGTTCGAGGAGGCCGTCGAGGCGGCCACCGCCGGCGGCTGGGCGCGCATCCCCTGGGCCGTGCTCGGCGAGGAGGGCGAGTCCAAGCTCGCCGATCACGCGGCGACCGTACGGTGTCTGGTCGCCGAGGACGGGTCGGTTCCGGACGCCGATGACGCACCCGGTAACGTCGCCGTCGTGGCACGCGCTTACTGAGCGGGACGCGAGGCGGCCGAAACGCCTCTTGCGTACATGTGGACCCCTGCTTCCCCGGCGCGTGGACCTGATCTACGCGCCGGTCGAGAGGGGTGGCCCGCAGGGCCTCCGTTGAGGGTGGTGGCGGGAGACGGGTGGGCGTACGCGGAACTACGCACCACCTTGTGGTGAGCTGCGAGGCTTCTCCACAGATCAGCGCACGCGCCCTCGTCAGGACGCATCAGAGGCAACTGACGGGTACGTGCAAATTATTTGGGATGGCCCGGAATCGGAACACTGTGGCACCCCGGCTCGTTGTCATTACGTGAGCACGACACAGACACCACCTGTTCTCGCCGCAGAGCTGGCACAGGCGTGGGCCGATATTCAGCGGTACCACCCCGAGCTGCCCGACCTTGCCGCGCCAGAGTCCCTGATCGGGGAGTCGTCGTCCGCGTGCGGTCACGAGCTCTCCTTCGAGCGACTGCTCCATGAGGCAGTCCATGGCATCGCCGCCTCGCGCGGCGTCCGCGACACCTCCCGTGCCGGCCGCTACCACAACCGCAGATTCCTCGCGATCGCCGAGGAGCTGGGCCTGGACCACCCCGAGGAACCGCATCCCAGCAGCGGTTTCTCCCTGGTCACGCTCACCCCCGAGGCGAAGCGCCGCTACCGCCCCACGATGGAACGCCTCCAGCGCGCCCTGAAGGCCCACACGGCCGCGACCTCCTCCGACACCTCCCGCACCTTCCGGGGCCCGGCCGCACGCCACGGCTCCTCCGGTGGCGGCGTACGCGTCAAGGCGGTCTGCGACTGCGGCCGCAACGTGCGCGTGGTTCCGTCCGTACTCGCCCAGGCGCCGATCGTCTGCGGCGGCTGCGGCAAGCCGTTCCGTATCCCGGACGTCGTGGGAGCGGGAGCGGTGGCGGGCTGACGTCGGCAACCGGCATCTCGTGGCTGCCGGTCGAGACGCGCTGCCGGGGTGTGCACCCGACGTACCTCACCTCCGCGCCGGGTGCCGGCCCGGCATGCCCGTGGAGCGGCGCACCCCCGGCAAAGCCGCCCGGCAGGGTGTGGCACAATGGCTAGCTGTACTCGACAGTCGCACAGGACCCCTCTCTCCTCCGGCTGACGCGTCCATCGGGCACTCGGGTACCGCAACCCCACGCGGCCGTCTCGCCGTGCCCAACCACGTCAAATCCAGGAGAATCCACTCCCGTGGCAGTCAAGATCAAGCTGAAGCGTCTGGGCAAGATCCGTTCGCCTCACTACCGCATCGTCGTCGCCGACTCCCGTACCCGCCGTGACGGCCGGGCCATCGAGGAGATCGGCAAGTACCACCCGACGTACAACCCGTCGGTGATCGAGGTCGACGCCGAGCGTGTGGCGTACTGGCTGGGTGTCGGCGCGCAGCCGACCGAGCCCGTGCTCGCCATCCTCAAGAAGACCGGCGACTGGCAGAAGTACAAGGGCGAGCCCGCCCCGGCTCCGCTGCTGCAGGCCGCCGAGAAGTCGGCCCGCCCGTCGTTCGAGGCCCTCGGTGGCGACGACGAGGGCAAGGGTGAGGCCATCACCCAGAAGAAGAAGGCTGAGAAGAAGGACGAGGCGGCCGCTGAGTCCTCTGCGTCTGCGTCGACTGAGGCCTGAGCATGCTCGAGGAGGCTCTCGAGCACCTCGTGAAGGGCATCGTCGACAACCCTGACGATGTGCAGGTCGCCTCGCGCAACCTGCGCCGCGGGCAAGTGCTCGAGGTCCGGGTGCACCCGGACGACCTCGGTAAGGTGATCGGCCGCAACGGCCGCACCGCACGCGCCCTGCGTACCGTCGTGGGCGCCATCGGCGGTCGCGGTGTCCGCGTCGACCTCGTCGACGTGGACCACGTCCGCTGACGCTTATCGCAACCGGCTCGGGCCGGGGAGGGCCTTCAGGGCCGTCCCCGGCCCGCAGTCGTATGACAGGAGAGTTGGACACGTGCAGCTGGTAGTCGCACGGATCGGCCGTGCCCATGGCATCAAGGGCGAGGTCACCGTCGAGGTCCGTACCGACGAGCCGGAGCTCAGGCTCGCGCCCGGCGCCGTACTCGCCACCGATCCCGCCACCACGGGACCGCTCACCATCGAGACGGGCCGCGTCCACAGCGGCCGTCTCCTCCTGCGCTTCGAGGGCGTCAGCGACCGCACCGGCGCCGAAGCCCTGCGCAACACCCTCCTGATCGCCGAGATCGACCCGGAGGAACTGCCCGAGGGCGAGGACGAGTACTACGACCACCAGCTCATCGACCTCGACGTGGTCACCGCGGACGGCACGGAGGTCGGCCGGATCACGGAGATCTCGCACCTGCCCTCCCAGGACCTGTTCATCGTGGAGCGCCCCGACGGCAGCGAGGTGCTGATCCCCTTCGTCGAGGAGATCGTCGCCGAGATCGACCTCGAGGAGCAGAAGGCCGTCATCACCCCGCCGCCGGGCCTGATCGACGACCGCGCCGAGATCGCGTCCAGCCGGGACGAGTCGTAATGCGCCTCGACGTCGTCACGATCTTCCCCGAGTACCTGGAACCGCTGAACGTCTCCCTCGTCGGCAAGGCACGCGCGCGTGGACAGCTCGACGTCCATGTGCACGACCTGCGTTCCTGGACCTACGACCGCCACAACACCGTCGACGACACGCCCTACGGCGGCGGCCCCGGCATGGTCATGAAGACCGATCCCTGGGGGGACGCGCTCGATTCCGTCCTGGCCGACGGCTACGAGGCCGGCTCCCGCCAGCCCGCCCTCATCGTGCCCACGCCCAGCGGGCGCCCCTTCACCCAGGAACTCGCCGTCCAGCTCTCCGAGCGCCCCTGGCTGATCTTCACGCCGGCCCGCTACGAGGGCATCGACCGGCGGGTCGTCGACGAGTACGCGACACGGATGCCGGTGTACGAGGTGTCCATCGGCGACTACGTCCTGGCCGGCGGCGAGGCGGCCGTCCTCGTCGTCACGGAGGCCGTGGCGCGGCTGCTCCCAGGCGTCCTGGGCAACGCCGAGTCCCACCGGGACGACTCCTTCGCGCCCGGCGCCATGGCGAGCCTGCTGGAGGGGCCCGTCTACACCAAGCCGCCCGAGTGGCGCGGCCGGGACATCCCCGACGTGCTGCTCAGCGGCCACCACGGGAAGATCGCGCGCTGGCGCCGGGACGAGGCCCTGAAGCGTACGACCGCCCACCGGCCCGACCTCATCGAGCGGTGTGATCCCAAGGCCTTCGACAAGAAGGACCGCGAGATGCTGTCCATCCTGGGCTGGGCTCCGGACCCCGCGGGGGAGCCGTACGGCCGATTTTGGCGCAGGACCGAGGGCATGGAACAATAGGTCGCTGTTGTGCGTCCGTCCGGCGTGCGCCCCTGCCACAGGGGGAGATGACGCCCGTTCCGACGCGTACAGCCCTGATCCGAAACACCTAGATTCCGTTGATGACCTGTGGCATCAGCGAGGAAAGCAGACGAAATGTCTCACCTGCTCGACACCGTCGACTCCGCGTCGCTGCGCAGCGATGTCCCCGCTTTCCGCCCGGGCGACACCGTCAACGTCCACGTCCGCGTCATCGAGGGCAACCGCTCCCGTGTGCAGCAGTTCAAGGGCGTTGTGATCCGCCGCCAGGGCTCCGGCGTGCGCGAGACCTTCACGGTCCGCAAGGTCTCCTTCTCCGTCGGCGTCGAGCGCACCTTCCCGGTGCACACCCCGATCGTCGAGAAGATCGAGCTCGTCACCAAGGGTGACGTCCGCCGCGCCAAGCTGTACTACCTGCGCGAGCTGCGCGGCAAGGCCGCGAAGATCAAGGAGAAGCGCGAGAACTGAGCGCTCTCCGGGGTTCGCGTCGGGGCCGGATAGCATCTGGCTCCGATGGACACCGAAGCACAGCCGACGGAGCGCGACCGCTCCTCCCGCCCTTCCGACTCCGAGGAGACCTCGGACTCAGGAGGGCCGGAGGAACGGTCGCGTTTCGCGTTGGTGTCGCGTGTCAGCGCATGGGTCCCGGGCGGCCGGATCACTCTGACCTTGCTGACCTGCCTGCTTTTCCTGCTGCTGCTCAGCACGTTCGTGCTGCGGCCGTTCCAGATCCCCAGCGGATCCATGGAGCCGGGATTGAGGATCGGGGACCGGGTTCTCGTAAATAAGTTGGCGTACCGTTTCGATGCCCAGCCGCAGCGGGGAGACATCGTCGTGTTCGACGGTACGGGGTACTTCGGGCACGCGGACTACATCAAGCGCGTTGTCGGTGTGGGGGCGGACCGCGTGGTCTGCTGCGACAAGAAGGGGAGGATCCAGGTGAACGGCCGGCCGGTCGACGAGTCGGGCTTCCTGTACCCCGGGGACAGTCCCTCCACGGTTCCCTTCGACGTCGTCGTGCCCGACGGCACTCTGTTCGTCCTCGGCGACCACCGCGGCGACTCCAGTGACTCCCGCGACCACCTCGGCTCCCCGGGCGGCGGCATGATCCCGGTCGGCGACGTGATCGGCCGCGCCGACTGGATCGTCTGGCCCTTCGGCCACGCCACCCGGCTCCAGCGCCCGGACGCCTACGCGCGCGTGCCCGCTCCCGACGCCGGAAGGGCGGGCGCCCATGGGTAACCGCGGCAAGCCGCGCGGCGTCGCCACCAGCGCCGCGGAAAACCTGCTGCCCACCGGCGCCCGGCGTGCCGCCAGCCCGTCCGGCGGACGTACCCGCGCCGAGCGGCGCAAGCTCCAGCGCAAGGTCAAGCGGCGCCGCAGGCGCGGTGCCGTCAAGGAGATACCGCTCCTCGTCGGCGTCGCCGTCCTCATAGCCCTCGTGCTGAAGACCTTCCTCGTCCAGGCCTTCGTCATCCCGTCGGGCTCCATGGAGCAGACGATCCAGATCGGCGACCGCGTCCTGGTCGACAAGCTCACCCCGTGGTTCGGCTCCGAGCCGCAGCGCGGGGACGTCGTCGTCTTCAAGGACCCCGGCGGCTGGCTCCAGGACGACCAGACCGCCACCCCGAAGGAAGACCCCATCGTCATCAAGCAGGTCAAGGAAGGGCTCACCTTCATCGGCCTGCTGCCGTCCGAGGACGAGAAGGACCTCATCAAGCGGGTCGTCGGCGTCGGCGGCGACAAGGTCAAGTGCTGCGACACCCAAGGGCGCGTGACCGTCAACGGCATCCCGCTGAACGAGGACTACCTGTACCCCGGCAACGCCCCGTCCGACACGCCGTTCGAGATCACGGTCCCCCAGGGGCGGTACTGGGTGATGGGCGACCACCGGAACAACTCCGCGGACTCCCGCGCCCACCAGGACACCGACTACGGAGGCACGGTCTCCGAGGACGAGGTCGTGGGCCGCGCCATGGTCATCGCCTGGCCCTTCGGCCACTGGAACATGCTGGAGGAACCGACCACGTACGCCTCCGTGTCCGACTCGGCCACCGGGTCGACCGCTGCCGCCCGGCTGTCGCATAGGGTTGCCTCCGACGATTCGAACGGAACGATCCAGCTCCCGACCCCTGCGGAACTCCCGCTCGTTATGGGAGTGGTGGGCCTGCGCCGTGTATGGGGCAGGCGGCGGCACAGAGTGAGGAGTTGGCGTGGGGGATGTGGCGGTCGGCGCACGGTCCGGACACGACGGCGAGGAGCATCGCGGGCGCCCCGCGGAATCCGCCGTCCCGGCCGCGGACAGCGCCGTGACCTCCGGGAATGACTCCGGGGCAGCCGAGGACGACAGGGTGACAGGCAAGCACACCACAGCGGAGAACCAAGGGCCGGGCGGTACGAACCGGACACCGAAGAAGGCGCGCTCCTTCTGGAAGGAGCTGCCCATCCTGATCGGCATCGCGCTGGTGCTGGCGCTGCTGATCAAGACCTTCCTGGTGCAGGCGTTCTCCATCCCCTCCGACTCGATGCAGAACACGCTCCAGCAGGGCGACCGCGTCTTGGTCGACAAGCTCACCCCCTGGTTCGGCTCCGAGCCCGAGCGCGGCGAGGTCGTCGTCTTCCACGACCCCGACAACTGGCTGGCGGGCGAGCCGACCACGGACCCGAACGCGCTGCAGACGTTCCTCAGCTGGATCGGCCTCATGCCGTCCGCGGAGGAGAAGGACCTCATCAAGCGCGTCGTCGGCGTCGGCGGCGACACGATCGAGTGCAAGGGCACGGGTCCGGTGACGGTCAACGGCAAGGCGCTGGACGATCGGTCGTACGTCTACCCGGGCAACACGCCGTGCAGCGTCGACGACCAGGGCGGCCAGTTCAAGGTGAAGGTCCCCGAGGGCTACATCTGGGTCATGGGCGACCACCGGCAGAACTCCCGTGACTCCCGCTACAACCAGGCGGACCGGCACAAGGGCATGGTCCCGGTGAAGGAGGTCGTCGGACGGGCCGTCGTCATCGCATGGCCGATCAACCGCTGGGACAACCTGCCGGTGCCGGACACCTTCGACCAGTCCGGTCTGAACGCCCAGCCGGCCGCGGCGGGCTGGGCGGTGGCGCCCCAGGGCCTGGCGCTCGCCGGTGCGGTGCCCGTGGTGCTGTGGTGGCGCCGGAAGCGATGATTCCGACGGCGGGCTGACCCTCGCTGGTACCCCCGGGTAGGGTGCGGACCCATGGGTGGCGAGAGCATGACGCACACGGCCCCGCGCAGCGGTGGCACAGGTACGGGCCCGGTGGGCAGCCGGACCGGACAGCGGTTGTCCGGGCTGGCCGTCGCGCTGGGCCTCGTGCTTTTCCTCGGAGGGTTCGCCTGGGGAGCGGTGGTCTACCGGCCGTACACCGTGCCCACCAGTTCGATGACACCGACGATCGACGCGGGCGACCGGATCCTCGCGCAGCGCGTCGACGGCGATGAGGTGCGCCGCGGCGATGTCGTCGTCTTCAAGGACACGACCTGGGCCAACGCGCCGATGGTCAAGCGCGTGGTCGCCATCGGCGGCGACACGGTCTCCTGCTGCCAGGACGGCAAGCTCAAGGTCAACGGCAAGGAGATCGACGAGCCCTACCTGCCCAAGGGCACGCCGGCCGAGATCAGCAACTTCCCGACCGTGACCGTTCCCAAGGGGCGGCTGTTCCTGCTCGGCGACGAGCGTGGCAGCTCCGTGGACTCCACCGCCCACCTGACCGACGCCGCCAGTGGCACGGTGGCGCGCTCCGCCGTCGACGCCCGCGTCGATTCCGTCGTGTACCCGATGAAGGGCATGCTGGAGCGCCCGACCGGCTTCGAGGCGCTCGGCAGCCTCTCCTCGCCCGGACCGCTGCTGACGATCACCGCTGCGGTGATCGCCGGCGCCGTGCTCGTCCTGGGCGGGGGCGCCTACGGCCCGATCGCCAAGCGTGCGGGCGCGGCCCGTGCCCGGCGGTCGAGCGCGGAGCCCGCGGGTGTCCGCTGAGGCCGCGGGGGAGGGCCAGGACTCCTCCGAGGGCGGGCTGCGCAAGGTCGCCCGGGTCGTGCTGCTCGACCCGCAGGACCGCATCCTGCTGCTGCACGGGCACGAGCCGGACGATCCGGCCGACGACTGGTGGTTCACCCCCGGCGGCGGAGTGGAGGGCGACGAGACCCGTGAACAGGCCGCACTGCGGGAACTCATCGAGGAGACGGGCATCACCGAGGTCGAGCTCGGCCCGGTGCTGTGGCGGCGGAAGTGCTCGTTCCCGTTCGCGGGCCGCCGCTGGGACCAGGACGAGTGGTACTACCTGGCTCGTACGGACCGAACGGAGATCGCCGCCGCCGGGCTGACCGAGCTGGAGCGGCGCAGTGTCGCCGGAGCGCGCTGGTGGACGTGTCCGGAACTGACCCGGGCACATGAGACGGTGTATCCGACCAGACTCGCCGGGCTGCTGCGTACGCTGCTCGACGAAGGTCCCCCGGCCAGGCCCGTGATCCTTGACCCGGAAATCGTCTAGGGGCTCACAGGACTGGCGCACAATGGTGGGATCGCACGGCTGAAGGGGAACATGCCATGAGCGCCGAGGACCTCGAGAAGTACGAGACCGAGATGGAGCTGAAGCTCTACCGGGAGTACCGCGATGTCGTCGGTCTGTTCAAATACGTGATCGAGACTGAGCGGCGCTTCTACCTGACCAACGACTACGAGATGCAGGTGCACTCGGTCCAGGGTGAGGTGTTCTTCGAGGTGTCCATGGCGGATGCCTGGGTGTGGGACATGTACCGGCCGGCGCGGTTCGTGAAGCAGGTTCGGGTTCTCACGTTCAAGGACGTGAACATCGAGGAGCTGAACAAGAGCGATCTCGAGCTGCCGAGCGGGTGACGTTCAGTGACGTTCACTCGGGTGGGTGAGGGCGTTTTCCACAGCCGCTGAGCTGTCCACCAAGATCCACTTCGTGGGGGCGGGTGCGTGATCGTTGGCGCCGGAGGTGGTGCCGACATGAACGCACATCGGGCGCGCAGCGCCATGGGCAAGTACGGCGAGAGCCTGGCCGCGCGGCGGCTGGCCGAGGCCGGTCTGACGGTGGTGGAGCGCAACTGGCGCTCCGGCCGGACGGGTGAGATCGACATCGTGGCCAGGGACGGTGACGTCCTGGTGGTCTGCGAGGTGAAGACCCGCAGGGAGGGGCACTTCGAGCATCCGATGGCGGCCGTGACCCCGCAGAAGGCGGAGCGGCTGCGGGATCTCGCCGAGCGGTGGATCCAGTCCCACGGGGGCGCACCACCCGGCGGGGTCCGCATCGACGTGGTCGGCGTGCTCCTGCCGAACCGCGGCGCGGCCGTGGTCGAGCATGTGCGGGGGGTGGCCTGATGGGATTCGCCCGTACGTGTTCGGTGGCGCTGGTGGGCGTCGAGGGTGTGGTCGTCGAGGTCCAGGCCGATCTCGAACCGGGTGTCGCGGCGTTCACGCTGGTGGGACTGCCCGACAAGAGCCTGACGGAGAGCCGGGACCGGGTGCGCGCAGCGGTCGTCAACTCGGGCGCGGCCTGGCCGCAGAAGAAACTCACGGTGGGCCTGAGCCCGGCCTCCGTCCCGAAGTCCGGCAGCGGCTTCGACCTGGCCGTCGCCGCGGCGGTCCTCGGTGCGGCGGAGCGCATCGATCCCCGGGTCCTCGCCGACGTCGTGATGATCGGGGAACTGGGGCTGGACGGCCGGGTGCGGCCGGTCCGCGGGGTGCTGCCGGCGGTGCTGGCGGCGGCGGACGCGGGCTATGAGCAGGTGGTCGTGCCGGAGTGCGCCGCCGCCGAGGCCTCCCTGGTGCCCGGGGTGTCGGTGCTGGGCGTCAGGAGCCTGCGGCAGCTGATCGCCGTCCTGGCCGACGAACCCGTGCCCGACGAGGAACCGGACGAACAGGGTCGCCCGGACCCGCTCCTCGCCGGCCTGCGCGTGCCCGGTACGGGCGCGGCCACGGGCATGCACAGCATCGGAGCGGCCCAGCACGATCACGCCCACGACCTCGCGGACGTCGTCGGCCAGACCTCGGCGCGCACGGCGGTGGAGGTGGCCGCGGCGGGCGGGCACCACCTCTTCCTCGAAGGGCCTCCCGGCGCGGGCAAGACGATGCTCGCGGAGCGGCTGCTGGCCATCCTGCCCCTGCTCGGCCGGCAGGACTCGCTGGAGGTCACCGCGGTCCACTCGGTGGCGGGCCTGCTGCCACCGGGCAAGCCGTTGATCGACGTCGCCCCCTACTGCGCCCCGCACCACTCGGCCACGATGCAGGCACTCGTCGGCGGCGGCCCGGGCATCGCGCGGCCCGGCGCCGTGTCGCTGTCCCACCGGGGAGTGCTCTTCTTGGACGAGACGCCCGAGTTCAGCAGCCGTGCCCTGGACGCCCTGCGTCAGCCGCTGGAGGCGGGGCACGTCGTGATCGCGCGCAGTGCGGGAGTCGTGCGCTTCCCGGCGAAGTTCCTCATGGTGCTCGCGGCCAACCCCTGCCCGTGCGGCCGGTTCTCGCAGCGGGACGACCTGTGCGAATGCCCGCCCTCGGCGATCCGCCGCTATCAGGCCAGGCTCTCCGGACCGCTGCTCGACCGGGTCGACCTGCGCGTCGAGGTGGACCGCGTCACCCGCACCGAGCTGACCGCCATCGGCGCGCGGGGCGAGTCCACGGCGACGGTCGCCGACCGGGTCCGGGCGGCCCGGGAACGGGCTTCGGAGCGCCTCGCCGGCACTCCCTGGCGCAACAACAGCGAGGTCCCCGGCCGCGAGCTGCGCAGCCGCTGGTCCGCGGTGCCCGGCGCGATGGACGAGGCCGAGCGGAACCTGGAGCGGGGTGTCCTGACCGCCCGCGGACTGGACCGCGTCCTGCGAGTGGCCTGGACCGTCGCCGACCTCGTCGGCCACGACCGGCCCCACGCCACGGACGTCGCCCTCGCGCTCCAGATGCGCACCGGTGTGCCACGAGGCGTCCCGATGGCCCTTGGAGCGCTGACGTGAGCGTCGTCGACGAACCGGACGACGAGCTGCTCGCCCGGGTGTTTCTCACCCGGGTCCTCGAGCCCGGTGATGAGGCCGGTGGGCGGTGGGTGCGGGAGTTCGGGGTCGGGGAAGTGGTGCGGCGGCTGGCGCAGGGCGGGCTGCCCCTGCCCGGGGTCAGCGGCAAGCGGTGGACGGGGTTGCTGGCCAGGGCTGAGACGGCACGGCCTGGCGAGGACCTCGCCGTCGCGCGGGAGGCCGGGGTGCGGTTCGTGTGCCCCGGGCACCCGGAGTGGCCCGGGCAGCTCGACGATCTCGGGGATACCCGGCCCCTCGGGCTGTGGGTGCGAGGGCGGGCCAGTCTGCGGATGTGGGCGCTGAAGTCGGTGGCCGTCGTCGGCGCCCGGGCCTGCACCGAGTACGGGGCACACATGGCGGCCACCCTCGCCGCCGGCCTCGCCGAGCAGGGCTGGGTCGTGGTGTCCGGCGGGGCCTACGGAGTCGACGGCGCCGCCCACCGCGGCGCCCTCGGCGCGGGCGGCGCCACCGTCGCCGTCCTCGCCTGCGGCGTCGACCGCCCCTACCCGCGCGGACACACCCAGCTGATCGGCAGAATCGCCGAACAGGGCCTGGTCCTGGGCGAGTTGCCACCCGGCGATCACCCGACGCCCAGCCGGTTCATCCAACGCAACCGCGTCATCGCGGCACTCACCCGCGGCACCGTGGTCGTCGAGGCCGCCCACCGCAGCGGCTCCCTGGTCACGGCGCGGGCGGCACAGCGCCTCAACCGTCACACGATGGGAGTACCGGGCCCGGCCACCAGCGGACTCTCCGCCGGAGTGCACGAACTGCTGCGTGGCGAGGCGGTCCTGGTCACCGACGCCGCGGACGTCGTCGAACTGGTCGGCGACATCGGGCAACTGGCCCCCGACCGGCGCGGCCCCGTTCTGCCCCGGGATCTGCTGGAACCCGTTACCCGGCAGGTGCTCGCCGCCCTGCCCGGTGGCCGGCCCGCCCGGCCGGACGAGATCGCGCGCCGTGCGCAGACCGCACAGGAGGACGCGATCGCGAGACTGTACGAACTCCGGGCACTCGGTTACGTCGAACGACACGGCGATGGCTGGAAGTTGACACGCCAGGCGGTGATGTCGGTCCGCAGTGGTCCCGGACCATGCTGACCCCGCGTGTTCGGCCGTCCGGGGGAACCTCGACACCCCTTGGAAATGCGCCCAGTTGGGCTCCTCCGGTGATCACGCTGAGCGATCGCGGCGCTCCGCCGGGACGCCTCCGGAACGCATTCGCGTCTCCCTTGGCCTCCGCCCTTCGCACACCGCGACACCACAGTCACGCTACGCTCACGAGGATTCCGACACGGACAGACCACTCGACATCAGTCAGACAGCTCACCCCAGCAGCACCACTGCGCAGCAGAACGGCACAAGGCGACGAATGCCCCAGCACACCTCCGGGTCCGACCGGGCGGCGATCCCCCCAGCCGCCCGTGACGGTGGCAGCGTACGGCCGCCCGCTCCCTCGACGCTCGACGAGCTGTGGCGGTCGTACAAGGCGACGGGGGACGAGCGGCTGCGGGAGCAGCTGATCCTGCACTACTCGCCGCTCGTGAAGTACGTCGCGGGACGTGTCAGTGTGGGTCTGCCGTCCAACGTGGAGCAGGCGGACTTCGTCTCCTCCGGGGTGTTCGGGCTGATCGACGCGATCGAGAAGTTCGACGTCGACCGGGAGATCAAGTTCGAGACGTACGCGATCACCCGGATCCGGGGCGCGATGATCGACGAGCTGCGGGCGCTCGACTGGATCCCCCGCTCGGTGCGGCAGAAGGCGCGCAACGTGGAGCGGGCGTACGCCACGCTGGAGGCGCGGCTGCGGCGGACGCCGACGGAGGGCGAGGTGGCCGGCGAGCTGGGGATCGCGGTGGAGGAACTCCACGCGGTGTTCAGTCAGTTGTCGCTGGCCAACGTGGTGGCCCTGGAGGAACTGCTGCACGGCGGGGGCGAGGGCGGCGACGGGCTGAGCGTGATGGACACGCTGGAGGACACCGCCGCCGACAACCCCGTGGAGGTCGCCGAGGACCGGGAGCTGCGGAGGTTCCTGGCACGGGCGATCAACACGCTGCCCGAGCGGGAGAAGACCGTGGTCACGCTGTACTACTACGAGGGGCTCACCCTGGCCGAGATCGGGAACGTGCTGGGCGTGACCGAGAGCCGGGTCAGCCAGATCCACACCAAATCCGTGCTGCAGCTCAGAGCGAAACTCGCGAGCTTCGGCCGCTGACCTGGCCTGATGCCGATGAGTCGGCGTGAGCCACTCCCGTCGGGCGTGACGCGTCCGTAGAGTGTTGACGTGCCAAGGATTCGAGCGGCCTCCGTGGCCGAGCACCGGTCGATGCAGCGAGCCGCCCTGCTGGACGCGGCTCGTTCCTTGTTGTCCGAGGGCGGTACGGAGGCGCTGACCTTCCCGGCCCTCGCCGAGCGGACGGGCCTCGCGCGATCGTCCGTCTACGAGTACTTCCGGTCACGGGCGGCCGTGGTCGAGGAGCTGTGCGAGGTCGACTTCCCGGTCTGGGCGGCGGAAGTGTCGGCGGCCATGGAGCGGGCGGAGACGTCCGAGGCCAAGGTCGAGGCGTATGTGCGCCAGCAGCTTGAGCTGGTCGGGGACCGGCGGCATCGGGCCGTGGTCGCGATCTCCGCGAGTGAGCTCGACGCGGGGGCCCGGGAGAAGATCCGGGCGGCGCACGGAGGGCTGGTCGCGATGATCGTCGAGGCGCTGGCCGAGATGGGACATGCGCAGCCTCGGCTGGCGGCGATGCTGCTGCAGGGGGTTGTGGACGCGGCCGTTCGGAGGATCGAGCTGGGGGCCGCGGAGGAGCCGGACACCATCGCGGAGGCGGCGGTGTCCATGGCCCTGCGGGGTGTAAGAGGCTGAGCCGGGTCTGTGCCGGGGCCGGGTGGGTGCGCAGCCCGGCGTGGCGGGGTGCCGCTGCGCCCACCCGTGCCGCCCCTGACGGCACGATTGCCCGCAGCGAGTCAGTACACCGGCAGCAGCCTCGACGGGCCCCGGTGCAGCAGCCACGGGGGCAGGAGTGACAGCGGGTTCAGGTATGTGTCGCCCCTGCGCAGGCCCCAGTGCACACACGGAGCCGTGCAGTGCGAGCCCGCCGCGTCCACCGTGCCGATCACCTCGCCGGGTTCCACCTCCTCGCCCTCCTGCACCGCCGCCTTCACCGGTTCGAGTGTCGTGCGCAAGGGTGGATCACCGGTCCCCGTGAGTTCCACCGAGACGACCCCCTTGCCGGCCACCCGGCCCGCGAAGGACACCCGGCCCCCGGCCACCGCCCGTACCGGCGTTCCCGGCACGGCCGCCAGGTCCACGCCCCGGTGGCCCGGGCCGTACGCCGTCGCCGGGGGTTCCCAGCCGCGGAGGACCTGAGGGCGTAACCCGACGGGCCAGGCGCGTCCCACCGCGGGAACGCTGGTGTCCGGGCCGGGCGGGGCCGCGAACAGCCGCGGCGGCGGGGACAGCAGGGCGGCCGTCGTCAGAACCAGCAGCAGGATCAGCCGCGTACACACACGCACACTTCGCTTCGCTCGCATGCGCAGAGCGTCCCGTACCACCGCCGGTCACCGTGTGTGGCTGTGGACCGCCGTTCGGTTGTGGACAACGGCGTCACCCGGTACCCCGCGGGTCCCGTACACTTCTGGTGGCGACCCGGGTCACCGGGTCGACTTCGCACGCCCCGATACGCACCCCGGAAACGGGCTGTATCAGCGCCCCTCGGTCCCTCGTGGAACGGCGCGCAGTGGGCGTCAGGCGCGGAAGCCGTCCGGCATCCGCGGCACAACCGAGAAATTCAAGGAGATACGGCCATGGCCGTCGTCACGATGCGGGAGCTGCTGGAGAGCGGCGTCCACTTCGGTCACCAGACCCGTCGTTGGAACCCGAAGATGAAGCGCTTCATCTTCACGGAGCGCAACGGCATCTACATCATCGACCTGCTCCAGTCGCTGTCGTACATCGACCGCGCCTTCGAGTTCGTCAAGGAGACCGTCGCCCACGGCGGCACGGTCATGTTCGTCGGCACGAAGAAGCAGGCGCAGGAGGCCATCGCCGAGCAGGCCACCCGCGTCGGCATGCCCTTCGTCAACCAGCGCTGGCTGGGCGGCATGCTCACCAACTTCTCGACCGTCTACAAGCGTCTGCAGCGCCTCAAGGAGCTCGAGCAGATCGACTTCGAGGACGTCGCCGCGTCCGGTCTGACCAAGAAGGAGCTTCTCGTGCTCTCGCGCGAGAAGGCCAAGCTGGAGAAGACCCTCGGTGGTATCCGCGAGATGCAGAAGGTGCCCAGCGCCGTCTGGATCGTGGACACCAAGAAGGAGCACATCGCCGTTGGTGAGGCCCGGAAGCTGAACATTCCGGTCGTCGCGATCCTCGACACCAACTGCGACCCGGACGAGGTCGACTACAAGATCCCGGGCAACGACGACGCGATCCGCTCCGTCACCCTGCTCACCCGCGTCATCGCCGACGCCGTCGCCGAGGGCCTCATCGCCCGTTCCGGCGTCGCCACGGGCGACAAGGGCGACAAGGCCGCGGGTGAGCCGCTGGCCGCGTGGGAGCGCGACCTGCTCGAGGGCGAGAAGAAGGCCGACGAGGCCGCCCCCGCCGCTGAGGCCGCTCCGGCCGCCGCCGCTGAGGCTGCTCCGGCCGCCGAGGCTGAGGCTGCTCCGGCCGCTGAGGCTGAGGCCGCTCCGGCTGCCGAGGCCGCCCCCGCCGCCGAGGCCGAGAAGCCGGCCGAGGGCGAGAAGGCCGCCGAGGCCGAGCAGGCCTGACCCGTCAGTCCGAGGTGACGGCGGGAGCGGTACTCCATCCCACAGCGCCTTCGGCGCGGTGAAGTCCGCTCCCGCCGTTCACCCGTAGGTCAGCGGAAAGACAGCGCCCTCCGGCTCCATGGGGGGCGCATCCGCAGATCTTCGATCTTCCAGACTTCGAGAAAGATTCACAGACTCATGGCGAACTACACCGCCGCCGACGTCAAGAAGCTCCGTGAGCTCACGGGCGCCGGCATGATGGACTGCAAGAAGGCGCTGGACGAGGCCGAGGGCAACGTCGAGAAGGCCGTCGAGGCGCTCCGCATCAAGGGCCAGAAGGGCGTCGCCAAGCGCGAGGGCCGTTCCGCCGAGAACGGTGCCGTGGTCTCGGTCATCGCCGACGACAACTCCTCCGGTGTCATCGTCGAGCTGAAGTGCGAGACGGACTTCGTCGCCAAGGGTGACAAGTTCCAGGCCGTGGCCACCACCATCGCCGAGCACGTCGCCAAGACCTCCCCGGCCGACCTCGAGGCCCTGCTCGCCTCCGAGATCGAGGCCGGCAAGACCGTCCAGGCGTTCGTCGACGAGGCCAACGCCAACCTGGGCGAGAAGATCGTCCTGGACCGCTTCGCGCAGTTCGCCGACGGCTACGTGACGGCGTACATGCACCGCACGATGCCCGACCTGCCCCCGCAGATCGGTGTCCTCGTCGAGCTGGACAAGCCGAACGCCGAGATCGCCAAGGGCGTCGCCCAGCACATCGCCGCCTTCGCGCCGAAGTACCTCTCCAAGGAGGACGTGCCGGCCGAGGTCGTCGAGTCCGAGCGCCGCGTCGCCGAGGAGACCACCCGCGCCGAGGGCAAGCCCGAGGCCGCCCTTCCGAAGATCGTCGAGGGTCGCCTCAACGGCTTCTTCAAGGACGCCACGCTGCTCGGCCAGCCGTACGCGCTGGACAACAAGAAGTCCGTCCAGAAGGTCCTGGACGAGGCCGGTGTCACCCTGAAGCGCTTCTCGCGCATCAAGGTCGGCATCTGAGTCCGTACCGCGATCGACGCCCGACCCCGATAAGGTCGGCAGCAGTCGTCCGTGTACGCCGTCACATGGGTGGCGGACGACAGCAGATCTGACAAGGAGGCCATTGCCGTATGGGATGCGAAACACGCCCCACCGGCAATGGCCTTCTTGGTATGTGCAACACGTGAAAGAGGCGGAATCCCCCATGACCACCAAGCCCCAGAAGAGCGACGACGGCAAAGTGCGCGGCCGGTTTCTGCTGAAGCTGTCCGGAGAGGCCTTCTCCGGTGGCGGGGGCCTGGGCGTCGACCCCGACGTGGTGCACAAGATCGCCCGCGAGATCGCGGCCGTCGTACGCGACGGCGCGCAGGTCGCGGTCGTCATCGGCGGCGGCAACTTCTTCCGCGGCGCCGAACTCCAGCAGCGCGGCATGGACCGGGCCCGCTCCGACTACATGGGCATGCTCGGCACCGTCATGAACTGCCTCGCCCTCCAGGACTTCCTGGAGAAGGTGGGCGTGGAAACGCGCGTGCAGACCGCCATCACCATGGGCCAGGTCGCCGAGCCGTACATCCCGCTGCGCGCCGTACGGCATCTGGAGAAGGGCCGTGTGGTGATCTTCGGAGCCGGTATGGGCATGCCGTACTTCTCCACCGACACCACCGCCGCGCAGCGCGCCCTGGAGATCGACGCCGAGGCGCTGCTGATGGGCAAGAACGGCGTGGACGGGGTCTACGACTCCGACCCGAAGACCAACCCGGACGCGGTGAAGTTCGATCACCTCGGCTACGGCGAGGTCATCACCCGCGACCTGAAGGTCGCCGACGCCACGGCCGTCACGCTGTGCCGCGACAACAAACTCCCGATCGTGGTCTTCGAGCTCCTGGCGGAGGGCAACATCGGGCGCGCCGTCAAGGGTGAGAAGATCGGCACGCTCGTGGGGGACGCGGCCAGCCGGGACTGAGGACCCGCACCACCCCGTCCGGGGGACGGACGGGACGGAGCCGGGCCGGGGGATGGACAATGTCCTGCCGGTCGGGAACCGTGCAGGAAGAAGACGCGACGCAGCCGGCCGCCGCCCCACATGGAACCGCAGCCGGGCCTACTCAAGACACGCAGGAGCAAGTGGTGATCGAAGAGACCCTCCTCGAGGCCGAGGAGAAGATGGAGAAGGCCGTCGTGGTCGCCAAGGAGGACTTCGCCGCGATCCGCACCGGCCGTGCGCACCCGGCGATGTTCAACAAGATCGTGGCCGACTACTACGGCGCGCCGACGCCGATCAACCAGCTGGCTTCGTTCTCCGTGCCGGAGCCGCGCATGGCGGTAGTGACCCCGTTCGACAAGACGGCCCTGCGCAACATCGAGCAGGCGATCCGCGACTCCGACCTGGGCGTCAACCCGAGCAACGACGGCAACATCATCCGAGTGGTGTTCCCCGAGCTGACCGAGGAGCGCCGCCGCGAGTACATCAAGGTCGCCAAGAGCAAGGGCGAGGACGCGAAGATCTCCATTCGCTCCGTGCGCCGCAAGGCCAAGGAGGCCATCGACAAGCTGATCAAGGACGGCGAGGTCGGCGAGGACGAGGGCCGCCGTGCGGAGAAGGAGCTCGACGACACCACCGCGAAGTACGTCGCGCAGGTGGACGAGCTCCTGAAGCACAAGGAAGCGGAGCTGCTCGAGGTCTGATGAACGACTCTTCCTGGGGGGCGCCGCCACAGGCCGGGTACTGGGGGCCCACCGACCAAGGGCATGGCCACGGGCACATCCAGAGCCCTGGCCATGGGTACGTCCAGGGGGCCGCCCCGGCGGGTCCCGCATACGATGCGTATGAAGCGCCTCAGACTCGCCCCATGCCCAGCGTGCCTGACCTAGCCGGCCACGGCGAAAACCAGGATGACGACCGGAGGGCTGCTCGGCTGAGCGGCCCCCCGGTCCGAAACGAGACGAATCCGGAACCCATGCCCGACGCCTCGCAGCCGGCACCCAAGCCGCCGAAGAAGAGCGCGGGTCGCGACCTGAGTGCGGCGATAGGGGTCGGGGTCGGGCTCGGTGCGGTGATCGTCGCGTCGCTGTTCGTCGTCAAGGCCGTGTTCGTCGGCGTCGTCGCGGTCGCCGTCGTGGTCGGCCTGTGGGAGCTGACCAAGCGGCTGGACGAACGCAAGGGCATCCGGGCGCCGCTCGTTCCGCTCGCGCTCGGCGGTGCCGCGATGGTCGTCGCCGGGTACGTCCGGGGCGCCGAGGGCGCCTGGGTCGCCATGGCGCTCACCACCCTGGCCGTGCTCGTCTGGCGTATGACGGAACCGCCCGAGGGCTACCTCAGGGACGTCACAGCGGGCGTCTTCGCGGCGTTCTACGTGCCGTTCCTGGCGACCTTCGTCGCGATGATGCTGACCGCGGACGACGGGCCGCAGCGGGTGCTCACCTTCCTGCTGCTCACGGTCGTCAGCGACACCGGTGCCTACGCCGTCGGCTGGCGCTTCGGCCGGAACAAGCTCGCCCCGCGCATCAGCCCCGGCAAGACCCGCGAGGGCCTGCTCGGCGCGGTCGCCTTCGCCATGGTCGCGGGCGCGCTGTGCATGGAGTTCCTCATCGACGGCGGTGCCTGGTGGCAGGGGCTGGTACTCGGCCTCGCGGTCGCGGTCAGCGCCACGCTCGGCGACCTCGGCGAGTCCATGATCAAGCGGGACCTCGGCATCAAGGACATGGGCACGCTGCTGCCAGGTCACGGCGGCATCATGGACCGGCTGGACTCCTTGCTGCCCACGGCTCCGGTGGTGTGGCTGCTGCTCGTGCTCTTCGTGGGGTCCGGCTGAGCCGGTCTCTTCCAGCGAGCTCCCGTCCTTGTGGGCGGGAGCTCGCTGTCGTTCCGGGGAGGCAGCGGAAGGCGCCGAGTGGGACGATTCAGGTGTAGGCCGCAAAGGGGGACATCATGTCCAGCATTCGACAGACCATCGATGTCGACCGGCGTCCCGAGGATGTCTACGACTACGTCATGGACACCCCGCGCATGCCGGAGTGGCAGCTGAGCGCCGTGTCCGCGGAACGCCTCGACGAGGGGCCCGTCGGTATCGGTACCAAGGTCCGCGTGACCCGGCACGTCGGGCGCCGCGTCATGCCGATGACCATGGAAGTCACCGAGTACGACCCGCCCCGCACCTGGGGCATGCGCGGCGTCGACGGCCCCGTCCGGGCGCGGGTGCACGGCGAGGTCGAACCGTTCGACGAGGGACAGCGCTCCCACGTGACGATCGACGTCGACTTCGAGGGCCACGGCGTCGGCAAGGTCCTGGTGCCGCTCGTCGTCCGCCCCCAGGTCCGCAAGGAACTCCCGCGCAACGAGCAACTCCTCAAGGACCGGCTGGAGCACACGGGCGAGTAGAACGCCTCTCTCCGGGTGTCGCAGGCGGGGTGCGGGCCACCGCTGACGATCTGCGACACTGGTTGGGCCATGCCTAAGCCCGGAGAACTCACTTTCGTAGCCCCCCGCGGAGCCAAGAAGCCGCCGCGGCATCTCGCTGATCTCACTCCTGCCGAGCGCAAGGAGGCGGTCGCCGCTGTCGGGGAGAAGCCGTTTCGTGCCAAGCAGCTCTCGCAGCACTACTTCGCGCGGTACGCGCACGAGCCGGAGCAGTGGACCGATATTCCGGCCGGTGCCCGGGGGAAGCTGCGGGAGGCGTTGCTGCCCGAGCTGATGAGCGTCGTGCGGCATCTGTCGACCGACCAGGGCACCACGCGCAAGACGCTGTGGCGGCTGTTCGACGGGACGCTCGTCGAGTCCGTGCTGATGCGGTACCCGGACCGGGTGACCATGTGCATCAGCTCGCAGGCGGGATGCGGGATGAACTGCCCGTTCTGCGCGACCGGGCAGGCGGGTCTGGACCGGAATCTGTCCACCGCCGAGATCGTGCACCAGATCGTGGACGGCATGCGGGCCCTCAGGGACGGCGAGGTCCCCGGCGGTCCGGCGCGGCTCAGCAACATCGTGTTCATGGGCATGGGCGAGCCGCTCGCGAACTACAACCGGGTCATCGGTTCCATCCGGCGGCTCACCGACCCCGAGCCCGACGGGGTGGGGCTCTCCCAGCGCGGGATCACCGTCTCGACGGTCGGTCTCGTCCCGGCGATCCACCGGTTCGCCGACGAGGGCTTCAAATGCCGGCTGGCCATCTCGCTGCACGCGCCCGACGACGAGCTGCGCGACACCCTCGTCCCCGTCAACACACGGTGGAAGGTCCGGGAGGTGCTGGACGCCGGGTTCGAGTACAGCGCCAAGTCCGGGCGGCGGCTGTCCATCGAGTACGCCCTGATCCGGGACATCAACGACCAGGCCTGGCGTGGTGACCGGCTCGGGCGGCTGCTCAAGGGCAAGCCGGTGCATGTGAATCTGATTCCGCTGAACCCGACGCCCGGGTCGAAGTGGACGGCCTCACGGCCCGAGGACGAGAAGGCGTTCGTGGAGGCCATCGCCGCCCATGGTGTGCCGGTGACGGTCCGGGACACCCGTGGACAGGAGATCGACGGGGCGTGTGGTCAGCTCGCGGCCACCGAACGGTAGTCTGACCGGCGTAAGAACATCTGCATATCCGACACCTGCATATTCCGACAGGGGAGCGCCACAGCGCTGAGAGTGCGGCACACGGCCGCAGACCCTCCGAACCTGGCCCAGGTCATTCTGGGTAGGGAGATCGGTCATCACTCGAGCTGTTGCGCCCTGCCCGGGATCCCCTGAGTTCCCGGGCGGGGCCGCGTCTTCTCCTGGTCATCCAGGAGGAATCCAGTGAGTAACAAGAGCAAGCGGCTGACGGCTGTGGTCGTCGGGCTCGGCATGGTCGGCACGCTCGCCGCCTGCGGGTCGTCCGACGGCGGCCAGGGGTCCGGCGACTCCAAGACCGTGACCCTCGTCAGCCATGACTCGTGGGCCGCGTCCAAGGGCGTCATCGCCGCCTTCGAGAAGCAGTCCGGCTACAAGGTCGACGTCCTGGAGGACGGCGACGCCGGGCAGGCCGTGAACAAGGCGATCCTGACCAAGGACAACCCGCAGGGCGACGTCTTCTTCGGCGTCGACAACACCCTGCTGTCCCGTGCCCTCGACAACGGCCTGTTCCAGCCGTACGAGGCGAAGGGGGCAGAGCAGGTCAAGGCCGAGTACCGGGCCGACCAGGACCAGCACCGGGTCACGCCCGTCGACACCGGCGACATCTGCGTCAACTACGACAAGAAGTACTTCGCCGACCACAAGCTGGAGCCGCCGAAGAGCTTCGACGACCTGGTCGAGCCCCGGTACAAGAACCTGCTCGTGACCGAGAACGCCTCCGCTTCCTCGCCCGGCCTCGGTTTCCTGCTCGGCACCGCCGCGAAGTACGGCGACGAGGGCTGGCAGGGCTACTGGAAGAAGCTCAAGGCCAATGGCGTGAAGGTCGTCGACGGCTGGGAGCAGGCCTACAACGAGGAGTTCTCCGGCTCGGCCGGCGGCAAGAAGGCCAAGGGCGAGAGGCCGCTCGTCGTGTCGTACGCCTCCTCGCCGCCCGCCGAGGTCATCTTCGCCGACCCCAAGCCGGGCACGGCACCGACCGGGGTCGCCGAGGGCACCTGCTTCCGGCAGGTCGAGTACGCCGGGCTGCTGAGCAACGCGAAGAACACCAAGGGCGGCAAGGCGTTCCTCGACTTCCTGCTCACCAAGAAGTTCCAGGAGGACATGCCGCTCAACATGTTCGTGTACCCGGTGCGCGAGGGCGCCCAGGTGCCGCCGGAGTTCGTGAAGTTCGGGCCGCAGGCGAAGGATCCCGAGACCCTGGACCCGGCGAAGATCGCCGACCACCGTGACCAGTGGGTCAAGTCGTGGACCTCACTCGTACTGAAGTAGCCGTCCGCGAGGACCGTCGCGGGAGCGCGGCGCGGTTCGGGCTCATCGCCCTGCCCGTCGCGTTCTTCGCGGCGTTCTTCGCCTACCCCGTCGCCGCGATCGTCGCGCGCGGCCTGAAGGTCGACGGGGCCTGGCGGTTCGGGCGGATCGGGGAGGTGCTGGCGCAGTCCGACGTCCGGCACGTCCTGTGGTTCACCACCTGGCAGGCGTTCGTCTCCACCGCGCTCACCCTGCTGATCGCGCTCCCCGGCGCGTATGTCTTCGCGCGCTTCGACTTCCGGGGCAAGCAGGTCCTGCGGGCGGTCGTGACCGTCCCGTTCGTGCTGCCGACGGTCGTCGTCGGTACGGCGTTCCTGGCGCTGGTCGGGCGGGGCGGGCTGCTCGACGAGCTGTGGGGCGTACGGCTGGACACCACCGTGTGGGCGATCCTGCTCGCGCACGTCTTCTTCAACTACGCGGTCGTCGTACGGACCGTCGGCGGGCTCTGGGCGCAGCTGGACCCGCGGCAGGAGGAGGCCGCGCGGATGCTCGGGGCGTCGCCCTGGAAGGCCTGGCGGCAGGTGACGCTGCCGGCGCTCGGGCCCGCGGTGGCCGCCGCCGCGCTCATGGTCTTCCTGTTCACCTTCACCTCCTTCGGTGTCGTCCAGATCCTCGGCGGGCCCACCTTCTCGACCCTGGAGGTGGAGATCTACCGGCAGACGTCGGAGATCTTCGACCTGTCCACGGCGGCCGTGCTGACGCTGATCCAGTTCGTCGCCGTGGGCGCGATCCTCGCCCTGCACGCCTGGACCGTACGGCGGCGGGAGACCGCGCTGCGGCTGGTGGACGCGTCGGTGACGGCGCGCCGGCCGCGCGGCGCCGGGCAGTGGGCGCTGCTGGGCGGGGTGCTTCTCACGGTCGTCGTATTGCTTCTGCTGCCGCTCGCCGTGCTGGTCCAGCGGTCCCTGGACGCGCCCGGCTTCGGCTACTACCGCGCGCTGACCAGGGCGGACGGCGGGATCTTCCTGGTGGCGCCGATCGAGGCGATCGGCAACTCGCTGGAGTACGCCGTCGCCGCCACCGTGATCGCCGTGGTGATCGGGGGACTCGCCGCCGTCGCGCTCACCCGCCGGGACGCCGGGCGGTTCGTGCGCGGCTTCGACGCGCTGCTGATGCTGCCGCTCGGGGTGTCGGCCGTGACCGTCGGCTTCGGGTTCCTGATCGCCCTCGACGAGCCGCCGCTGGACCTGAGGTCCTCGTGGATCCTGGTGCCGCTCGCGCAGGCGCTGGTCGGGGTGCCGTTCGTCGTCCGGACCATGCTGCCCGTGCTGCGGGCGGTGGACGCGCGGCTGCGGGAGGCGGCCTCGGTGCTCGGAGCCTCGCCCTGGCGGGTGTGGCGGGAGGTGGACCTGCCGATGGTGCGACGGGCGCTGCTGATCGCGGCCGGGTTCGCCTTCGCGGTGTCGCTCGGGGAGTTCGGGGCGACGGTATTCATCGCGCGGCCCGACAACCCGACGCTGCCGGTGGCCGTGGCGCGGCTGCTGGGACGGCCCGGGGACCTCAACTACGGCCAGGCGATGGCCCTTTCGACGATTCTGATGGTGGTGTGCGCCGTGGCCCTGCTGGTGCTGGAGAGGCTCAGGACCGCCGACCGGACAGGGGAGTTCTGATGCTGCTGGCTCTGCGGGGCGCGACGGTCCGTTTCGGCGGGCGGGCCGTGCTGGACGCCGTCGATCTGGAGGTCGCCGAGCACGAGATCGTGTGCGTGCTCGGGCCCAGCGGCAGCGGCAAGTCGACCCTGCTGCGGGCCGTGGCCGGGCTGCAGCCGCTCGACTCCGGGCGGGTGTCGCTGGACGGGCGCGACCAGGCCGGCGTGCCCGCGCACCGGCGCGGGGTCGGGCTGATGTTCCAGGACCACCAGCTGTTCCCGCAGCGGGACGTGGGCGGCAACGTCGCCTTCGGGCTACGGATGCGCGGGGTGTCGAAGCGGCAACAGGCCGATCACGTACAGGAGTTGCTGGACCTCGTCGGACTGCCGGGCGCGGCCCGCCGGGCCGTCGCCGCGCTGTCCGGCGGGGAGCAGCAGCGGGTGGCGCTGGCCCGGGCCCTCGCGCCGAGTCCCAGGCTGCTGATGCTGGACGAGCCGCTGGGCCAGCTCGACCGGTCGCTGAGGGAGCGGCTGGTCGTGGAACTGCGCGAGCTGTTCGGCCGGTTGGGCACGACCGTGCTCGCCGTGACGCACGACCAGGGGGAGGCCTTCGCGCTGGCCGACCGGGTCGTGGTGATGCGGGACGGGCGGATCGCCCAGTCCGGTACGCCGCTTCAGGTGTGGCAGCGGCCGGCCGACGCGTTCGTGGCCCGTTTCCTCGGCTTCGAGAACGTCGTCGAGGCGACGGTGGGCGCGGAGGCCGCGGACACGCCGTGGGGCAAGGTGCCGGTGCCGGAGGGAGCCCCGCAGGGCACGCGGACCCTCCTGGCGCGGCCCGCCGGCGTACGTCTGGTGCCCGTCGGCGAGGGCCTGCGCTGCACGGTGACCGCCCGCACCTTCAAGGGCACCCATGTCGCCGTCCACCTCCAGCCGGAGGACGCCCCGCGCCTGGAGGCGGCGTGCGCGCTGCGGGCGGCGCCGGAGGTCGGGGACGAGGTCGGAGTGGAGTTCGACGCGGCGGAAATCGCCGTGCTCGACTGATCGTCGCCCGCTTATGGTGCGGGCATGACGCTCCTCGAGCACGACCGCTACTGCGATGAAATCGCCCACCAGGTCGGCCTGTTGAGGTCGGTGGTGACCTCCGGGGCCGACCTGTCCGCCACTGTGCCGACCTGCCCGGACTGGTCGCTGGAGGAGCTGGTCCGGCATACGGGCGGCGCCCTGCGCTGGGTGGAGCTCATGGTGCGGACCCGGGCCCGGGAGGAGGTGCCCGAGGAGGAGGTGCCGGGTGGCGAAGGGCCCGAGATCCGGGGTGACGCCGCCGCGCTGGACGCGTGGCTGGGGGAGGCGGGCGAGCAGGTCGTCGCCGCGCTGCGGGAGGCCGGGCCGGACGCGAAGGTGTGGGGCTGGGCGGGGATCCTCAACGCCGGGTTCTGGGCCCGCCGGATGGCGCACGAGATCACCGTGCACCGCGCGGACGCGACACTCGCCGCCGGACTGCCCTACGAGGTCGCGCCCGACATCGCCGCCGACGCGATCGACGAGTGGCTGCAGATCGTGGAGTACGCGCAGCGGACGGACCCGCACGACGAGGCGGTGAGGGAACTGCGCGGCCCGGGCCGCAGCATCCACCTGCACGCCACCGACACCGGGCCGGAGGTGAACGCCGAGCGAGGCGAGACGGGGGTCCCCTCGCCCGAAGGGTGGGGGAGGCTGATCGCGCTCACCGAGGACGGCGTCACCTGGCGCCGGGGCCACGAGAAGGCCACGGTCGCCCTGCGCGGACCGCTCACCTCCGTCCTGCTCGCGTTCTACCGGCGGCTGCCACTGGACGCTCCGGAGCTGGAGGTGCTGGGAGAGCGGGAGTTGCTGGAGTTCTGGCTGGAGCGGGCGACGTTCGGATAGGGCAGTGGCCCGCCCCCGCGAAGGGGACGGGCCACCACCGTGCGTGGAGTGCGTCGGGCGTCAGCTGTCGCTGTTCGCCCCACGACGGCGCATGCCGAAGAACACCGCGCCACCACCGACGACGACCAGGGCCGCCGCGATGCCGGCGATGATGCCGGTGTTGGAGTTGGCGCCGGTCTCGGCGAGGTTGGAGTCACCGGCCGGGCCGGGCGCGTTGCCCGCCGGCGTGGTGCTCTCGCTCTCCGACGGCGTCGGAGCCGGGGTGTCGGTCTCCTCGGCCGGCTTCGAGGGGGAGGCCGACGGGGTCGGCGTGGCCGGGGGAGTCGAAGCCGGGGGCTCCTCCTCCTTCTTCTTGCAGGCCGTGGCCGGGGTGACGAGGTTCGGCTTGATGTCCTCGTCGACGTACGGAGCGGCCTTCACGTGGATGCGGTACTCCGCGTTCGGCTTCCAGTCCTCGGCGAAGGTGATGGTGGTCCCTTCGCGCGAGCCCTTGACCTCCTGCTCGCCGACCTTCTGCGCGTCGGCGCCGTTGTTCTGCAGGTACACGGTGACGGTCGCCTTGATGCCGGCGGGGTCCACGTCGGTGACGGTGATGACGCCCTTGTCGCCGTCACACTTCGCCTCGGCGGAGAACTCGTTGATGTTGCAGGCGAGCGCGTTGCCGGCGGTGCCGAGGGCGAGCGCGGCCGAGGCGGAGACGACACCGAGGATGCGCACGGCACGTGCGCGACGGGATACGGACAGAACTGCCACGTTTGTCCTTTACAGGATGCGTATAAGCGGGGGGTTGAGGCAGTGGTGACGGAACATCAGCACTACCGGGAGACTCACAGGTTTATAAGCGCCGCATAAGTAGTGTCAACGCATATGCAGCTTGCAAGCACTTGCTTTGCCTGCTTATTAACCGCCGAGGCGTTTCAACGCCTCGGGCGCCTCCTCGATCCGCTCGACCAGCGCGATCCGCGCCGCCATCGAACGCCCCCTGGCCAGCGACTGGAGCAGCGGCCACGTCGGCAGCTTCTCCGTCCAGTGCGCGCGGTTCACGAGGACCATGGGCGTGGGCTCGCCGCGCGACTCGTAGTAGTTCGGCGTCGCGTTGTCGAAGATCTCCTGTACGGTGCCGGCGGCTCCCGGCAGGAACACCACGCCCGCCGTCGACCGGGCCAGCAGGCCGTCCTCGCGGGTGGCGTTGGCGAAGTACTTGGCGATGTGCGAGGCGAACGCGTTCGGCGGCTCGTGGCCGTAGAACCAGGTCGGGATGCCGACGGAGCGTCCGCCCTGCGGCCAGCGGGCGCGTATCTCGAAGGCCGCCGCCGCCCACTCGGTGATCGACGGTGTGAAGCGCGGGGCCTTGCCGAGCAGTTCCAGCGACTCGGTGAGCATCTCGTCGTCGAACGGGGCCGCGTACGCGCCGAGGTTCGCCGCCTCCATCGCGCCCGGGCCGCCGCCGGTGGCGACCGTGAGACCGGCGCGGGCCAGTTCGCGGCCGAGCCGCGCCGCCCCCGCGTACTCCTCGGTGCCCCGGGCCATCGCGTGGCCGCCCATCACCCCCACGACCCGGGCGCCGGACAGGAGTTCGTCGAGCGCGTCCGAGACGGAGTCGTCGTGGACCGCGCGCAGCATGGACGCGTAGATGTCCCGGTCGGCCTTCGTGCGCTGGAACCAGGCGTAGGCGCGGGCGTCGGGCGTGGCCTCGTAGCCGTCCGGCAGCGACGCGAAGAGCTCGTCCGGCGAGTAGACCAGGCCGCGGTACGGGTCGAAGGGCAGATCCGGGACGGGCGGGAAGACCAGGGCGCCGTCGCCGCGTATCTTGGCGGCCGCGTCCTCGCGCATCGCGCAGCCGAGGAAGACCGCGCCCGCCGTGTCCGTGGTGAGCAGTTCGCGCGTACGGTCCGTCAGGTCGACGGCCTGGACGCGGTGACCGGCGAGTGTGCCGCGCGCCGCGACGGCCGCGTCGAACTCCTCGAGCGTCTCGATCTCACGGTCGTCATGGTGGGCCGCATGGGCGGGCATCGTCTGCACCCGCCCATGCTGGCACAGCGGGTCTCAGCCCTGGACGGCCGCCGGGTCCATCCACACGACCTCGAAGGTGTGGCCGTCCGGGTCGTCGAAGGCGCGGCCGTACATGAAACCGTGGTCCTGGGTCTCGCCGGAGACGGAGCCACCGGCCGCGACCGCCTTCTCCACGAGCTCGTCGACCTTCTCGCGGCTCTCCGAACTCAGCGCGATCAGCACCTCGCTGGTCGTCTTCGAGTCCGCGATCTCCTTCTTCGTGAACTGGCGGTACTTCTCCTCGGTGTGCACCATCACGACGATGGTCTCGCTGATCACAACCGAGGCGGTGGTGTCGTCGCTGAACTGCTCGTTGATCGTGTAGCCGAGCTCCGTGAAGAACTTCTTCGAGGCGGCGACGTCGCTGACACACAGGTTCACGAAGATCATCTGCTGGTACATGTGCGGTCTCTCCCATCGGGGCCGTGCCATCGGGTCCGTGTCGTTACGCGGGGATAGACCGGGGGTCCGCGCGGAACTCATCGCGGTCCGGAGATTTTTTTCCTACGGTTTCTCAGCGCGCCAGCGGCAGCGCCGCCAGCTCCGCGACCGTCAGGGTGAGCGGAGCGAACAGGGCGAGCAGCGCGCCCGCGCGCAGGGCCGCGGCGCTGCGCAGCATGGTCGCGGGGGCACCCAGCCGCAGCAGCGCGGAGGTGGTGTCGGCACGGGCCTGCCGGGCCTCGACGGCGGCCGTCAGGAGCGTCGCCACGGTGCAGCCGGTCACGAGGAGCACGCCCAGGAGGGTGAGCGGACCGAGCGACAGCCCGTCGGGGGCGTGCAGCAGCGCCATCGCGTACGTGGCCGACAGCACCGCGCAGACCACGCCCAGGGGGCGGCCGATGCGGGTGGCCTCCGTCATGAGGATGCGGCCGGCCAGCAGCCGCAGGGCGCCGGGGCGGGCCGACTGGAGCAGCCGGCCGCACAGGTGGGTCAGGCCGGGACCGGCCAGGGCCAGGCCGACGGTGGCCAGCGTCCAGCCCGCCATGACGCCGGGGGACGCGCCGGAGAAGGTGAGGTCGGGCGCCGTGGGGGCGGTACGGCTCGCGTAGGTCTCCACGGCGAGCCCCGCGGCCAGGACGGTGATGCCCCAGGGGAGGCCGGAGGGGGCGGCGGTGGGGGCGGAGTCGGCCGTGACGACGTCCGGCAGCACCGCCTCGGAGACCGCGAGGGCGTCGGTGGGATGCGGTGCCGTGGCGTGCCGGGCGGACGGCTGAGCGGGGTCCTCGATCGTGCTCACCGCACTCACCGCACTCCCGGCGTCCGTGACGGTCGCCGCCGAGGCCGGTTCGCTCGTCCGCGCCGGCGGGGGCGCGCTCCGCTGCCCGGCGGGAGCGCCCCCGGGCCGGATGATCTGCCGGCCGAAACGGCCGTACGCCCCGAAGGTGTCGAGCGTGCTCGTGCGCCGGTACGCGCCGAAGCGGCCGTACACCACTCTGGCCGCCGCGGCCGCCCGCTGTTCCCTGGGCCGCAGCGCCAGCACCACCGAGATCGACGCGCCCGCGGGCACGAGCGCCAGCAGCGTCAGGGCGCCCGGCAGCGGCAGCGGCCGGCCCGCTGCGAGGGCCTCGGCCGCCGCGCCGTCGAACGGCAGGCCCGTCAGGTCGCCCCGCAGGTGCAGGAAGACCAGCAGGGCCACCATCGAGCCCAGGGTGCAGGACAGGGCCGTCGTCGTCGCCGAGATGGCCATCAGGCGCAGCGGGCCGAGGCCGATCGCGGAGAGGCCGGTGCGGGGCTGGGTGCCGGGATCGGTGCGGGCCACCGCGAGGGCGAAGTACACCGTGGCGGCGAGGGGCGCCGCGCACCAGGCCAGGCGCAGCGCGGCGGCGCCGGGGGAGCCGGGGTGGCCCAGCGCGTAGCCCAGGGCGCAGAGCAGCAGGAAACCCGTGCCCGCCGAGGCCGCCGCGACCAGGAGGCGGCGCAGCTGGACGGCGGGGCGGGCGGCGCGGGTCAGACGGAGAGCGAGCACGCCGCCCGGCCTTCCGGCTCGGTGGTCTCGGCGACCGGTGGCAGGTGCACCGTCTGCACGCGCCGCCCGTCGAGCAGGAAGACCGTACGGTCGGCGAGGGCCGCGGTGTCCGGGTCGTGGGTGGCCAGGACGACCGTGATGCCGTGCGAGCGGGCCGCCGTGGTGAGGGTGCGCAGCGCGTGGGCGCGGTCGGCGCGGTGCAGGGGCGCCGTCGGCTCGTCGGCGAACAGGACCGAGGGCGCCGGGGCGAGGGCCCGGGCGATGCACACCCGCTGGCGCTCGGCCTGCTTCAGCTGGTGCGGGCGCTTGCGGGCGCCGTCGCCGATGTCCAGGCGCTCCAGCCACTCCAGGGCCGCTCTCTTGGCGCGGCGCCTGCTGGTGCCGCGCAGCATCAGCGGCAGGGCGGCGTTCTCCCAGGCGTTGAGTTCCGGGACCAGTGAGGGGACCGGGTCGATCCAGCCGAAGCGGTCGCGGCGCAGCCGCTCCCGGGTGAGGGCGCCCATGGTGTGCACGGGCACGCTGTTGAACCAGACCTCGCCGCGCCGGACGGGTGCCAGGCCGGACAGGCACCGCAGCAGGGTCGTCTTGCCGCTGCCGCGGGGGCCGCTGACGGCGAGGATCTCGCTCTCCCGGACGCCGAGGGAGACGCCGCAGAGCGCGGGCGAGCCGTCATGGTGCTGGAAGTGCAGGGCGCGTGCCCAGAGCACGTCGTTGTCCGGCGGGGCCTCCATGGGCGTACACCTCGGTTCAGATCCGTAGTTCCCGTGCCATCCCCCGTGCGGGGGAACGAAGGCGGGGCCGATCAGTCACTGGGCACGCTAGGCAGCAGGAGGCGGGAGGCCGGACAGCACGCGGCCCCGGGCCGCCGTTTCTCACTCGAACGGGCGGCACCGGGGCTGGTGTTGATCGTCCAGTCAGACGATCGGAGCGACGATGCTCAGAGCTTCGTCCAGGCCTCCGAGAGGGTGGCCCGCAGGATCTGCTCGATCTCGTCGAACGTCGACTGGTCGGAGATCAGCGGCGGGGCGAGCTGGACGACCGGGTCGCCGCGGTCGTCGGCGCGGCAGTACAGGCCGTTGTCGTACAGCGCCTTGGAGAGGAAGCCGTACAGGACGCGCTCCGTCTCCTCGTCGTTGAAGGACTCCTTGGTGTTCTTGTCCTTGACCAGCTCGATGCCGTAGAAGAAGCCGTTGCCGCGGACGTCGCCGACGATCGGCAGGTCGTGGAGCTTCTCCAGGGTGGAGCGGAAGTCGCCCTCGTTGTCCAGGACGTGCTGGTTGAGGTTCTCGCGCTCGAACAGGTCGAGGTTGGCCAGGCCCACGGCCGCGGAGACCGGGTGGCCGCCGAAGGTGTAGCCGTGCAGGAAGGTGTTGTCGCCCTTGTAGAACGGCTCGGCCAGGCGGTCGGAGATGATGCACGCGCCGATCGGGGAGTAGCCCGAGGTCATGCCCTTGGCGCAGGTGATCATGTCCGGGACGTAGTCGAACTTGTCGCAGGCGAAGATCGTGCCCAGCCGGCCGAAGGCGCAGATGACCTCGTCGGACACGAGCAGTACGTCGTGCCGGTCGCAGATCTCGCGGACGCGCTGGAAGTAGCCGGGCGGGGGCGGGAAGCAGCCGCCCGCGTTCTGCACCGGCTCCAGGAAGACCGCGGCGACCGTGTCCGGGCCCTCGAAGAGGATCTGCTGCTCGATCTGGTCGGCGGCCCAGCGGCCGAAGGCCTCCGGGTCGTCACCGAAGAGCGGGGCGCGGTAGATGTTGGTGTTCGGGACCTTGTGGGCGCCCGGGACCAGCGGCTCGAAGGGGGCCTTCAGACCCGGCAGGCCGGTGATGGACAGGGCGCCCTGCGGAGTGCCGTGGTAGGCGACCGCACGGGAGATGACCTTGTGCTTGGTGGGCTTGCCGACCAGCTTGAAGTACTGCTTGGCGAGCTTCCAGGCGGTCTCGACGGCCTCGCCGCCGCCGGTGGTGAAGAAGACCTTGTTCAGGTCGCCCGGCGCGTGGTGCGCGAGGCGCTCGGCCAGCTCGACGGCCTTGGGGTGGGCGTAGGACCACACCGGGAAGAACGCCAGCTCCTGCGCCTGCTTGAAGGCGGTCTCGGCGAGCTCGACACGGCCGTGCCCGGCCTGCACCACGAACAGTCCGGCGAGACCGTCCAGGTAGCGCTTGCCCTGGTCGTCGTAGATGTAGGTGCCCTCACCACGGACGATGGTGGGTACGGGGGCCTTCTCGTACGACGACATGCGCGTGAAGTGCATCCACAGGTGGTCGTACGCGGACTGGGAGAGGTCCTTGCTCACGGCTATCGGGTCCTCACGGTTATCGGGTTCCCCACATGTAGGTCTGCTTCTTGAGCTTGAGGTAGACGAAGCTCTCCGTCGAGCGCACTCCGGGCACGGCCCGTATGCGTTTGTTGATGACCTCGAGGAGGTGGTCGTCGTCCTCGCAGACGATCTCCACCATCAGGTCGAAGGAGCCCGCGGTCATCACCACGTACTCGCATTCGGACATGGCCGACAGCGCGTCCGCGACCGACTCCACGTCGCCCTCGACGTTGACGCCGACCATCGCCTGTCTGCGGAAGCCCACGGTGAGCGGGTCCGTGACGGCGACGATCTGCATCACGCCCTGGTCGAGCAGTTTCTGGACGCGCTGGCGCACGGCCGCCTCGGAGAGGCCGACGGCCTTGCCGATGGCGGCGTACGGCCGGCGGCCGTCCTCCTGGAGCTGTTCGATGATGGCGAGGGAGACGGCGTCCAGCTGGGGCGCGCTGCCGTTCCTGGACTCGCGGGAGGACTCGCGGAGTTCCCGCGGCCCCTTCTGGTCTGCGCTTCGACTGGCCACGGGCTCACTGTGCACGAGGTCTCGTCACTTCCGCAAGGCGTGATCGATGAAATCCGTTGTTTCGATTGCCTGAGTCTGCGGATTCCGCACGGATGAAGGGAGTGGGGGTGTTGAAAACGTGGACCTGGCGACTAGGGTGGGTGTCTCAAGTACTGGACATCCGAACTGGAGGGCCGGCAGTGAGCACCGAGCTTCGTCGTCTGCGCAACTACATCGGCGGTGAGTTCCGGGACGCCGCCGACGGACGGACCACCGAGGTGGTCAATCCCGCGACGGGTGAGGCGTACGCGACCGCTCCGCTGTCCGGGCAGGCGGACGTGGACGCCGCGATGGCGGCGGCCGCCGAGGCCTTTCCCGGCTGGCGCGACACCACGCCCGCCGAGCGGCAGAAGGCCCTGCTGAAGATCGCGGACGCCTTCGAGGAGCGCGCCGAGGAGCTGATCGCGGCCGAGGTGGAGAACACGGGCAAGCCCATCGGGCTGACCCGCTCCGAGGAGATCCCGCCGATGGTCGACCAGATCCGCTTCTTCGCGGGCGCGGCGCGGATGCTGGAGGGCCGCTCGGCCGGCGAGTACATGGAGGGCCTGACCTCCATCGTCCGCCGTGAGCCGGTCGGTGTCTGCGCGCAGGTCGCGCCGTGGAACTACCCGATGATGATGGCCGTGTGGAAGTTCGCCCCGGCGCTCGCGGCGGGCAACACCGTCGTCCTGAAGCCGTCGGACACCACCCCGGCCTCGACGGCCCTCATGGCCGAGATCATCGGCTCGATCGTCCCCAAGGGCGTCTTCAACGTCATCTGCGGCGACCGCGACACCGGCCGCATGATGGTCGAGCACGACACCCCGGCCATGGCCTCCATCACCGGCTCGGTGCGCGCCGGCATGCAGGTCGCCGAGTCCGCCTCCAAGGACCTCAAGCGCGTCCACCTGGAGCTGGGCGGCAAGGCGCCCGTCGTGGTCTTCGAGGACACCGACATCGCGAAGGCGGTCGAGGAGATCTCGGTCGCGGGGTACTTCAACGCCGGCCAGGACTGTACGGCCGCCACCCGCGTGCTCGTCCACGACTCCATCCACGACGAGTTCGTCTCCGCGCTGGCGAAGGCCGCCGCCGAGACGAAGACCGGGCAGCCGGACGACGAGGACGTGCTGTTCGGCCCGCTCAACAACCCCAACCAGCTCAAGCAGGTCGAGGGCTTCATCGAGCGGCTGCCCGCGCACGCGCGCGTGGAGGCCGGCGGCAAGCGCGTCGGCGACAAGGGCTACTTCTTCGCGCCCACCGTCGTCTCGGGCCTGAAGCAGGACGACGAGATCATCCAGAACGAGGTCTTCGGCCCGGTCATCACCGTCCAGTCCTTCTCCGACGAGGAGCAGGCCGTGACGTGGGCCAACGGCGTCGAGTACGCGCTCGCCTCCTCCGTGTGGACCAAGGACCACGGCCGCGCGATGCGCATGTCCAAGAAGCTCGACTTCGGCTGCGTGTGGATCAACACGCACATCGCGCTGGTCGCCGAGATGCCGCACGGCGGCTTCAAGAAGTCCGGCTACGGCAAGGACCTCTCGTCGTACGGCTTCGACGACTACACGCGCATCAAGCACGTGATGACGTCGCTGGACGCCTAGTCACCCGGTCGACGCCGCGGCCCCGGACGGTTGGTCTCCGTCCGGGGCCGCGGTGCGTGCTCAGGTGCTGTTCGCGCTCGACGGGCCGAAGAACTCGATCTCCGCGATGGCGACCTGCTTGTCCGCCGAGATGCCGTGGGCGGACTCGATGGTGAAGCGGACGGCGGTGACCTCGCCCACGCGGAAGGCACGCCGCTGAGGGCCCGCGCCCTGATCGAGAGTGATCTGACGGGTCGTCTTCTTGCCGTCGGCCCCCGTGATGGTGGCCTCCACGCGGTGTGGGAGCGCCGACTCGCGGAGCTTGTCGGGGCGGGTGGAGACGCCCGGTGTGATGATCAGGTCCAGGAGCCGGGTCGGCTGGTCGAAACGGGCCTCCACCCACTGGCCCTTGCCCGACTCGGAGACGCCCGGGCCCCACCAGGTGTCGTTGAGCTTGTCGAAGGCCAAATCCGGCTTGTGGCCCGGGAAGTAGCGGGACGCGGCGTAGCGGTCCGGGGACACCTCGGCGCGCTTGGCGAAGTGGTCGCGGGTGGCCTGGATGCCCTGGGGGATGTTGATCACCAGAACGATCAGCAGGGCCAGCACGATCACGATGCCCAGCCAGGACAGGACACGGTCGAAGGCACGGCGCAGCCGTGGGCGGTCGCCCGCCCACGGGGCCTCCTGGCTGCCGAACGGGCCGAACCGCCGCCACCAGGGGAGTCTGCCGAGAGCCGGTCCGTCACCGGCCATGGGCATCGCGCACCGGGCGCAGAAGTGCCGCTCGGGCCGGTTGCGGGTGGCACACCAGGGGCAGGGGGCGCCGCCGTCCATGCCGTGTTCCTGGCCCGGGGCGCGTACGGCCTGCGGGCGCTGCGGTTCGGGGCGGCCGGGCAGGACCGGGGTGACGGAGGGGTGCGGGTCGGGCCGGGGCTCGGGGTCGCCGACCGGGATGAGGAGGCTGCGGGCGCGGTCGGTCATGCCGTGCGTGTCGGCGTCGGTGTCGGCGGGGTGCGGGGTCCGGGTGGCCGGGGGGACGGGCTCGGTGGGGGCGGTGTCGTCCGGGAAGGGGACTGCCGTGGAGGGAGTGCCGGAGCCGGCGGTGTCGTGGTGAGGAGTGGCTCCGGGGCCGGAGGTCGTGTCCCGGTGAGCGGTGGCATCGGGGCCGGAGGTCGTGTCCCGGTGAACGGTGGCGTCGGGGCGGGTGTGGGTGCCAGGGCTCGGTGCGGTGGTGCCGGGCGTGCCGGGGTGGTCGCCGTGCCGTGGGGCGGCTTCGTCGGTGGCCGGGTCGGATGTGCCGGGGGTCGTGGCGGCTGTGCGGGTGGCGCCCTGGTGCGTCGCCGTGCCGGTGCCGAGCCGGTCGCGGGGTGTGCGGGCCAGACCTGTCCCGCCGTCCGGCCGGGCGAAGGCGTCCCAGCCGGGCTCGGGCGAGGGGGAGGAGGCACCGCCCGGCTCACCGTCGGGCCTCGCGTGGCCGGTCGGCCCCGAAGCCCTGGAACCCCCGGCGGGTCCGGTGGTCCCGGACGACCGGGCCGGCCCGGTGGACTCGGGCTCGCCGGCACTCTCCGAAGTCCGGGAGGGGCCGGTCCGCTCAGCGGCCCGGCCCGGGGCGGGCGGCCGGGAGGGCTCGGGCGGCCGGGACGCCCCTGCGCGGGAGCCGGAGCCGCCTGCCGGGCGGTCCGTCCAGCTCAGTACCGCCCCGCAGGCGTCGCAGAAGGACTGGCCCGGTTCCGCGCGGGTGCCGCAGTCGGCGCAGTTCTGGGGGGTTGTCATGTCTCCCGGGTCCTTTCGGCGGGGGCACTGGCGGTCACCTGGACCGTGTACGGCATATGAGCGGGGCGGGCGGCGGACACGAGGGTCTCCAGGCGGTAGTGGTCCGCGGGGGTCGGGGCGGGAAGTCGTAGGTGGACGTGCAGACGGGGGCGGGGCGCGCCGGGGAACGGGCCGAGCGGCCGGGCGCTCCACGCGGCGCCGCCGCTCTCGGTGATCTCGGGCTCCACGCCGAACGCGAGCCGGACCGCCTCGGACAGCCCGCGCCGGGTGCCGCGGATGCGGTGCAGATACGCGGCGGCGGCCACGGCCGCCCGCAGACGTGCTTCGGGTTCGTCGCCCGAGGTCTCCGCGCCCACCCAACTCCCCAGCCACTGGGTGAAGTCGAGCGGGGTGAGGGACGGGCGGAAGTAGGTGTCGAGACAGTCCAGCACGCCCAGGATCGGGGCGATCACGTCGTCGAGCCCGGCGACGAACCGCTGCGCGAGGTCGTCGTCGGCGAAGACGGCCGGCAGCATCGTGCCGATCGGCGCGGAGGATCCGAGGCCGTCGATCGAGCCCCTCATCAGGAACCGTCTCCGATCACCCGGACGCGGTGGTCGAACGAGAACACCAGCGACGGCGCGGACAGATCGATCCGGTTCGTGGGCTCGCCGCGTTTGCCGGTGAGCGGGTCCGCGGGGTGCAGGACCACCTCGTCGACCAGCTCCACCCCCGGCACGCGTTGCAGCACCGCGAAAACCTCCCCGGCCTGCACGGGCCGCCCGAACGGCCAGCCGGTGCCGTCCGTGCCGCCGGTCAGCGGATCGAGGTGCCGGTAGAGGGCGTCGTGCGCCTCCCGGCGCACCCGGTCGGTGTCGACACCCCGGAAGGCATGCACCGTGGCCACCACGGTGACGCCCTGGTAGTACGGCGGGCCCACCGCCAACCGGGTCCCGATCAGGCGCCGTTCGTCCAGATGCCGGGTGATGCGGTCCAGCAGCGCGTCGCCGGGCACGAGTTGCTCGAAGCGCAGCCGGCCGCCGGGGTCCGGCACGGCCTGCGGCACGACCAGCACCCGTACCGCGTAGGCCCCGTGCTCGCCCTCCTCACCCTCCAGGCAAGTGATGCGAGCCGTCTCCGGGGCGGCGCGGCGGGCCAGTTCCTCGTAGTCGCGCAGCGTCACGGCACGCTCCTGGGCGCGCAGGGTGATCGGGGCCCGGACCTTCGCCTCCTGAACCGTCTCCCCGTCCACACCGCCGCGCGCGGCCTCGCGGTTGACGACCTCGGAGACGTACGGGATGGAGGTGCGCAGGACCTGCACGGCACCGCGCGCCACATTGCCCGCGCGCCCGCCGCCCGTGCGGTAGCGGCGGGCCCGGACGGGGGCGCCCTTGGGGGCGACCATCCCGTACTGCCGCAGGGATCCGTCGGGTTCGCGCACGGCCGGGCCGAAGGCGATCTCGCCGGTCGTGGCGTCGAGGGTGATGTGCCGGTCGTACGGCCCGGAGCCCGCGAAGTTCGGGACGACCCGCCAGTCCGTCCAGCCGTCGTGCTCGGCGGTCTGCAGCAGCACCGGCGGGTCGTCGCCGACCACGGGCGCGTGCACCAGGCGCAGCCGCTGGCCCGGCAGCCCGGTGGACTCGCCGAGCGCCTCGTCGTACACCGTCTCGGCGTGCACGGCCCCGGTCGTGCCGCCGATCGTGAAGGCCTCGGCGGCGCGCACGGTGGGCGAGGTGGTGTAGAAGGGCTGGTTCGGCCGAGGGTCGGTGACCCGGCAGCGCAGCCAGCCGGCCTCCTGGCCGGCGTTGCGGGACAGCACATGCCCGCCGGGGATGTGCAGGACGACCTCGCCGGGCCGGTTCAGGCCGCCCGTGCCGTCCCGGTCGACCTCACAGGTCTGCCAGCCGTCCGCGGTCCACGCCTCCCACACCAGCGGCGGCTGGCGCGGGTCCACGCCGACGCCGTCCACCCGGCTGTCCAGGTCCAGGGCGACCGCGCAGTGCGGAACCGCGGCGGTCAGACCGAACAGCATGGCATCACCGGGGCCGGGCGACTCGGCGAAGCACAGCAGGTCCTTGTCCTCCTCGGCGAGGTCGGAGGTCCGGTCGACCATCGGCTCACCCCGGTGCTGCACCAGCAGATGACGCAACGCGCAGGGCACCACCGTCAGTTCGCGCTCGGTGCCGAAGACCACCGCCTCCTCGCTCTCGGTGCGCAGCGTGGCGATCTCCGTGCCGACCGGCACCCACACCGCCTCCTCCTGCGGAGCCGACAGCCAGAACGTCACCTCGGTGCGGGCCGCGGACGGCGGGAACAGGGTGATCCCGACGAGGTCCAGGAACGCCAAGTGGTTCTTCTCCGGCACCCGGTTGAGCCGGTAGACGATCTGGTCGGCCATGTGGGCGACCGTCTCGACGAGGGTGACGCCGGGGTCGGAGACGTTGTGGTCCGTCCACTCCGGGGCGCGCTGCTGGATGTAGCGCTTGGCGTCGTCGACGAACTGCTGGAAACGGCGGTCGTCGAGGTTGGGGGAGGGCAGTGCCATCAGCGGTCGCTTTCGGGGGCGTCGGGCTCGTCGTGGGACGGAATGACGTAGAAGGGGAAGACCAGGCTGCGCGGGTTGTTGGTGCCGCGGATCGAGTACCGGACGTCGATGTAGAGGACGCTCTGGTCGGTGCCGGTGGTGACCTCGACGTCGTCGACCTCGATGCGCGGCTCCCAGCGGTCCAGGCTGGCGTACACCTCGTGCTGGATACGGCCCGCGGTCTGCTCGTTGACCGGCGCGAACACCAGGTCGTGGATCGCGCAGCCGAAGTCCGGCCGCATCGGCCGCTCGCCCGGAGCGGTCGACAGGACCAGCCGGATCGCCTCCTCGATCTCCCGCTCCCCGCTGACCAGGGCGATCCCGCCGGTCGGCCCGATGCGCAGCGGGAACGACCAGCCGGACCCGACGAACTGCTCGGCCATCAGAACCACACCCTGTCTTCTCTGGAAACGGTCACGGGATCGGCATCGGCACGGGAATGGTGGTGACGCCGAACACCTTCGAACCGATGAGGGTGGTCGGGGACTTGATCGTCGTGTTCGCGAGCGAGTTGATCTGCACGGTGCCGACGCCGGTGAGGTTCGCGACGCCCTTCGCGTCCAGGTTCAGGGCGCCCAGCGCGTTCACGCTGATCGCTCCGGCGGCCCGCATGTTGACCACCCCGCCGCCCTGGATGGTGAGCGGACCGCCGCTCTTGAGGGTCAGGCTGCGCCGGGCGCTGAGCAGGAGATCGGCGCCGGCCTCCACCGACACCGACCGGCTGCCCTTGATGGTGACCGAACCCTTGCTGTCCACGACGATCTCGGTCTTCGTCCGGTCCAGGTTGATGATCAGCTGCTTGTCGCCGGAGGCCAGCCGGACACCCTGTTTGCGCAGGCCGGTCTTCTGGCTGAGCAGGTCCATCCGGTTGCCGTCCCGGTCCGAGACGGTGTGCCGGCTCGCCTTCTTGCGCACGGTGTCGTGCAGCGGCACGTCGTTCACGGGCGTCGGCTTGTCCTTGCCGTTGTAGAGCCCGCCGATGACGAAGGGATGGTCGAGGGCTCCCCGGTCGAACGCGACGAGCACCTCGTCGTTGACGTCCATGGGGAAGATGCCACCGCCGCCGAGACCTCCCCACTGCACGGTCCGCGTCCAGTCGCTGACATAGCTGTCGTCCAGCCAGGGGAACTGCAACCGGACCCGCCCCTGCTTGAGGGGGTCGTTCACATCGGTGACCAGGGCGTTGGCCACGCTCGGCAGCCGCGGCGCGCTCTCGGCGCCGCCGGAGGCGAGCCCGTACAGCGACCGCCACTGCCGCCCGCTGACCGTCACCCACGCCTCGTAGTGCTTGCCGTCGCCGAAGACGTGCCGTACGGACGTGGCCGTGTACTTGCCCTCGAAGGGCTCCCCCACGTCCGACAGCGTCACCGGAACTCCCGGGCGCAGCTTGGGATTTCCGCGCGCGACGACCTCCATCTCGGCGAACGAGGAGGTGAGGTCGTCGGCGAGGGCGTCGGCGGCGAACTTCACCTCGTTCTGCCGGTCGTACGGCGTGCTCGTCTCGACCAGCTTGGCCGGCTTGAACTTGCCGGCCGCCGCGCCGGGTGTCGTGCCGATGCCGATGCCCGGGTTGTCGGTGGCGGGCGCGGTCGCCGTCAGCTTCTTCTTCGTCGTGACGTCCCAGCCCCGCGACTCGACCTTGCCGACCTGGTCGGCGGCGGTGACCGCGGACCGCAGCCGCAGGATGTCGCGCCCGGCCTGGAGCACGAACGGGCTCTTGTCGCCGTCGGTCTGCGGCGAGGGCGCCCCGGACGACGGCTTCGGCTTCACGAACTGGAACGTGCCGTCCGCGTCGACGGACATCACCATCTCGTTCTCGTCGGCGAGCCGGGCGAGGAAGTCCCAGTCGGTGACGTTCGACTGGCTGATGAACTCGTACACGGTCTTCGTCGACTGCACCCGCCCCACCGGCACCCCGCCCTGCGCGGCGAGCTTGCGCGCGATGTCCGACGCGCTCTGGTTGCGGTAGGCGGCCACCCGGCGGCGGCGCAGCAGACGGTGCCCGAGGTCGTAGCCGCGGATCACGGTGAAGGTGCCCGTGCCGTCGTAGTCGGCCTCCAGACCGGTGACCTCGCCGGTCAGCAGCGGGTCGGCGGCGCCCTGGCCGTCGGACACCGGCGCGATGACCACCGGTGTGCCGAAGGTGACCTTCAGATCGCGCAGGAGGATCCGGTACGGGTCCCGGAACGTCAGCCGGAACGCGGCCGGCACCCCGGCGCCCTGGTCGACGTAGCTGTCGACCAGCGCCCGGGCGAACTCGGGAGGCAGCTTGGCGCCCCCGAGCTTCACCTCGACGACGTTGGAGAACGCGGACTGCACCATTACGGACGTACCTCCTCGGCGGCGGGCAGCACCAGTTCCGCACCGGCCGGCAACCGGGACGGGTCGTCGATGCCATTGGCCTCGGCGATCGAGCGCCAGGCGGCGGCGTTGCCGTACTCCCGCCAGGCCAGCGACTGCAGCGAGTCGCCCGCCACGACCCGGTGCACGCGCTGCGCGGTGAGCGCGCCCGACGTCGGGTTCTGCCTCTTGGTCTTGCTGGGGATCTCGTGCAACTGGAGCCGGCAGGTGGCGCGGATGGGCACGCCCGTCGTGCCGAAGAGGGAGTACGTCGCCTCCACCGAGCTCACGTACGCCGTGAACCGGGCCGTGGAGAACGACCCCCACTGGAACACCACCCAGGGCGGCGACGGCTGTTTCGCGGCGATGCTGGCGTTGGTCACCTCGCAGCAGGCGAGCAGCGACTCCACCTTCTTCAGCACGGTGTTGCCGGTCGGCCTGGCGGAGGAGTCGAGGAAGATCTCCACGCCCATCTCCCGCGCCTCGGCGCCCATGAACTCCGGCAGGGCGCCGTCCCGTTCGATCTGCGCGGGCGTCGACTTCCACTGGGCGCGGCGGGTCAGGGACAGCTGCGCGGGATTGAAGTCGAAGCCGAAGGTCTTGATGATCCCGCCGGGCGTGGTGCTCTTGCCGACGGGGGGCTCGTGGATCGCGAGCGTCGCCCTGACCAAGCTCTTTCCGGCGCCCCTGCTGCTGGCTCGTGCCATGTCGTGATGCCCCTTCAGTCCGTGAACCCGTGGTGGGCGATCTCCAGGACCTCGGTCGCCACGGCCGGGTTGGCGGGGTCCAGGCTGGGACCGCTCCAGCTCACCGGCAGTACCTCGATCAGCCCCCAGCGGGCGACCTCCGAACCGTCCGCGCGCAGCGCCGCGATCTGGGCGGTGGGCCGCTTGATCCCCGTCTGCACGGACGAGATCCACTTGGCGACCTTCGTGGTGTCCGGGGTGAGCGGGCGGGTCAGCCGGATGGTGGAGAAGGTGACACGGGTGGGCAGCTGCCAGACGAACCCGTTGTTGCCGCCCTCCTGGCGCTGCTCGACCTCCACCTGGGACGACAGCCCTTCGCATCCGTTGAAGTAGCCGAGGCTCTCACCGTCGATGCTGAGGGTGAACCAGATGGTGGAGCCCGGGTCCTGGCGGGACATCGAGGGCCTTTCTGTATCAGTGGCGGGGGTCGCGGAGTCGGCCGATCCGCTCGCGGTCCATGCGGAGTTCCGTGCGGATCAGCCGGGTGATGCGGCCGATGAGGCGGTGGACCAGTTCGTCGAGCTGGAAGTCGGTGAGCTCACGGGGGTCGAAGCCGCCGTTCGGGATCTCTGTGTAGGCGGGTGGGGGTGGTTGGTTCGCGGACGCGGATGTGGACGCGGATGTGGACGCGGATTCCGTGTACGGGGGTGGGGAGCTTTGGGGTGGTGAGGTCTGGGGCGTGAGGGTGTTGGCGATGGTGGCGGCCGCGGCGGCTGCGAGGGCGCCGGTGGTGTTCTTGGGGGCGTTCTTGGTGGTGGTCTTCGACTTCTTCCAGAAGCGTTGGACCACCGGGAGGGGGGAGGTGGGGGTGTGCGTCTGGGTGGCCGGGGGTGTCGGTGGTTGTGGCGTTGTGTTTACGGGGGCGCCCAGTGAGGGGCGGTTGGGCGTGGTGGGTGTGGCGGGGAGGGGCGGTGCCGGCTGCTGAGGTGAGGCGGTGGGCTGTGGGGTGATCGGTGCGCCGAGGCCGAGGTGGGGGGTGCGGCGTGTCGCGGGCGGTTGTGCGGGGCCGGATGCGGTGGGGCGGTTGGGCGACGGGGTGGTGGGAGGGAGGACCGCTCGCTGAACGGTGCGCGCTGAGGGCGGTGGAGCGACGGTTGCCTTGGCAGCGGGTGCTGAGGGCGGGGTGCCATGGGGCGGCTGTGGCTGCGGTTCGGGGCTCGTGGGGGACGGTGTGACGCCGGTGGGTGCCGGGGCAGGCCTGTCGGCAGGGGACCGTGGTGGTGCGGCGGGGGCGGGGGAGTCGGTCCGGCTGTCGTTGGCCGGTGCGGGTGTGGTCTTGCCGGGCTGTGGGCGTGGCGGTCGGGCGGGGGTGGCCTGTTGGCGTTGGACGGTCGGGGCCGGGCTGGTGCTGGTGTGGGTGTGGGCGGGCGTGTGGGGCGGTGGGGTGGGGGTGTCCGTCGGCGGTGTGGGTGTGGTGGGTGCCGTGTGGCTGTCCCGGCCGGGTGCGGGTGTGGTCTTGCCGGGCTGTGGGCGTGGTGGTCGGGCGGGGGTGGCCTGTTGGCGTTGGACGGTCGGGGCCGGGCTGGTGCTGGTGTGGGTGAGGGCGGGCGTGGGGGGCGGTGGGGTGGAGGTGCCTGCCGTCGGTGTGGGTGTGGTGCGGTTGGGGGCGGTGTCGCCGGTGGGTGTTGTGGTGCCGTTGCCGGACTGTGGGTGTGAGGGTGGGGCGGGGGTGTCCGTCGGCTGTGTGGGTGCGGTGGGTGACGTCGTAGCGGCGTTGCCCGCCTGCGTGCGTCGTGGCGCTTGTGCGGGGGTGGTCGGGGTGTGAACCGGTCCGGTGCCCCTGCCGGTGGGTGAGGGCTGGGGGCGGGTAGGGATGGCCGGTCGTCGTTGGACGGTCGGAGTCGGCGCGGCTGCGGTGTCCGCCGTGCTGTGTGCGGACTTGCCCGGCAGCGACGGAGCGCGGGTGGGCCCTTGCGCCCCGGCCGGTCCTGACGGCGGCGTCACCGCACCCGGCCGGGGCACGGCTCCCTTCGGCTGCGTGGGTGCTGCCTCCGCAGCCGGGCTGTTCGTCGTACGGCTCGTGACGGCCGGGCCCGACGGGAGGTCGTCGCCTCGGTGGGTGGTGGCCGGGGTGTTGCCGTGGCCTGTATCGGCCGGGCTGGTGACCGCGCGCTGCACAGAGGCCGGGGCTGTGGGCGCGGGTGTGTCAACTTCCGCCCTACTGCTGCTCGCTGACGTCCTGGACGTGGCGTCCGCCGGGGTATCGCCCTCGAGCCTCGCGGTCCGGCGCGTCGCCGGGAGCGTCCGTCGCTGTACCGGCGCCGCTCCTGCCTGTGTCCTCGTCAGGGAACTCGGCCGGGGCGGCCGGCTTGCCGGAACGGGCGTCACGTGGAGGCCAGGAACGGGGAGCGGTGCGGCGACCCGCTCCCGGACGGGCGGCGGTATCGGGGACACCACGGGCACTGCCGGAGCAGCCGTGGTGACAGGAGTGGTCGAACGGGCGGCCGCAGCACGTGCCGATCCCGCCGGCACCGATCCGCCACCCGACGGTGCAGAGCCGCTTCTACCCAGCCGCTGGACCACGCGCGCGTGCGCCCCGGCAGCCCTCGCGACCCCGCCGGCCTCCGCGCTCGCGGCAGACCTCGGGGTCACACCGGCTTCCGCGCCGCCTCCGGCATGCTCCGAGCCCCCGGGAACCTTCGTCGAGTCCCCGGCACCCATCGATGCCCGGGGAGTCTCCGAAGCCTGGGGGACCTTTGAGGCGTTGGCATCCTTCGGGGCCCCGAGAGCCCCTGAGGTCCCGGGTACCCCTGAGGTCCCGGGTGTCCCTGAGGTCCCGGGGGCCTCTGAGGTTTCGGCGCCCTTTGAGGCTCCGGGAGTCGACGAGGCTCGGGGAATTGTTGAGCCCCCGGCACCCTTCGAGGTCCCGGGTGTCCCTGAGGTCCCGGGGGCCTGTGAGGCTTTGGCGCCCATTGAGGCTCCGGGAGTCGACGAGGCCCGGGGAATCGCAGCGCCCCCGGCACCCTTCGAAGCCCGGGGAGCCCCCGAGCCTCCGCGCCACTTCGAGCCTCTGGCCACCTTCGAAGCCCCGGGAACCCCAGAGCCCCGGGAAACCCCCGAAACGCCGGACCCCTCCGAGCCCGAAGGCACCCCCGAGCCCCCCGAAACTCCGGCAACACTCCCAGCCCTGGCGGTACTGCCACTGCCACTGCCACCGGCCCCGGCCCCAGCACCGGCCCCAGCACCATCCCCGGCCCCAGCACCGACACCGGCCCTGGCCCCAGCACCATCCCCGGCCCCAGCACCGACACCGGCCCCGGCCCCGGCCCCAGCACCATCCCCGGCCCCAGCACCGACACCGGCCCTGGCCCCAGCATCAGCCCCGGCCCCAGCACGGGACCCCGTAGGCCCCACCCCCCTCGCCGGAATCTCTCGCAACGGCACCGCCGGTGCCCGTTGCACCACCGGCTCCGGGCCGGGCAACGGCAAAGCTCCAGTGGGGCGTTCGAGGCCGAAGACCGGTCGGCCCGACGCCGGGTGGGAGAGGTCGCCGAGGAGGGTGCGGGACTGCCCGTTCAGGACCGCGGGCGACGCCGTGCCCGCGAACGACGGGTTCTGCCATGTCGGCAGGCGCCCGCCGAACCCGGCGTCCGCGACCCCGGCCTCCTGGCCGGAGGCCAGGGTCCGCTGGATCGACGGCAGCCTCGACCAGGCGGCGCTCACCACAGGGCCGGCACCGGTGTCCGCACCCGTACGCGCGGAAGCAGCGTCGGCCGGTGCCGCTCCGCCGGGCGCCTCGGCGGCAGCGACCCGGTCGCCGCCGTCAGGCCCGTCGCCCCGTCGTGCCCGCAACCGGTCCAGGAACCCCATGCCTCAGTCCTCCGCCCCGCCCCGCGTGACCAGGGACGCGATCTCGGCCGTGTAGCGGCGGCGGTCGCGGTGTTCCAGGTCCAGGATCTCGTCCATGCTCCAGTGGAAGTGGTAGGCGACGTACGCGATCTCCTCGTGCAGCCGGTCGGTCGCGTACGTCACGATTCCCCCAGGCGGCTCCCGCCGAGTTCCACCTCGAAGGGCTCCGCGCAGTGCGGGCACTCCACCGCCGCGCGGGTGTGGCCCTCCGCGTTGATCTGGCGGTAGAAGTCCTGCAGGAAGGCGAGGTCCGAGGCGAACATGTTCTCCACGGTCCCGTCGTGCACATTCGGCAGCGTGCCGAGCCGGGTGATCACCCGGCCCAGCAGCACCACCGACAGGAACGCCGGGTTCTCCTGCACCCGCACGTCCCGCAGCGGCACGAGTTCGTCCCGGGCCGTCGACAGGCGCATCACGCCGTCGCGGTGGACGGTGCCCGCCTCGTCGACGTACCCGCGCGGCAGCTGGAAGGGGAACTCGGTGCGCAGTTCGTACTGTTGCTGCGGCGCGGCCTGCTCCGGGACCGGGGCGGCGGGCGGGGCCTGCATCGGCCCCGGCCCCACCGTCCCCGCCGCGTCGGCGCCCGCGTGCATGACCGCGCCGCCGGCCCTGGCAGCCGTACGCCGCATTACTCGATGTCCAGTTCTTCGAACACGATGGTGACGGTCTCGGTGAGCGCCGACGCCTCGCCCGCCTTCACGGTGCTCGTGTCGATCTTGCTGCACCACGCGTTGCGCATGTTGTAGCGCTTCACCGGGTTGCTCTGGTAGTCCATCATGATGATGGACGCGTTCTTGCGGGCCGTGCTCATCTGGCCGGTGATCGACTGGTTGATCCACTCGGTGAACGCGGCCGACTGGGTCATGCCGCGGACGACCGTGCAGGTCCCGTTCTTCTTCACGCCCGGCAGGTTCACGACCTTGTTCTGGCCGTTCTGGGTGTTCTGCTGGTACGTGATGACGTCCTGCTCCATGGACAGGCCGCTGACCTCGGCGAGGTACTCGACCATGACGCCGTCGATCTGCAGCCCGAAATTGTGTGAGGTGAGGGAGTCACCCGGCGAAAGGCTCATGTGCTGTTCGCAGTCCTTCTGGGGGGTCTTGGTGGATGGCGGGTGTGCGGCCGGGGCTTACTCCTCCAGCTCCCCGCCGCCGCTGGAGAACTGGGCCAGCCTGAAGATCACGAACTCGGCGGGCTTCACCGGGGCGATGCCGATCTCGCAGACCACCCGGCCGACGTCGACCGACTCCGGCGGGTTCGTCTCGTCGTCACACTTGACGTAGTACGCCTCCTCGGGGCGCTGGCCGAACAGGGCGCCGTCGCGCCACTCGTTGACCAGGAACGCCGAGATGTTGCGCCGGATCCGCGCCCACAGGTTGTGGTCGTTCGGCTCGAACACCACCCACTGGGTGCCGATCAGGATCGACTCCTCCAGGTAGTTGAAGTACCGGCGGATGTTGAGGTAGCGCCAGGCCGGGTCGGAGGAGAGGGTGCGGGCGCCCCAGACGCGGATGCCGCGGCCGGGGAAGGCGCGGATGCAGTTGACGCCGATCGGGTTGAGCAGGTCCTGCTCGCCGCGGGTGATCTGGAGTTCGAGGTCGACGGCGCCGCGGACGACCTCGTTGGCGGGGGCCTTGTGGACACCGCGCTCGGCGTCGTTGCGGGCCCAGATGCCGGCGACATGGCCGCTCGGCGGCACCAGCCGGGCATGGCCGGTAGCCGGGTCGAAGGTCTTGATCCAGGGGTAGTACAGGGCCGCGTACTTGGAGTCGTAGCCGGCGGTCTCCTGGCGCCAGACCCGGATCTGGCGGGCGTTCATGCCCGGCGGCGGGTCGATCACGGCGACCCGGTCGCCCATCAGCTCGCAGTGCGCGATCAGCCCGAGCTGGACCGCCTTGACGGCCTCCAGGTCGATCGCGCCGCGCTGGTAGGCGGCCATCAGGTCGGGGACGGCCACCATGGAGACCTCGTCCACGGCCTCCAGGCCGCCGAAGCCGGTGCGGTCGGCGGAGTCGCCGAGGTACTGGGCCGGGCCCGGGTGCGAGGCGTCCGCGTTCCCGGTGGGGGCGGCGGGCGCGGCGGGCGCGGGCGCCGGGGCGGCGAGGGCCACGGTCTGGTTGTCCGGGCGGGCCAGCTGCGCGGCCGGCGCGGCCTCGGTGACGGTGATGAGCTTGGAGCGCTCCTTGACCTGCGTGACGACGTAGTTGCGGCCGCCCTTCTTCGCGGTCACGTCGAACGTCTCGACCGGCTTGTCACCGTCCTTGACGATGAGCTTGAACCGCTCGGCGGGACCCTCGCCCTCGGGGTCCGCGACCTCGACGCTCAGGTCGCCCTGCGCCACGGCGGTGACGGCGAAGGTCCCGAGCTGCTTCGGCTCGCCCGCGGGCAGTGCGGCCGGGGCGTTGCCGGAACGGCCGGTGACGGCGGCGGGCCCCTGGCCGGCCTCGGCGGGAGCGCCCTCGGAGGAGCCCCCCACGCGGACGACGTACGCGGCGGAACCGCCGTTGTTGAAGAAGCCGTAGACGGAGTGCGCGAGGTAGTACCCGTCGGTGAACTCACCGAAGGCCGCCACGTACTGCGTCCAGTTGGTGACCAGTGTCGGCTCGTTCAGCGGTCCGGTCGGCGCGAGTCCGACGAAGGCCGCCACCGACGTCCCCACCCCCTCGATCGGGCGCGAGCCGCTGGCCACCTCCTCGACGTAGACGCCGGGCGACAGGTAGGACGGCATGCTCTGCTCTCCTCGGGGTACGAGACACGAACAGCTCTCACCCTCGCGCGCGCCGGACCTGCGGGGAAACGGCCTCCGGTGCCGAAGCGGGGGCAATCCGGTTGCCCGCAAGGGCACTTCCGACGGTGCCCCGGCCCTCGCCGCGCGCGCCCTGCCCTCACCTCTGCCCTCGTGGCCCTCCCGTTCCACTCCCGTGGCGGGTGAAACTGACGGGTCAGCCGTCCAGTGACGAGTCGAGTGTCGAGGAGAACGCCGTGCACGCACACGGAACAGGGGGCAGGCAGGCCGCCGATCGGGACGATCGCCGCGCGAACGCGCCCGGCGTGCCGGCGCACCCGATGCTGGCACTCCAGCGCATGGCCGGCAACGCGGCCGTGGCCCGGACCGTGGCGGAGGAGCGGCACGAGCACGACGCGCACTGCGGGCACACGCCCTCCGTGCAGCGCCGCGCCCTGGTGCACGACGTGCTGAACACCCCGGGCCAGCGCATGGACTCCGGGCTGCAGACCGAGATGGAGGCCCGTTTCGGCGGCGCCGACTTCAGCGGCGTACGCGTGCACAAGGGGCCGCTGGCCCGGGATTCGGCGGCGGAGCTGGGCGCGAAGGCGTACACCTCCGGGGCCCACATCGTCGAGGGCGCGCCGCTGACCAAGGAGGACTGGGCGCACGAACTCACCCACTTCCAGGACCAGATGGCCGGCCCCGTCCCCGGTACGGACAACGGCGCCGGCGTCAGGATGTCCGACGTCGGCGACTCGGGCGAGCGGCACGCGGTGGACAACGCCCGGCGGGTGATGAGCGGGCCGGTGCCGGCGGTCCAGCCGACCCCGGCCAAGGACACGGCAGGGCCGGTCGCGAGCGCACCGGCCGCGGGGGCGGTCCAGCGGACCGTGTGGGCGTTCGACCAGGGCGCCAGCGTGCAGGACGAACGCGAACGACCGCACTACCGGTGGCGGAGCGAGGGCGGCTCCGGCGCTCTCAAGACCTCCGCCGAGCTGGGCCTCGACCCCGGGCGGAAGCCCCACCCGGGTGACACGTACGACGACGAGAGCGAGCAGCTCCACAGCAGCGAGAACGTCGCGTTCTCCACCAAGGGCCGGATCTCCGAGAAGGACCTCGTCCGGCGCAGGACACAGACCAGCCGCGCGGTGGCCGAGGCCAAGCACCGCATCGCCTCGGCACTGAAGATGCTCAAAGACGCCAACGGCGCGCCCGCGGGCCCGCTGCTGGCGGGTCTGCAGTCGGGCTTTCCCGTGTTCCGGACCGCCCCTCCCGGGCAGCTCGCGCCGTTCCTGCCCCGGATCGCCGAGATCATCCAGCGCATCCAAGACGGACTGAACGCGCAGGGCGCGAAGATCGCCCTGGTCGGCAGCGGGGTGCCGGGCGTGCCCGGCAACGCCACCGCCTGGGTCGACGGGAACCTGTCGGAGAACATGGCGGGTCTGTTCAGCCTCGGCCACGACAAGATGAGCGAGGAACTGCCGCCCCTGATGGAGCGCTCAGGGCCGATCCACCTGCTGGAGCCGGGCCAGATCGCCTGGTACATCGTCCACGAGGCCACGCACCGGTTCGCCGGAACACTCGACTACCAGTACAGCCCGTACTTCGAGGAGGTGCAGGAGGACGAGTTCACGGCCTCGGCGGATCCCGAGGTCGCGGCCGCGATGGAGCCCGCGATGCTCGACCGGCGCAAGGTGCGCGATCCGAAGGAGTTCAACGGCAAGGACGAGCAGACGTACCTGGGCAAGCAGTCCAACTGGTACGCCCTGGGCCGGCGCGCCCTCATGAACGCCGACTCCTACGCCCAGTTCGTCCTGACGGCGACCGGAGCGCCGACGCCCCGGACCTGACGGCCCGCACCGTGGCCCGTTCGGCCCTCTCATCCTGCCCTTTAGCTTCCTGACGTGCCGTGGGCACCCCGGCTAGCGTCGCGACGTGAGCCTGTGGACATCTCTGGAACCCGCCTCCGCGACCGTCGACCCGGGCAGCAGCACGCGCGTGCGCCTGCGCCTGCGCAACACCGGTGACGTCGTCGACGAGTACCGCTTCGAACCGGTCGGCCCCGTCGCCCCCTGGACGACCGTGGAGCCGGCGTCCCTGCGCCTCTACCCCGGCACGACCGGCACGGTGGAGCTGACGTTCGCGCCGCCGCGTACGCCGGACGCCACGGCGGGCCCGAACCCGTACGCGGTGCGGATCACGCCGACCGAGCACCCCGAGGCGACGACCGTCCCCGAGGGGAATCTGACCATCACGCCGTTCACCGAGGTGCGGGCGGAGCTGGTGCCGCCCACGGTCAAGGGGCGGTTCCGGGGGCGGCCCCGGCTCGCCGTCGACAACGTGGGCAACACCAAGCTGACCGCGTCCCTGAGCGGCAGCGACAACGGCGACGAGCTGTCGTACGACATCCACCCGGCCAATGTGCAGATCGAGCCGGGGCGGGCCGCGTTCGTCAAGACCACGCTCAAGCCCAAGAACATCATCTGGTTCGGGTCGAAGGAACAGCGGCCCTACACCCTCGCCGTGCAGCGGTCCGGCGCCACGGCGATGCCCGTGGAGGGGACGTTCGTCCAGCGCGGTTTCCTGCCGGGCTGGCTGGCGACCCTCTTCGGGATCCTGTTCGCCCTCGCGTTCACGTTCCTCATGCTGTGGCTCGCCTACAAGCCCTCGGTCACCACCAAGGCCGACGCGTCGCCCGTCGGCGCCGGCAGCACCCTCGCGCCCTCCCCGACACCCACCCCGACCCTGACCTCGGCGCCGCCCCCGTCGCCGACGCCGCAGGAGCAGGAGTCGGAGGCCGGTGCGGGGCAGGGCGGCGGGGGTGCCGCACCGCCGCCGCCCGCCAAGAAGAAGCCGAAGCCCGTGGTGCCGGCGATGAACGTCCTGCTGTACAACCCCACCACCAAGAAGTGCGCGGCCGCCGCCCAGAACAAGGCCGACGGGCCGGTCAAGCAGTTCACCTGCGACGAGACCCAGCAGGACAACCAGCGGTGGAACCTGGAGGTGAAGTACGCGAACAAGGGGCCGGGCGGGCACGCGCTCTTCCAGATCCGCAACGTCAAGGACCAGCTCTGCATGGACCTGCCGAACTTCGGGGCTGCCCCCGTGCCGTCCGGGATCACCGAGTACACCTGCGACGGCACGATGCAGGACAACCAGCTGTGGTGGATCGACAAGCAGGAGAGCGGGGCCTACTGGATCCGCAACTACGCCAGCAACAGCAAGTGCCTGGACGTGTCCGGCTACAGCACCGGCGGTGACGGCAGCAACCTCACCCTGTTCCACTGCTCCAACACGGACGACCAGGAGTGGAAGATCGTCCAGCCCTCGGACGGCTGACGGCCCGGCCGGCCGCTACCAGGTGCCTTCCCCCGGCACCAGGCGGCCGGCCTTGCGGTACTCGCGGCGGGCGCCCTCCAGGAGGTCGTCCGCTGTGACGTGCCCTCCGCGACCGGCGGCCAGGTACGCGGCGGTCACCACCGCGCTGCGGATGGAGCCGCCCGCCAGTTCGAAGCCGCCCGCCACCGCGTCGAGTTCGATGCCGTCGGCGCCGGGCACGTGCGAGAGGCTGTGCCGCCACAGCGCGACGCGCTGCCCGGCGTCCGGGAACGGGAAGTCGACGATCAGGTCCAGGCGCCGGGTGAACGCCTCGTCGATGTTGGCGCGCAGGTTGGTGGTGAGGAGCGCGATGCCGTCGAAGGACTCCAGCCGCTGGAGCAGGTAGGCGCTCTCCAGGTTGGCGTACCGGTCGTGCGCGTCCTTCACCTCGGACCGCTTGCCGAAGACGGCGTCGGCCTCGTCGAAGAGGAGCACCGCGTCGGTGCGGTCTGCCTCGGTGAAGATGCGTTCCAGGTTCTTCTCGGTCTCGCCGACGTACTTGTCGACGACGGACGACAGCTGGACGACGTAGAGATCGAGCCCGAGGTCGGCCGCGACGACCTCCGCCGAGAGTGTCTTTCCGGTGCCGGACTCGCCCGCGAACAGGCCGAGGACACCCCGGCCCCGGCCGCCGCCCGCACTGAGCCGCCAGTCGCCGAGGACCCGGTCGCGGTGGCGGGCGCGCAGGGCGAGTTCCCGCAGCTGGGTCAGGGGCGCGTCGGGCAGGACGAGGTCCCGCCAGTCCACGTCGGGCCGGATCCGGCGGGCATGCTGCTCCAGGCCGGAGGCGGACTGCTGCCGGGCGGCGAGGCGCAGATGGGCGGGGGAGAGCGGGGTCCCGTCGAAGTCGGCGAGGCTCCGTGCCGCGCGGGCGGCACGGGTGATGTGCTCGCCGGCGAGGTGGTACGGGGCGACGGTGGCTGCCAGGTCGAAGCCGGGTTCTCCGCCGAGGGCGGCCGACCAGGCGTCCACCGCGCCCGCGCGCCGTGCGGGTGCCTCCAGGACGAGGGGGTCCTCGTCGCACCACTGGGGGTCGTACGGGCGGGACCCGGTCACCAGCACGGGGACGTCGACCGCCGCGGCCAACTCCCGGAACAGCGCCGCCGGTTGCTCCGGCAGCCCCGTGACGACGACCGCACGGTCAGTCAGCCGGGCCTCCCGCAGCAGGTCCGGGACACGGTCCTCGGGCCCCGTGAACCGCACGGCCGCGACCCCCGCGGCGCGCAGGGCGGCGGCCACACAGGGGAGCCCGTCGCCCTCACGGCGCTCGCGCAGATACACGGTGGGCGGGGGACCGGAGCCCAGCCGGGCGGCCAGCCGCTGGGCGATCCGGTCGGCCTCGTCGTCCGGGGCGGCGGGGTCCCGGGGGTTTGCGCGGGGGGCTGGTGCGTCGTGGTCGGGGGCTCGGTGGTCGGCGCCGGGGGGCGGTGCGTCTTGGCCGGGATCGGGGTGGTCGGTGCCGGGGGCGCGTGCGTCGTGGTCAGGTCCCCGGTGGTCAGTGCTGGTGGGCGGTGCGTCCTGGCCGGTGTGGGCCGCGCCGGGCGGTCGTGTGTCGTCGTCAGGTTCCCGGAGGTCCGCGCCGGGGGCCGGTGCGTCCCGGTCGGGGGCCAGGAGGTCCGCGCGGGGAGCAGGTGCGTCCTGGCCCGGTTGCCGGAGGTCCGTACCGGGCTCCGGCGCGGGCAGCGCGTGTAGATGCCCGGTGAGTGACGCGTCGGGGGTGTCGTCGCCGAGCAGGTGGGCCACGAGGCGGTCCGGTACGCGCAGGGCGCGGCTGAGGAAGGGCCGTTCGGGATCCTCCACGGTGAGGAGACCGAGCGCGGACAGGGGGGCCGCGGGATGCAGGCGGGCCCGGCCCTCGGCCAGGTGGACGGGGATCCCGCACAGGTCGAGGGCGAGCGCGACGGTGGCCCGCCGGCGGCTGACGTCGTCGTTGAGGTAGCCGTACAGCGGCTCGAAGCCGCGGTCCAGGTCGGGGGCGAGGGCGATGAGGAGCAGCGCGGTGTCGAGCTCGGTCAGGCCGAACCGGGCGGAGAGGCCGGCCAGACGGTCACCGGGCGGCCCGTCCGTGCCGGGGCAGGTGAGGGGCAACGGCTCGGCCGGGCGCAGCAGATGCCGTACGGCCTCCTCCGACAGGTACAGGCCGCGCAGCGGGTCGCCGGCCGTCGGGTCGCCGGCGGACCGGTGCTCCACCAGCAGGGCGACCCGGTCCCGCAGCTCGGTGAGGCGGGCGAGGAGTGCGGTGGCGGGGGTATCGGTGTCGGACGTCTGCGTGGTCATGTCGTGCGGCCCGGCCCCCGCCCCCGGCGGGCCGTCCTGCGGGCCTCCCGGGCCTCCTGTGCCGCCGCCACCTGCCGTGCGCTGTGCGCGCGTTCCTCCGTCTTCGGCGGTGTGCCGTCCACGGTGCGGACACGGACCGCGACGCCCTCGGTGACGGGCGGACCGGCGTCGTACTCGGGGTAGGCCGGGAAGGGAGCGGTGATCACGAGGTCGAGGGACGGCTTGAGTTCACCGCCGAGCGCGGACCAGATCTCCGCGAGGGAACGCGACTCGGTCTGCGTGCCGGCCACGGACATCGGGATCGTCATGCCCAACGCGCCCAGGGAACCCGGAAGTTCGGAGGGGCCGATCAGCTCGCGCGGGATCAGCGTGGCCAGCACCGCGGACAGCAGCCGGTGTTCGTCCTGGGGCTGCTTCGTCCACGCCGTGACCAGGTACGACAGCCGGAACCAGCGGGGCGGCTGCCGGTGCTTGACGACGATGTCCCGTTCGTCGTGGATCGGGACATGGCCCCGCTGGCGTCGGGCGACGTCCTCCCGGATGTCGTACAGATAGGCGTTGATCGTGGGCGCGTTGCGGCGGGCGGCCCAGTCACGGGTCGGCGCGTCGAGCGCGACGTCGATGCCGGAACCGGCCAGCGCGCCGCCGCTGAGCAGGTTCTTGAGAACCTCGTCCACTTCGTGGATCACCGATGTGCTCCCGTTCCCGCCCTGCCGTGCTGTGCGCCGCCGTATCCGATCCTGCCCTCCGCCCCGCCCCGGCCCGCAGGGGCGCCGGGGACGGCGGCGGGGCAGAAAGCGCTGCCCGTGGGGGCGACTTCGGATGCCCGTTCGGTCAGATGTAGCCTTCCCGCAGGGCATGGGCCACGGCGTGGGCCCGGTTACGCAGGTGCAGTCGGGTGGTCAGCCCGTGCATCACGTTCTTGACGGTGCGTTCGGAGTAGGACAGCTTGCTGGCGATCTCACCGGTGTCGAGTCCCTCGGACACCAGCCGCAGTACGTCCACCTCACGGGGTGTCATCCCCGAGGCCGGAGCGCCGGTACGGCCGGCGGCGCCGCGATGCAGGGTGCCCACCTGGTTGATCAGCCGGCCGAGCAGATCGGCGGGCAGGTCGCCGTCGCCCCGGGCGGCCGCGAGCACGGCCTGCACCAGCCGGGTCGCGGTGGCCTCGCGGCGCCACACGATGGCACCGACCCCGCACTCGATCACGTCCAGCAGCTCCGTCTCCCGCAGCGCGGACACCACGAGCACCGCCCGCGCGCCCTCGCTGCGCACCAGCCGGCGCAGCCGGGTCAGGGCGGTGTCGTCGAGGACGTCGTCGATGAGCAGGGCCACCGTGCCGGGGCCCGACTCGGTCTCCTCCCGCAGGTCGATCTCCGGGAACCGGCGCAGCTGGCTGAGCGCTCCCTCGCGCGATATCGGGTCCGTGGCGTGCACCGCCACGGGTATCCGGGACGCGGAGTCGGCCGTGCCGGGGCGTGTGGTCCGCGATGAGCTGAGCAACCGTTTCCCCTATGTCCGCGTACGCGCCACCTCGGTGGGGCCGGTGGCGGATGTGCACTCCTCACCCTTCTGGGGCGGACGGTCCGGTCGCAATCGTGGATCACCACGAGACGCACCACGAGATCGGCCCCGCGCCGACCACGAGACCGCCGACGGCCGCACAGCGGCCTGCGGTGACGGCCCGTCCGGTTCCACCGGGGCCGGAACTCGACGCCGTGGCACTTGTCACGGCACCAGCCCCGGGCGCAGGCCGTCCTCGACGGGGGAAGACGCCACGTCCGACCAGGGAGGCAGGAATGCCTGATCCTCAGCCCGAGCAGCTGCGGCGTGCGCGGCCGGCCGAACACCGGGAGGCCGCCGCCCTGCTGACGGCCGGCCTCGCACGCGCCCGGTCCGGAACGGGCGGCCTCGTGCTGGTGCGCGGAGCGACCGGCACCGGCCGGACCAGCGTCCTGGAGGCAGCCGCTGAGGCCGCCGCCGCACAAGGCGTGCGGGTGATGCGTGCCCGCTGCTCGCCGGGTTGTGCGGCGGGGCCCTTCGCCGCCGTGCTCCAGCTCCTCGGACCCGTACCGGGCTCGGGTCAGTTCGACCCGGCCGGCGACGAACGCGAGCAGGGCGCCGTGTTCCGGCACGCGCTGCGCTCGTACGCCGGTGAGTCCCCGCTGCTGCTCGCCGTGGACGACGTCCACCTCGCCGACGGCCCCTCGTACCGCTGGCTGGTGGAGGCCGCCCGGCACGTGGACCGATTACCTCTGCCGATCCTGCTGGCCGTCACCGAACGCAGCCAGTACGACGTCGATCCGCCGTCCCCGGGCTTCACCCACACCCTCTCTCCCGCCCTCGTCGACACCCACACCCTGTCCCCGCTCACCCCGGACTCGGCGACCGGCCTGGTGCGAGCGGAGCACCCGAACGCCCCCACGGCATGGGTCGAGAGCTGTGTCCGGGCCGGCGCGGGCAGCCCCCTGCTGCTGAGGGCCCTCCTGGACGACCTCGGCGCCTCCGCCGGGTACGCGACGTACCCCGACCTTCCCGAGGCCTCCGCCGCCCTGTACCAGGGCTCGTATGTGGCCGCCGTGCGGTGGTGGCTGGACAGTGCCGGGAACGGCACGGCGGAGGTGGCCCGGGCTCTCGCCGTGCTCGAGGAGGGAAGGGAGCGGGCCGGAGGGGGAGCGGGCGTGCGCGAGGCGCCGGCCGGTCTGCTCGGGGAGCTCGCCGGTGCCGATCCGGCCCGGGTGGCGGGCTGGCTCACCGCGATGACCGGGCTCGGCCTGCTGCGCCCCGGCCCGGACGGACTGCCCCGCTACGCCCATCCGCTGCTGAGGGACGCCGTACTCACCGGCGTCCCCGCGGCCCGGCGGCGCGCGGTGCACCGGACCGCCGCCGAGGCGATGCTGCATCGCGGTGCCCCCACCGCGGCGGTGGCACGGCACCTGCTGCGGTCCGGCCCCGTGGGCGCCTCCTGGGCCCCGGCCGTGCTGCGGGACGCCGCCTCCCTCGCGCTGCGCGACGGCCGCTCCGACGACGCCGTCGCGTTCCTGCGCAGGGCCCTGGAGGAGCCGCTGCCCGACGACCACCGGCAGCGGGTGCTGACCGAGCTGGGCTCCCTGGAGTGCGCGGGCCGGGACTCCTCGGCCGGTATCCCCCGGCTCACCGAGGCACTCGGGCTGCACGGCACACCGCAGGACCGGGTGCGTGCCGCCGTGGCCCTCGGCACCGCGCTGGCCGGACGCGGCCGGGCCCGCGCCGCCGTCGAGGTGCTGCGCACGGTGGACGGCCAGCTCACCGGACACCCCGACCTGGGCGGTGCCCTGGAGACCGCGTCCGCCCTGCTGTCCGACCAGGACCAGACGGTCCGCAGCGACGTGTACCGCCGCCTGTCCGAGACCGCCGAGCGCTCACCGGAACTCGTAGGACCGGCGACCCGGGCGTTGCTCGTCCGGTACGCGGCCAGCGCCGCACTGACCTCGGCGGGTGACGCGATGCGGCAGGTGCGCGCGCTGCTCGCCGAGCCGGCCCATCCGCTGACCGAGCCCTTCCTGCTCGGCACGTCCGCCGCGGTCGCCCAGTGGGCCGACGAACTGGACGAGGCCGACCGCCTCGTGGACCGCGGCCTGGCCGGACAGCGCCCCGACCTGCTGCACCCCATGCACGCGGCACTGCTCAACACGCGGGCCGACATCGCCGCCGCGCGCGGCGAGTACACGCTGCTGCCCGCCGAACCCCCCACCCACGCCCACGGCCCCTCCAACGTGCACGCCACCACCCTGATCGCACTCGTGGAGACCGGCCGCACCGCCGAGGCCCGGCGGCTCGCGGACGGCTTCGACCTGCGCGAGGCGCCCGACAACTGGGAGCTGAACCGCTTCCTGTACGCCCGGGGCCTGCAGCGCGCCGCCGCGGGCGACACGGCCGGGGCCCTGCACGACTTCCTGGAGTGCGGCCGCCGCCAGAGTGCCCGCGAGGTGGTCAGCCCGGTCGTCACCCCGTGGCGCTCCGCCGCCGCCGAATGCCGACTGGCCCTCGGCAGCCCCCAGGAGGCGCTCGCCCTGGCCGAGGAGGAGTTGCGCCTGGCCCGGGTGTGGGGCACGCCCCGCACGGTCGGCCGCGCCCTCAGGGTGCTCGGCACGGTCACCGGCGGCCGCCGGGGCCTGCGCCTGGCCGAGGAGGCGGTGGCCCTCCTCGCGGACGCGCCGGCCGCCACGGAGGGGGAGCTGGTGGCCGCGCTCCTGGCGCAGGGCCGGCAGCTGACCGCCGCGGGCGAACGCGCCCGCGCCCGGGGCTGTCTGCGGACCGCCGCGGAACGCGCCGAACGCCTGGGCGCGGTGCGGCTGCGGACCCTGGCGGAGGAGGCCCTGCGCGAGGGCGGGGCCCGCCGCGCCGCCACCGCCCGCACCGGCTCCGGCGCCCTCACCGGGAGCGAGCTGCGCATCGCCCGGCTGGCGGCCGGCGGCCGTACGAACACCGAGATCGCCGGCCTCCTCCACCTCGCCCGGCGCACCGTCGAGACCCACCTGACCAGCACGTACAAGAAGCTGGGCATACGGCGGAGAGGTGAGCTGGGACAGGCTTTGAGCGGGGACTGACCCATCACGGAAGAAGGCCCCGGCGCCAAAAAGTGTTATCGCCCCGCCCTTCACGCCATCTCCACCCTGTGATCCCCGACATGGCGGGGACCCCCGGACCGGCTGAGAGGGTGCGTGCGGAACATCAGTGATCCGGACATCAGTGATCCCAGGCGTCGAGAGGCCACCGTGGACAGTCAGCACTGGCGCGCCACCGTCACGGCGGCGCGGGACGGCGACCGGCAGGCGCTGGATGATCTGGTCGCGGGCTGGCTGCCGCTGGTCTACAACATCGTGGGCCGGGCCCTGAACGGCCACGCCGACGTCGACGACGTCGTCCAGGAGACCATGCTGCGCGCGGTCGGCAACCTCGGCTCCCTGCGCGACCCGGACAGCTTCCGGTCCTGGCTGGTGGCGATCGCCATGCGGCAGATACGGGACCGCGCACGCCGCAGGACCCCGGACCGGCTGGAGGAGACGGCGTCCTCCGACTTCGCCGACCTGACCGTGCTACGACTCCAGTTGGAGGGCCAGCGGCGCGAGGTCGCCGAGGCGGCGCGATGGCTCGACGACGAGGACCGGCAGCTGCTGTCGCTGTGGTGGCTGGAGGTCGCGGGCGAACTGACCCGGCGCGAACTGGCCGCCGCCGTCGGCATCACCCGGCAGCACGCCGCCGTGCGCGTCCAGCGGATGAAGGAGCGCCTGGAGACCTCGCGCGGCATCGTCCGCGCCCTGGACGGCGCCTGCGCCGACCTGCGCGAGCTGACCGGCCGCTGGAACGGCCGGCCCGACTCGGTGTGGCGCAAACGGCTGGCCCGCCACATCCGCGGCTGCGGCTACTGCGGCGGCACCCGCGCGTCCGTCGTACCGGCGGAACGCCTCCTGGTCGGCATCGCGCTCGTCCCGCTGCCCGTCGGGTTCACCCTGTCGCTCGCCTTCGGCGGCAAGACGGCCGTGGCCGCGGGCACCGCAGGCTCCGTCGGCTGGTCGGCCAAGCTGCTCGGCGCCCTCACCAAGCCGGCCGTCGCGATGACCGCCGGCGCGACCATCGTCGCGGGCGGCGCCTACGTCGTCACCCAGCCGCCGGACGCACCGCCGCCCCGGGCCGCGGTCACCCCCACGGCGACGGCCACCACGCCCGCACCACCCCCACCGACCTCCGCCCCGCCCGCCCCGAAGCCCTCGCCGACGAAGAAGGCCGACCTCTACGGCACGGTCGTCGACGCCGTCGACCGCGCACCCGACCCGAACACCCGGCCCGCCGCCCTGCCGCGCCGCCCCGAGGCCGGCATCACCAGCACCGGCGGCCCGAAGGCCGTCATGCAGCACCGGGGCGACAGCGTGACGCTGAGCGGCCGGGGCTATGTCCTGGTCCGCTGGCAGATCTCGCCCAAGTCCCGGCCCGGCGCGCTGGTCATGCCCTCCTGGACCGGCCTGAAGGGCAAGCTCTTCCACGTGGCCTCAGGCGGCTGGCGCAGGATGGACGACCCGCTGCCCGGCGCCCCGGACGGCTACGCCACCGGCATGGGCGGGCCCGCCATCGGGTACGCCGAACTGCCGTCAGGCACCCAGCAGATGTGGCAGAACGAGTACTTCTGGGTCGACGGCACCGTCACCCTCACCCAGAACGAACGGGGCTGCGACTACGGCCTGACCGTCTTCCCGTCGAACCGGCAGGCCGTGGAGGAGGACATCAACGCGGGTCCCGCCCAGGGCGCCCTCCGCTACGGCCTCGTCCGCGACACCGGCACGGACAGCGCGCCGGTGCCGCAGTACGTCACCCGCTCGACCCCGGACGATCCGGCGACGGTGCCGCAGCGCTCGCGCGTGTAGCGCACAGCACGTCGACGCGGTTGGTCGTGATCGAGTCCACCCCGGCGTCCAGGAGCCGTCGCATGGAGCGGCGGGTGTCGGGGGTCCACACGGACAGCAGATACCCGTCGCGGCGCACCTGCTCGGCGAGGGGCCGGTCCACCAGCGAGAAACGGTAGTTGAGCCAGCGCGGGCGGATCGCCTCCAGCAGGACCGGCCGGGGCGGGGCCAGGGTCGTCCAGGTCAGGGCGATCTCCGCGTCCGGGTCCGCCGCGCGCACGGCGAGCATGGCGTCGGCGCCCGCGCAGTAGTACACGCGGTCCGCCGCCCCGGCCTCCCCTACGGCGTCCATGACCCGGCGCACGGCCCGCACGCCGGGCGAGCCGGGCAGGTCGATCATCACCCGGTGCCCGTCGGTCGCGGCCAGCGCCTCCGCCAGGGACGGCACCCCGCCGCCGGTCAGCCCGCGCACCTCCTCCCAGGACAGCGCGCGCACCGGCCGCTCCTGCTCCCAGAGCCGCTTCAGCGTGTCGTCGTGCAGCAGCACCGGCACGCCGTCCCGGGTGAGGCGTACGTCGATCTCCACCGCGTCCGCGCCCCGTCGAAGCGCGGAGCGCAGCGAGGCGACGGTGTTCTCGCGGTGGCGGTAGGGGTCGCCGCGGTGGCCGACGGCGAGGGGAACAGGGGTCACCGGTCGAGCCACCCCGCGGTGTACGTGTCGATCTCGCCCTTGATCCGGGCCTTGCCCGCCGCGTCCAGGAACGACACGTCGACGGCGCTCTTCGCCAGCTCGGCCAGGCCTCGCTCGTCGAGGCCGAGCAGCCGGGCGGCCACCGCATACTCGTTGTCGAGGTCGGTGCCGAACATCGGCGGGTCGTCGGAGTTGATCGTGACGACGACCCCGGCCTCGACGAACTCCTTGATGGGGTGCTCGTCGAGGGTGCGGACCGCGCGCGTGGCGATGTTGGAGGTCGGGCACACCTCCAGCGCGATCCGGTGCTCGGCGAGGTGCGCGAGGAGCCTGGGGTCCTGCGCGGAGCTGGTGCCGTGGCCGATGCGCTCGGCCCGCAGATGCGTGAGGGCGTCCCACACCGTCTCCGGGCCGGTGGTCTCGCCGGCGTGCGGTACGGAGTGCAGCCCGGCCGCTATCGCCCGGTCGAAGTACGGCTTGAACTGCGGACGCGGCACGCCGACTTCGGGCCCGCCCAGCCCGAAGGAGACCAGGCCCTCCGGGCGCAGCCGGTCGTCGGTGGCGAGCCGGGTCGTCTCCTCGGCGGCCTCCAGACCGGCCTCGCCGGGGATGTCGAAGCACCAGCGCAGCACGGTCCCGAACTCGGACTCGGCGGCCTTGCGGGCGTCCTCGATCGCGTCCATGAAGGCACGCTCGTCGATGCCGCGGCGGGTGGAGGAGAACGGAGTGATGGTCAGCTCGGCGTACCGCACCTGCTGCCGGGCCAGGTCACGGGCCACCTCGTAGGTGAGCAGCCGGACGTCCTCCGGGGTGCGGATCAGATCGACGACCGACAGGTACACCTCGATGAAATGGGCGAAGTCGGTGAAGCTGAAGTAGTCGACCAGGGCGGCGGGATCGGTCGGCACCTTGGAGTCGGGATGCCGGGCGGCCAGCTCGGACACGATCCGGGGAGAGGCGGAACCCACGTGGTGTACATGCAGCTCGGCCTTGGGCAGTTCCGCGATGAACGCCGCGAGATCGCGCGGGGCGCGGGGGTCGACGAGATGCTGGGTCAAGGTTCCTCCCCGGAACGGCGCCCCTGCCGGCACGGGGCAGGCGGGCGCGGGTGATCGGCTGATCGATGACTCGGAAGCATCGTATGCCGTGGGTGCATCGCCCTTCTTTTTCGGGGGCGCGGGGCTATATCGACATGCGGCTTCGCCGCGTGGGCGCGACCAGCCCCGACGCACCCGCACGATGGCACGCACCGAACCGCCCCGTAGCATGACGGCACGAACGATCCCGGGGGGATACAAGATGACGGACGCGACGCAACCTGACGGCAGCAGCCACGACCCGTGGGCGCCTCCGGAGCACAAGACCTCACTCGACAAGAACCAGACGCCACCGCCGCCGTCCGTGCACGACCAGGCCACGGTCACCTCGATGCCCAGCGTCGGCTTCACCCCGCCCACCGGCACGCCGCAGTTCGACCACACCGGCTCCGGCCCCACGGTCCCGCCCCCGCCGGCAGCGCCCGGCGGCTACGGCTACCCCGGCTACCCCCAGGCGGGCTCCGGCTACCCCCAGAGCGGCTACGGCTGGTCCGGCATGCCGATGGTCCCCCAGAACGGCATGGGCATCGCGGCGATGGTGCTCGGCATCGTCTCCTGCACGCTGTTCTGCCTGTACGGCGTGGTCTCGCTCGTCACCGGCATCCTCGCCGTGGTCTTCGGCCTCAAGGGCCGCAAGCGGGCCGAGGCGGGAGTCGCCACCAACCACGGCCAGGCCCAGGCGGGTCTGATCATGGGCATCATCGGGATCATCCTCGGCATCACGGTGATCGTCCTGATCGCCGTCGGCATCACGGCCGCGATCAACAGCGACACCTCGTCCGACGACGACCCGTACTACGGCGCCCACGGCCCCGTGGCCACCGCCCCGTCCCACCGCTGAAACACCCGTCCTCCTCGGCGGACTTGGCTACTACGATGCCTTGGTCTGACAACGGAGGGGAGTTCGTCCATGTCCAACACCAATCCCACCCCAGGTGGGTTCGGTCCGCCGTCCCAGCCGCCGCAGCCCCCGCAGCAGCCGGCCCCCGGCTACGGCTACCCGCAGCAGTCCGGCCCGGGCTACGGCTACCCCCAGGGCAGCCCCGGCTACCCGGCCGCGCCGCCCGTGGGCTACCCGCAGGCGCCGGGCTACGCGATGCCCGCGCAGCCGAGCAACGGCATGGGAACCACCGGACTGGTGCTGGGCATCATCGGCGTGGTGTGCAGCGTGACCTTCCTGCTGTGGTTCTTCGGCGTGATCCTGGGCATCCTCGCGATCATCTTCGGCGCCATCGGCCGTCGCAGGGCCACCCGTGGTGAGGCCACCAACAAGGGCGCGGCGACCGCCGGCCTGGTCTGCGGCATCATCGCGACCGTGATCCTGCCGCTGCTGGGGTTCCTGCTCTTCGCCAGCATCATGGGCGGACTCGGCGCGGCGAGCTGAAACCGCCGCTCACAGGGGGCCGGTCCCAAGGACCGGCCCCTCACTCATGCCCGCGCTCAGGCCCCGCGCAGCCGCTCCCGCGCCGCCATCAGCGCGAACCCCAGCAGGTTCGGCCCCCGCCACCGCTCCGGATCCGACGCCGCCTCGTCGTCCGCGGCCAGCCCGATGCCCCACACGCGGTCCACGGGGCTGGCCTCGACCAGCACCCTCTCGCCCGTGTTCAGCAGGAACTCCCGCAGCCCGGGATGCGCGGCGAACTTGTGGACGCTGCCGTCCACGACGATCCGGAACCGCTCCCGCTCCCATATCGCCTCGTCGAAGCCGCGCACCAGCCGCCCGGCCTTCTTCGCCTCGGCGGGACGGGCGGCGGCCAGCACGGCACGTTCAGCCGCCGCGTCCCCGAACAGCCGGGCCTTGCCCGCCATCATCCAGTGCTCGGCCGTCGCGTACTCCACGCCGGCCACCGTGAACGGCGCCGGCCACCACTGGCTCAGACAGCTCGCCCCGATCCGGCCGTCCGGCCGCGGCCGGTGCCCCCAGAAGTGCAGATACCTGATCCTCGCCCCGTCGCGGCAGGCCCTGATCAGGGCCTCCCGGGAAACGACCGCCCCCGTGATCTTCTCCATGCACCCGAGTCTGGCACGCACCACTGACACACCGTCCTGCCTTTTCGTGGCGGACTCGACACCTGGTCGACAGATTCCGTCGCGTAACCAAAAATCAACAACGGAATCCCTTGTTGGTGTGACATCCCTCTGTCAGGATCGGCACTCAAATCGAGCCTGAGCCACGCCGGCCCCACCAGGGGACACGGAGGAGAGCCACATGCACAACCCGGGCAACGCCACCCCGGACCGATTTCCGGCCGCGGAGCGCTTCGAGGAGGGCGCTCAGTTCATCGCGGGCCGCCTGACCAGGGGCACCTCCGGCCGTACCCACGCGGTCGTCGACCCGGCGTCGGGCGAGGAGGTCCTCCGCTACGAGCTGGCCGGCACGGCCGACGTCGACCGGGCCGTCGCCGCGGCCCGCGAGGCCTTCCCCGGCTGGGCGGGCGCCACGCCCGGCGAGCGTTCCGACGCTCTGCACCGGTTCGCCGCAGTCCTGGCCGACCGGGCCGAGGACTTCGCCCGCGCCGAGTCGCTGCAGTGCGGCAAGCCGCTGAAGCTGTCCCGCGAGTTCGACGTCCCGGGGTCCATCGACAACACCGCCTTCTTCGCCGGTGCCGCGCGGCATCTCCAGGGGCAGTCGGCCGGTGAGTACTCCGGCGACCACACGTCGTACGTCCGGCGTGAGCCCATCGGCGTGGTCGGGTCGATCGCGCCCTGGAACTATCCCCTCCAGATGGCCGCCTGGAAGGTCCTCCCGGCGATCGCGGCGGGCAACACCATCGTCCTGAAGCCCGCCGAGCTCACCCCGCTGACCTCGCTGCTCTTCGCCCAGGCGGCGACGGACGCCGGGATCCCGGACGGTGTCGTCAACATCGTCACCGGCACCGGACGGGAGGTCGGCGAGCACCTCGTCGGCCACCCCGACGTGGCCATGACCTCCTTCACCGGCTCCACCGCCGTAGGCAAGCGCGTCGCGGAGATCGCCACCGCCACCGTCAAGCGCCTCCATCTGGAGCTCGGCGGCAAGGCGCCCTTCGTGGTCTTCGACGACGCCGACCCGGAGGCCGCCGCCCACGGCGCGGTCGCGGGCGCGCTCATCAACACCGGGCAGGACTGCACGGCCGCCACGCGCGCGTACGTGCAGCGGCCGCTGTACGAGGCCTTCGTGGAGCGGACCGCCGCGCTCATGGAGAGCGTCCGGCTCGGCGACCCCTTCGCCCCCGGCACCGACCTCGGGCCGCTGATCTCGCACGTCCAGCGGGACCGGGTCGCCGGTTTCGTCGACCGGGCGCGTGCCTACGCGCGCGTGGTGACCGGCGGAGAGGCACCGGAAGGCGAGCTGGCCAAGGGTGCCTACTACCGGCCCACCCTCATCGCCGACGCGGCCCAGGACAGCGAGGCCGTCCAGTCGGAGATCTTCGGGCCCGTCCTGGTGGTGCTGCCCTTCGACACCGACGACGAGGGCATCGCCCTCGCCAACGACACGCCGTACGGGCTCGCGGCCTCCGCCTGGAGCCGGGACGTGTACCGGGCCAACCGGGCCACGCGAGAGATCAAGGCGGGCTGCGTCTGGGTCAACGACCACATCCCGATCATCAGCGAGATGCCGCACGGCGGTCACAAGGCCTCCGGCTACGGCAAGGACATGTCCGCGTACTCGTTCGAGGAGTACACCCAGATCAAGCACGTCATGTTCGACAACACCGCGGTGGCCGCGAAGGACTGGCACCGCACCGTCTTCGGGGACCGATAGCAGGAAGTCAGGCCGCCTGACCCGCGGCCGCCCACCCTCCGAAAGGGCACCACGCGCATGGAGCAGTACGAGCCCGACCGCCTGTCCCCGGCCCAAGTGGCCGCCGTGCGGCGCAGCTTCAGGAACGGCAGGGCCGCCCTCACCCGGCGGTCCCTGCTCCGCGCCTCCGCCGGCGGGGCGCTCGCGGCCGGCGGACTCGGGACGCTGAGCGCCTGCGGCATCCCGGCGGCGGGCCAGTCGCAGGGCGGCGTCTCGGCGCAGGACCACTCGGCCAAGGAGAAGACCGTCGCCTTCTCCAACTGGACCGAGTACATGGACGTCGACGACAGCGGCAAACACCACCCGACGCTGGAGCAGTTCACGAAACGCACCGGCATCAAGGTCAAGTACACCGAGGACATCAACGACAACAACGAGTTCTTCGGCAAGATCAAGCCGCAGCTCGCCGCGGGCCAGGACACCGGCCGCGACCTGATCGTCCTCACCGACTGGCTGGCCGGACGGCTCATCCGCCTGGGCTGGGTGCAGAAGCTCGACCCGAGCAACCTGCCGCACGCCTACGCCAACCTGTCGGCCCAGTTCCGCAGCCCCGACTGGGACCCGGGCCGCGCCTACTCGTACGTCTGGCAGGGCATCTCCACCGTCATCGCGTACAACAAGAAGGCCCTCGACGGCGTCGAGGTGAAGTCGCTCTCCGACCTGCTCGACAACCCCAAGCTCAAGGGGCGTGTGGGCTTCCTGTCGGAGATGCGCGACAGCGTCGGCATGACGCTGCTCGACATGGGCAAGGACCCGGCGAAGTTCACCGCCGACGACTACGACGCGGCCATAGCCCGGCTCCAGAAGGCCGTCGACAAGGGCCAGATCCGCCGCTTCACCGGCAACGACTACACCTCGGACCTGACCAGCGGCGACTTCGCCGCCTGCGTCGCCTGGGCCGGTGACGTCGTCCAGCTCAAGGCCGACAGCCCCGACATCGACTTCCTCATCCCGGACAGCGGCTACATGACGTCGACCGACAACCTGCTGATCCCCAACAAGGCCCGTCACAAGACGAACGCCGAGCGGCTCATCGACTTCTACTACGAGCCGAAGCCGGCCGCCGAACTCGCCGCGTACATCAACTACGTGTGCCCCGTCGACGGCGTGAAGGCCGAGCTGGAGAAGATCGACAAGGACGCGGCGAACAACCCGCTGATCATCCCCGACAAGGCCATGGCCGCGAAGTCCCACGCCTTCCGCTCGCTGAGCTCGAAGGAAGAGACCGAGTTCGAAGCGAAGTTCGCGAAGCTGACGGGGGCGTGACCACCATGACGAACAAGACAGACTCCACCGGCGACGTCCGCCTCAAGGGCATAGCCAAGACCTACGGCGCCTTCACCGCCGTCCACCCGCTCGACCTGACCGTGCCGCAGGGCTCCTTCTTCGCCCTGCTCGGCGCCTCCGGCTGCGGCAAGACCACCACCCTGCGCATGATCGCCGGTCTGGAGGAACCTTCCTCCGGGACCGTGTCGCTGGGCGACCAGGACGTGACCGCGCTCCCGCCGTACAAGCGGCCGGTGAACACGGTCTTCCAGTCGTACGCCCTCTTCCCGCACCTCGACATCTTCGAGAACGTCGCCTTCGGTCTGCGCCGGCGCGGCGTCAAGTCGGTGAAGAAGCAGGTCGGGGAGATGCTCGACCTCGTGCAGCTCGGCGAGCAGGCCCGCAAGAAGCCGCACCAGCTCTCCGGCGGCCAGCAGCAGCGCGTCGCCGTGGCCCGCGCGCTCATCAACCACCCCAAGGTGCTCCTGCTCGACGAGCCGCTCGGCGCCCTCGACCTCAAGCTGCGCCGCCAGATGCAGCTGGAGCTCAAGCGCATCCAGACCGAGGTCGGCATCACCTTCGTGCACGTCACGCACGACCAGGAGGAGGCCATGACCATGGCCGACACGGTCGCCGTGATGAACGCGGGCCGCGTGGAGCAGCTGGGCGCGCCCACCGACCTCTACGAGAACCCGCGCACCACGTTCGTCGCCAACTTCCTCGGCACCTCGAACTTCATCGAGGCCGAGGTCGACTCCAAGAGCGGCGAGGAGCTCGTGCTGAAGGCGGGCGGCGGCAAGCTCGTCCTGCCCGAGGCCCGGTGCGGCGCGCCCGCGACGACCGGCGGCAAGGTGCTGGTCGGGGTGCGCCCGGAGAAGATCTCCCTCGCCCACGCGGACGACGCCGGCGAGATACCCGAGGGCCGCAACCGCATCACCGGCCGGATCGCCGACTCCAGCTTCATCGGTGTCTCGACGCAGTACGTCGTCGACAGCCCGGTCTGTTCCGACTTCGAGGTCTACGCCCAGAACATCGACCGCGACCCCCGGCTGGTGCCCGGCGCCGAGGTCGTCCTGCACTGGAACCCGGCCCACACCTTCGGCCTGGACGCCGCCCAGGACGCCGAGGCCGGAGTGGAAGAGGCGGCCTGATGTCCACACTCACCGAGGCGCCACCGCCGCTCGCACCGGAAGCCCCCGAGCCGAAACCCCCCAAGCGCAGGGGCCGCTGGACGCCGTACTGGCTGCTGCTGCCCGGCATCCTCTGGCTGCTGGTCTTCTTCGCGCTGCCGATGATCTACCAGGCCTCCACGTCCGTGCAGACGGGCTCCCTGGAGGAGGGCTACAAGGTCACCTGGCACTTCGCCACGTACTGGGACGCGCTGTCCGCTTACTGGCCGCAGTTCGTCCGGTCGGTGCTCTACGCGGGCACCGCCACGATCCTGTGCCTGCTGCTCGGCTACCCGCTCGCGTACCTGATCGCCTTCCGCGCGGGCCGCTGGCGGAACCTGATCATGATCCTGGTGATCGCGCCGTTCTTCACCAGCTTCCTGATCCGTACCCTGGCGTGGAAGACGATCCTCGCGGACGGCGGCCCGCTCGTCGGCGCGCTCGACACGCTGCACGTCCTGGACGTCACCAACTGGCTCGGCTGGACCGCCGGCGACCGCGTCCTGGCGACACCGCTCGCCGTGGTCTGCGGTCTGACGTACAACTTCCTGCCGTTCATGATCCTGCCGCTCTACACCTCGCTGGAGCGCATCGACGGCCGGCTGCACGAGGCCGCGGGCGATCTGTACGCGAAGCCCTGGACGACCTTCCGCAAGGTCACCTTCCCGCTGTCGATGCCGGGAGTCGTCTCCGGCACGCTGCTCACCTTCATCCCGGCGACCGGCGACTATGTCAACGCCGACCTCCTCGGCTCCACGGACACCCGCATGGTCGGAAACGTCATCCAGACGCAGTTCCTGAGAGTGCTGGACTATCCGACGGCGGCCGCGCTCTCCTTCATTCTCATGGCGGCCATTCTGCTCATGGTCACCCTCTACATCCGCAGGTCCGGGACGGAGGATCTGGTCTAAATGCCCTTCGTCAACTGGCTCAAGAGAAATCTCGTCGTCATCGCGGGACTGCTGACACTCGGCTATCTCCTGCTGCCGAACATCATCGTGACGGTGTTCTCCTTCAACAAACCGAAGGGGCGCTTCAATTACGAATGGCAGCGGTTCTCCCTGGACGCCTGGAAGGACCCGTGCGGGGTCTCCGACCTGTGCGGCTCGCTGTCGCTCAGCCTCCAGATCGCCGTCTGGGCGACGCTCGGTGCCACCCTCCTCGGCACCCTGATCGCCTTCGCGCTGGTCCGCTACCGGTTCCGGGCCCGCTCCGCCGTGAACTCGCTGATCTTCCTGCCGATGGCGATGCCCGAGGTCGTCATGGCCGCCTCGCTGCTCACCCTGTTCCTCAACATGGGCGCCCAGCTGGGCTTCTGGACGATCCTCATCGCGCACATCATGTTCTGCCTGAGTTTCGTGGTCACGGCCGTGAAAGCACGGGTCATGTCGATGGATCCCAAACTCGAGGAGGCGGCACGGGACCTGTACGCGGGCCCGGTGCAGACCTTCGTGCGGGTCACCCTGCCGATCGCCGCCCCCGGAATCGCGGCGGGCGCTCTGCTCGCCTTCGCCCTCTCCTTCGACGATTTCATCATCACCAATTTCAACGCCGGCTCGACCGTCACCTTCCCCATGTTCGTCTGGGGCTCGGCGCAGCGTGGAACGCCCGTTCAGATCAATGTCATCGGTACGACCATGTTCGTCGTCGCCGTACTGTTCGTTCTGGCTTCCATGGCCGTCGGAAATCGCCGCAACAGGCAAAAGGCATAAAGGCATAAAGGCATCACCGTAGGGAGTTGAAATCATGGCCCCGAGCGCCATGAATCAGTGGACTCGTTCGCTCTCCGACGTCCAGCCGGTCCCGTACTGGCTGGACGACCCCGGCCGGCCCCGTCCGGAACCCGCGCTCACCACCTCCGAGACCTGCGACCTGCTGGTCGTCGGCGGCGGCTACAGCGGACTGTGGACGGCGCTGATCGCCAAGGAACGCGACCCGGGACGGGACGTGGTGCTGGTGGAGGGCCGCGAGGTGGGCTGGGCCGCCTCCGGCCGCAACGGCGGATTCTGCGCCGCCTCCCTCACCCACGGCCTGCCCAACGGCCTCGCCCGCTGGCCCGACGAGATCCACACGCTCCAGGAGCTCGGCACCCGCAACCTCGACGCCATCGAGGCGGCCGTCGCCCGGCACTCCATCGACTGCGACTTCGAGCGCACCGGCGAGATCGACGTCGCCACCGAGCCGTACCAGGCGGCGGAACTGCGCGACTGGCACGAGGAGACGGCCCGGCGGGGCCTCGCCGAGGGCGTCGAGTTCCTGGACGCGGACGCCGTGCGGGAGCAGGTGGACTCACCCACCTTCCAGGCGGGCCTGTGGGACCGCAGGGGTGTGGCCATGCTGCACCCGGCGAAGCTCGCCTGGGGCCTCAAGCAGGCGTGCCTCCGGCTCGGCGTCCGCGTCTACGAGCACACCCCGGCCTTGACCCTGAAGCCGTACGGCCCCGGTATGGCCGTACGCACCCCCTACGGCCGGATCCGCGCCCGCCAGGTCGCCCTCGGCACGAACATCTTCCCGAACCTGGTCAGACGCGTCCGCTCGTACACCGTCCCGGTCTACGACTACGCCCTGATGACCGAGCCGCTCACCGCCGCCCATCTGGCGTCGATCGGCTGGAAGAACCGCCAGGGACTCGGCGACAGCGCCAACCAGTTCCACTACTTCCGCCTGTCCGCCGACAACCGGATCCTGTGGGGCGGCTACGACGCGATCTACCCCTACGGCGGCCGCGTCCGTGCCGAGTACGACGACCGCCCGGAGACCTACGCCAAGCTCGCCGGGCACTTCTTCACCTGCTTCCCGCAACTGGAGGGCGTCCGCTTCAGCCACGCCTGGGGCGGCGCGATCGACACCTGCTCCCGCTTCTCGGCGTTCTTCGGCACCGCCCACCAGAAGAAGGTCGCCTACGCGGCGGGCTACACCGGCCTGGGCGTCGGCTCCACCCGCTTCGGCGCCGAGGTGATGCTGGACCTGCTGTCCGGTGAGCCCACGGAGCGCACGGAACTGGAAATGGTCCGCAAGAAGCCCCTCCCCTTCCCCCCGGAGCCCTTCGCCTGGACGGGCATCGCCCTCACCAAGTGGTCCCTGGCCCGCGCGGACGCCCAGGGCGGCCGCCGCAACCTGTGGCTGCGCACGATGGACCGGCTGGGGCTGGGCTTCGACAGCTGATCGAGCGGGGTGTGAGCCGGTTCACTCCAACGAGGAGCCGAAACACGCGTAATGACCTACTGAGACCCCCTTCTCCCTCGTGACGCCCTCGGGACGCGCCGCGCGTCCGCGAGATTCACGGGCTTCACGAGAGAACAGGGGGTCTCCTCATGACCGGTGCGAAGACGGCGGTCGAGTGGCTCGCATCCGCCGCACCCGACCCCGAGGCCTGCCGCTCGGAGTGGGAGCGCAACCCGCTCGGGGTCGCGCTGCTGCCGGCCGGCGGCGCCTGGGACGTGCTCATCCTGCCCGGAGACCTCGGCTACGCCACGCTCGACGTGCTCACCCGCGTGCTCGACCGGCCGGGGCCCGTGCTCGTCGACTTCGGCGACGAGCGCATCGGGTTCTTCGTGCCGCCGGGCACCGCGGCCCGCTGGCTCGGCACGGGCATCAGGACGGCGGGCGCCGGCACCTGGATCGTCGTGCCGTACCCGGGCCGTTCCTCACCCGGCGGCGTCCGCTGGCTGATCCCGCCGGACGGCTCGGGCATGCTGACGGACCCGACGCTGCTGGAACTGGCGATGCACGATGCGGCGGCGCGGCTGGCCACGGAAAGGGACGGCTAGGACACGTGGCCGTGACTCACCGCGGCTGCTCGGCGGTCCCTCGCCTCAGAAGCAGCCACAGCGAGGAGAGCAGCACCGCGCACAGACACCAGCTGGCCGCCACGTCCAGGGGCCAGTGGTAGCCACGGCGGACCAGGCCGTAGCTCGCGCCGAGGACGAGGGCGGCGCAGACGGCGACCAGGGCGCCGCGGGCGAGGGGGGTGCGGAGCCGGGGGAGCAGGAGCAGGGTCGAGCAGCCGTAGGCGATGGCGGCCGTGGCGGTGTGGCCGGAGGGGTAGTAGCCGGTCCCCGGCGGCACGGCCGGGGTGCCCGGGCGGTCCGTGAGGTCCTTCAGCGGAATGATCAGCGCCGGGACCAGGGCCATGAGGAGGGCAGCGGCGGTGACCGGCAGCCACCAGCGTCCCGTACGGCGGGTCCGCAGCGCGACGTATCCGAGGGCCACGGCGAGGACCGGGACCGCGACCTGGACGTTGCCGAGGTCGGCGAGGAGTTCGGAGTAGCGGTCCGGGTGGACGAGTTCGCGGCTGGCGCGCTCGTCGAGGCGGATGAGCGGGCCGTCGGCGACGACCTGCCAGGTGATCAGGACGAAGAGCAGAGCCGGGAGGCTGAGCAGGAGGGCCAGGACGCGCGAGTATGTCGCGGTGGGCTCGTCGCGAACCTGGTTCCCGGAGATCGGCATGGGACACAGCTTGGCACGGGCACGGATGTTCCTTGCCCACCCCGCGCGACCCCCGTGGAGGATCACGTGAACCAGCCGGAGAGCGACGACGGCCTCTTCGACCACTGCCCGTGGCTCTACGCCGAGCAGGCGTCGCAGGCACAGCGCGCGGCACAGGAGCAGCGCCGGAAGCGACTCCTCGCGGGAGCGGGGGCGGTACGGCTGGGCGAGGGCTGCTTCGTCGCGGAGACGGCCGCCGTGTACCCGGACCACCTGGACCTGGGCGACCGTTCGTACATCGCGGCCCACGCGTATGTCACCGGCGCCATACGCGCCGGCGCCGACTGCACGATCAACCCCTTCACCGTGGTGCGCGGCACCGTCACCCTCGGGGACGGCGTACGCGTCGGCGCCCACAGCTCGCTGCTCGGCTTCAACCACGGGACCGCGCCCGACCTGCCGGTCCATCGGCAGCCGGTCACCAGCCGCGGGATCACGATCGGCGACGACGTGTGGATCGGCTCGCACGTGGTCGTCCTGGACGGCGTCACCATCGGCGACCACTGCGTCATCGGCGCGGGCGCGGTCGTCACCAAGGACCTGCCCGCCTGGACGATGGCGGCCGGCAACCCGGCCCGCCGCATCAGGGACCGCCGCGATCCGCGCGAAACGGGGCCTGGCAGTGGGGCGGAGGCGAGCGCGGCGCCCGGCAGTGCCGCAGCGGGAACCGCTTTGCCCGGCAGCGCGGTGGGGGAGGGTGCGGTGCCGGGCAGCGCGGTGGGGGAGGGTGCGGTGCCGGGCAGCGCGGTGGGGGAGGGTGCGGTGCCGGGCAGCGCGGTAGGGGAGGGTGCGGTGCCGGGCAGCGCGGTAGGGGAGGGTGCGGTGCCGGGCAGCGCGGTAGGGGAAGGTGCGGTGCTGGGCAGCGCGGTAGGGGAAGGTGCGGTGCCGGGCAGCGCGGCAGGGGACAGGGCTGCGCCCGGCAGTGCGGGCACGGTCGGTGCGGCACCGCGCGGTGGGGATCAGCGGCCCGCCGACGACGGGTTCGGTCACGCTCCCCGGACCTCGCACGGAGTGGCGCCGCGTCCCACCGGCACCCCCGCCCTCGTCGAGGCGCTCTCGGCGTTCGCCGGGGCGGCCCGTGCGCAGGCGGTCGAGGTGCTGGACCGCTGCCGGCAACCGGACACCCGCCGGTACGTCGACCGGCCCGGCGCCGAGCCCACCGTGCGGGCGCACTGCGACGCCGTCGAGATCGCCGACCTCCTCCTCGGGGAGGCGCCGCCCCAGCTGCCCGCCGCCGAGCACGTGGCACGACTGCGCGGCCTCCAGGACCCGGCCACCGGCCTGATACCCGAGTACGGCGCACCGCCGCCGCTCCCCGGCCCGGCCGGAGTACCGGACGACGGGGCCCCGGCCTATCACGTGCTGTGCGTCGGGTACGCGCTGGACCTGCTCGGCAGCTCCTTCGCCCACCCCGTCCACGCGGTCCGCCGCACCACCGCCGACCGACTGGTCTCCCACCTGGCCGAACTGCCCTGGGACGACCGTGCCTGGCACGCCGGTGCGTGGGTCGACTCCTGGGCCACCGCCGCACACTGGAACCTGCGCCTCGGAGTGGAAGCGGCCGCGCCCGGGGCGCTGGAGGCGCTGTTCGGCCGGCTGCACACCCGGGTCGACCGCCGTACCGGCATGTGGGGTTCGCCCACGCCGCGGGACGGACACCTCCAGATGGTCAACGGCTACTACCGGCTCACCCGCGGCTCCTTCGCCCAGTTCGGCCTGCCCGTGCCGTACGCCGAGCGCGTGATCGACACGGTCCTCGACCACGCCCGCGACCCCCGCCACTTCGCACCCGGCCGCGAGAACGCCTGCAACGTCCTGGACGTGATCCACCCCCTTTGGCTCTGCGCCCGGCAGACCACCCACCGCTGTGAAGAGGCCCGCTCCTGGGCGGCGGCCCAGCTCACCGCCGCCCTGCGCCGCTGGCATCCCGGCCAGGGCTTCGCCTTCGGCCTGGCCCCCGACGGCACAGGACCGGGCCGCGACCCCGGCCTCCATGGCACGGAGATGTGGCTCGCGATCATCTGGCTGCTCGCGGATGTCGTCGGTGTCGCCGACGCCCTGGGCTACCGCCCGCGTGGCATCCACCGTCCGGAGCCCGCTCTGCCCGGCTGATTGTCAGTGCCGGGTGCCAGACTCCCCGCATGACCGAACCCAACCCGAAAGCCGACCTGCTCCGATACCTCCAGGACGCCCGCGACGCTCTGCTCTGGAAGCTCGAAGGGCTCTCCGAGTACGACATCCGCCGTCCGCTGACGCCGACCGGGACCAACCTGCTGGGCCTGGTCAAGCATGTCGCCGGGGTGGAGCTGGGGTATTTCGGCGACACGTTCGGGCGGCCGTACTTCGTCGAGGAACCGCCCCCGCCCTGGTGGTACACGCAGGACGCCGAACCCAACGCGGACATGTGGGCCACCGCGGACGAGTCGCGCGAGCAGATCGCGGGGCTCTATCGCGCGGCGTGGGAGCACTCGAACCGCACCATCGAGAAGCTGGCACTGGACGCGACCGGTCACGTCCCGTGGTGGCCCGAGGAGCGCCGGGAGGTGACGCTGCACCACATCCTGGTCCGGGTGATCGCCGACACGCAGCGGCACGCGGGCCATGCCGACATCGTGCGCGAACTCATCGACGGCAGTGTCGGGCTGACGAAGAGCACCGACAACATGCCGGAAGGCGATCAGGACTGGTGGGAGAACCACCGGCGCCGGCTGGAGCGCGTCGCACGGGAGGCCGATGACAGCTGATCCGGCTCGCGGCCGCGGCGGAAGGGAAGGGGGGAGAAGAAGAGGGAGGTCGGCCGCCCCGGAACAGGGGGGGTGGTTCCGAGGCGGCCGTCCGGACCGGAACGTCGCGCGCCCCGGGGGGTTTGGGGCGGGCGACTGTCCGATCGGTGAGGAGATCCAGAGCCTCGGGCTCCGGTTGTGTGCGCGAGGGCACGACCAGGTCGAAGCTGGGGAGGCCCCGGCCTGATGTCACCCACAGTCCCCTGTGGGTGGGGGTGTATCTCTCATCTGGTTAGAACCTACGACAGGGGCTGGGTGGAGGACAGGCCATAGGGTCGCCTGTCATCCACCTCGCACACCTTCTTCACACGCTCTGCCGCTCGCCGCCCCGGGAGCGGAACCGGGACGGCTCACCTGCCCCGACGGCGGCTCAGATGCGCGACTGCCGTGTCAGATACGGGCGAAGGCCTGCTCGATGATGTCGAGGCCCTCGTTCAGCAGGCCCTCGCCGATCACCAGCGGGGGCAGGAAGCGGAGCACGTTGCCGTAGGTGCCACAGGTCAGGACCAGCAGGCCCTCCGCGTGGCAGGCCTTGGCGAGCGCGGCGGTCGCCTCCGGGTTCGGCTCCTTGGTGGCACGGTCCTTCACCAGCTCGATGGCGATCATGGCGCCGCGCCCGCGGATGTCGCCGATGATGTCGAACTTCTCGGCCATGGCGGTGAGGCGGGCCTTCATGACCGCCTCGATGCTCTTCGCCCGGGTGTTGAGGTCGAGCTCCTTCATCGTCTCGATGGAGCCCAGCGCACCGGCGCACGCGACCGGGTTGCCGCCGTAGGTGCCGCCCAGGCCACCCGCGTGGGCGGCGTCCATGATCTCGGCGCGACCGGTTACGGCGGCCAGCGGGAGACCACCGGCGATGCCCTTGGCGGTGGTGATCAGGTCCGGGACGATGCCCTCGTCCTCGCACGCGAACCACTGACCCGTGCGGCAGAAGCCGGACTGGATCTCGTCGGCGACGAAGACGATGCCGTTGTCCGAGGCGAACTTGCTGATCGCCGGCAGGAAGCCCTTGGCCGGCTCGATGAAACCGCCCTCGCCGAGCACCGGCTCGATGATGACAGCGGCCACGTTCTCCGCGCCGACCTGCTTGCTGATCTGGTCGATGGCCTGCGCTGCGGCCTCGGGGCCCGCGTTCTCCGGGCCGGTCGGCCAGCGGTAGCCGTACGCCACCGGCACCCGGTAGACCTCGGGAGCGAACGGTCCGAAGCCGTGCTTGTACGGCATGTTCTTCGAGGTCAGCGCCATGGTCAGGTTGGTACGCCCGTGGTAGCCGTGGTCGAACACGACGACCGCCTGGCGCTTGGTGTAGGAGCGGGCGATCTTGACGGCGTTCTCGACGGCCTCGGCGCCGGAGTTGAACAGGGCGCTCTTCTTGGCGTGGTCACCGGGGGTCAGCTCGGCGAGCGCCTCGGCGACCTCGACGTACCCCTCGTACGGCGTGACCATGAAACAGGTGTGGGTGAAGTCGGCGAGCTGGGCGGAGGCCCGGCGGACGACGGCCTCGGCGGAGGCGCCGACGGACGTCACGGCGATGCCCGAGCCGAAGTCGATGAGCCGGTTGCCGTCGACGTCCTCGATGATCCCGCCGCCCGCGCGCGCCGTGAACACGGGCAGTACGGAGCCCACGCCCTGCGCGACCGCGGCGGTGCGGCGGGCCTGCAGTTCCTGCGACTTCGGTCCGGGGATGGCGGTGACGACGCGGCGCTCCTGCGGAAGTGAGGTCATGCGGGGCTCCTGGGGTGGTGCGGACGGTGTTTTTGCGGACGCTTGGCTTCTTTTCTCGCAGGCTAGGGCGGCGAAAGGGGGGTGGGCATGCTCCATGTGGGCGTTGTCGGAGGGGCGGCTTGTCCGGGGTGGACATGGCGCTCTGGTGGGCTGCTGCCCACGACCCGGCCGTGTAAGCGGTGAACTCCCCAGGGGAGGGCGTTAGATTGGCACGCTGATGGTGGACGGAGCGGCTGGTCAGGGGGCAAGGGCGATGGACAGCGACGGGACGCAGGAGGCGCGGGGTACGCATGCGAACCCCGTACCGCGTCCGGCGGGGGCGCCGGAGGTGCCCTCGGCACCACCGAACGGCCCCGGCGAGCCACCGGGCGGCCGGAGCGCACCCCCGGACGGACCGGCCGTGCCGCCCCGGCCCACGCGGGCGCCCGGGACCCCGCCGGTGCCCGACGGCTCGTCCTTCATGACGTGGCTGCGCACGCCCAGGCCCGACGCGGCACCCGGCGTCTGGCGGTTCGGGCACCGGCCGCGGCCCGCCGAGGAGCCCGAGGAGATCCCCACCCGGCAGTTGCTGAGCGGGGCGCTGATCGCCTTCCTGGTGGGGTGGCTGATCTGGTCGCTGCTGCAGAACGGGTACCTCGGCAACTGGTGGTGGGTGCCTTTCGACCTGATCATTCCCGATGCCTGGCGCGGCGGCGACAGCGATCTCGGCGAGACCGGCACCTTCATCGTGTACCAGGGGTACGAGTTGCTCGTCGCCCTGGCGATCATGGTCGGGGTGGCCCGGCTCGGCCGCTGGGGCGAGGTGTGGCGCCGCTTCGTCGTCCCCCGCTTCCGCCGGCCGGAGCCCCAGACGGCCCATCGGGACCCTCAGGACGACCCGGCCCAGTGGAACGAGCTCCGCGCCGCCGGAGCCGTCGACGCTGCCGAGCGGCTCGCAGCCGAGGCGCGCTCGGGGCTCATGCGCGACGTCGACCACGCCCGGATCCTCCGTGCCTGGCAGGGCGTGCGCACCGGACGGCACAGCCTCGCCACCTTCAGCTCCACCGTCCTGCGGGACGGCGCCGCCGCCTGCCTCCACCCCTCCGGAGAGCGCGACCTGCCCGCCCGCCTCGCCCGGCACGACCTCGTCACCGGCCAGGTGCGGCTGGGGACCACCGTCGACGACATCCGTAACCCGTACGCCTACCGAGGCGCGGGGCTCGGTCTGGGGCCCGATCTGCTCGGTACCTCGCTCGTGGCCGTCGGCCCCGCCGGGTCAGGCAAGACCGGTACCGTCGTCCGGCCGCTCGCCGAGTCGCTGTGTCTGCACGCGCTGGCCGGGCGGGCCGCCGTGGTCGTGGTCGGTGGGGCGGGCGCGGGGCTCGGGCCGGCCGACGCGTACGACGTCGTCGTGCGGATCGGGAACCAGGACTCCGAGTACGACCTCGACCTGTACGGCGGGACCGCCGACCCGGACGAGGCCGCGGCCGTGCTCGCCGAGGCACTCGTCGGGGACCTCGCCGATCCGCACCCGGGCAGTGACACCCGGCGCTCCACGACCGTTCTCGCCCAGTTGCTCGGACCGTTCCGGGCCGTGCACGGGCGTTTTCCCTCCGTACCGGAGCTGCGGCAGCTCCTGGACGGGGCGCCCGGGCCGTTCGCCGCGCTGCGGCAGGGGCTGCAGGACTCCGGGCAGGAGTCGCTGCTGCGGGAGCTCGACGCCCGGGAGCGGCAGATGGGGCAGCCCGGAGATGTCGGCGGGGTGCTCGCGGACCGGGTCGCGCTGCTGGACCGGCCCGCCTTCGCCTCGTTCTTCGACACGTCCGGTGCCACCCGGCCCTTCACTCTCAAGGCCCTCGACCACCCCGTGCGGGTGCGGATCGATCTGCCCGAGCGCGGGCACGCCGACGCCTCCCGGATGCTGGCGCGGCTGGTGCTCGCGCAGTTCTCGGCGAGTGTCGCGGTGCGCGAGGACCGGTCGCTGTTCGCCTGCCTGGTGCTGGACGACGCGACCGGCGTGGTGACGCCGGAGGCCGTGCGCGGCATCCAGCGGCTGCGGTCCGGCAACGCCGGTGTCGTGCTCACCCTGCGGACGCTGGACGACGTGGCCAGGCCGCTGCGCGGACCGCTGCTCGGGGCCACCGGGTGCCGGATGGCGCTGTCGGGGCTGACGCCCTGGGACGGGCAGGACTTCGCCGAGGTGTGGGGCAAGGAGTGGATCGAGGCCCGGGACGTCACCGACCGGCAGATCATCGCCGAGACCCCGGCGGGCAAGGCCGTGCACATGCTGCGCCGGGTGATCACCGGCAAGGCGCCGACCGCGCGGGCGGTGACCGTGCGGCAGGTCGAGCGGGAGCGCTGGTCAGCCTCCGAGCTGGCGCACGGCGTACCGGCGGGGCACGCGGTGTTGTCGCTGACCGATGTGAAGGGCGAACACGCGCCACCCCTGCTGGTGGATCTGCGGGGCTGACGCCTGCCGGCACCGGTGTGGGTACGCGAGGACCGTACGGTGAGGCAGAATCATCACAGGTCGTTCATACGCGGCGGCCAAATGAGCACAAAGATCACACAGCACCGCACAGCCCTGACGCAGACATGAAGGCCTCATGCCCCCGACGCTCGCCTCGCTCGTCCACCACTCCGCGCTGAAACTGACCGTGCGGGCGGGCGAAGACCGCCTCGACGTGCCGGTGCGCTGGGCACACGTCAGCGAGCTGGCCGACCCCGTGCCCTACATGGAGGGCGGGGAACTGCTGCTGATCACCGCGCTCAAGCTGGACGCCGAGGACCCGGAGGCCATGCGGCGCTACGTGCGGCGGCTGACCGGGGCCGGGGTGGTCGGGCTCGGCTTCGCCATAGGCGTCAACTACGAGGAGACGCCCAAGGCCCTCGTCGACGCGGCCGGGGAAGAGGGCCTGCCGCTGCTGGAGGTGCCGCGCCGCACCCCTTTCCTCGCCATCAGCAAGGCCGTGTCCGCCGCGATCGCCGCCGACCAGTACCGGGCCGTCACGGCCGGGTTCGCCGCCCAGCGCGAGCTGACCCGGCAGGCGCAGACCGGCGGACCGGAAGGGCTGCTGTCCGCGCTGGCCTCGCAGGTCGACGGCTGGGCGGCGCTGTACGACGCCTCGGGCGCCGTCGTCGCCACGGCACCGGAGTGGGCCGGCCGGCGGGCCGCGCGGCTCACCGGCGACGTCGAGCGGCTGCGGGAACGCCCCGCGCCCGCCTCCTCGGTGGTCGGCGGGCCGGAGAACGAGGACCGGGTCGAGCTGCACACCATCGGCACGGGCCGGCGCCCTCGCGCGGCCCTCGCGGTCGGTACGGCCGCCGCCCTCGGCACCGCCGAGCGCTATGCCGTCCACTCGGCCATAGCGCTGCTGACCCTGACCACGGAACGCTCCCGGTCCCTCCAGGCCGCCGAGCAGCGGGTCGGCGCGGCGGTGCTGCGCATGCTGCTGGCCGGGGAGCCGGACCACGCGCGCACGGTCGCCGGGAGCCTGTACGGCGGGCTGCTGGACGCGCCGTTCCGGATGCTGGTCGCGGAGCGGGTGCCGGTGTCGGCGTCGGCCGCGCTGACCCGTGCGGAGACCCGGGCGGGCACACCGGCCGTCGACCGGCCCTCCGCCGCCGCGCTCGCAGCAGCCGACACCGGCGGTGACCCCCTCGCGGCGCTCGCCGACGTCATGGAGTCCGCAGCGGCCCGGGCCGGCGAGGCCGTCCTGGTGGTGCCCGAGGGGGAGCGGTTGGTGGTGCTGGCAGCGGACCGGGGTGCCGCCGCGGCGGCCTGCGGGGAGTACGCGGCAGCCCTGGAGGCGGCCCGGGCGGGCGTACGCGAGAAGGTGCCTGGCGGGGAGGAGGCCGAGCTGGTCGTGGGCCTGTCGGCACCGGCCGGGCCCATCGCCGCCTCCTCCGCGTACAAGCAGGCCGAGCAGGCCCTGTCGGTGGCCCGGCGGCGCGGACGCGTCCTGGTGGAGCACGAGCAGTTGGCGGCCGGATCGGTGCTGCCGCTGCTGGCGGACGACGCGGTGCGGGCCTTCGCCGACGGGATGCTGCGGCCGCTGTACGAGCACGACGCCACGGGCCGCGGCGACCTCGTCGCCTCCCTGCGCGCCTGGCTGTCCCGGCACGGCCAGTGGGACGCGGCGGCGGCCGACCTCGGCGTCCACCGGCACACCCTGCGCTACCGCATGCGCCGAGTCGAGGAGATCCTCGGCCGGTCCCTGGACGACGCGGACGCGCGGATGGAGCTCTGGCTGGCCCTCAAGGCGACGACCACCGAACCGGCCTCGTCCGCCAGACCGTAGTGTTCGCGGCCGGTACTGCTACACCCTGTACAAACGCCGTTCGGCCACCCCGCCCCTACCGTGGGAACCCGCAGCACAGGAACCACACCCGACGCCGAAGGGCCGGAACTGAGATGACTTCCACCCACGCCTTCTGGCTCGCCGGCCGCCAGGCCACCGGCGAGGACACCTTCGACGTCAGCTCCCCGTGGGACGGGCGGCTCGTCGGCAAGGTGAGCGTGCCGACGGACGCGCAGGTCGAGGAGGCCGTGGCCGCCGCGTACGCCGTGCGGGACGAGTTCGCCGCCACCCCCGCCCATGTGCGGGCCGCCGCCCTCGACCACGTCAGCAGGCGCCTCGTCGAGCGCACCGAGGAGATCGCCCGGCTGATCTCCGCCGAGAACGGCAAGCCCCTGAAGTGGGCGCGCGGCGAGGTCGGACGGGCCGTGTCCGTCTTCCGGTTCGCCGCCGAGGAGGCCCGGCGCTTCAACGGCGGCGAGGCACAGCGCCTCGACACCGACCTGGGCGGCCAGGGCCGGCTGGCCCTCACCCGCCGCTTCCCGAAGGGCGTCGTGCTCGGCATCGCGCCCTTCAACTTCCCGCTCAACCTCTGCGCCCACAAGATCGCCCCGGCCATCGCCGCCGGCGCGCCGATCATCCTGAAGCCGGCCCCGGCCACCCCGCTGTCCGGCCTGATCATCGGCGACCTGCTGGCCGAGACCGAGCTGCCGGCGGGCTCCTGGAGCGTCCTGCCCGTCGCCAACGACAAGATGCCGGCTCTCGTGCAGGACGAGCGCCTGCCCGTCATCTCCTTCACCGGCTCCGAGAAGGTCGGCTACGCGATCATGGACTCGGTGCCGCGCAAGCACTGCACCCTGGAGCTGGGCGGCAACGGCGCGGCCGTCGTCCTCGCCGACTGGGCGAGTGACGAGGACCTGGACCGGGCGGCGCAGCGCATCGCCACCTTCTCCAACTACCAGGGCGGCCAGTCCTGCATCTCCGTCCAGCGCGTCATCGCCGACGCCTCGGTGTACGACCGGCTCCTGCCGCGCGTCGTCGCCGCCGTCGAGGCCCAGGTCACCGGCGACCCGAGTGACGACGCGACCGACGTCGGCCCGCTGGTCAGCGAGGACGCCGCCCAGCGCGTCGAGACGTGGGTCCAGGAGGCCGTGGACGCCGGTGCCGCGCTGCTCACCGGCGGCAAGCGGGACGGCGCCTCGTACGCGCCGACCGTCCTGGCCGACGTACCGGCCGATGTCACGATCTCCTGCGAGGAGGTCTTCGGACCGGTCCTCACCGTGCAGAAGGTGAACGGCGAGGCCGAGGCCTTCGCCGCCGTCAACGACTCCAAGTACGGCCTCCAGGCGGGCGTCTTCACGCACGACCTCCAGACCGCCTTCCGCGCCCACCGGGCCCTGGAGGTCGGCGGTGTCGTCGTCGGCGACGTGCCGTCCTACCGTGCCGACCAGATGCCGTACGGCGGCGTCAAGCAGTCCGGCGTGGGCCGCGAGGGCGTGCGGTTCGCCATGGAGGACTACACCTACGAGCGCGTGCTGGTCCTGACCGGAATCGACCTCTAGCTCATGGGAACCATTTTCATATAGGCTCTGCGAAGAGGCCCGGCACCGATGCCTTCCGGTGCCGGGCCCCTTCTGTGCGCCGGCCTGCTCCGGACCCTCAACCGGAGAAGCCGACGTGCGCGAGCCGCAGCGGGCCGCGCAGCCTGAGGCGGACGTCGTGCACGCCCGCGGCGGCGAGGGACGCGCCGAGGGAGACATAGTCGTACGGACCCGATGTGGGGGCACTGGTCGACAGCACCGCGAGGGCCGGGCCGCCGTCGAGGGACACCTCGACCGTGCCCTCGCCGGCCACCTCCACCGTCACCTCGCTGATGCCGCGGCCGAAGTCGCAGTCGCGGTAGACCAGTTCACCCGTGCCCCCGCCCGCCGGCGTCACCGCGTCGTCCGACACCTTCGTCCGGTCGACGATCTCGATGCCGCTCTGCTCGTCGAAGCCGGCCGCGGCCAGGCCGCCCGCGACGACCGGGCGCGGCAGGGTGGGCTCGCCCTCCAGCGTGACGGCCGTCCGCAGCCGGATGTCCTCGCTGGAGGCCCCTGCCAGCAGCTCGTACGCGCCCGGCTCCACGCGCCACCGGTCCTGGGCCACGTCCCAGAACGCGAAGGCGGACAGCGGGACCTCGAAGCTCGGCTCCGCCGTCTCGCCGGGGGCGAGGGCGACGCGGCGGTGGTCCAGCAGCTCGCGGCGCGGACGCGGCACGGACGGGTCGACGGCCCGTGTGTAGAGCTGGGCGACCTCGTCGGCGGTGACGTCACCGGTGTTCGTGACCGAGAACGAGACGTGCAGCGTGCCGTCCTCGACCCGGGTCGTCAGGCCGTCGTACGCGAACGACGAGTACGACAGGCCGTGCCCGAACGGGAACAGGGGCGTGCCCTCGAAGTACAGATACGTCTGGCGGGCGCCGATCACGTCGTAGTCGAGGAGGCCGGGCAGATCGGCGTCGTCGGCGTACCAGGTCTGCGGCAGGCGGCCGGCCGGGGAGACGTCGCCCGCCAGCACACGGGCCAGGGCGGTGCCGGCCGCCTGGCCGCCGTGCGCGGTCCACAGCACGGCCGGGAGGGTGGCCGGGTCGACGGCGTACGGGTAGGCGGAGACCAGGGCCAGCACGGTCGCCGGGTTCGCCGCGCGGGCGGCCCGCAGCAGCCGTTCCTGGTGCTCCGGCAGACGCAGGGTCGTACGGTCCTCCGTCTCGCGGCCGTTGATGTGCGGGTCGTTGCCCGCGACCACCACGACCGCGTCGGCCTCCGCGGCGGCCCGCGCCACCGCGTCCTCGCCGCGCTCGGCGACGACCAGCTCGAACACCTCGGGATCTTCCTCGGCAACCTTCACGCCGTCGGCGGAGACACACACGTGACGACCCGTCCCCACGTGCTTCAGGAGGTGCCCGCCATCGTGCGGTTCCAGGCGGAACGTCTCCTGGACGATCCAGCCGCCCGGCTGGTCGGCGGAGGCGCGGACCCGGCCGTCCTCGGCGACCGAGAGGTAGCGGCCGTCGGGCGCGCGCAGCGTCAGGACGCCCTCACCCCAGTCGACCAGCGCCAGTTCGGTGCCGGTCGCGTCGGTGGTCAGCGAGGGCAGGTCGGTGCGGCCCGCGAGCAGCGCCGGGTCGAGCGCGCCCTCGGCGCCGCGCACCTCGTCGGCGGCGTCCTCCGCCACCGGCACATGCAGGAACACGCCCGCGGAGGTCTTCAGCCGGACCCGGTCCACACCCTCCGCGAACTCCACCCGCTCCGCGCCGAACCGCTCGTACAGCCCCTCCAGCGGGGTCGAGCGGTGGATCAGCGTGCCGCTGTACCAGTCGAGCTTGCACTCGTCGGCGAGCAGCCCGACCACGGCGATACGGGTGTCCGGGGCGAGCGGCAGCACCCCGTCGTTCTTCAGCAGCACGACCGCCTGCTCGGCCGCCTCCTGGGCGAGGGCGCGGTGCCCCGGGGAGTCGAACTCGCTGGTGGCGTCGTGCGGGTCGTACTCCGGGTCGAACTCGCCGAGGCGGAAGCGGACCGAGAGCTGGCGGCGGACGGCCCGGTCGAGGTCGGCCTCGGTCAGCAGGCCGCGCTCCAGGGCGACGCGCAGCCGCCCGGTCATCTGCGAGGAGTCCGTGCCGTGGTCGGTGAAGCTGTCGACGCCCGCCACGAGGGAGGCGGCGGTGGCCTCCTCGTGGGTGTCGAAGTAGTGCTCGGAGTCGACCAGATTGCTCGGCGCGCCCGCGTCCGAGCAGACCAGCAGCTCCTCGTCGGTCCAGGCCCGCAGGTGCTCGCCGAGGTACGGGGAGACGTGGTTGGGGCGGCCGTTGACCAGGTTGTACGCGGGCATCACCCCGGCCACCGCACCCGCCTCGACGGTCTCGCGGAAGGCCCTCAGGTCGTACTCGTGCAGCACGCGCGGGCGCACCGAGCTCGACGTCGTCGACCGGTCCGTCTCGTTGTTGTGGGCGAGCCAGTGCTTCAGCACGGGCGCGGTGCGCCAGTAGGTGGGGTGGTCGCCGCGCAGACCGTGCGTGTACGCGGTGGCGATCGCCGAGGTGAGCTTCGGATCCTCCGAGTACCCCTCCTCGTTACGGCCCCACAGGGGGTGGCGCAGCAGGTTGACCGTCGGGGCCCAGACGTTGAGCCCGACCCTGTCGTCCTTGGCGCGCATCGCGCGGACCTCCTTGGACACCGCGTCGCCGACCCGCCGCACCAGCTCCGGGTTCCAGGTGGCGCCGAGGCCGACCGCCTGCGGGAACACCGTCGCCGGGCCCATCCACGCCACGCCGTGCAGGGCCTCCTGGCCGGTGCGGAAGGCGGCGATGCCGAGCCGCTCGACGGCGGGCGCGAACTGGTGCAGGAAGGCGGTCTTCTCCTCGCGCGTGAGCCGCGACAGGAGGTCGTCGATCCGCTTCGCGAACGGCAGGCGCGGATCGCGGAACGGCGGCGTGGGCGGCGTGTGTGCGGTCACGTGGGAATCCCTTTGCGATGGAGCGGCGAGACGCTTTCGAAGCGCTTCGATGCTGGTTCGACGTGGGGGTGGGTGTCAAGACACCTCGGCGCAACAACTCCGACCCTGCGGCGCCATTCCAAGCGCCATTTGTGTCAGATCGCGATCGTGCACACCTCGGGAGAATCTTGGAATCGCCCCTTGTGCACCCCTGGGTGTTCACTTAATCTCGCAGCAACATCGAAGCGCTTCGACTGTGAAGTCCGCCACCCGGTGGTGCGCATTCCTCGTCACTCGTCGGAGTCTCGCTTCGGCTCAGCCAGTTCCACTCGAGACACCGCAGCCGACGGCCCTCCGCCGGGTGTCCTGGTGTGCCATGAAGGGTTGACGCAATGACGCCGAACGCCGCCTCCGCCTCCTCCGGACCGAGCCGGAGATCCTTCCTCGCCTCCACGGCGGTCGCCACCGCGGCTGTGGCGGGTGGGATGCCGCTGCTCGCCGCCTGTGGCGGCGGGCAAGAGGGACAGAAGGACGGAGCCACGTCGGGCAAGAAAGCCGCGAAGATCCTCCCGGCCTACGTCGCGTCGAACGTCGTGACCCCGGACCTCCCCTCGAAGAACGGCTCGCCGGTCGGCTTCACCAAGGCGATCCCGGCGGCCGAGCTGAAGACCTCGGTGTCGCAGAAGCTGGGCAGCGGCGGCAAGCTGACCATCATGGCCCCCTACTGGGGCGCCCCGCCCAAGGGCGACAACCCGTACTACTCGGCCATGAACAAGGCCATCGGCGTGGACATCACCTGGCAGAACCAGGACGGCGTCACCTACGACCAGAAGCTCGGCGCGATTCTCGCCTCCAGCGACATCCCCGACGCCGTGGTGGTGCCCGACTGGAACCTGACGGGCCGGATACCCACCGCCATCAACGCCAAGTTCGCCGACCTCGGCCCGTACCTGTCCGGCGACAAGGTCAAGGACTACCCGAACCTCGCGGCCGTGCCCTCCGACGCGTGGCAGCGCGGCATCTTCGGCGGCCAGCTCCGCGCGATCCCCATGCCGACCTCCTACGTCACCGGCATGGCGGCCATGTACCGCAAGGACATCTTCGAGAAGAAGGGCTACGCCGTCCCGAAGAGCCCGGACGAGTTCCTGTCCTGGGCGAAGGAGGCGACGCAGGCCAAGTCGAAGGTCTGGGCCTGCGACGACATGAAGTGGTCGGCCCTGCAGATCTTCGGTGTCCAGCCGGGCGGCGACAAGGCGCTGTGGTGGAACATGGAGGACGGCAAGCTCGTCAACCGCATCGAGACCGAGCAGTACCTGGAAGCCCTGGAGTGGACGCGCAAGCTCTACGCGGCGAAGGTGGTCCACCCGGACGCCGTCTCGGGCAAGGCGGGCGGCATGGCGGCCAACCGCTTCACTTCCGGACAGGTCCTGGTCTACAACAACAACATCTCCGACTGGTGGGGCAAGACCGCCGAGCAGCGGACCCAGAACCCCGACTTCGAGATGGGCGTGTTCGACGTCTTCGGGCCCGACGGGGGCGATCCCACGCTCTGGGCCGGCCAGCCCGGCGGCATGTTCACCTTCATCAGCAAGAAGGCGAGCAAGCAGCAGATCAAGGACTTTCTCGCGCTCTGCAACTACTGCGCCGCTCCCTACGGCACCAAGGAGTTCATGCTCACCGCCTACGGCGTCGAGGGCACCGACTACACGGTGAAGAACGGCCTGCCGACCAAGACGCAGCAGGGCATCAACGAGGTCAGCAGCACCTACGACCTCACGGGCAACCCCGCACCGTACGTCGCCTACCCCGACTTCCCCGACATCACCCGGGGCATCGTCGAGTGGCAGCAGCGCATGGGCGCCTTCACCAAGAAGTCCTCCTTCTACGGGCTGACCGTCACCGAGCCCAACCGGTGGGCCAACCTCGCCGACGACTTCGAGCAGCTCGAGGACGACGTGGTGCGCGGCCGGAAGAAGATCAGCGACGTTCAGCAGGCCGTGTCCGACTGGAAGAAGAAGGGCGGCGACGACCTGCGCGACTGGTACAAGAAGCTGCTCGACGACAACGGCTCGGCGAACTGATCCGGGGCTCAGGCAAGGAGAAGGCCGTGTCCAACAGCACGGTGCCTCGGACGACGACCGAGGACAAGACCCCCGCGAGGTCTCCGGCGGCGTCCGGCGGCGCCGCCGGAGACCAGGCCCGCGGCAGGAAGAACTCGGGCAAGCTGAGCCTGAAGCTCAGATTCAGGCGTGACCGCACGCTGATCCTCATGACCCTGCCGGCGGTCCTGCTGATCCTGGTCTTCAACTACATACCGATCCTCGGCAATGTGGTGGCCTTCCAGGACTACGACCCGTACGCCGGCGACAACGGCTTCGTCGCCATCTTCAACAGCCCCTGGATCGGCTTCGAGCAGTTCGAGCGGATCTTCGCCGACTCGGCCTTCTGGCACGCGGTGCAGAACACCCTGGTGCTGTTCTTCCTGCAGCTGGTGCTCTACTTCCCGATCCCCATCCTGCTCGCGCTGCTCATCAACAGTGTGGTCAGGCCCCGGATACGAGCGGTCGCCCAGGCGGTCATGTACCTGCCGCACTTCTTCTCCTGGGTCCTCGTCGTCACCGTCTTCATGCAGATCTTCGGCGGAGCCGGGATCATCGCCCAGACCCTGCGCCAGCACGGCTACGAGGGCTTCGACGTGATGACCGACCCGGAGGTCTTCAAGTACCTGGTCACGGCCCAGACCGTCTGGAAGGACGCGGGCTGGGGCATCATCGTCTTCCTCGCCGCGCTCTCCTCCGTCTCGGGCGACCTGTACGAGGCCGCCGCCATGGACGGCGCAGGACGCTGGCGGCGGATGTGGCACATCACGCTGCCCGCCCTGCGACCGGTGATCGCCCTCCTGCTCGTGCTGCGCGTCGGCGACGCCCTCACCGTCGGCTTCGAGCAACTGCTCCTCCAACGACAAGCCGTGGGTGTCAACGCCTCGGAGGTCCTCGACACCTACGTGTGGTGGAACGGTATCCGCAACCAGGACTTCAGCTATGCCGCCGCCGCCGGGCTCATCAAGGGTGTGGTCGGGCTGGCGCTCGTACTGATCGCCAACAAGGTGGCCCATCTCATGGGCGAGCAGGGGGTGTACAAGAAATGACCGCCGTCCTCGGCACTCCGCCCGACGACGCGCCGCGCGTCTCGAAACCGAGCCGCTGGGCGGCCCCGCCCCGCCCCGTCTGGGAGGAGCCGCCCAACAAGGCCGGACTGGCCGGCAAGGGCATCGCCCTGACCCTGGCCTGCCTGGCCATCCTCTTCCCGCTGTGGATCGTCATCGTCACCAGCCTCCAGTCGAAGAAGACCATCGACGAGGCCGGCGGCCTGGTGGTGATACCCAAGGGCATCACCTTCATCGCCTATCAGGAACTCCTCAGCGGCGGCCAGGTCCAGAAGGCCGCCCTGGTGAGCATCGGCGTGACCGTGGTCGGCACGCTGTTCAGCATGACGGTGTCGGTCCTGTGCGCGTACGGCCTGTCGCGCAGCGGCTCGCTCGGCCACCGCGGCATCCTGATGACACTGCTGGCGACGATGTTCTTCGGGGCCGGCCTCATCCCCACCTACCTGCTGGTGCAGGCCCTCGGCCTCACCGACACCTATCTGGCGCTGATCCTGCCCAGCGCCGTCAGCGTCTTCAACATCCTGGTGCTGCGCGCGTTCTTCATGAACATCTCCCAGGAGCTGATCGACAGCGCCCGCATCGACGGCGCCGGCGACTGGCGGATCCTGTGGAAGATCGTTCTGCCACTCTCCCGTGCGGTCCTCGCGGTGATCGGCCTCTTCTACGCCGTGGGGTACTGGAGTGCCTGGTTCAACGCGTCGATCTACCTGACCGACCAGGAGATGATGCCGCTGCAGAACGTGATGATCCAGCTGGTACAGATGCAGCAGCGTCCGGTGGGCCTCCAGGCACAGATCAACACCGGCCAGCTCTCGCCGCTCGCGATCCAGATGGCGGTGATGGTGATGGCCCTGCTGCCGGTGGCCGTGCTCTCCCCCTTCGTCCAGAAGCATTTCAAGAAGGGCATGCTCACGGGGGCCGTCAAGGGGTGACGCCCTTGTCTCGAGTCTCGCCGTAGGGCTGTCGGTTGTTTGTGTCCGCGGCTGCGCTGTGGTCGTTCGCGCAGTTCCCCGCGCCCCCAAAAAAAGGGCCTCCGCCCCTCCCTGTCTTGTAAGGACCGAGGTACGTCATGCGCACTTTCCACCTCAGCAGACGCGCTGTGCTCGCCGGGACCGCCGCCACCGCCGCCGTCGCCGCACTTCCGATCGTCCAGGGCAGCGCTCAGGCCGCCACGCCCGCGGCCGCCGCGGGAACCGCGTACCGCTGGCGCAACGCGGTCCAGGGCGGCACCGGGTTCGTCACCGGCGTGCTGTTCCACCCTGCCGTCCGCGGCCTCGCCTACGCCCGTACCGACATCGGCGGCGCCTACCGCTGGGACGACCGCACCGACCGGTGGGTCCCGCTGACCGACCACATCGGCTGGGACGACTGGAACCTGCTCGGCGTGGAGGCCATGGCCGTCGACCCGGCCCACCCGAACCGGCTGTACCTCGCCCTCGGTACGTACGCGCAGTCGTGGGCCGGCAACGGGGCCGTGCTGCGGTCCGAGGACCGTGGGGCCACCTGGAACCGCACCGACCTGACCGTGAAGCTCGGGGCCAACGAGGACGGGCGTGGGTGCGGGGAGCGGCTGCTCGTGGACCCGCGGGACAGTGACACCCTGTGGCTCGGCACCCGGCACGACGGACTGCTCAAGTCGACCGACCGGGGCGGCACCTGGAAGGCGGTGGGCTTCCCGGCCACCCCCGGTGCCGCGGGCCAGGGCGTCACGCTCCTGGTCGCGGCGGGCCGTACGGTCTACGCCGGCTGGGGCGACTCCGACGGCACGGCCGGCAAGCCCAGCCTCTACCGCACCTCCGACGGCACGACCTGGGAGGCAGTCCCCAAGCAGCCGGCCGGCACCGCCGCCAAGGTGCCGATCCGGGCCGCGTACGACTGGCACACCCGCGAGCTGTACGTGACGTACGCCAACGCCCCAGGACCCAACGGCCAGTCCGACGGCAGCGTGCACAAGCTGCGGACGACGGACGGGAAGTGGACCGAGGTCACGCCGGTGAAGCCCGGCGGGGCGACGGAGGACGGCGGGACCGACTCCTTCGGGTACGGCGGTGTCGCCGTCGACGCCCGCCGCCCCGGCACCGTCGTCGTCTCCACCAACAACCGCTGGGCGCTGGTCGACACCCTGTACCGGACCACCGACGGCGGCCGCACCTGGAAGTCCCTGAAGGACAAGGCCGTCCTCGACGTCTCCGAGACCCCCTACCTCACGTTCGGCGCGGACAAGCCCAAGTTCGGGTGGTGGATCCAGGCCGTCGGCGTCGACCCGTTCGACTCCGAGCACGTCGTCTACGGCACGGGCGCGACCCTCTACGGCACCCGCGACCTCAAGCACTGGGCGCCGCAGATCCGGGGCCTCGAGGAGGCGTCCATACGCCAGCTGATCTCCCCTCCGGCCGGAGAGGCGCACCTGATCAGCGGGTCCGGGGACATCGGCGTGATGTACCACGAGCGGCTCACCGCCTCCCCCTCCCGCGGCATGGCGTCGAACCCGGTGTTCGGCACGGCGACGGGGCTCGCGCTGGCCGCGGCCGAGCCGTCGTACGTCGTGCGGGCCGGGTGGGGCGACAACGGCAACGGCGCCTACTCGAACGACGGCGGCAAGAGCTGGGCGCCCTTCAAGGCCCAGCCGGCCATGGCCAAGTCCGCGCCGGGGCCGATCGCCACCAACGCCGACGGCAGCGTGCTGCTGTGGTCCTTCGGTCCGGCCAACCCGGGCTACCGCTCGGCGGACAACGGTGCCACCTGGTCCGAGGTCGCCTCCTTCCCGAAGGGCGCCGTCCCGGTCGCGGACCCTGCCGACGCGACGCGTTTCTACGCCTTCGACACCACGACCGGGACGCTCCACGCCAGCACCGACAGCGGCAAGACCTTCACCGCGCGGGCCACCGGCCTGAACTCGGGCGACAGCGAATTCCAGCTGGCCGCGGCCCCGGGCCGCTCCGGCGACCTGTGGCTGAGCCTCAAGTGGAACGGGCTGTACCGCTCCACCGACGGCGGCGCCACCTTCACCAAGGTCGGCAGCTGCTGGGCCTCGTACACCCTCGGCTTCGGCAAGGCCGCCGAGGGCGCCTCCTACCCGGCCCTCTACCTGGTCGGCTCCACCGACAGCGTCACCGCCGTGTACCGCTCCGACGACGAGGCGAAGACCTGGACCCGGATCAACGACGACCAGCACCAGTGGGGCTGGATCGGCGCGGCCGTCACCGGCGACCCGCGCATCCACGGCCGGGTCTACATCGCCACCAACGGGCGCGGAGTGCAGTACGGGGAGCCCGCCTGATGCCCGAGAGGAAACGTCCCGACCTGTCCGATGCCACCCGGGGCCGGCTCCTCTTCGGCGGCGACTACAACCCGGAGCAGTGGCCGGAGGAGACCTGGCACGAGGACGTCCGGCTGATGAAGGCCGCCGGCGTCAACTCCGTCACCCTCGGGGTGTTCTCCTGGTCGAAGCTGGAACCGGAGCCCGGGGCACGGGAGTTCGGCTGGCTGGACACGCTGATGGACCTGATGCACGAGGGCGGCATCGGGGTCGTCCTCGCCACCCCCACCTCCTCGCCCCCGCCCTGGATGGGCCGGCTGCACCCCGACACCCTGCCCGTCACCGAGGACGGCCGCACCGAGTGGTGGGGCGGCCGTCAGCACTTCTCGCACTCCAGCGCCACCTACCGGCGCTACGCCGCCGCCGTCACCGAGGACCTGGCCGCCCGCTACGGCGGCCACCCGGCGCTGACGATGTGGCACATCAACAACGAGTACTGCACCTTCGACTACGGCGACGAGGCCGCCGCCTCCTTCCGGCGGTGGCTGCGCGAGAAGTACCGCACGCTCGACGCGCTCAACGAGGCCTGGGGCACCGCCTTCTGGAGCCAGGGCTACGACACCTGGGACGGCATCCTGCCGCCCCGCCTGCCCCACTACATGCGCAACCCCGGCCAGGTCCTGGACTTCCGGCGCTTCACCTCCGACATGCTCCTGGAGTGTTACGTCGCCGAGCGGGACATCGTCCGGCGCCACACCCCGGACCTGCCGGTCACCAGCAACTTCATGCCGCTGTGGTTCGGCCAGGACGCCTGGCGCTGGGCGGGGGAGGAGGACGTCGTCTCCGTCGACCTCTACCCCGACCCGCGCGATCCGCTCGGCGCCCAGAACGGCGCCCTGGTCCAGGACATGACCCGTTCCCAGGCGCGGGGGCCGTGGATGCTCATGGAACAGGCGGCCGGTCCGGTCAACTGGCGGGGCGTGAACCACCCGAAGCCCCGGGGCCTCAACCGGCTGTGGTCCCTGCAGGCCGTGGCCCGGGGCGCAGACGCCGTCTGCTACTTCCAGTGGAGGCAGTCCCGGCAGGGCGCCGAGAAGTTCCACTCCGGGATGGTCAGCCACGCCGGGGAGGAGGGCCGTACGTACCAGGAGGTCAAGCGGCTCGGGGCGGACCTGGCGAGGATCGCCCCCGAGGTGACCGGCCGGCACATCACCGCCGACGTCGCGGTCCTGCACGACTGGAACGCCTGGTGGGCCGGTGCCCAGGACGGCCGCCTGTCCACCCGGGTCGACTACCCGGACGTGCTGCGCGCCTGGCACCGGGCGCTGTGGCAGGCCCACCTCACCACCGACTTCGCGCACCCCGAGCACGATCTGACGCCGTACTCGATGGTCGTCGTGCCCCAGCTGTACGCGCTCACCGACGCGGCGATCGACAACCTCCTCGCCTACGCGCGCGGCGGCGGCACCCTCGTCTGCGGTTTCCTGACCGGTGTCGCGGACGAGGACGACCGGGTGCGCCCCGGCGGCATGGACGCCCGGCTGCGGGAGCTGTTCGGGGTCCGCACCCTGCACGAGTGGTGGCCGCTGGACGCGGGGGAGACCGTCGCCTGCGAGGGCTTCCGGGGCACGCTGTGGTCCGAGGAGATCGAGCCCGCCGATCCCGACGACACGAACCGCTACAAGGGCGGCGAACTGGACGGCATGCCCGCCGTCCTGCGCAAGGGCAGTGCCTGGTACCTCTCCACGCTCCCGGAGCCGGAGGCGCTGCGCGACCTGCTGGCCCGGATCGCCGACGGCGCGGGCGTCCGGCCGGTGCTCGACGGCCTTCCCGATCAGGTGGAGGCCGTACGCCGGGGCGAGCTGCTGTTCCTGCTCAACCACGGCCGCGAGCCGGTGACCGTCGAGGTTCCCGGCACCCATCACGACCTGCTGACGGGCACGGCCGTCACCGACCGGGTCACCCTCGGCCGCTACGAGGCGGCGGTGCTCCGGCCATGACCGCCTCCGCCCCCGTCCACGGCACGTGGGAGCCAGGCCCGGCCGGCCGCTGGGAGGACGGCTTCCTGAGCGGCAACGGCCACCACGGCGCCCTTGTGTTCGGTGACCCGGACATCGAGCGGGTCGTCGTCACGCACCACACCCTGGTGCGTCCCAACGGCAGGGACCCCCGGCCCCCGCGGCTCGCCGGGGACCTCCCCGCGCTCCAGGACCGTCTCCTGGCAGGCGACACGACCGCCGCCGAGAGCTTCACGGACGGCCGTCCGCACCAGTGGGTGCAGCCCTTCCACCCCGCCTTCCAGGTCAGACTGCGCCGTCCGCCCGGTACCCGGCGCGACTACCGCCGCGACGTCGACTTCACCACGGGCGTGGCGCGGGCCTCCTGCTCCGGCTGGACCAGCCGTGTCTTCGTCTCCCGCGCCGACGACGTGATCGTCCAGCAGGTCACCGGACCCGGCCTCGGCCTCGACGTCGACCTGGACCACCGGCTGCCCGGCGCCCCCGCCGGACTGGGCATCGGCCACGGAGCCGTCCTCACCCCCGAGGGCGCCCTGCTCAGCCTGCGCGCCCGCTACCCGGACAGTGACCTGGCCTGCACCGGCGTCACCCTGGTCTCCGTCACGGGCGGCACGACGACCCTCGTGCCCCCCGGCGTGCGCATCGAGGGCGCCCGGTCCGTGCTGCTCCTCACCCGGGTGCACCGGCACACCGGCGAACTGGACGTCGTCGCGCAGGGCCGCACCCTGCGTGATCTGCCCCCGGAGTACGACGAGCTCCTCGACCGCCATGTCGCCCTCCACCGCACCGCCTACGAGCGTGTCACCCTCGACCTGGCCGCCGACCCCGCCGAACGGGCCCTTGCGGGCTCGGAGTTGCTGAGACGGCCGCGCAGCACCGCCCTGCTGGAGCGCCTCTTCGCGGCAGGCCGCTACCACCTGCTGTCCGCCGGCGGACTCTTTCCGCCCCGCCTGACCGGACTGTGGACCGGCGACTGGAACACCGCCTGGTCGGGCGCGTTCACCACCAACGCCAACCTCAACCTCCAGACCGCGTCCGCGGCCGCCGCGGCCCTGCCCGAGGTCACCGAGGCCCACGCGAACCTGATCGACCGCCAGCTCCCGGACTGGCGTGACAACGCCCGCGCGGTCTTCGGTGCCCGGGGTGTCGTCGCGCCCACGCACACCGACGGCGAGTCGGGCCACACGTACCACTTCGCTCGCGAGTACCCCCACCAGCTGTGGACCGCCGGCGCCGACTGGCTTCTCAAGCCGCTCGTCGACCACGACGAGACCCGGGGCACCCGCGACCCGCGCACGGCCGCCGCACTCGCCGAAGTCGCCCTGTTCTACGAGGACTTCCTGACCCGCACCGACGAGCACGGCCACCTCGTCGTCGTCCCGTCCTACTCGCCCGAGAACCGCCCCGCCAACGCGAGCTGGGGCACCCTCAACGCGGCCATGGACCTCTCGGCGGCCCGACACGCCCTGCGCACGGCCGCCGCCTACCACCCCGGCCCCGACGCCGACCGCTGGCACGCCCTCGCCGACCGCCTCCCGCCGCACCGGATCAACGCGGACGGGGCGCTGGCCGAATGGGCCTGGCCGGGCCTGGAGGACTCCTACGACCACCGTCACCTCAGCCACCTCTACGGCGTCTGGCCGCTCGACGAGATCACCCCCTACGACAGCCCCGAGCTGGCCACGGCCGCCCACCGCGCCCTCGAACTGCGCGGCGCCGAGAACGACTCCGCGCACGGCCATCTGCACCACGCGCTCATCGCGGCCCGGCTCAGGGACGGCGGCCGCGTCGCCCACGCCCTCGGCCAGGTCCTGGACGGCGACTTCTTCCACGCCTCCCTGATGAGCGCCCACTACCCGAAGCGGGACGTCTACAACGCGGACGCCGCGCACACCCTGCCCGCCGTGCTGATCGAGATGCTCGTGCAGTCGACCCCGGACCGGCTGGTCCTGCTGCCCGCGCTTCCGGCGGTGTATCCGAGCGGCGCACTGCGCGGGGTGCGCACCCGCTTCGGGGCCGAGCTCGACCTCACCTGGACCCGGGACGGCGCCGCCGCCGTCATCAGGCCGGGCCGCACCCACCGCGTCGAACTGCGGACTTCCACCGGCACAGAATCCCTCCACCTGGTCGCCGGAGAAGACCACGTCCTCACCCTGAGGTCGTGGTAGTTCCCCCCATCCCCCCACCCCATGGAAGGGACACCATGGCATCACGCACGCTCGGCAGGGTCACCAAGGCCCTGCTCGCCCCGGCCCTGGCACTCGGCGCGACCATCGCCCTCGCCTCCGCGCCCGCCTCCGCCGCCGTCTGGAACTCCTGCGACCAGTGGGGCAACACGAGCCTGAACGGCTACACGCTCTACAACAACATCTGGGGCAGCGGCGCCGGCGCCCAGTGCATCTGGGCCAACTCGGGCACCAACTGGGGCGTCAACGCCAACCACCCCAACACCGGCGGCATCAAGTCCTACCCGAACCAGACGAAGGCGATCAACAAGTCCATCACCTCGCTGGGCTCGCTCTCCAGCAGCTACAACGTCAGCGTCCCGTCGTCCGGCGCGTACAACACGTCGTACGACATCTGGGACACGGACCACGACTACGAGATCATGCTCTGGGTCAACAAGACCGGAGCCGTCGGCCCGATCGGCACCTCGCAGGGCAGCGTCAGCCTCGGCGGCCACTCCTGGACCGTCTACAAGGGCACCAACGGCGCCAACGAGGTGTTCTCGTTCATCCGCACCTCCAACTCCAGCTCCGGCACCGTGAACATCCTGCCGATCCTGAAGTGGATCAAGGACACCAAGGGCTGGATGGGCAACGAGACCATCGGTGACGTCCAGTTCGGCTTCGAGATCACCTCGTCGTCCGGCGGCCTCGACTTCCGCACCAACAGCATGACCGTCAGCAGCAGCTGACGCCGTACCCGGGGCCGGGGCCGACCGCCGTCAAGCGCGGTCGACCTCGGCCCGCAGCGCGTTGTAGTCCGCGAAGGCCGACTCGACCTCGGCGCGGGTCAGGCCGTAGCGGGACAGGTCGTAGGTGTGGCGGCGCGTGCCTTTGGGACGAGCGACGGCCGCGGGGAGACGGGCCGCGTCGGCCTCGGTCCAGGGGGCGCCGACGGCGGCGTGGAGCTTCGGGGCGCCGGTCGCGGGATCCGAGCCGAGCCACGAGTACGGGGCGTCCACCAGCCGCTCCGGCGGGATGGCGGCCCGGGCCGCGAGACCGCGGGTCATGGCGCGGCTCAGCAGGTCCAGCCAGGTCGCGCCGATGCCGGTCAGGTCTACGGGGCGGGAGCTGACGGCCATGCCGTGCTCGATCAGCGAGCAGAAGGACGCCATGACGGTGACCGGGTCGCGGTGGCACCACACGAGCGTGGCGTCGGGGAAGACCGTGCGCAGCGCGTCCAGATTCTCCAGGTGCATGGGGGACTTCAGCATCCAGCGTTGCCGCGGACGGCCGTACTGGAGCACCTGGTAGACCTGCTTCAGGTACCGGTAGTCGGCGGTGAAGTCCCGCGCGCGGTGCCAGGCCTGGTACTCGGGGATGCGGGCCTGGGAGAACGGCATCAGGGCGTGCGGAAGGGCGAACGTGCACTCCTCGGGGCCCTCGGCGGCCATCGCGTGGATGTCGCGGAAGCGCGGCGCGAAGAGGTCCGTGCCCTGCACCATCCGGCGCCCGGCGGTGATCGCCTTGCGCCGCCGCCGGGGCGGCAGCTCCAGGTCGGGAGCGAGCAGTTCCCACAGCAGGGGGCATCGGTGCCCGTCCGAGATCGACAGCACCGAGTGCGTGACGGTGGTGGCGCTGCGCGGCAGCCCCACGACGAAGACCGGCTTCTCGATCGGCTCGGCCTCGATCCCGGGATGCTCGGCGATCAGCCGCCGCACCCGGGCGCGATTGGCCAGGTGCCGTCTGACGTGCGCCTGCGCGGACTGCCAGCCCACCGGGGTGAGGTCCCCGGCCTTCGCCCACCACCCCAGCAGCGCCCGGAAGCCGTCGACGAACTCCCGGTCGCCCGGCGCCTCCCCGGCCTCCACCACGATGCGGTCGAAGATCCGGCCGGGGTCACGGCGGGATCCGAAGCCGGGCCGCAGCAGCAGGTTGGCGAGGGTGAGGGCGAGCGGAGACGAGGACACGCAGAGAACCTAGCCCCTCCAACTGCCCCGTGGGGGGTGGAAGTTGGCCGAACAGTCACGAAGGGGTGGCCGGTAGACCTCCATCGACCCGGCCACCCCTCGCGACACGGCTACTCCGCTACAGGCAGCCGTGCCCCGTCCCGCAGAAAGAGCGGGATGCGGTCCAGCGGGGCGTCGACCGTCACGGCCTGACCGCCCTCGTACGTCTCACCCGTCCACGCGTCCGTCCAGACGGCCCCCGCCGGCAGATACGCCGTACGGGCGGTGGCGCCGGCGGTCAGCACCGGGGCGACCAGCAGATCCGGGCCGAAGAGGTAGGAGTCGTCGACCGACCAGCCGGCCTGGTCGTCCGGGAACTCCAGGAACAGCGGCCGCATCACCGGCAGGCCCTCCTCGTGGGCCGCGCGCATCACGTCCAGCACATACGGCTTCAGCCGCTCGCGCAGCCGCAGGTACTTCTCCAGGACGGCCCCGGCCTCCTCGCCGTACGACCACACCTCGTTCGGGCCGCCCGTCATCTCCGGGCCCAGCGGCATGCCCGGGTCCCGGAAGCCGTGCAGGCGCATCAGCGGGGACAGCGCGCCGAACTGGAACCAGCGGACCATCACCTCCCGGTACGCCGGGTCGTCCGGGTCGCCGCCGTGGAAGCCGCCGATGTCGGTGTTCCACCACGGGATGCCCGACAGGGCCGTGTTGAGGCCGGCCGCGATCTGGCGGCGCAGGGTCGGGAAGTCGGTGCCGATGTCACCCGACCACAGGGCGGCGCCGTAGCGCTGACTGCCCGCCCACGCCGAGCGGTTGAGGGTGACGATCTCCTCCTCGCCGGTCGCGAGCAGGCCCTCGTAAAAGGTCCGGGCGTTCTCGGCCGGGTAGGCGTTGCCGACCTCCAGGCCCGGGCCCGCCCAGTAGCGCAGATTCTCCTGGAAGCCCGGCTTCAGCTCCGGCTCGCAGGCGTCCAGCCAGAACGCCGTGATGCCGTACGGGTCGAGGTAGTTCTCCTTCACCTTCGACCACACGAACTCCCGGGCGTCCGGGTTGGTGGCGTCGTAGAAGGCCACCTGGACCGTGGAGGCGACCTCCTTGTCGGGCCAGTCGGCGTGGGCCATCGGGCCGTACTGGGTGCCGATGAAGTACCCGCGCTGCTCCATGACCGGGTGGTTCTCGCTCAGCGGCGACACCGACGGCCAGACGCTCACCACGAGCTTGATGCCGAGCTCGTCCAGCTCACGCACCATCGCCCCCGGGTCGGGCCACTCCTTCGGGTCGAACTTCCACTCCCCGAGGTGCGTCCAGTGGAAGAAGTCGCAGACGATCGCGGAGATGGGCAGTCCGCGCCGCTTGTACTCCCTTGCCACCGCCATGAGTTCGTCCTGGGTGCGGTAGCGCAGCTTGCACTGCCAGAAGCCCGCCGCCCACTCCGGCAGCATCGGGCTGCGGCCGGTCACCGCGCTGTAGCGGCTCTGGGCACCGGACGGGTCGCCCGCCGTGATCCAGTAGTCGATCTGCCGGGCCGAGTCGGCGACCCACCGGGTGCCGTTGTGCGCCAGCTCCACGCGCCCGATCGCCGGGTTGTTCCACAGCAGCGTGTAGCCCCGGCTGGAGGTCAGCACCGGGATGCCGACCTCGGCGTTGCGCTGGACCAGGTCCAGCACCAGGCCCTTCTGGTCGAGGCGTCCGTGCTGGTGCTGGCCGAGGCCGAACAGCTTCTCGTCGTCGTAGGCGGCGAAGCGCTGCTCCAGGCGGTGGTGGCCGTTGCCGACGGCCGTGTAGAGGCGCGATCCGGGCCACCAGAAGTGCGCGCGGTCCTCTGCGAGCAGCTCGGCCAAGTCCTCCGTCCGCAGGAAGCGGACCAGGCCCTCGGCGTTCACCTCGACGGTGAGCGCGCCGACGGTCAGCTGTCCGTGACCGTCCTCGATCTTCACCGTGGACGGCGTCGCGGGGGCCTCGTCGAGCAGCGCGCCCGGGAGCCCCTCGAGGACCGGGCCGCCGAGCCGGGCACGCACCCGGACCGCGTCCGGACCCCACGGCTCGATCCGTACGGTCTCCTGGCGGCCGCTCCACTCCAGCGCGCCGTCCCGCTCGCGGAACGTGCCGACGGTGGGGGAGGACTGCGCCAGGCTCACCTGGGGCTGGGTTTCAGCAGGCTGATTCACGAGGCGGGCTCCTGTGCGGAAGCAGACAAGGGGGTGCCCTGGAAGGGGCGCTGTGCAAGGAACGGGACGACTACGGCCGGCTGGGCGCCGGTCCCGTGCTCGTCCGTACCGTCAGCTCGGGCGCGATCAGCACGACCTCGTCGCTGCCGCGCCCCTCGAGCTTGGCGACCAGATGCTCCACCGCGTGCCGGCCCATCTCCTGCGCCGGGATGGCGACCGACGTGAGCCGCACGGAGGCCTGCGTCGCGACCTGGTCGGGGCAGATCGCGACCACCGACACGTCCTCCGGCACGGCCCGGCCCTGCTGCCGCAGCAGCGCGAGCAGCGGCTCGACCGCCGACTCGTTCTGCACGATGATCCCCGAGGTGTCCGGGCGCTCGTCGAGGATCCGGGCGAGGGTCACGGCCATCGCGTCGTAACCGCCCTCGCAGGGCCGGTGCAGCAGCCGCACTCCCAGCTCCCGGCCACGGGACCGCAGCCCGTCGAGGGTGCGCTCGGCGAAGCCGGTGTGCCGCTCGTAGACGGCCGGGGCCTCGCCGATGACAGCGATGTCGTGGTGCCCCTGCTTCGCCAGATGCTCCACACACAGCGCGCCGGTCGCCCGGAAGTCCAGATCGACGCAGGTCAGACCGGAGGTGTCGGCGGGCAGCCCGATGAGCACGGACGGCTGGTCCGTCGCGCGCAGCAACGGCAGCCGTTCGTCGTCGAGCTCGACGTCCATCAGGATCATCCCGTCGGCGAGCCCGCTCCCGGCGACGCGGCGCACCGCGTCGGGGCCCTCCTCACCGGTGAGCAGCAGCACGTCGTACCCGTGCGTGCGGGCGGAGGTCGCCACCGCGATGGCGATCTCCATCATCACGGGCACATACATGTCCGTGCGCAGCGGGATCATCAGCGCGATGATGTTCGACTTGCTGCTGGCCAGGGCGCGGGCCCCGGCGTTCGGGTGGTACCCGAGCTCGCGGATGCTCCGCTCGACCCGCTGCCGGGTGTTCGCGGAGATGGACCGCTTGCCGCTGAGGACATAGCTCACCGTGCTCGCCGAGACTCCGGCGTGCTGGGCGACCTCGGCGAGGGTGACCATCCAGCTCTCCAAGCTTTGTGAAGCGCTTCGACAATGCGCATTGCTGATATGGGCGGGTGAGAGTGGTTCGACAGTAGCTCCAGCAGGAGTACGTGTCCATAGGTTGTCGAAGCGCTTCGATACCGATTTCCGGGGAGGGGGTCAGTCTCGCGGAAGGCGCTCCGCTGCACCACCGCCGTCGAGCGCGCGGCAGAGCCGCACCTTCGGCTGAACGGACGCGCGAGGACTGGTGGGAGCGTCCGGTTTCGGGTACCAACGATCCAGTAGCACTGGTCGGTAACGTACAGTCCTCAATAAACCTAGTTGCGGCGAGGTGCCCCTCATGTCCGCTTCCACCCCTCCCTCTTCCCGTCCCGCCGTCACCGAGCGGGAGGCCCGTGAGGTGGCGGAGGCCGCCCGGGAACAGCACTGGCGCAAGCCCAGCTTCGCCAAAGAGCTGTTCCTCGGCCGCTTCCGGCTCGACCTCATCCACCCCCACCCCGTCCCCGGCGACGAGGCGGCCCAGCGCGGCGAGGAGTTCCTCGCCAAGCTCCGCGACTTCGTCGAGACGAAGGTCGATCCGGCCGTCATCGAGCGCGACGCCCGGATCCCCGACGAGGTGATCGACGGCCTGAAGGAGCTCGGCGCCTTCGGCATGAAGATCGACACCAAGTACGGCGGGCTGGGCCTCACGCAGGTGTACTACAACAAGGCCCTCTCCCTGGCCGGCTCCGCCAGCCCCGCGATCGGCGTGCTGCTCTCCGCGCACCAGTCGATCGGCGTGCCGCAGCCCCTGAAGCTGTTCGGGACGCAGGAGCAGAAGGAGCGCTTCCTGCCGCGCTGTGCCCGCACCGACATCAGCGCCTTCCTGCTCACCGAACCCGACGTCGGCTCCGACCCGGCCCGGCTCGCCACCACCGCGGTGCCCGACGGGGACGACTACGTCCTCGACGGCGTGAAGCTGTGGACCACCAACGGTGTCGTCGCCGACCTGCTGGTCGTCATGGCCCGGGTGCCGAAGAGCGAGGGTCGTCGGGGCGGCATCACCGCCTTCGTCGTGGAGACGAACTCGCCGGGCGTCACGGTCGAGAACCGCAACGCCTTCATGGGCCTGCGCGGCATCGAGAACGGCGTCACCCGCTTCCATCAGGTCCGCGTCCCCGCCGCCAACCGCGTCGGCGAGGAGGGCCAGGGCCTGAAGATCGCCCTGACCACGCTCAACACGGGGCGGCTCTCCCTGCCGGCCTCCTGTGTCGCGGCCGGCAAGTGGTGCCTGAAGATCGCCCGCGAGTGGACGGCCGTCCGCGAGCAGTGGGGCAAGCCCGTCGCGCACCACGAGTCGGTCGGCTCCAAGATCTCCTTCATCGCGGCCACCACCTTCGCCCTGGAGGCCGTGACGGACCTGGCCTCGCAGATGGCCGACGAGGACCGCAACGACATCCGCATCGAAGGCGCCCTCGCCAAGCTGTACGCCTCCGAGATGGCCTGGACGATGGCCGACGAACTCGTCCAGATCCGCGGCGGGCGCGGCTTCGAGACGGCCGAGTCCCTCCGGGCCCGCGGCGAGCGCGGCGTCCCCGCCGAACAGCTCCTGCGCGACCTGCGCATCAACCGCATCTTCGAGGGCTCCACGGAGATCATGCACCTGCTGATCGCCCGCGAGGCCGTCGACGCCCACCTCTCGGTCGCCGGCGATCTCATCGACCCCGAGAAGTCCCTGGGCGACAAGGCGAAGGCGGGCGCGAACGCGGGCGCCTTCTACGCCAAGTGGCTCCCCAAGCTCGTCGCGGGCCCGGGCCAGCTCCCCACGTCCTACGGCGACTTCAAACACGGAGTGGACCTCTCCGGGCACCTGCGCTACGTCGAGCGCACCTCCCGCAAGCTCGCCCGCTCCACCTTCTACGCCATGTCCCGCTGGCAGGGCCGGATGGAGTCCAAGCAGGGCTTCCTCGGCCGGATCGTCGACATCGGCGCCGAACTGTTCGCCATGAGCGCGGCCTGCGTACGCGCCGAACTCCTGCGCGACCAGGGCCAGAACGGCCGCGAGGCCTACCAGCTCGCCGACGTCTTCTGCCGCCAGGCCCGCATCCGCGTCGAAGAGCTCTTCAACCGCCTGTGGACCAACACCGACGACCTCGACCGCAAGGTCGTCAAGGGCGTCCTCTCCGGCACGTACGAGTGGCTGGAGCAGGGCATCATCGACCCGTCGGACGACGGCCCCTGGATCGCGGACGCGACGCCGGGCCCGAGTCAGCGGGAGAACCTGCACCGCCCGATCCGGTAACCGGGCCCTTGCGGGGGCGCGAGCTGCCCAGGCGCGCGCCCCTGAGAGGGGGATGCGCTGTCCTCACACGCCACCCTTACGGCAACAATGGAGGAATGAGCGACAGTCCAGCCCCCTCAGGGCACGGGCCGCAAGCCCCGTCTGCCCCGCGACGCCACGCACGCACTCTCGCCGCACCGGGCGCCACCCCCAGTACGTCCAGCACAGGGGGCGACGCCCGGCCCGCCGAGAGCACGCACCTACTGGCGACATCTGCCGCTCCCCGGCGGGCGCAGGGCCCGCCCTCCGGGCGGACGACGGGGCTCGCGGCCCGTGCCCTGGCCGACCCGCACCTCGTCTACGACCCCGTATCGGGCGACGGCCCGAAGGACGTGGTGATCCTCGGCTCCACCGGGTCCATCGGCACGCAGGCCATCGACCTCGTGCTGCGCAACCCCGACCGCTTCCGGGTCACCGGCCTGTCCGCCAACGGCGGCCGGGTCGCCCTGCTCGCCGAACAGTCGTACCGGCTGCGGGTGCCCACGGTCGCGGTCGCCCGCGAGGACGTCGTACCGGCCCTGCGCGAGGCGCTCTCCGCGCAGTACGGCACGGGCGAGCCGCTCCCCGAGATCCTCGCCGGCCCCGACGCGGCCACACGGCTGGCGGCATCCGACTGCCACACCGTCCTGAACGGCATCACCGGCTCCATCGGCCTCGCCCCGACCCTGGCCGCCCTGGAGGCGGGCCGCACCCTCGCGCTCGCCAACAAGGAGTCGCTCATCGTGGGCGGCCCGCTGGTCAAGGCCCTCGCCAAGCCCGGCCAGATCATCCCGGTCGACTCCGAGCACGCGGCCCTCTTCCAGGCCCTGGCCGCCGGCACCCGCGCCGACGTCCGCAAGCTGGTCGTCACGGCCTCCGGCGGCCCCTTCCGCGGCCGTACGAAGCAGGAGCTGGCGAACGTCACCGTCGAGGACGCCCTCGCCCACCCCACCTGGGCGATGGGCCCGGTCATCACGATCAACTCCGCGACCCTCGTCAACAAGGGCCTGGAGGTCATCGAGGCACACCTCCTCTACGACATTCCCTTCGACCGCATTGAGGTCGTCGTGCATCCGCAGTCGTATGTCCACTCGATGGTTGAGTTCACGGATGGATCGACACTGGCCCAGGCGACCCCGCCCGACATGCGCGGGCCCATCGCCATCGGCATCGGCTGGCCCGAGCGCGTCCCCGACGCTGCCCCCACCTTCGACTGGAGCAAGGCCTCGACCTGGGAGTTCTTCCCGCTCGACAACGAGGCCTTCCCCTCGGTGAACCTCGCCCGGCACGTCGGCGAACTCGCGGGCACCGCCCCCGCGGTGTTCAATGCGGCCAACGAGGAGTGCGTGGAGGCGTTCCGCCAGGGCGCGCTGCCCTTCAACGGCATCATGGAGACCGTGACCCGGGTCGTCGAGGAGCACGGCACCCCGCGTACGGGAACCTCACTCACCGTGTCGGACGTCCTCGAAGCGGAGACCTGGGCGCGGACCCGGGCCCGGGAACTGGCGGCACAGACGGCGGAGGCCCGTGCATGACGACCCTGATGTTCATCCTCGGCATAGTGATCTTCGTGGTCGGACTGCTGTTCTCGATCGCCTGGCACGAGCTGGGGCACCTGTCGACCGCCAAGCTGTTCGGCATCCGCGTGCCGCAGTACATGGTCGGCTTCGGCCCGACGATCTGGTCGCGCAAGAAGGGTGAGACCGAGTACGGGATCAAGGCCATCCCGTTCGGCGGCTACATCCGCATGATCGGCATGTTCCCGCCCGGCCCCGACGGCCGGCTGACGGCACGCTCCACCTCCCCGTGGCGCGGCATGATCGAGGACGCCCGCACCGCCGCCTACGAGGAGCTCCGGCCGGGCGACGAGAACCGCCTGTTCTACACGCGCAAGCCCTGGAAGCGCGTGATCGTGATGTTCGCGGGCCCCTTCATGAACCTGGTCCTCGCGGTGGCGCTGTTCCTCGGCATCCTGATGGGCTTCGGCATCACCCAGCAGACGACGACCGTCAGCTCCGTCTCCCAGTGCGTCATCGCCCAGAGCGAGAACCGCGACAAGTGCGAGAAGGGCGACGCGGCCAGCCCGGCAGCCGCCGCCGGCCTGAAGGCGGGCGACAAGATCGTCTCCTTCGACGGCGTGCGCACCGACGACTGGAACAAGCTGTCCGACCTCATCCGCGCCACCCCCGGCCAGGAGGTGCCGATCGTCGTCGACCGCAAGGGCCAGGACGTCACCCTGCAGGCGAAGATCGCCACCAACCAGGTCGCCAAGAAGGACTCGAGCGGACAGATCGTCGAGGGCCAGTACGTCCAGGCCGGCTTCCTCGGCTTCAGCGCGGCCACCGGCGTGGTCAAGCAGGACTTCGGCGATTCCGTGAGCTGGATGGGAGACCGGATCGGCGACGCCGTCGACTCCCTCGCCGCCCTCCCCGGCAAGATCCCGGCGCTGTGGAACGCGGCCTTCGACGGCGCGCCCCGTGAGGCCGACTCCCCGATGGGCGTGGTCGGCGCGGCCCGCGTCGGCGGCGAGATCTTCACCCTGGACATCCCGCCGACCCAGCAACTGGCCATGGCCCTCATGCTGGTCGCAGGCTTCAACCTCTCCCTGTTCCTGTTCAACATGCTCCCGCTGCTGCCGCTCGACGGCGGCCATGTCGCGGGCGCGCTGTGGGAGTCGCTGCGCCGCAACACCGCCAAGGTGCTGCGCCGGCCGGACCCGGGCCCCTTCGACGTGGCGAAGCTCATGCCGGTCGCCTACGTGGTCGCGGGGATCTTCATCTGCTTCACGATCCTCGTCCTGATCGCGGACGTCGTTAACCCGGTGAGAATCTCCTAGTCATACGCGGTTCCGTGGCGGCCCGGCACACTTCGTGCCGGGCCGCCTTCCATGGGGTGGCGATGCGGGTGGGATGTGCCCGGCCCCGGCCATGTGCCGTAATCTCGAAGCTCGGAGCCCGCTGCTCACGGGACCGGACCTTGATCCACGACTTGGGGTTGCACAGCAGATGACTGCGATTTCTCTCGGCATGCCGTCCGTACCGACCAAGCTCGCCGAGCGCCGGAAGAGCCGCCAGATCCAGGTCGGGGCCGTGGCGGTCGGCGGAGACGCCCCCGTCTCGGTGCAGTCGATGACGACGACGCGTACGTCCGACATCGGCTCCACCCTCCAGCAGATCGCCGAGCTGACCGCCTCCGGCTGTCAGATCGTCCGCGTCGCCTGCCCGACGCAGGACGACGCCGACGCCCTGTCGACCATCGCCCGCAAGTCGCAGCTCCCGGTCATCGCCGACATCCACTTCCAGCCGAAGTACGTCTTCGCCGCGATCGAGGCGGGCTGCGCGGCCGTCCGCGTCAACCCGGGCAACATCAAGCAGTTCGACGACAAGGTCAAGGAGATCGCCAAGGCGGCCCGCGACCACGGCACCCCGATCCGCATCGGCGTCAACGCCGGCTCCCTCGACCGGCGCCTGCTCCAGAAGTACGGCAAGGCGACGCCCGAGGCCCTGGTCGAGTCGGCGCTCTGGGAGGCGTCCCTCTTCGAGGAGCACGACTTCCGCGACATCAAGATCTCCGTCAAGCACAACGACCCGGTCGTGATGATCGAGGCCTACAAGCAGCTCGCCGCCCAGTGCGACTACCCGCTGCACCTCGGAGTGACGGAGGCGGGCCCCGCCTTCCAGGGCACCATCAAGTCGGCCGTCGCCTTCGGCGCGCTCCTCTCGCAGGGCATCGGCGACACGATCCGCGTCTCCCTCTCCGCGCCCCCCGTGGAGGAGGTCAAGGTCGGCAACCAGATCCTGGAGTCCCTGAACCTCAAGCAGCGCGGCCTGGAGATCGTCTCCTGCCCCTCCTGCGGTCGCGCCCAGGTCGACGTCTACAAGCTCGCCGAAGAGGTCACGGCCGGCCTGACCGGCATGGAGGTCCCCCTCCGCGTCGCCGTCATGGGCTGCGTCGTCAACGGCCCCGGCGAGGCCCGCGAGGCCGACCTCGGCGTCGCCTCCGGCAACGGCAAGGGCCAGATCTTCGTCAAGGGCGAGGTCATCAAGACCGTCCCCGAGTCCAAGATCGTGGAAACCCTCATCGAGGAGGCCATGAAGCTGGCCGAGAAGATGGAGGCGGACGGCATCGCCTCGGGCGAGCCGTCGGTGGCTGTGGCGGGCTGAGGCCTGTCTTTCAGGGGCGGGGCTGTTGTCGATATGCGGCTCCGCCGCGTGGGCGCGACAAGCCACAACGCACCCGCGCCCGCCGCTGAACCTTCACTCCCGGACTCCACGGCGCCCCGCCCAAGCAGCGCGGCTATAGTGCGGAGACCAAGCCGACCCCAGTGTGTGAGGGCCCCGCACTTGTTGACGCAGACCACCTCACGGGTCCTCGAACCGAGCGACCTGGACGCCGCGCTCGCCATACTCGACCGCGAGCCGGTCGCGAACGCCTTCGTGACGTCCCGGGTGCAGATCGCCGGCCTCGACCCGTGGCGGCTCGGCGGCGAGATGTGGGGCTGGTACGAGGACGGCATGCTGACGTCCCTGTGCTACGCGGGCGCCAACCTCGTCCCGATCTGCGCCACCCCGCGCGCCGTTCGCGCCTTCGCCGACCGGGCCCGCCGGGCCGGCCGCCGCTGCTCCTCCATCGTCGGGCCCGCCGGGTCCACCGCCGACCTGTGGCGGCTGCTGGAACCCCAGTGGGGCCCGGCCCGCGACGTGCGCCGCCGGCAGCCGCTCATGGTCACCGACAGCCTGCCGACCGGGATCGCCCCGGACCCCTATGTCCGCCGCGTCCGCAAGGACGAGATGGAAACGCTCATGCCGGCCTGCGTGGCGATGTTCACCGAGGAGGTCGGGGTCTCCCCGCTCGCCGGTGACGGGGGCCTCCTCTACCAGGCCCGCGTCGCCGAACTCGTCGGCTCCGGCCGCGCGTTCGCCCGCTTCGACGCGGACGGCAAGGTCGTCTTCAAGGCGGAGATCGGCGCCGCGACGGACCGCGCCTGCCAGATCCAGGGCGTATGGGTGGCCCCCGAGTACCGGGGCACGGGCCTGGCGGCCCCCGGCATGGCATCCGTGCTGCGCTACGCCCTGGCCGACGTCGCCCCGGTGGTCAGCCTCTACGTGAACGACTTCAACACGGCGGCCCGCAGGACGTACCAAAGGGTCGGCTTCCAAGAGGTCGGCGCTTTCATGAGCGTGCTCTTCTGACCGGGCGTGAGGGGAACGAGCCTCAGGGGCGCGGGGCCGTGGTCGATATGCGGCTCCGCCGCGTGCGCGCGACCAGCCAAAGACAACCTGCACCCGGCTGACAACCGAAACCCCCCTGTAGGCTCCCCGCATGGACCTCGTGATCGGCCCACTGGACCTCCCCGCCCACGTCGACGAGGCCCTGGCCGTCCAAGCCGTAGCCTTCGGCCTCGGCCCCGACGAAGTCGCAGTCCGCCGCCAGATCGTCCTCCGCCACATGACCTACCCGGGAGCAAGGGCCCTCGGCGCCAAGGCCGACGGCAACCTCGTCGGGTTCGTCTACGGCATGCCCAACGACCGCACCCACTGGTGGTCCACCGTCGTGGAGCCGTACCTCAGGGCGAACCACCACGACCACTGGCTCGACGACTCCTTCGTGATCACCGAACTCCACGTCCACCCCGCCCACCAGAGCCGCGGCATCGGACGCACCCTGATCACCGCCATCACCGACGGCGCCGCCGAACCCCGCTCGATCCTCTCCGCGATCGACACCGAGAGCCCCGCCCGCGCCCTCTACCGCTCCCTCGGCTACCAGGACCTGGCCCGCCAGGTCCTCTTCCCCAGCGCCCCGAAGCCGTACGCCGTGATGGGCGCCCCGCTCCCGCTCCTGCGCCGCTAACCGATTTCCACCGCCCCGCACCCCCCGGATAACCTCCTGCCATCACCCTCCCCCACTCTCGGCTTCGCTCGAGCGGGGGGACCCCCGTCAGCAGGAGCTAAACCATGGCGAACGTACCGGTCCAGCGCATGTCCCAGTTGATGGCGAAGACGTTGCGCGACGACCCGGCGGACGCCGAGGTCCTCAGCCACAAGCTCCTCGTCCGCGCCGGGTACGTGCGCCGTACCGCCGCCGGCATCTGGAGCTGGCTGCCGCTCGGCAAGCGGGTTCTCTCCAACGTGGAGCGCATCGTCCGCGAGGAGATGGACGCGATCGGCGCCCAGGAGGTGCTGCTCCCCGCCATCCTGCCGCGTGAGCCCTACGACGCCACCGGCCGCTGGGACGAGTACGGCCCCGAGCTGTTCCGTCTCCAGGACCGCCGGGGCGGCGACTACCTCCTCGGCCCCACCCACGAGGAGATCTTCACCCTGCTGGTGAAGGACCAGGCGTCCTCCTACAAGGACCTGCCGGTGATCCTCTACCAGATCCAGAACAAGTACCGCGACGAGGCCCGGCCCCGCGCGGGCATCCTGCGCGGCCGCGAGTTCCTGATGAAGGACTCCTACTCCTTCGACACCGAGGACGAGGGCCTGGCCCGGTCGTACGCCCTGCACCGCGAGGCCTACCAGAAGATCTTCGCGCGCCTCGGCCTCGACTACCGCATCTGCGCCGCCACCGCCGGCGCGATGGGCGGCTCCAAGTCCGAGGAGTTCCTCGCCCCGGCCGAGGCCGGCGAGGACACCTTCGCCGACTGCCCGAACTGCGACTTCGCCGCCAACACCGAGGCGATCACGTACGAGTCGAAGCCCGTCGACGCCTCTGGTGTCCCGGCCGCCGAGGACATCCCGACCCCCGACACCCCGACCATCGAGACCCTCGCCGCCTCCCTCGGCGTCCCGGCCTCCGCCACGCTGAAGAACCTCCTGGTCAAGGTCGACGGCGAGATCGTCGCCGTCGGCGTCCCCGGTGACCGCGAGGTCGACATGGACAAGGTCGAGGCGCACTTCGCCCCGGCCGCCGTCGAGCTGGTCACCGAGACGGACTTCGCGACCCGCCCCGACCTGGTGCGCGGCTACGTCGGACCGCGGGGCCTGGAGAAGGTCACCTACATCGCCGACCCGCGCGTGGCACCCGGCACGGCCTGGATCACCGGCGCCAACAAGGCCGGCACGCACACGAAGAACGTCGTCGCGGGCCGTGACTTCGAGGTCGGCGAGTACGTCGACGTCGTGGTCGTGCAGGAGGGCGACCCCTGCCCGAAGTGCGGCACCGGCCTCGTCCTCGACCGCGCCATCGAGATCGGCCACATCTTCCAGCTGGGCCGCAAGTACACCGACGCCCTCAAGCTCGACGTCCTCGGCCAGAACGGCAAGCCGGTCCGCGTCACCATGGGCTCCTACGGCGTCGGCGTCTCCCGCGCGGTCGCCGCCCTCGCCGAGCAGAGCGCCGACGAGAAGGGCCTGTGCTGGCCCCAGGAGGTCGCCCCGGCCGACGTCCACGTGGTCGCCGCCGGCAAGGCCCTGCAGACCGAACTGGCCCTCGACATCTCCGAGAAGCTGGCGAAGGCCGGTGTCCGCGTCCTGGTCGACGACCGCGCCGGTGTCTCCCCGGGCGTCAAGTTCACGGACTCCGAGCTGATCGGCGTACCGCAGATCCTGGTGGCCGGCCGGCGCGCGGCCGACGGCGTGGTGGAACTGAAGGACCGCCGCACCGGCGAGCGCGAGGAGCTGACGGTCGAGGAGGCCATCGCCCGGCTCACCGCCTGAGCGTGCGCGCCCTGTGAGCGCTCCGGTCCTCCGGAGCGCTCACAGCCAGGCCGCGAACTCCAGCAGCAACTCCGCGTCCCGGGGCCGCCCGACCCGCCCCGCCCGCACACCGGACTCCACGGCCCGGAACAGCGTCCACCCGCGCAGCCGCTCCTGGTCCACGTCCAGGGACTCCGCCAGCCGCTTGATCCGGCGCCGGGTCGTGGCCGCGCCGGACGGCTGGGCGATCAGGTCCTCGACGCGGTCGCGCACCAGCCGGGCCAGATCGAAGGCGCACTCGCCGACCACCGGGTCGGGTCCCACGGCCAGCCACGGCATCCGCTCTCCGGCGAGCACCTTGCTCTGCCGGAACGTGCCGTGCAGCAACCGGTGTTCGGGCGGCGCGGCCAGCAGCTCCTCGCGCGCCCCGAGCGCCAGGTCGACGAGCGGGGCCACCTCGGGATCGGCCTGCGCCCGCGCCCGCATCGCCTCGGCCTGCCGCCCGGTCCGCTCGGCCACGGTCTCGAAGGAGAAGCCGGCGGGCGGCTCCCCCCACAGCCGCCGCAGCGTCCCCGCCGCCTCCAGCAGCGCCTTCGCCTCCGGCAGCGACCGCACCGACACATCAGGATGCAGCCGCTCCAGCAGCAGCACGCCCTCGGCCGTGAAGGGATCGAGCAGCTGTACGGCACCCCGCCCGCCCCAGTGGGCGAGCGCGGCCCGCTCCGCCTCCGGGCGGGCCCGGCCCGGTGCCAGCTTGAGCACGGCGGGTGTCCCGTCGGCCGTGCGCACCAGCGCGACCAGACTGCTGCGCCCGCCGGGCACCTGCACCCGTTCCACGGTCAACTCGCGTAGAGCGACAGCCCGCCGCGCCGCCTCGGGCAGCTTCTCCAGCCAGTCGTCACCGTCCGGTGCCGTCTCACCGAGCGCCCTGACCAGGCGGTTCGGCGGTTCGAAAACCATGCGCGAGTCGTTCCCTTCGTGCTGTCCGCGGTGCGTGCCCCACGGGGTCACGCCGTGGGCGCGGCCGCGGGCGGAGCCGTGTCCGCCCGCTCGGCGAGCCCAGGGAAGGCTACGCTCTCGCCGCGCCACCGCACCGCACGCACCGCGGCGTCCCGCAGCGCCTCGGCGGCCAGGACCCGCCGCCCGCCGCCCGCCGCGCGCACCAGGTCGGAGTAGACCCCGGCCACCCGGTCCTCCAACTCGGCGGCGAGCCGCACGGCGGCCGCGGCGTCCGCCACCGGGAACGGCAGCGCGTACCCGGCGGCCGCGGCCGCGGGCCTGCCCCCCAGGTCCTTCACCTCGCGCGCCAGCGCATCCCTGCGCGCCCGGTGCGCGTCGTACGCCGTCCGTGCCTCAACGCGCTGCCCGTCGCCGATCCGCCCGCCGACGACGCCGTATCCGTACACCGCCGCGTGCTCGGCGGCCAGCGCCGCCTGGAGGGCCCGCAGCTCCTGGTCCTTCGCCTCGCTCACGCGTCACCCTCCGTCAGCAGATAGACGTGCGCCGCCCCGGCGGCCGCCACCGAGGCCAGCAGCCGCGCCAGCTCGCCCTCCACCCCGACCAGTGCCTTGGCCCGCCGGTCGGCGAGCTCCCGCTCCGCGGCGGCGAGCACGGTGACCGCCTCCCGGTCGTTCCCCGGCACGGCGGGGGCCGAGGGGGACGGAGGAGCGGAGGAGGCAGAAGAAGAGGGAGAAGAGGGAGACGCCTTCCGGCCGCCGCCGAACGCCCGCGCGTGCCGTACGACCTCCTCCCGCAGCGGCCGCAGCCGCTCCGCGAGCCCAGGGCGGGCGGCGATCACCGCGTCGTACCGCTCGACCAGCTCCTCGCTGTCCCGAGCCGCACGCGCGCGTGCCCGGCGGTCGGCGGGCGACGGGCCGTCGCCCGGGTCACCGGAGTCCTCGTCGCCGGCGGTGCAGCCCGCCAGGGCGAGGGCCGTCGAGACGACGGCGAGCAGACTCCTTCTGCGCGGCCCCGAGCGGGCGCGCGGCGATGGGGGAAACGGCACTTCAGACGTCCTCGGGGGGCTCGTGCGAGAAAGAAGCGACTGGCAGGGCTGCACGCCCGTGATCACGGTACCCGGGCCTTCGCCCGGGACCACTCAGCGGCACCGTTCGTCACCGGGTGGACGGCAACACTCCCTGCGACCGGATACCCTTTGACCAGACACGCGCCCCATCCCACAACAGCACACGCGGCCGAGGAGTCACCCGGATGAGCACCACCCAGAGCGAGAGGCTGCGAGAACTACTGGAACCGCTCGTCAGCTCTCAGGGCCTGGACCTCGAAGAGATCGAAGTGGACTCCGTCGGACGGAAGCGTGTGCTGCGCGTGGTCGTCGACTCGGACACGGGCGCCGACCTGGACCAGATCGCCGATGTGAGCCGCGCGCTCTCGGCGAAGCTCGACGAGTCGGACGCGATGGGCGAGGGGGAGTACACCCTCGAGGTCGGTACCCCGGGCGCGGAGCGCCTCCTCACGGAACACCGGCACTACGTGCGCGCCACGGACCGCCTGGTGAAGTTCCAGCTGGCCGAGGGCGGCGAGCTGGTCGCCCGGATCCTGAAGGTCGACGACGACGGTGTCGACACCGAGATCCCCGGAGTCAAGGGCCGCAAGCCCACCGCGCGCAGACTCGCCTTCGACGACATCGTCCGGGCGCGTGTCCAGGTCGAGTTCAGCCGCAAGGACAACAAGAAGGAAGAGGAGGCGTAGCCGTGGACATCGACATGAGCGCCCTGCGGGGCTTGGTTCGGGAGAAGGAGATCTCCTTCGACCTGCTGGTCGAGGCGATCGAGTCGGCCCTCCTCATCGCCTACCACCGCACCGAGGGAAGCCGCCGTCACGCGCGCGTGGAGCTCAACCGGCAGAGCGGCCATGTGACCGTGTGGGCGAAGGAGGACCCCGACGACCTCGAGGAGGGCCAGGAGGCCCGCGAGTTCGACGACACCCCCACGGGCTTCGGCCGTATCGCCGCCACCACGGCCAAGCAGGTCATCCTGCAGCGCCTGCGCGACGCCGAGGACGACGCGACGCTCGGTGAGTACGCCGGCCGCGAGGGCGACATCGTCACCGGCGTGGTCCAGCAGGGCCGCGACCCGAAGAACGTGCTCGTCGACATCGGCAAGCTCGAGGCCATCCTGCCGGTGCAGGAGCAGGTGCCGGGGGAGACCTACCAGCACGGCACGCGCCTGCGGTCGTACGTGGTCCGGGTGGCCAAGGGCGTACGCGGCCCGTCCGTGACGCTGTCGCGTACGCACCCCAATCTGGTGAAGAAGCTGTTCGCCCTTGAGGTGCCGGAGATCGCCGACGGGTCCGTGGAGATCTCCGCGATCGCCCGCGAGGCCGGTCACCGGACGAAGATCGCCGTACGGTCCACCCGGTCCGGGCTGAACGCCAAGGGCGCCTGCATCGGCCCCATGGGCGGCCGGGTGCGCAATGTGATGGGCGAGCTGAACGGCGAGAAGATCGACATCGTCGACTGGTCGGAGGACCCGGCCGAGATGGTGGCGAACGCGCTGTCCCCGGCCCGCGTCTCCAAGGTGGAGATCGTGGACATGTCGACCCGGTCCGCCCGGGTGACCGTGCCCGACTACCAGCTGTCCCTGGCCATCGGCAAGGAAGGGCAGAACGCCCGGCTCGCGGCCCGCCTGACCGGCTGGCGGATCGACATCCGCCCGGACACGGAACCGGCCGACGACGGCTCCGGGGACAAGCCCGGGGAATAGATCCAAGCCGCGAGTCGTTCAGATCACGACAGGTTCATGCGCGGCAACTGTTCGAATCCTGCCCCAAAGGGGTGAGGAGCGTACGGGGAGGTAGACTTAACGGTGTCTGGCCGGACGCGCGTCCGCGCATGCCCTGAACGCACTTGTGTGGGGTGTCGGGAGCGAGCGGCCAAGGCCGATCTGTTGCGGATCGTGTTGATCGAGGACGCATGCGCCCCTGATCCTCGCGGTACGCTGCCCGGCCGGGGTGCGTACGTACACCCCGCCCAGATCTGTCTCGACCAGGCGGTACGCCGACGGGCGTTCACGAGGGCACTGCGCGCCCCGGGACCGCTCGACACAAAGGCGTTGCGCCGATACGTCGAGCAGACAACAGTTGCCGAGCAGGCAACACGGTAAGAAGACGTGTCGCACGGAACACCGTGCGGCTTGGTACCTCGCGAGTCGAAAGCAGGTCGAGATTGCGATGAGCACTCGATGAGTACGCGATGAGTACGCCCATGAACTAGCGACGGTCCGGACGTAACCCGGACCTCAAAGGAGCGAAGTGGCTAAGGTCCGGGTCTACGAACTCGCCAAGGAGTTCGGTGTCGAGAGCAAGGTCGTCATGGCCAAGCTCCAGGAACTCGGTGAATTCGTCCGTTCGGCGTCTTCGACGATCGAAGCGCCCGTCGTACGCAAACTGACTGACGCCTTCCAGGGCGGCGGCAACGGCAAGTCCGCCGCGAAGCCCGCAGCCCCCAAGAAGGCCGCCCCCCGTCCCGCCGCGCCCTCTCCGGCGCAGGCGGCGCGCCCGGCTGCCCCGAAGCCGCCGGCCGCACCCAAGCCCGCCGCGGCCCAGGAGCCGTCGGCCCCCTCGGCCCCGGCGCCGACCCCGGGTCCGCGTCCGACGCCGGGCCCCAAGCCCGCGCCGCGTCCGGCCCCGGCCGCGCCCGAGTTCACGGCGCCGCCCGCGGCGGCTCCGTCCCCGGCCGCGCCGAAGCCCGCAGGCGGGCGCCCCGGCGCCCCCAAGCCCGGTGGTGGCCGCCCCTCCGGCGGTCCCGGCCAGGGCCAGGGCGGCCAGGGCCGTCCCGAGCGTGGCCCGCGTCCCGGTGCTCCGGCGCCGCGTCAGGGCGGTTCCCGTCCGGCCGGTCCGCGTCCGGGCAACAATCCCTTCACCTCCGGTGGCTCCACCGGCATGGCGCGCCCGCAGGCGCCCCGTCCGCAGGGCGGCCGTCCCGGCCCCGGTGGCCCGGGTGGCGGTCCCCGTCCCCAGGCGCCCGGCGCCCAGGGCGGCGGCGGTCCGCGTCCGCAGGCTCCGGGCGGTAACCGTCCGAGCCCGGGCTCGATGCCGCGTCCGCAGGGTGGCGGCCCGCGTCCCGGCGGTGGCTCCGCCGGTCCTCGTCCGAACCCCGGCATGATGCCGCAGCGTCCCGCTGCCGGCCCGCGTCCCGGTGGCGGTGGCCCCGGTGGCCGCGGTCCCGGTGGCGGCGGTCGTCCCGGTGGCGGCGGCGGTCGCCCGGGTGGCGGCGGTTTCGCCGGTCGTCCGGGTGGCGGCGGCGGTTTCGCCGGTCGTCCGGGTGGTCCCGGTGGCGGTGGCGGCGGTTTCGCCGGTCGTCCGGGTGGTCCCGGCGGCGGTGGCCGTCCCGGCTTCGGTGGTCGTCCCGGCGGTCCCGGCGGCCGTGGCGGCACGCAGGGTGCCTTCGGCCGTCCCGGCGGTCCGGCGCGTCGTGGCCGCAAGTCGAAGCGGCAGAGGCGCCAGGAGTACGAGGCCATGCAGGCCCCGTCGGTCGGCGGTGTGATGCTGCCTCGCGGCAACGGCGAGACCGTTCGCCTGTCGCGCGGTGCTTCCCTCACCGACTTCGCGGAGAAGATCAACGCCAACCCGGCGTCGCTCGTCGCGGTCATGATGAACCTCGGCGAGATGGTCACGGCCACGCAGTCCGTCTCCGACGAGACGCTCCAGCTCCTCGCCGGCGAGATGAACTACACGGTTCAGATCGTCAGCCCGGAGGAGGAGGACCGCGAGCTCCTCGAGTCCTTCGACATCGAGTTCGGCGAGGACGAGGGCGACGAGGAGGACCTGATGGTCCGCCCGCCCGTCGTCACCGTCATGGGTCACGTCGACCACGGTAAGACCCGGCTCCTCGACGCCATCCGCAAGACGAACGTCATCGCGGGCGAGGCCGGCGGCATCACCCAGCACATCGGTGCCTACCAGGTCGCGACCGAGGTCAACGAGGAAGAGCGCAAGATCACCTTCATCGACACCCCGGGTCACGAGGCGTTCACCGCCATGCGTGCCCGTGGTGCGAGGTCGACCGACATCGCGATCCTGGTCGTCGCGGCCAACGACGGCGTCATGCCGCAGACGGTCGAGGCGCTCAACCACGCCAAGGCGGCCGAGGTCCCGATCGTCGTCGCGGTCAACAAGATCGACGTGGAGGGCGCGGACCCGACCAAGGTGCGCGGTCAGCTGACCGAGTACGGCCTGGTGGCCGAGGAGTACGGCGGCGAAACCATGTTCGTCGACATCTCCGCCAAGCAGGGTCTGCACATCGACTCCCTGCTGGAGGCCGTGGTCCTCACGGCCGACGCCTCGCTCGACCTGCGGGCCAACCCGAACCAGGACGCGCAGGGCATCTCGATCGAGTCCCGTCTCGACCGCGGCCGTGGTGCCGTGTCGACGGTCCTCGTCCAGCGAGGCACGCTGCGGGTCGGCGACACCATGGTGGTCGGCGACGCGTACGGCCGAGTCCGGGCGATGCACGACGACAACGGCAACAGCGTGGCCGAGGCCGGTCCCTCGACGCCGGTTCAGGTCCTGGGCCTGACCAACGTCCCGGGTGCGGGCGACAACTTCCTGGTGGTCGACGAGGACCGTACGGCCCGTCAGATCGCCGAGAAGCGCGCCGCCCGCGAGCGGAACGCCGCGTTCGCCAAGCGCACGCGCCGTGTGTCGCTCGAGGACCTGGACAAGGTGCTGAAGGCCGGCGAGGTCCAGCAGCTGAACCTGATCATCAAGGGTGACGCTTCTGGTTCGGTCGAGGCGCTGGAGTCCTCCCTGCTCCAGCTGGACGTCGGCGAAGAGGTCGACATCCGGGTCCTGCACCGCGGCGTCGGTGCGGTCACGGAGTCCGACATCGACCTGGCGATGGGCTCGGACGCGATCGTCATCGGCTTCAACGTCCGCGCTGCCGGACGTGCCCAGCAGATGGCGGAGCGCGAGGGCGTGGACGTCCGCTACTACTCGGTCATCTACCAGGCGATCGAGGAGATCGAGGCGGCCCTCAAGGGCATGCTCAAGCCGGAGTACGAAGAGGTCGAGCTCGGTACGGCGGAGATCCGCGAGGTCTTCAAGTCGTCCAAGCTGGGCAACATCGCGGGTGTTCTCATCCGCTCCGGCGAGGTCAAGCGGAACACCAAGGCCCGCCTGCTGCGCGACGGCAAGGTCATCGCGGAGAGCCTCAACATCGAGGGCCTGCGTCGCTTCAAGGACGACGTCACCGAGATCCGCGAAGGGTTCGAGGGCGGTATCAACCTCGGCAACTTCAACGACATCAAGATCGACGACGTCATCGCGACGTACGAGATGCGCGAGAAGCCGCGGGTGTAACCCCCGGTTTCCACCAACCGGCCGACGCGGCACACGCCGCGTCGGCCGGCTGGCCGTTGGCATACCGGTCGGCGTACCGAGGCACACGGACATGGGTACTGAGGCGCGCTGAGTAGGGTGCCGAGGTACGTGGATCGGTATGCCGAGGCGTGCCGAGCGGGTGCTCGGCGAACTGGTCGGGCGCTGAGGCGCGCAGGGCGGCTGCCGAGGCGAGCTGGTCGGGGTGCTGAGGCACACGGACATGGGTACTGAGGCGCGCTGAGTAGGGTGCTGGGGTGCGCCGGTCGGGGTGCTGAGGCGAGCTGGTCGGGGTGCTGAGGTGCACGGTCGGGGTGCCGAGGCGAGTCGGCCGGGGTGCTGGGGCGAAGTCCCGCGAGGGGTGCAGGGGACGCAGTCCCCGCCGGGTCCGGGGCGCAGCCCTGGGCAGCACTTCGAACCCACCGCGTCGGGTGGCGGGCGGGCGAAGGGCCGGGGTCTGGGGCGGAGCCCCAGGGGGCCGGGCCTTCTGGCCGACCGTGTCGGGCGGGTGGGCGGGCAAAGGAAAACCCCGTCGAGCCACCGGCAGGTTCGCGGTACCGTTCTTGATGTCCCTGCCACCCAAACCGCAGGGCCATCGATCCCGTACCGGCGGGTCATCCGGATACACATGTACGTGGGGACTCTGTCCTTCGACCTGCTCCTCGGCGACGTCCGGTCGCTGAAGGAGAAGCGCTCCGTCGTCCGCCCCATCGTCGCCGAGCTCCAGCGCAAGTACGCGGTGAGCGCGGCCGAGGTGGACCATATGGACCTCCACCGCAGGGCCGTCGTAGGCCTCGCGTTGGTGTCCGGCGACGCGGGGCACCTGAGCGAGGTACTCGACCGGTGCGAACGGCTGGTCGCCGCCCGCCCCGAGGTGGAACTGCTGTCCGTCAGGCGGCGCTTCCACGGCGAAGACGACTGACGACCCAGAGAACGACCCAGACAGGAAAGAACGGGAGACGGACCAGTGGCCGACAACGCGCGGGCTAAAAGGCTGGCGGACCTCATCCGAGAGGTGGTGGCCCAGAAGCTGCAGCGCGGGATCAAGGACCCGCGGCTCGGCTCGCACGTCACCATCACGGACACCCGGGTCACGGGTGACCTGCGGGAGGCGACCGTCTTCTACACCGTGTACGGGGACGACGAGGAGCGCAACGAGGCCGCAGCCGGCCTGGAGAGCGCCAAGGGCATCCTGCGCTCCGAGGTGGGCCGGGCCGCCGGTGTGAAGTTCACGCCGACCCTGACCTTCGTCATGGACGCCCTCCCCGACACGGCCCGGAACATCGAGGACCTCCTCGACAAGGCGCGCCAGTCCGACGAGAAGGTACGCGAGGCCTCCGCCGGCGCGAAGTACGCCGGTGAAGCCGACCCGTACCGCAAGCCGGACGAGGACGACGAGACGGACGACACCGCCGAATGACCCAGAAGCACACCACGCCCGACGGCCTCGTCATCGTCGACAAGCCGTCGGGCTTCACTTCGCACGACGTCGTCGCCAAGATGCGCGGCATCGCCAGAACACGACGCGTCGGGCACGCCGGCACCCTCGACCCGATGGCGACGGGCGTCCTCGTCCTCGGCGTCGAGAAGGCGACCAAGCTCCTCGGCCACCTCGCGCTGACCGAGAAGGAGTACCTGGGCACCATCCGGCTCGGGCAGAACACCCTCACGGACGACGCCGAGGGGGAGCTCACCTCCTCCGCCGACGCCTCCGAGGTCACCCGCGACGCCATCGACGCCGGTGTCGCCAAGCTGACCGGCGACATCATGCAGGTGCCGTCCAAGGTCAGCGCCATCAAGATCAACGGGGTGCGGTCCTACAAGCGGGCGAGGGAGGGCGAGGAGTTCGACATCCCGGCCCGTCCCGTCACGGTCTCCTCCTTCGGCGTGTACGACGTCAGGGAGGCCGTCGCCGAGGACGGCACGCCCGTACTCGACCTGGTCGTGTCGGTCGTCTGCTCCTCCGGTACGTACATCCGGGCCCTGGCCCGCGACCTGGGCGCCGACCTCGGTGTCGGCGGTCATCTCACCGCCCTGCGCCGTACCCGCGTCGGCCCCTACAAGCTGGACGCGGCCCGCACGCTCGATCAGCACCAGCAGGAGCTGACCGTGATGCCGATCGCCGAGGCCGCGACGGCCGCCTTCCCGCGCTGGGACGTCGACGCCCGGCGGGCCAAGCTGCTCACCAACGGCGTACGGCTGGAGATGCCCGACGAGTACGCGGGCTCCGGCCCCGTCGCCGTCTTCGACCCGGAGGGCGGCTTCCTCGCCCTCGTCGAGGAGCAGCGGGGCAAGGCCAAGAGCCTGGCCGTCTTCGGCTGAGGGGCGGACCGGAGGACCGGTGTCCGCCCGTGGAGCGGCGACCACGGGGTACCTCCACTGCCGCCGCTCCACGGTCCCCCCTCGGTTCCCCCACCCCTAGGGTGTATCCAGCCGTCCCCGTCGGTTCACCCGTCCGTGCGGGCGCTCGGAGTGAACGGGGGGAGCGGAAGGGGGCGCTTTCGCCGAGCGGCCTGTCCCGCTGATCATCTCGCCCCTACCGTCGAACACGCGAGGGCACGGGTGTACGGCGGGGAGGCTCGACGATGGCGTCGGATCAGGCAACGGCGGCAGCGGAGCAGGCGGGCCGGGCCCCCGAAGAAGCCCTCGTCCGGATCCACGACCTCGCCGGCCGCCCCCGCGGCACCGGCTTCCTGGCCGACCACCACGGCACGCTCGTCACCAGCCACGAGGCTGTCGACGGACTGCCCCGGTTCGTCCTGTGCGGGGCCGGGGACCGCCGCCGTGTCGTGACCGCCGACGCGGTCACCCCGCTGCCCGCCCTGGACCTGGCCCTCGTACACACCGACGGCCTCGATGTGCCTCCGATGCCGGTAACCGTGCGGGACGGGACCCGGACCGGCACGTACGTACGGATCGCCGCCGGCGGCTGGCGCGAGGCACGTGTCCTGGGCTCGGCCACCGCGACGTACACGGCCGTGAACCAGGTCCACCGTCTCGACGCGCTGGAGCTGGCGGTCGGCACGGCAGGGCGGGACGCACTGCGGCCGGCCGGCGGAGCGGCCGGCGGCCCCGTGCTCGACGCCGCGACCGGTGCCGTCGTCGGCGTGCTCGGTACGGCGCTCAGCTCCGACCACAGCGACGTCGGGTTCGCCGTGCCGCTGCACCCACGGGTCCCCGGAGCGGCGGGCCCGCTCGCCGAACTGCTCGCCGAGAACGCGGCGACGGTCCCCGCGTACGGCGCCGACCTCAACCTGGCCGGAGTGCTGGAGCTGACCGGCACATCGGTGGCCCAGGACGGCCCTGTCCGCCTTCCGGAACCGGTCGAACGGGCGGCTGCGGCGGCCGAGTTCAGCGCCTTCACGGAAGGCCCGGCCGCCGTCCTCGGCCTTGTCGGGCCGCCGGGCAGCGGTCGTACGACGGAACTCGCGGCGCTCGCGGCCCGCCGGGACCGCAGCGGGCACCCCACGCTCCGGCTGCGCGGGTCCGAACTGCGGGACGACGACGCGTCGGTGGCGGACGCGGCGAGCCGGGTGCTGGCCGGGGCCGCCCTGGCCGTGGCGGCCGACCGCGCCCCCTTCCCGGCCGACCTGGGCGACACCACGCCCGAGCGCCTGGCCGGCCTCGCCCGCGCCTTCGGCCGCCCGCTGCTGCTCCTCCTGGACGCTCCCGAGGAGATGCCGCCGCCCCTGGCACGCCGTCTGGCCACCTGGACGGACGGGACGGTGCGGTGGCTGCGGGAGACGGGAGTACGGCTGGTCGTGGCGTGCCGGGCGGAGTACTGGGAGGGGGCGCCGTTCCCGGCCGGGGTACTGCACGCGCCGGCCGGTGCGGAAGCGCGGCCCGCGTGTGTACGCCTCGGCGATCTCACCGAGGACGAGGCCCGGGAGGCCCGCCTGCGGCACGGCATCCCGGACGGCGCCCTCGCCGACACCGACGCCCGGCATCCCCTGGCCCTTCGGCTGCTCGCCGAGATCCGCACCGCCCTCGCCGATGCCCCCGACGCGCCCGCCGCCACCCTCGACCGGCACGACGTCTTCGCGGCCTACCTGGACCTGATGTCCCTGCGCATCGCCGCCCGGCTGGCCGCCGGGAACGGCCTGCGCGGCACCGCCGTACGCCGGCTGGCCGCCAAGGTCGCCGGACAGGTGCACGAGGCCGCCCGGCGCGGCCTCGGCCCCGGGCCGGGGGATGTGGACCGGGAGGCATTCGAGGCGGTCTTCCCGTGGGGGCCCGCCCCCGCGCGGCTCGGCGGCGGTACCGGCTGGGGGCAGGCCGTCCTCGCCGAGGGCCTGCTCGTGCCCGCCGGACCCGGCTACCGCTTCACCCACGAGGAACTCGCCGACTGGCTCCAGGGCATGCACCTCGACCTCGACGAGGCCCTCCGGGCCCTCGTCCACCGCCGCGGGGAACCGCAGCCCGACCCCGTGCCGCACCATCGCATCGGGCCCGTGGTCCAGGCCCTGCTGTTCCTCGCCCGCCAGCACGGCACCGGTCGGTCGGCCTCCCGGCTGGCGGACCTGGTGCACGCTCTGGACGCCGACCCGCGGTCCTGGTGGGCCGCCCGGCTGCTCGCCGGGACCCTGTCGGCCGTGCCCGACGCGACGCCGTACACCGAGGTGCTGCGGCTGCTCGCCGACCGGATCGTGGCCTGGCGGCGGCAGGAGCGGCCCGTGCCGGAGGAGGTCGGGCCCACCTTCTGGACCGGCTTACGGCTGCCGCAGGACGTGCGCCTCGGGCTGCTGCGACGGCTGGTCCACGCCGACGGCCCGCCGTGCGAGGCCGGTCCCCGTTTCCTCGACGCCGTGGCGCGGCTGCTCACCGCCGACCCCACGGGCGTGCAACCGCTGCTCGCCGACTGGTTCGACGACGAGCGACCGCTGCCCGCCACCCCGCACGCGACCGTGGCCACGGCCGCCCAGGCGCTGCTGCACACCCACCGAGGGCGGGCCCTGGACGAGCTGACGGACGTGCTCGTCGACCGCGCGCACCCGCGGGCCGACGAACTGCTCGCCGTGCTGGCCGAGGAGGAACCGTCGGCGATGTGCCGGGCCGTGGACCGCTGGGCGCTCGACGAGCGGCCCGCGCGCCGGGACGCCGCGGTGGCGCACGGACTCCGTGTCGCACCGCACGTGAGCACAGGAGAGGACCGCGCCCTCCTGCGTTACGCGGCCCTCGCCCTGCTCGCCCGCCCCACAGGCCACGCCCTGCACGGGGGCGCACTCGCCCTCCTCGTCCAGGACCCGCACACCCGGGCCAAGTACCTCCCACGGGCGCTGGAGTGCTTCGCGGCGGGCGACCCGCGCTTCCCCCAGGACGTGCCGGCCCGCGCCCTCCTGGCCCACCCCGAGCCGGTCCTCGGCGCCTTCGCGGAGCGGCTGCGGCGGCCGGACGCGGAGGAGGCGCTGCGGGCGCTCGCCGACGCCACCCCGCCCGGCCTGGCCCGGCGGGTCGCCGCACTGGTCCGGGAGGCGGCGGAGCTGCGGCCGGAACTCGCCGGGCAACTGGCCGCGTACGTCGACCAGCGGCTCGACCGGGGCCCTGAAGCCCGGGCCGTGCTGCTGCCCCTGGTCACCGGCCTGCTGGACGGCGGGACGGTACGGCTGCGGTGCGCCCTCGCCGCCGTCCTCACCCCGCCCGGCATCCCCGCCTCCCGCCCGCTGCGCCGCGAACTGCGCGACGCGCTCCTGGCCCGCGAGCACGACACCGACGTGCTGGACGCGCTGCTCCAGGCCGCCGCCCGGAACAGCGGCGACGACCTGCGCGACATCGTCCACCGCGTCGGCCTGCTCCTCGTGCGCACCCCGGAGGGCGCCGGCCGCTTCGACCGCGCCCTGGTCGATCTGGGCCGGCACGTGCCCGGATTCGCCGCCCGCGCGGCCGGCTGGCTGGCCGACGCGCCCGAGGAGTGGGCGGCGGTGGTCGGGCCCAGCTCGCACCGGATGATCGAGAACCTGGCGGGCGTACGCGTCCCCGCCTGACAGGATGGCGCCGGGCCGGACCGGCCCGGGCGTCGTGCGTCCTGTCACAGCCCATGCCGATGCGGGCCGGAGGCAAGCGGCATGGCACCCTTAGACCTGCGCACGAGGCAACCACGGACAACCACGGACACGGTTCGACGAGCTTTCGACAAGGAGCAGGCACAGTGCAGCGCTGGCGTGGCTTGGAGGACATCCCCCAGGACTGGGGGCGCAGCGTCGTCACCATCGGCTCCTACGACGGAGTCCACCGCGGACACCAGCTGATCATCCGGCATGCCGTGAACCGCGCCCGGGAGCTGGGGGTGCCCGCCGTCGTCGTCACCTTCGACCCGCACCCCAGCGAGGTCGTCCGGCCCGGCAGCCACCCTCCGCTGCTCGCCCCGCACCACCGCCGCGCCGAACTCATGGCCGACCTGGGCGTGGACGCGGTGCTCATCCTCCCCTTCACCACCGAGTTCTCGAAGCTCTCCCCGGCGGACTTCGTCGTCAAGGTGCTCGTCGACAAGCTGCACGCCAAGGCCGTCGTCGAGGGCCCCAACTTCCGTTTCGGGCACAAGGCCGCCGGCAACGTGGAGTTCCTGGCCACGCAGGGCAAGACCTACGACTTCGAGGTCGAGGTCGTCGACCTGTACGTGACGGGTGAGGCGGGCGGCGGGGAGCCGTTCTCCTCCACGCTGACCCGGCGGTTGGTCCGCGAGGGCGATGTCGAGGGCGCGGGGGAGATCCTGGGCCGGCCGCACCGGGTCGAGGGTGTTGTCGTCCGAGGCGCCCAGCGCGGGCGCGAGCTGGGCTTCCCGACGGCCAATGTCGAGACGCTGCCGCACACGGCCATCCCGGCCGACGGTGTGTATGCCGGCTGGCTGCATGCCCAGGGCGAAGTGATGCCGGCCGCGATCTCCGTCGGTACGAATCCGCAGTTCGAGGGGACCGAGCGCACGGTGGAGGCGTATGCCATCGACCGGGTCGGGCTGGATCTGTACGGGTTGCATGTCGCCGTTGATTTTCTGGCCTTTGTGCGGGGGCAGGCCAAGTTCGACACGCTTGACGCGTTGCTGGAGCAGATGGGGCAGGACGTCAAGAAGTGCAGGGAGTTGGTGGCGGCCGAGGGGGCTGTCTAGGCCTTTCGTGTGCCGTCCGCGGGTGGTGTGGGGCTGGTCGCGCAGTTCCCCGCGCCCCTGAGTCGGGCCGAAACCGCCCAGTGACAAGCGACCTGCGACTCCCCGCTCCCGCTCAGCACCTCCAGGTCCTGGCCTCTGCACGCGTCTGCCACGCCCGCCCGGGCCGCCTCGCCGGTGGCCAGGATCTGGCAGCGGGCGTGGAAGCGGCAGCCGTTCGGTACACGTGACGGGTCCGGGGGCTCGCCGGTGAGGACCACCGGGGTGCCCGGGGCCTCCGGGAGCACGGACAGCAGTGCCTGGGTGTACGGATGACGGGGTGCGGTCAGTACCTGTTCCACCGCGCCCGTCTCCACGATCCGGCCCAGATACATCACGGCGACCCGGTCGGCGATGTTCCACGCCAGTCCCAGGTCGTGCGTGACGACCAGCGCGGACAGGCCGAGCTCGGTGCGCAGCCGCAGCAGCAGGGCGAGGATCTCACCGCGTACGGAGGCGTCCAGGGACGCCACCGGCTCGTCGGCGACGAGGAGTTCGGGTTCCAGGACGAGCGCGCCCGCGATGACGACCCGCTGGCGCTGCCCGCCGGACAGCTCGTGCGGATAGCGCAGGAAGAAGCGCTCGGGGGGCCGTAGCCCGGCCCGGGACAGGGCCTCGGCGACCGCGGTCCGTTCGTCGCCGCCGTAGCCGTGGATGCGCAGCCCCTCCGCGACCGCGTCGTACACCGTGTGCCGTGGGTTGAGCGAGCCGCTCGGGTCCTGCAGGACCAGCTGGACGCGCTTGCGGTATGCCTTCAGGGACCGGCCGGAGTACTCCAGCGGGCGTCCGTCGAAGGTGACCCGGCCCGCGGTCGGCTCGACCAGGCCCAGCAGCGCGCGGGCCAGGGTCGTCTTGCCGCAGCCGGACTCGCCGACCAGCGCGACGATCTCGCCGGGCCGGATGTCGAGGTCCACCCCGTCCACCGCGCGGGCCCGGGGCCCGCCGTGCCGGCCGGGGAACGTGACGTAGAGGCCCTGGGCACTGAGCAGGGGTGCCGTGGTGACGTCGGATGCCGTGGGGGACATGGTCATGGCGTGCCGGGCCTCGCTTCCTCCATGGCATCAGGTTCTTCGCGGGCCTCGTGGGCCTCGTCAGCCGGCCGGCCGACCAGGACGCACGCCGCGCGGCGTTCCGGCCCCGCCTCCCGCAGCTCCGGGTCCCCCTCGGCGCAGGACTCCAGTGCCACCGGACACCGGGGATGGAACGTGCAGCCGGACGGCAGCGCGGACGGGTCGGGCGGGTCGCCCGCCAGTCCTTGCGGCGCGAAGCGGGAGGCCGGGTCGCCGATGCGCGGGAACGCTGCCGACAGGGCCCTGGCATACGGGTGCCGGGCGTTCTCGTATACCTCGGCGGCCGGGCCCTCCTCGACCACCCGGCCCGCGTACATCACCGCGAGCCGGTCGCAGGTGTCGGCGAGGACCGCGAGGTCGTGGCTGATCATGATCAGACCGAGGTCCTGGTCGGCCACGAGCTGTTCGATGAGCCGGAGGATCTGCGCCTGGATCATCACGTCGAGCGCGGTGGTCGGCTCGTCGGCGATGACCAGCCGGGGGTCGCAGGCCAGCGCCATGGCGATCATGACGCGCTGGCGCTGGCCGCCGGACAGCTCGTGCGGGTAGGCGTCCGCGCGGGCGGCGGGCAGGCCCACCTGCTCCAGCAACTCGCCGGTCTTCTTCTTCGCCCCGGTCGGAGTCGCCTTCCTGTGCAGCAGGATCGGCTCGGCGATCTGGTCGCCGATGCGGTGCACGGCGTTCAGGGAGTGCATCGCGCCCTGGAAGACGACGGAGGCCCCTGCCCAGCGGACCGCCCGTACCCGGCCCCACTTCATCGTCAGCACGTCCTCGCCGTCGAGGAGCACCTCCCCGCTGATCCGGGTGCCCGTCGGCAGCAGCCGCAGCAGGGCCAGCGCCAGTGTGGACTTGCCGCAGCCGGACTCGCCGGCCAGGCCGAGCTTCTGGCCCGCGTCCAGGCGCAGGTCGACGCCGCGCACGGCGGCCGCCCCGCCCGCGTACGTCACCGTCAGATCCCTGACGTCGAGCAGACTCAACGCGACACCCCCAGTCTGGGGTTGAGGACGGACTCCACGGCCCGTCCGCACAGCGTGAACGCCAGCGCCACCACGGCGATGGCGATGCCCGGCGGCACCAGGTACCACCAGTCCCCGGCGCTGACCGCGCCCGCCTCCCGCGCGTCCTGGAGCAGCCCGCCCCAGGACACGATCGTCGGATCGCCCAGGCCGAGGAAGGCGAGCGTCGCCTCGGCGAGGATCGCGGTGGAGATGATCAGGGTCGTCTGGGCCAGCACCAGCGGCATGACGTTGGGCAGGACGTGCCGGGACATGATGTGCCGGTGCCCGCCGCCGAGCGCCTTGGCCCGCTCGATGTACGGCCGGGTCTCCACCGCCAGCGTCTGCGCCCGCACCAGCCGGGCCGTGGTCGGCCAGGTGGTGACGCCGATCGCCACGACGGTCGTGGTCAGCGAGCGGGACATCACGGTGGCCAGGGCGATCGCCAGCACCAGCGTCGGCATGACCAGGAACCAGTCGGTGATCCGCATCATCACCGTCGCGTACCAGCCCTTGAAATGCCCGGCCGTCACCCCGATCAGCGTGCCGATCGCCACCGACAGCACGGCGGCGAGCAGCCCGACCAGCAGCGACACCCGCGAGCCCCAGATCACCAGGCCCAGCAGGTCGCGGCCGAACTGGTCGGTGCCGAGCGGGAACTCGGCGCTCGGGCTCTGCATCGGACGCCCCGGCGCTTCGGTCACGCTGCTCACGTCCGAGCCGACGAACAGCGGCGCGAACAACGCCAGCAGCGCGCACAGCGCGAGCGCGGTCAGGCCGTACAGCCCCGCCCGCTCGGCGCGGTACTGCCGCCAGAAGCGCGCGACGGAGGCCCGGCGGCGCTGCCGGGCGAGGGCGCGCGGGCTCAGGGCCGTCTCGGTCGTCGTCGTCATCGGGCCACCCGGGGGTCCAGCAGCGGATAGACCAGGTCGGCGAGGGTGTTCATCACGATCACCGCGGCGGCGAACACGAAGAACAGGCCCTGCACCAGCGGCAGATCGGGCACGCTCAGCGCCTGGTAGAACAGCCCGCCGAGTCCGGGCCAGGAGAACACCGTCTCCACGAGGATCACACCCGCCACCGTCCGGCCGAGGTTGATGAAGATCAGCGTCACGGTCGGCAGCAGCGCGTTCGGCACGGCGTGCCGGCGCCGTACGAGGTCGTCGCGCAGCCCCTTGGCCCGCGCGGTCGTCAGATAGTCGCTGCCCATCTCGTCCAGCAGCGCCGACCGCGTGACCAGCAGCGTCTGCCCGTACTCCACCGCCACCAGCGTCGCCACCGGCAGCACCAGATGGTGTGCCACGTCGAGGACGTACGCGAAGCCCTCCTCGCCGCCCGACTCCATGCCGCCGGTGGGGAACATCCCGGGGAGCGGGCCGATGCCCACCGACAGCACGATGATCAGCAGCAGCCCGAGCCAGAAGGACGGGATGGAGTACAGCGTCAGCGCGAGACCGGTGTTGACCCGGTCCCCGGCCGTGCCGCGCCGCCACGCCGAGCGCGTGCCGAGGAAGATGCCCAGCGCGGTGTACAGGACGAAGGCGGTCCCGGTGAGCAGCAGGGTGTTCGGCAGCGCCTCGGTGATCTTGTCGACGACGGGCGAGCGGAACTGGTACGACGTCCCGAAGTCGCCCGTGAGCGCCTTTCCGCAGTAGTCGGTGAACTGCCGCCACAGCGGCAGGTCGAGCCCGAACTCCCTGCGATAGGCGGCCAGCTGCTCGGCCGACACCTGACGGCCGCCCGTCATGGTCTTCACCGGGTCGCCGGGGATCAGCCGGAAGAGGAAGAAGCTGGTGACGAGCACGGCCAGCAGCGATACGGCGGCCCCGGCCACCTTGCCCGCCAGGTACCGCGGGTACGCGGAGCCCTTGCGTACCCGGGGCCCGGCCGCCGGTTCCCTCTCCTCGACCAGCGCGGGTGTCGCGTCGGCGGTCATGTGTGCCCGCTCGCCCGCGCTACTCGCGGTCCTCGGCGGTGGCCCGCCGCCGCATGACAGCGAAACCGCCGAGCCCGGCGAGGAGCACGACAACGGCGACAACCCCGACCACGACCACCGTGGACGACGCGTTCTCCGACGACCCGCCGGAGTCCGCCGGGACCGCCGACCACCAGCTCCAGTAGCCGTCCTGGCCGTAGATGTTCCCCGCCTTCGCCGGCATGGTGGTGATCGACTTGATCTGGTCCGTCCGGAAGGCCTCGACCGCGTTCGGATACGCCATGACGTTCATGTACCCGAGGTCGTACAGCCGCGACTCCATCTGCTGGACGATGTCCGCCCGTTTGGCGGGGTCGTACTCGGCGAGCTGCCGGGCGTAGAGCTCGTCGTACTTCTTGTCGCAGATGAAGTTGTCGGTGGCACCCGTGTCCTCGGGGGTCGCCGGGAGGGCGCCGCAGGTGTGGATGGACATCACGAAGTCCGGGTCGGGGTTGACCGACCAGCCGTCGAACGCCAGGTCGTACTTCCCGGCGAGCCAGGGGTCGGTCACGTTGTCCAGGCAGTTGAGCTGGACGCCGATGCCGAGCGCGCCCCACCACTCCTGGAGGTACTTGCCGACCGCCTTGTCGTTCGGGTCGGTGGCGTGGCACAGCACGCGGTAGCTGATGGGCTTGCCGTCCTTGCCGACGCGCTTGCCGTCGCCGTTCTTCTTGTAACCCGCCTGGTCGAGCAGCCGGGCCGCCTCGGCCGGGTCGTACGCCAGCTTCTGGTCCGCGGACGGCTTCCAGTAGTACTGCGAGAAGCGCGGCGGGATGTAGCCCTCGCCCTCGACGGCGTGTCCCTGGAACACCTTTTCGATGATGGCCTCGCGGTCGACGGCCATGAACAGCGCGTTGCGCACCCGCTGGTCCAGCAGGGAGGGGTGGCCGTCGCCGAATTTCTTGCCGTTCTTGGCCTTCGCGCCCGGGTTGGTGGCGAGGGCGTAGAAGCGGCGGCCGGGGGCGTCGTTGACCTGGATGTTGTCCGCGCCCTCCAGGGACGCCGCCTGAGCGGGGGTCAGGGACGGCGACCCGGCGACGAACGACACCTCGCCCTTGCGCAGCGCCGACACCGCCGCGTCCTGGTCCTTGTAGTAGCGGAAGACCAGCTCGTCGAACTTCGGCGTCCCGCGCCAGAAGCCCTTGTTGGCCTTGAGCCGGACATAGCTGTCGGCCTTGTAACCGGTCAGCGTGAACGGCCCGTTCCCGACGACGGGGAAGCTCTTGTCGTTGTTGAACTCGGAGAAGTCAGAGACCTTCTCCCACACGTGCTTCGGCACGATCGGCACATCGAGGGAGACCATCGTGGCCTGCGGTTTCTTCAGCTCGACGACCAGCTTGGTGGGGCTCGGGGCCGTCACCTTCTTGAAGTTGCCGACGTAGCTGCCATTGGCCGTGGCCGCGCCCTCGTCGGTCATCATCTTGTTGAACGTCCACGCCGCGTCCTCGGCGGTGGCCTGCTTGCCGTCCGACCACTTGGAGTTCGAGCGGATCGTGTACGTCCAGGTCAGCTTGTCCGGCGACGACTCCCACTTGGTGGCCAGGCCCGGGATGGCGTGGTTGTCCTTGGGGTCGTAGTTGGTCAGGTACTCGTACATGAGCCGGTGAATGCTCGTACTGAGCAGCCGGACCGCCAGGAACGGGCTGAGCGAGTCCACGCTCTGCGCCACCGCGACGGTCAGCACCTTGCCGTCGTCGGCCGCCCGGGCCTGCTGGGGCGCCGGGTCGAGCGGGGTGGCGAGCCCGGCGGTGAGGGTGAGCGCGGCCGCCCCGGCCACGGCGACGAGCCGGAGGCCGCGCGGGAGGCTGCGTGTCTGATCGTTCGTGCCCATGGTCGGACCTCGCGTCATCGCTCGGACGGGAAGGACGGGTTGATCAGCTGTCAGACGTTTGATGAGTGTGTATCAGCGGCCGTCTCCACCCGTCAACGGCGCGTTCACCCCTTGTGGCCTGCGGAAATAACGAATTGGCGAGCTTTCCGCACTCATTGGTCGAGACCACTGACGCCCTCCTGGCCAGGGGCTGGCAACGGATTTCGCCCCTGAACGCGCCGAAGCCCGCGCCGAGTGGGAACGGCGCGGGCCAGGAAGGGGATCGGCCCCTCGAAAGGGGCCGATCGGGTGAGGCGATTACTGCGTCGGAGGCGGAGGCGGCGGAGTCTGACCATCGGGCTGAGCCGGGTAGCCGGGCTGACCCGGCTGGCCCTGCTGGGGGTAGCCGTAGCCCGGCTGCGGGGGCGCGGCCGGGGGCTGCCCGGGCTGGGCGTACGGCGGCTGCCCGGGCTGCGGCTGCTGCGGGTACGCGCCCGGCTGGCCGGGCTGCGGGTACGGCGGCTGGCCCGCGGCCTGCGGATACGGCTGACCCGGTTGGGCCGGGGGCTGGCCCGGCTGGGGGTACGGCTGTCCGGGCTGGGCGTATGGCTGTCCGGGCTGGGCGTACGGCTGGCCGGGCTGTGGCTGCTGCGGGTACGGGCCCGGCTGGCCCGGGATCGGCTGTCCGGGAACCTGCTGGTCGGGGCCCGGCTGGCCGGGGTACGGGGCCTGGCCCGGGGCCTGGTGGCCGGGCAGCGGCGGGGCGGCCACCGGCGGCGGGTTGCCGTCGGAGGTCCACAGGCCGTGCGCCTGCTGGTGGCGGGTGAAGTCCTCGGCGATCAGCGCCGCGAGGTTGAAGTACGCCTCCCGCACCTTCGGCCGCATCATGTCGAGGTTGACCTCGGCACCGGCGGAGAGATGCTCGTCGAACGGCACGACGACGACGCCGCGGCAGCGCGTCTCGAAGTGCGACACGATGTCCTCGACCTTGATCATCTTGCCGGTCTCGCGCACACCGGAGATGACGGTGAGGGACCGCGAGACGAGGTCGGAGTACCCGTGCGCGGACAGCCAGTCCAGCGTCGTGCTCGCGCTGCTCGCGCCGTCCACGGACGGGGTCGAGATGATGATGAGCTGGTCGGCGAGGTCCAGCACACCGCGCATGGCACTGTAGAGCAGACCGGTGCCGGAGTCGGTGAGGATCACCGGGTACTGCTTGCCCAGCACGTCGATCGCGCGCCGGTAGTCCTCGTCGTTGAAGGTCGTGGACACGGCCGGGTCGACGTCGTTGGCGATGATCTCCAGCCCGGACGGAGCCTGGGACGTGAAGCGCCGGATGTCCATGTACGAGTTGAGGTGCGGGATCGCCTGGACCAGGTCACGGATGGTGGCCCCGGTCTCCCGCCGCACACGGCGCCCGAGGGTGCCGGCGTCCGGGTTGGCGTCGATCGCGAGGATCTTGTCCTGCCGCTCCGTGGCGAGCGTGGAGCCGAGGGCGGTGGTGGTGGTCGTCTTGCCCACGCCGCCCTTGAGGCTGATCACGGCGATCCGGTAGCAGGACAGCACGGGCGTGCGGATCAGGTCCAGCTTCCGCTGCCGCTCGGCCTCCTCCTTCTTGCCACCGATCTTGAACCGACCGCCACCGGCCGCCGGGCGGCTGCTCTTCGCCTTCTGCTTCTTGCTGTTGAGCAGCCGGTCGGACGACAGCTCCACGGCAGCGGTGTAACCGAGCGGAGCGGCCCCGGGGTTGGTCGGCTGCCGCTGGTCGTGCTGCATGGGCTGCGGCCAGGCGGCCCCGGTCCGCGGGTCCACGGGCTGCTGCCCGGGATGCACCGGCTGCTCGGCCTGGCCGGGGTGCGGCGGCTGCGCGTGCGGCGGCTGCGCCTGCGGGGGCATGCCGGCCTGCGGCTGGGGCTGGGCCGGGGGCTGCTGGGGGAAGCCGTAGCCGCCTTGGGCGTTGGGGGCACCGGGCTGAGGGAAGCCGTAGCCGCCCTGGGGGTCGGGCCCTGCCGGGGCGGGTGCGCCCTGCTGCGGGAAGCCGTAGCCGCCCTGCGGGTTGGGTGCGGGGGCCGGCGGGGTGTCGGGCTGCTGCGCCGGGGGCTGCTGGGCCGCCGGGGCGGGTGCGCCCTGCTGGGAGAAGCCGTAGCCGCCCTGCGGGTTGGGTGCGGGGGCCGGCGGAACCGCCGGCTGCTGGGCCGGGGGCTGCTGAGCGGCCGGGGCCGGGGCCGGGGCGCCGGGGTGCGGGAAGCCGTAGCCGCCTTGGGCGTTGGGTGCGGCAGGGGCTGGTGCGCCCGGGTGCGGGAAGCCGTAGCCGCCCTGCGGGCTGGGTGCGGGGGTCGGCGGGGTGCCGGGCTGCTGGGCCGCCGGAGCGGGTGCGCCCTGCTGCGGGAAGCCGTAGCCACCCTGTGCGTTGGGCGCGGCCGGGGCCGGACCGCCCTGCTGCGGGAAGCCGTAGCCCCCGGGCTGCGGTGCGGGCTGGGCGGGCGGCTGGTGCGGCGGCGTGGGTGCGGCCTGCTGGTTCCAGGCGGCAGGCGCGGGCTGTGGTGCCTGCGGCTGGAACGGCGGCTGCTGGGCCGGTACCGACGGCTGGGGCGGCACGGGCGGCTGCCCCTGCGCGGCCGTCGGCTGCGGCTGCGCCGGCGCGTCCGGATCCGTGGGCTGTGCCTGCGGCTGCGCGGGCCACTGGCCCGCGGGCGCCGGTGCGGCCGGCTGGTACGACGGCGGCAGCGGCGGCACGCCCTGCGGGGCCGGGGGAGTCCAGGCGGGCGGGGCGTCGGTCGCGCCCGGCCCGGCGGAGTCCTGCGGAACGCTGTCCTCGGGAGCGGCGTCGGCAGGCGCGGCGTCCGAGGGCTCCGCGTCGACAAGCTCGGAGCTCACGGCCTGGGCGTCCGCAGGAGGAGTGTCGTCGGGCTCCGCGTCGGCCGGCTCGGGTGCGGCGGAGTCCTCATCCGCAGGCACGGCATCCACGGGCGCGGGCGGCGCCGGGGGCGCAGGCACCCAGTCCTGCGGTTCGGCGGCCTCCGCTGCCGCATCCTCCGAAGCCTCGTCCTCGTCTTCGGCATCATCGGAGGCAGGGGCGTCCGCACCGGACACGTCAGCCACGTCAACCGAGTCCACCGCATCCGCAGGCTCGGAGGCGACGCCGTCACCGTCCTCGTCGGCGTCATCAGAGGGCGCACCCTCGACGTCACCGCCCGAGTCCGCGTCCTCGACCTCGTCCTCGTCCTGCTCCTCGTCCACCGCCTCCAGCCGGGCCTCGACCTCCGCCTCGGCGGCACGCTCCGCGATCTCCCGCTTCAGGGCGACGGCGGAGAAGCGCATGGTGGCACCGCTCTCCAGGTCTCCGTTCCCCGACTCGGCTTCCCCAGCAGCGGGAGTGTCCGGAGCAGCCGGAGTGTCCGCGGCATCCGGATTAGGCGGCGTCGCCGGAACCTCCGAAGCGGCGGGAGCCACCGGAGGCTGCTCCGGAGTGGCAGGCGCGACCGGGGTCTCCGGCGGAGCCGACGGCGTCCACTGCGCCTGGAACCCACCGACGGGGATGTTCGGCACGGCCGTAGGAGAGGCCGGATCCGCGGCGGGCGTCTCGGGCCGCCCCTGCGGCTGCGACACCTGCGGCTCGAAACCGCCCTTCATCGGAAGCCTGGGAACGGCGGAAGGACCCTCCCCAGAGGGCGCGGGCGGTGTGAAGGGCGTGCCCGGCGCGGGAGCGGGCGGCGTGAACGGAGCGCCAGGAGCGGGCGCCGGCGCGGGCGGCGTGAAAGGCGCCCCGGGCGCGGGAGCCGGAGTCTGAGACGGGCCAGAGGTCTGCCCCGGAAGGGACGAGGTCCCGGCAGAAGCATTCGCGTGCGGCGGCGGAGTGAGCCCCGGCAGCGGCGGCACCGGCCCCTTCGGCGCCCCGGAAGCCCCCGTCGGCGCCCCGGAACCCCCGGAACTCGCGGGCGCCCCCGAAGCGCTGGAGTCCTCGGACGCACCCGCCCCCTGCCCCGAGCTCGAACTCGCCGAGGCGTTCTGCGTGTACCAGGCGGGCGGCGCGTAGTCGATGGTGAACTCGCCCGTCACCTCTGCTGCGGACTCCGCGTCGGGCTGGTCATCGCCGGGTGTCGCCCAGCCCCCGCGGATCCCGTCCCGATCGCTGCTCACAGTGTTCCTCCTGGTGTGGTCGAGCACCCTCATGCCGTGCTGGGGCGACCCTTGCTTGTCGTCCGAGGTCGTCCGAATCCACAAACTCCCCCGCTTCCCCCTGGGACACCGACGCCCACTCCACGGGTTCTGACGTCGCGCCCCCGTCCCAGCCTAATCACCACAAGCCCCGCCTCGGCAGGCCCGTCCACCCCCGAGCACCCGTCCGTCGCGTCACAACCCGCCCGGAAGGTGCTCAGAACTGACATACGCAGCACTCACTTTGGTGAACAAAAAGGGCGATACCTGTGAAGAATGTCGAACCGCCTTGCCTCGTAGGCGGCTTGAGGGACGCGGACCCGTCCGCGGAACGCGACGAGGGGTGAGCCGGTGGTCGCTCACCCCTCGTAAACCCGCTGGACCTACTACCCGGCTTGCGGCCCTCCGTCGCGCGCCCCCGGCTCCAAGTCGAACTCCCCGTCCCGCGCCCCCAGCACGAACGCCCGCCACTCCGCCTCGGTGTAGCGCAGCACCGTGTCCGGGTCGAGCGAGGACCGCATGGCCACGGCCCCCTCGGGCAGGTACGCGATCTCGACCCGCTCCTCGTGCTCCTCGGTGCCCGGCGCGCTGTGCCACTCGACACCGGAGATGTCGAGGGCGTAGAGCTCGTCCCGCTCCCGCTCCTTGCGTGCCTTGATCTCCTCAGCCGTCTCCGCCATGCCGCAGCGACCCCTTCCCGACGTACCCGTTCCCGAAGTCCGGATCATCGACGTGCCAACGATCCGAACCCGCTCACCCTAGTGGCCCCCTCCGCCCTGTCCGGGGGGTTGGGAGACCAGGGCAAAGACGCCCCTGACCGCCTGGTACCCTGGTCGACGGCCGTTTGTGTACGCACCCCCGGGGCTCACCGCCCTGGAGGCCGCGCCCAGCGGATCCCGCCTTCCGAGTCACGGAAGCTCCCCCGAGATGCAGACCGGGGGCACTCGGTGGCCCTTTACAGACCATGAGGAGTACGCGTGTCGCTCGACGCCGCTACGAAGAAGCAGATCATGTCCGAGTTCGGTACCAAGGAGGGTGACACCGGCTCCCCCGAGGTCCAGGTCGCTCTGCTGTCGCGTCGGATCTCCGACCTGACCGAGCACCTCAAGACCCACAAGCACGACCACCACTCCCGCCGTGGCCTGCTGATCCTCGTGGGTCAGCGTCGCCGCCTTCTCCAGTACCTGGCGAAGAAGGACATCCAGCGCTTCCGTGTGCTGGTCGACCGCCTCGGCATCCGCCGTGGTGCGGCGGGCGCCAAGTAAGACGTCGTGAGGGGAGCGGTTCCCGGGGAAAGGGGACCGCTCCCTTTGCTGTACGTGCGTAGTGTCGCCGCCCCTTTGTAGTGTGGTAGCACAACGCATGTCGTACGACACAGGACGTACGACCCAGAACGAGGAGAAGCGCACCTAGCCGCCGCCGGTCCTCGGTAGTGGCCCCCGGGGGAATGCGAGCCCCGAGGGCTTCGATCGAAGACCGGCCCGCACAGCACGGCGCGCTCTCCGCAACCGTCTCCCTGCCACACGGGCAGCCGAGACGAGGACGAGGAGATAACGCTAGTGGAGAACGAGACCCACTACGCCGAGGCCGTCATCGACAATGGCGCCTTCGGCACCCGCACCATCCGCTTCGAGACGGGCCGCCTGGCCAAGCAGGCCGCCGGCTCCGCCGTGGCGTACCTGGACGACGACACCATGGTGCTGTCGGCCACCACCGCCTCCAAGAACCCCAAGGACCAGCTCGACTTCTTCCCCCTGACGGTGGACGTCGAGGAGCGGATGTACGCCGCCGGCAAGATCCCCGGCAGCTTCTTCCGCCGTGAGGGCCGTCCCTCCGAGGACGCCATCCTCACCTGCCGGCTGATCGACCGCCCGCTGCGCCCGTCCTTCAAGAAGGGCCTGCGCAACGAGATCCAGGTCGTCGCCACGATCATGGCGCTCAACCCCGACCACCTGTACGACGTCGTGGCGATCAACGCCGCCTCCGCGTCCACGCAGCTGGCCGGCCTGCCCTTCTCCGGCCCGATCGGCGGCGTCCGCGTCGCGCTGATCAACGGCCAGTGGGTGGCCTTCCCGACGCACTCCGAGCTCGAGGACGCCGTCTTCGACATGGTCGTCGCGGGCCGCACCCTGGAGGACGGCGACGTCGCGATCATGATGGTCGAGGCCGAGGCCACCGAGAAGACCATCAAGCTGGTCGAGGGCGGCTCCGAGGCGCCGACCGAGGAGGTCGTCGCCGCCGGTCTGGACGCCGCGAAGCCCTTCATCAAGGTGCTCTGCAAGGCCCAGTCGGACCTCGCCGCCAAGGCCGCCAAGCCCACCGGCGAGTTCCCGATCTTCCTGGACTACCAGGACGACGTTCTCGAGGCCCTCACCGCCGCCGTCAAGCCGGAGCTCGCCTCCGCGCTGACGATCGCCGCCAAGCAGGAGCGCGAGTCCGAGCTGGACCGCGTCAAGGCGCTCGCCGCCGAGAAGCTCCTGCCGGAGTTCGAGGGCCGCGAGAAGGAGATCTCCGCCGCGTACCGCTCGCTGACCAAGACCCTGGTCCGTGAGCGCGTCATCAAGGAGAAGAAGCGCATCGACGGCCGCGGTGTCACCGACATCCGCACCCTGGCCGCCGAGGTCGAGGCCATCCCGCGGGTCCACGGCTCCGCCGTGTTCGAGCGTGGCGAGACCCAGATCCTGGGCGTCACGACGCTGAACATGCTCCGCATGGAGCAGCAGCTCGACACGCTGTCGCCGGTGACGCGCAAGCGCTACATGCACAACTACAACTTCCCGCCGTACTCCACCGGCGAGACCGGCCGCGTCGGCTCCCCGAAGCGCCGCGAGATCGGCCACGGCGCGCTCGCCGAGCGCGCCCTCGTGCCGGTCCTGCCGACGCGCGAGGAGTTCCCCTACGCGATCCGCCAGGTCTCCGAGGCGCTGAGCTCCAACGGCTCGACGTCCATGGGCTCGGTCTGCGCCTCCACCATGTCGCTGCTGAACGCCGGTGTGCCGCTCAAGGCCCCCGTCGCCGGCATCGCCATGGGCCTGATCTCCCAGGAGATCGAGGGCGAGACGCACTACGTCACCCTCACCGACATCCTCGGTGCGGAGGACGCCTTCGGCGACATGGACTTCAAGGTCGCCGGCACGAAGGACTTCGTGACCGCCCTCCAGCTCGACACCAAGCTGGACGGCATCCCGGCCTCCGTCCTGGCCGCCGCCCTCAAGCAGGCCCGTGACGCCCGCCTCCACATCCTCGACGTGATGATGGAAGCGATCGACACGCCGGACGAGATGTCCCCGAACGCCCCGCGGATCATCACCGTCAAGATCCCCGTGGACAAGATCGGCGAGGTCATCGGCCCCAAGGGCAAGATGATCAACCAGATCCAGGAGGACACCGGCGCCGACATCACGATCGAGGACGACGGCACGATCTACATCGGCGCGGTCGACGGACCGTCCGCCGAGGCCGCCCGCACCACGATCAACGGCATCGCCAACCCGACCATGCCGGAGGTCGGCGAGCGCTACCTGGGTACGGTCGTGAAGACGACCACCTTCGGCGCGTTCGTGTCCCTGCTGCCGGGCAAGGACGGTCTGCTGCACATCTCGCAGATCCGCAAGCTCGCCGGCGGCAAGCGCGTGGAGAACGTCGAGGACGTCCTCGGTGTGGGCCACAAGGTCCAGGTCGAGATCGCCGAGATCGACTCCCGCGGCAAGCTCTCCCTGATCCCGGTCATCGAGGGCGAAGAGAACGATGAGACGAAGGACGACACCGACAAGTGACGTCGAGTAGCTCCAAGGCGACGGCCCGCACCTCCTCGGAGGCGCGGGCCGTCGCCCGTACCCAAACCCTGATCAAGGGCACAGGCGGCATCGGCACGGTCCGCAAGACCACCCTCCCCGGCGGCCTGCGCATCGTCACCGAGACCCTGCCCTCGGTCCGCTCCGCCACCTTCGGCATCTGGGCGCACGTCGGCTCCCGCGACGAGACCCCGGCTCTGAACGGCGCCACGCACTACCTGGAGCACCTGCTCTTCAAGGGCACCGACCGCAGGTCCGCCCTGGACATCTCCGCCGCGATCGACGCGGTCGGCGGCGAGATGAACGCGTTCACGGCGAAGGAGTACACGTGCTACTACGCGCGCGTGCTCGACACCGACCTGCCGCTCGCCATCGACGTCGTCTGCGACATGCTCACGGGCTCCCGCATCCTCGAGGAGGACGTCGACGTCGAGCGGGGCGCGATCCTCGAAGAGATCGCCATGACCGAGGACGACCCGGGCGACTGCGTGCACGACCTGTTCGCGCACACGATGTTCGGTGACAACCCCCTCGGCCGCCCGGTCCTCGGCACGGTCGACACGGTCAACGCCCTCACCGCCGACCGCATCCGCCGCTTCTACAAGAAGCACTACGACCCGACCCACCTCGTGGTCGCCTGTGCGGGCAATGTCGACCACGCCAAGGTCGTACGGCAGGTCCGTGCCGCCTTCGAGAAGGCCGGAGCCTTCAGGGAACCGAGCGCCGAGCCCGTCGCCCCGCGCGGCGGCCGGCGCGCCCTGCGCACCGCGGGCCGCCTCGAGCTGATCGACCGCAAGACCGAGCAGGCGCACGTCGTGCTCGGTATGCCGGGCCTGTCCCGCACGGACGAGCGCCGCTGGGCCCTGGGCGTGCTCAACACCGCGCTCGGCGGCGGCATGTCGTCCCGCCTCTTCCAGGAGGTGCGCGAGAAGCGCGGCCTGGCCTACAGCGTGTACTCGTACACCTCCGGCTTCGCCGACTGCGGCCTCTTCGGCGTGTACGCCGGGTGCAGGCCGTCGCAGGTGCACGACGTGCTGAAGATCTGCCGCGACGAACTCGACCAGGTCGCCGAGCACGGTCTGTCCGACGACGAGATCGGGCGCGCCATCGGCCAGCTCCAGGGCTCCACGGTCCTCGGCCTCGAGGACACCGGCGCGCTGATGAACCGTATCGGCAAGAGCGAGCTGTGCTGGGGCGAGCAGATGTCCGTCGACGACCTGCTGGCCCGGATAACGTCGGTCACCCCGGACGACGTCCGCTCGGTCGCCCGCGAGATCCTGGGACGGCGGCCTTCCCTGTCGGTCATCGGCCCGCTGAAGGACAAACAGGCGGCCCGCCTGCACGACGCCGTCGCCTGACGAACCCCCTGGTGAAGGAAGCACAAGAGATGAGCAAGCTGCGTGTGGCGGTCCTCGGCGCCAAGGGCCGGATCGGCTCGGAAGCCGTTCGAGCCGTCGAGGCCGCCGAGGACATGGAACTCGTCGCCGCCCTGAGCCGGGGCGACAAGCTGGAGACCCTGGCCGAGACCGGCGCCCAGGTCGTGGTCGAACTGACCACGCCCGACTCGGTCATGGCCAACCTCGACTACTGCGTACGCCACGGCATCCACGCGGTCGTCGGCACCACCGGCTGGACCGACGAGCGCCTCGCGCAGCTGAACGGCTGGCTGGCGAAGTCCCCGGAGACCGGCGTGCTCATCGCGCCGAACTTCTCCATCGGGGCCGTCCTGACCATGAAGTTCGCGCAGCTCGCCGCCCCGTACTTCGAGTCCGTCGAGGTCGTCGAGCTGCACCACCCGAACAAGGTGGACGCCCCCTCCGGCACCGCCACGCGCACCGCCCAGCTCATCGCCGACGCCCGCCGGACCGCCGGCACCGCCCCGGCCCCCGACGCCACGACCACCGCCCTGGAAGGCGCCCGCGGCGCCGACGTCGACGGCGTACCGGTGCACGCCGTCCGGCTGCGCGGTCTGCTGGCCCACCAGGAGGTCCTGCTCGGCGCGGAGGGCGAGACCCTGACGGTCCGGCACGACTCGCTCCACCACAGCAGCTTCATGCCGGGCATCCTGCTCGGCGCCCGCCGTGTGGGGAGCGTCCCTGGCCTGACCTTCGGCCTGGAACACTTCCTGGACCTGAGCTGAGCCCCTGACGTCATGCGCGCGAAGCTCACCTACGCCCTCACGGCCGCCGTCCTGGTCGTCTACTTCGTCCTGGTCGGCAGCCGCGGCGTCCTGCTCATCGAGACCGGTACGCCCCTCACCGTCACCTTCGGCGTCGCGGTGCTGATCCTGCCGGTCATCGGCCTGTGGTTCCTGTGGAAGAACACGCAGTTCGTCCGCAGGGCCAATCAGCTCGCCGCCGAACTCGACGCCGAGGGCGGTCTGCCCGTCGACGAGTTGAAGCGCACCCCCAGCGGGCGCATCGACCGGGACTCGGCCGACGAGGTCTTCGCCCGGCGCAAGGCCGAGACGGAGGCCGCCCCCGGCGACTGGCGCACCTGGTTCCGCCTGGCCGTCGCCTACCACGACGCCCGCGACACCCCGCGCGCCCGCAAGGCGATGCAACGCGCGATCGCCCTGCACGACGGCAGGCAGCCCGAAGCCGCCTGAGCCGCACCCACACATGCCGGCGGGGGGGGGGGGGGGGGGGGGGGGGGGGGGGGTGGGGGTGGGGGGGGGGGGGGGGGGGGGGGGGGGGGGGGGGGGGGGGGGGGGGGGGGGTCCACCCCCCCCCCCCCCTCTCCCCCCCCCCCCCCCCCCCCCCCGCCCCCCCCCCCCCCCCCCCCCCCCCCCGCCGGCATGTCATCAGGACGTCAGCGCGGGCCGTACTCGTCGGCCCATGCCCCCACCGCGTCGGCCGCCCGCTCGAAGGCCTCCGTCCGGCCCAGGAAGTCCGCGTTGTGCGTCGTCAGCAGCGGCGGCACACCGTCCGCGGCCTGTCCTCGCCGGACGAGCAGCAGCGCCTGGCCCTGCAGGGTCCGGGGGAGTCCCAGCCAGCGCACCGGCTGCTGCACCGTGCGCACCGAGACGACCTGCGCCCAGGGCGCCGTACGCGTCGTGAGGAAACCCACGTGCCGCAGCCCGCGCGCGCTCACCCACACGCCCATGCGCAGCAGCCGCAGCGCTCCGACGATGACGAGCAGCGCGAGAGCGAAGACCAGCCCGGCCGAGGCCGGTTCGGCCGTCGCCGCGATGATGACCGCGGCGAAGAGCACGAACGAGGCGAGCAGCAGCGCCAGCGCCGCCGCCCCCACCCGCCACGGCCCGGGGCGGTACGGCCGCCGCCAGGTGTCACGGTCCTCGTGCGGCAGCGGAACGTCGTCCGCCGCGTCGAAAACGCGGTCGGCCGTCAGGAAGGGCAGGGGCACGGCTGGTCCTCACTCGATCCATGCGTGGGCTGTGCCCGGTGAGGCTACCGATCTGCTTCCGCGGTCACCACTGGCAGGGGGCCGGACGGAGTCACCGCCGGCCCGCGGTGGCTCAATGGTTCTGGGACGCCTGCGACTGCTGCGGATGCGAGTCCGGGCGCTCGACTGTCAGTGCGGGTGTCCCGATGACCAGGGAACCCACAAGCCCCGCCACGATGGTCAGGCCCATCAGCCAGCGCCCGGCCTTCTGGCTGACCGACAGCCGCTCACGCGGTGGGGGAGTGATATTGCTGCGGAACCTGTCGGCCTCGGCGACGAAGGCAAACGGTACGGGTTCACGCCGACCGAACATCAGGGGTGCTTCTCCTTCGGAGGTGGAACGGATCACTTTCATCAGTAGAGACGAAAGAACTCCCTCAGAGGTGCCCTGTTTCGCCGACTTCATTGCGGCACGCCACCGATGGCTCTGATTTCGACGGGCCGTAGAGTGACGTCGCCACACGACGAGATGGGAAGGCCCTGCCAACCGTGACCGACACCCCAGCCGACGACCCCAAGCCCAGCTACCGCAGCGACGTCACCGTCGAGCTGGTCAAGCACACCGCGTCCGACGCGGACGTCCTCTTCGCCGCCCGCGTCTCGACTCTCGGCGAGCAGTCCCTGGAGGAGCTGGACAAGGACCCCGAGCGTTCCAAGGGCCTGATCAACTACCTGATGCGGGACCGGCACGGCAGCCCGTTCGAGCACAACTCGATGACCTTCTTCATCAGCGCCCCGATCTTCGTCTTCCGCGAGTTCATGCGGCACCGGGTCGGCTGGTCGTACAACGAGGAGTCGGGCCGGTACCGGGAGCTCCAGTCGGTCTTCTACGTCCCCGACGAGTCCCGCAAGCTCGTCCAGGAGGGCCGTCCCGGCAAGTACGTCTTCGTCGAGGGCACGCAGGCCCAGCAGGAGCTGGTCGGCCGTGTGATGGAGGACTCCTACCGGCAGGCGTACGAGGCCTACCAGGAGATGCTCGCCGCCGGCGTCGCCCGCGAGGTCGCCCGTGCGGTCCTGCCGGTCGGCCTGTACTCCTCGATGTACGCCACCTGCAACGCCCGCTCGCTGATGCACTTCCTCGGCCTGCGCACCCAGCACGAGCTGGCCAAGGTCCCGTCCTTCCCGCAGCGTGAGATCGAGATGGTGGGCGAGAAGATGGAGGCCGAGTGGGCCCGGCTCATGCCGCTCACCTACGCCGCCTTCAACGCGAACGGCCGCGTGGCGCCGTAACGCGGCCCGGTTCCCCGATCAGGTACAGATGTACGGTTCAGCCGTGCGAGGTGTCCGTATTGCGGCATTTCGAGAAGTTCACTTAGCCTGATCGAACGGGTCCGGCACTGCTTGAACCCCCGAGCAGGCAGTGCCGGGCTCCACCTTTGTCACGACTTGTCGCCTGCCCCTAGGGCAGACCCGGTCCTGAGCAACGAGTAGCGTGTAACCCATGGCTCCGACCTCGACTCCGCAGACCCCCTTCGGGCGGGTCCTCACCGCCATGGTCACGCCCTTCAAGGCGGACGGCGCACTCGACCTCGACGGCGCGCAGCGGCTCGCCACCCACCTGGTGGACGCAGGCAACGACGGCCTGGTCATCAACGGGACCACCGGCGAGTCCCCGACCACCAGCGACGCGGAGAAAGCGGATCTCGTACGGGCGGTCCTGGAGGCGGTCGGCGACCGCGCCCACGTGGTGGCCGGCGTCGGCACCAACGACACCCACCACAGCATCCAACTCGCCCGCGCCGCGGAGCGCACCGGGGCACACGGCCTGCTCGTCGTGACGCCGTACTACAACAAGCCCCCGCAAGAAGGCCTCTACCGGCACTTCACGGCCATCGCCGACGCCGCCGGCCTGCCGGTCATGGTCTACGACATCCCCGGCCGCAGCGGCGTCCCGATCAACACCGAGACGCTCGTCCGTCTCGCCGAGCACCCGCGCATCGTCGCCAACAAGGACGCCAAGGGCGACCTCGGCCGCGCGAGCTGGGCCATCGCCACCTCCGGCCTCGCCTGGTACTCCGGCGACGACATGCTGAACCTCCCCCTGCTCTCCGTCGGCGCGGTCGGCTTCGTCTCCGTCGTCGGCCATGTGGTCACCCCCGAGCTGCGTGCCCTGGTCGAGGCGCACACCTCGGGCGACGTCCAGAAGGCCACCGAGATCCACCAGAAGCTGCTCCCCGTCTACACGGGCATGTTCCGCACCCAGGGCGTGATGACGACCAAGGCGGCGCTCGCCCTGAAGGGCCTGCCCGCCGGGCCCCTGCGCGCCCCCATGGTCGAGTGCGCGCCCGAAGAGATCGAGCAACTCAAGATCGATCTTGCCGCCGGCGGGGTACAGCTCTGACACCAGACTTCGCGCGGGACCCCCGCGCGCGTGCTTCACAACTGAATAAGCGGGCCACCGGTGCCCGCGCACCCCACACAGACAACTGCATCTGCACGAACGTCATGCGCGCCACGTGCCCTACCGGTACGTGGCGCGTGTGGTGAGGAGAGTCTTTTGAGTCATCCGCATCCCGAACTCGGCCCGCCCCCGCCGCTCCCCGAAGGCGGCCTGCGCGTCACCCCGCTCGGCGGTCTCGGTGAGATCGGCCGCAACATGACGGTCTTCGAGTACGGCGGCCGCCTGCTGATCGTCGACTGCGGAGTGCTCTTCCCCGAGGAGGAGCAGCCCGGAATCGACCTGATCCTGCCGGACTTCTCGTCCATCAGGGACCGCCTCGACGACATCGAGGGCATCGTCCTCACGCACGGCCACGAGGACCACATCGGCGGCGTCCCGTTCCTCCTGCGCGAGAAGCCGGACATCCCGCTGATCGGCTCCAAGCTGACCCTCGCCCTCATCGAGGCCAAGCTCCAGGAGCACCGCATCCGCCCGTACACCCTCGAGGTGGCCGAAGGGCACCGCGAGCGCATCGGCCCCTTCGACTGCGAGTTCGTCGCGGTCAACCACTCCATCCCGGACGCGCTGGCCGTGGCCATCCGCACCCCCGCGGGCATGGCGGTCCACACCGGCGACTTCAAGATGGACCAGCTCCCGCTGGACAGCCGCCTCACCGACCTCCACGCGTTCGCACGCCTGAGCGAAGAGGGCATCGACCTCCTCCTCTCGGACTCGACGAACGCCGAGGTCCCGGGGTTCGTCCCGCCCGAGCGGGAGATTTCCAACGTCCTGCGCCAGGTCTTCGCCGGCGCCCGCAAGCGCATCATCGTCGCGAGCTTCGCCAGCCATGTGCACCGCATCCAGCAGATCCTGGACGCGGCGCACGAGTACGGCCGCAGGGTCGCCTTCGTCGGCCGCTCCATGGTCCGCAACATGGGCATCGCGCGGGACCTGGGTTATCTGAAGGTCCCGCCGGGCCTGGTCGTGGACGTCAAGACGCTCGACGACCTCCCGGACAGCGAAGTGGTCCTGGTCTGCACGGGCTCCCAGGGCGAACCGATGGCGGCCCTGTCCCGCATGGCCAACCGGGACCACCAGATCAGGATCGTCCAGGGCGACACGGTGATCCTGGCGTCCTCCCTGATCCCCGGCAACGAGAACGCGGTCTACCGCGTGATCAACGGCCTGACCCGCTGGGGCGCCAACGTGGTCCACAAGGGCAACGCCAAGGTCCACGTCTCCGGCCACGCGTCCGCGGGCGAGCTGCTGTACTTCTACAACATCTGCCGCCCGAAGAACCTCATGCCGGTGCACGGCGAATGGCGCCACCTGCGGGCCAACGCCGAACTGGGCGCCCTGACCGGCGTCCCGCACGACCGCATCGTCATCGCCGAGGACGGAGTGGTCGTCGACCTCATCGAGGGCAAGGCGAAGATCTCCGGCAAGGTCCAGGCGGGCTATGTCTACGTCGACGGCCTCTCGGTCGGCGACGTGGGTGAGCCGGCCCTCAAGGACCGCAGGATCCTCGGCGACGAGGGCATCATCTCCGTCTTCCTGGTCATCGACTCGTCCACCGGAAAGATCACCGGCGGCCCCCACATCCAGGCTCGCGGCTCCGGCATCGAGGACTCCGCCTTCGGCGACGTGGCCCCCCGGATCACGGAGGTGCTCGAACGCTCCGCCCAGGACGGCGTGGTCGAACCCCACCAGCTCCAGCAGCTTGTTCGCCGCACGCTGGGCAAGTGGGTCTCGGACAACTACCGGCGCCGGCCGATGATCCTGCCTGTGGTCGTCGAGGTCTGACGGACCGTCGGGCCCGAGCAGGCGCCAACTGGGAGCGGGGCTCTTCGATTTGCATCGAGGAGCCCCGCTCCAGTAGGTTTACAACTCCTCCCGACGGGGCACCCGGCCAACTCAGCGCCGGGGATCATGCTTCGGCCGAGGGAGGGGAAATCCGACTCAGAAACTTCTGATAAAGTCGGAACCGCCGGAAAGGGAAACGCGGAAGCGGGAACCTGGAAAGCACCGAGGAAATCGGATCGGAAAGATCTGATAGAGTCGGAAACGCAAGACCGAAGGGAAGCGCCCGGAGGAAAGCCCGAGAGGG